>NZ_JAUASW010000002.1:0-600000 GCF_030345705.1 Pelomonas sp. SE-A7
ACTGACTCCTCAGTCGCTTCGCTTAATCAATTTCGTGATCAGCGAAGAAGCGAGATTATGACTGAATTCTTTTGAATCCGTCAAGCGCTTTGCAAAATATTTTTGTCATCGCGCTTGCTCACTTCCCATCTCCCCAACCACTGCGCCCCGCCCCTTTCGAAGCAGCGCCGTGATCAGCGAAGTCCGCCACTATAGCATGGAAATTTCGAAGTCCGCAAGACTTTGCCGAAGCAAATGCAATAGTCGGCTCAGGTCTCCCACTGCGGCGTGCTACGAAGGACTTCCTCGACCGTGGTCACGCCTTCGGCAACCTTCATGGCACCAGCCAGCCTTAGCGGGCGAAGCCCTTCCTGCATTGCCTTGCGGCGCAGCGCACTGATGTCGGGCGTTGGATGCATAGTGGCTTTGACAGCCTCACTGACCGTCAGCAGCTCATACAAACCCGCACGACCGCGGTATCCGGTATTGCGGCAATCAAGGCATCCCACTGGCTTGTACGGCTTGACGCCTCCGTTCATCCGCCAGTGCTTCAGCATTTCATTCAACGTGTCACGGGTGATCGCCGGATCGGGCTGCTTGCAGTTGGGGCACAAAGTACGGACCAGCCGCTGAGCCAGTACGCCAATGATGGTTGCAGTAAGCAGGTATGGCGGCACTCCTAGGTCAGTGAGCCGGGTGATGGCGGACGCAGCATCATTGGTGTGCAGCGTCGAGAACACCAAGTGCCCAGTGAGCGCAGCCTGGATAGCCATCTCGGCCGTCGCCAGGTCGCGGATCTCGCCGATCATGATGATGTCGGGATCCTGGCGCATAAGAGCGCGCAGGCCCTCGGCAAAGCCGAAGTCGATGGCTGGTTGGGCTTGCGTCTGATTGAAGGCCGGCTCGACCATTTCGATCGGGTCTTCAATCGTCGAGACATTGACCTCGTCTGTCGCCAGTCGCTTGAGCGTCGAATAGAGCGTTGTCGTCTTGCCGCTACCGGTCGGTCCGGTCACGAGGATGATGCCGTGCGGCTGCGTGACCAGCTTCTCCCATCGTTCCGCGTCATGGCCGGAGAAGCCGAGCATGCTCAGATCCTTGACCGCCGTGTCCGGGTCGAAGATCCGCATCACCATCTTCTCGCCGAAGGCAGTAGGCAAGGTCGACAGGCGCATTTCGACTTCATCGCCGGCCGGGTTCCGCGTCTTGATACGTCCATCCAGCGGACGACGGCGCTCGACCACATCCATCCGCCCCAGCAGCTTGATACGCGAAGTCATCGCGCTCATGACCGAGGGCGGCAATTGGTAGACCGTGTGCAGCACTCCGTCGATACGGAAACGGATCACGCCCATCTCGCGCCGAGGCTCCAAATGAATGTCGCTGGCACGCTGATCGAAGGCGTATTGCCAGAGCCAGTCGACAACCTGAATCACGCCCTGGTCGTTGGCATCGAGCTGCTTGTTGGTCTTGCCCAGCTCGACCAGCTGTTCAAAGCTGGCGACCTGGTTGACCTCGCCGGCCTTGGCCGCAGCCCGTACCGAGCGGGCCAGGGTGAAGAACTCGGTCGTGTAACGCGCGATCTCCAGTGGGCTGGCCACCACCAGCTTGATGGTCTTGCGCACGTGGGATTCGATCTGCGGCACCCAGCTGATGTCGAAGGGCTCGGAGGTGGCAATGGTCACGTCCATCAGCCCCACTTGGATTGGCAGGCAGCGCTTGGCCTCGGCATAGCCGACCGACATCACATCGGACACCCGACCCACGTCGACCTTGAGCGGGTCAACGCGCAGGTAGGGCAGCCTGGCGCGCTGCGCCAACCATTCGGTCAGCGCATCGACCTCGAGCGGCTTGCCGTTGGCCTTGCGAACCAGGTTTGCATGGCCGAGCCGGACCAGCGGATGCATGGAGCTGTCGCCCGCCGCAAAGCGCTGCTCGGTCTTCTGCGCCTGCTCGGCGTCGATGACCTCGTCCTCGACCAGCCAGCGCAGCATCTGCCGCCACTCAAGTCGCCCCTCTGGCCTCATCTCCGGTGCCGCGACGGCTGGCTTGGTCATGGTGCTCATCGGCTTTCAGTCAGGCTGCTGGTTGATGATGCTGATCGGCAGGGGCCGCACCAGGCGCAACCATTTGCGCGCCGGCAGGCCGTACTGCGACTCGATGTTAGCCGCGCGGCGCTCCAGTTCGTCCCGCTCGGGAACCCTCACCCCGCGCGCGGCCACCACCACGGTATTACCCTCCTTGGTCGGCGCCAGACTCCAGACCTGGTCGCTGCCGAACGCGCGCGCAATCCGCCCTGCGCTGCGTGCAAAACTGGCGCTGCGGCCAAACAGGTTGACGGTCATCAGGCCGCCCTCTGCCAGCACGGCATGGCAATTCGAATAGAAGGCCTCGTCGTCCAGTACCGGCCCGGCGGCCTCATGGTCATAAAGATCGACGTTCAGCACCTGCACCGTCTGCAGATTGGCCTCGCGGGCTACCCAGGCGCCGGCATCCTCGTTCAGCACGGTCAGGCGCCTGTCGTCGTCGGGCAGATGGAACCAGGCCCGGCAGGCCGTGATCACGCTGGGGTTCAGCTCCACAGCCGTGGTCTTCATCCTCAGCACTTTGTGACTGAAGCGGGTCAGGGCCGCCGCACCCAGTCCCAACTGGACCGCATGACCTTCGCGCAGCTCTGCGTCGTCGCGCCAGAGCATCCAGGCCATCATGCGCTGGATGTACTCAAGCTCCAGCTGCTGGGGCTTGCGTATCCGCATCGCGCCCTGCACCCAGATCGAATCCAGGTGCAGAAAGCGCACGCCGTCGAATTCGCTGAGCGTGGCCGGCGCCCAGTCCTGCTTGTCGGTCTTTTTCTTGCTGCTGCTCATTGCTTGTCTTGTGCCAGCGAAAGCCAGGCTTCCAGCTTGGCATCGTAGGGCAAGGTGTAGGCCGGACTGGACGAAGGCAGGCACAGCACCCGCCATCGAGACTGGCCAAGCCGCTCCAGTTGCTTCAGCCCCAACCGCGCGGCCGTTCCGCCGTTGAAGGCAATCGTCTCCAGCTGCGGCAAAGCGGACAGCAGGCTTGCAAGGTCGCTGGAAAGCGGATCACGGATGCTGCTGTCCAAGCTGCCCTCGCGCTCGGTCTCGGTGATCACGTCCCACAGCGCGACCCGATGCTGCCGCAGCAAGGCCAGCCTGTCCTCATAGGCCAAGCCAACGAGCTCACATCCCAGCACTGCGCCCAACAGGCGCCAGAACTGGTTGCGCGGATGGCCGTAGTACTGCTGGGCCTTCAGCGAGGCGACACCCGGGAAGCTGCCAAGCAGCAGCCAGCGGGCATCCGGCCCGAACTGTGGGGCCAGGCCTTGCCAGCGCCGGGCTGGTTCGGGCGGCGATTCCTCGGCGATGATGGGGCGGGACTTGGTCTGACTCACGAATCAGGAGCAATCGAAATGATGAATACCGAAGCGATCTGGCAGTTCCTCAGCACCCAGGGCGCCGCCTTCGGGCTCAAGGTGCTGAGCGCCATCGCCGCCTGGATTGTCGGCCGCTGGATAGTCAGCCTGACCGTCCGCCTGGTCGGCGCCGCGCTCGAGAGGGGCCGGCGCATCGATTCCACGCTGTCGACCTACCTGCGTTCCATCCTCACGGTGCTGCTGAACATCGTGCTGGTGCTGGCCATCCTCGACATCTTCGGCATCCAGACCACCTCGTTCGCCGCCCTGCTGGCCGGTGCCGGCCTGGCGATTGGCACGGCCTGGGGCGGCCTGCTGACGCATTTCGCGGCCGGCGTGTTCATGCAGGTGCTGAGGCCGTTCAAGGTGGGCGACTTCGTCCAGGTCGGCGGCGTCACTGGCACGGTCAGCGAGATCGGCCTGTTCGGCACCACGGTGATCACCGGCGACAACGTGCAGACCATCATCGGCAACAACAAGATCTTCTCGGACACCATCCAGAACTACTCGTCGCTGCCGCATCGCCGCGTCGACTGCCTGGCCAAGGTGGCCAACAGTGTCGACCCCATGGATGCCATCGCCCGGCTGCGCGCTGCCGTGGCTGCGATTCCCAACGTCAAGGCCAGCCCGGCGCCGGACATCGAGATCCTGAGCTTCACGCCCGAGGGCCCGCTGCTGTGCGTGCGCCCGTATTGCCATACCGACCACTACTGGCAGGTCTATTTCGACACCCACAAGGCCGTGGTCGCCACCTTCGGCGCGGCCAGCTATCCGGTGCCGGAGACGCCCATCGCGCCGCGCAACCGCTAAGCCGAGCGAGCGCCCATCCGCGGCAAGGCCGCGCGCACATTGGCCGAGCTGATCTCGGCCGTCTGCGCCAGCGTCCAGCCGCGCAGCTCCGCCAGGCTGCAGGCAATGCGCGGCAGCTCGGCCGGCTCATTGCGTGAGGACTCGCCTGCGGCCCGTTGCTCGGCCGTCTTGTAGAGCCATTGCGGCGGGATATCGGGCGCATCGGTTTCCAGCACCATGGCCGAGTCCGGCAGGCTCGCTGCGAGTCGGCGGATCTGCAGCGAGCGGTCGAAGGTCAGCGTGCCTCCAAAGCCCAGCTTGAAGCCCAGATCGACAAAGGCCGCCGCCTGCTGCTCGCTGCCATTGAATGCATGGGCGATCCCGCCCTGCACTTCCACGCGCCGCAGACCGGCCAGCAGCTGATCGGCGCTGCGCCTCACGTGCAGGATCACCGGCAGCTTGAAGCGGCGCGCGAGCTTGAGCTGCTCCACGTAGAAATGCTGCTGCCGCTCCGCATCGATGCCCGGCACGAAGTAGTCGAGCCCGATCTCGCCCACGGCCACCAGCCGTGGATCGGCGTGGTGCTGCTCCAGCGCCGCGGCCAGGCGCTCCAGCGCGTCGTCGGCGGAGCGCATCACGTACATGGGATGGATGCCCAGCGCGTAGACGAAGTCGTGGCGGATCGCCAGCAGCCGAACGGCCTCGAAGTTGGCCACCTCCACGGCCGGCACCACGATCTGATCGACGCCTGCCGCCCTCGCCCGCGCAATCACCGCTTCGCGGTCGGCCTCGAACTCGGCCGCGTCGAGATGGCAGTGGCTGTCTATCCACATGCCGGCATCGCCTGGTTCAGCGGAACACCACCGTGCGTGCGCCGTTCATCAGCACCCTATGCTCGGCATGCCACTGGATGGCTCGGGCCAGCGTGACGCATTCGGTGTCGCGGCCAATCGCCACCAGCTGTTCCGGCGTCATGCTGTGGTCGATGCGGGCCACCTCCTGCTCGATGATCGGCCCCTCGTCCAGGTCCGAGGTCACGTAGTGCGCCGTGGCGCCGATCAGCTTCACACCGCGCTCGTGGGCCTGGTGGTAAGGCTTGGCGCCCTTGAAGCTGGGCAGGAAGGAATGGTGGATGTTTATGGCGCGGCCCGACAGGTACTCGCACATCTCGCCCGAGAGGATCTGCATGTAGCGGGCCAGCACCACCAGGTCGATCCGGTTCTCCTCCACCACCTCGCGGATGCGGCGCTCCTGTGCCGCCTTCTGCTCGGGCGTGGAAGCCAGCAGCGGGAAATGGTGGAACGGGATGTTGTGCGAGGCAGCCAGCTGGTAGAAGTCCCGGTGGTTGGAGACGATGGCCGGGATCTCTATGGGCAGGTGCCCGGTCTGCACACGGAACAGCAGGTCGTTCAGGCAATGACCGAGCTTGGAGACCAGCAGCAGCACGCGGGTCTTGGCCTGGCTGGAGACCAGGTCCCAGCTCATCTGCAACGACGAGGCCAGCGGCTCGAAGGCGGAACGCAGGGCTGCCAGCTCCAGCGGCTGCGCGGTCTCGAACTCGATGCGCATGAAGAAGCGCCGGTGATCGGCGTCGCCATGCTGGGCCGAGGTCAGGATGTTGCCGCCCTGGCCCATCAGGAAGCCGGTCACGGCATGGACGATGCCCGGCCGGTCCGGGCAGCTCAGCTTGAGGATGAAACGGGTACTGCTCATGGCCTGGGTCTCGATTCGAAAAGCTTACTGGGCCCGTCCGCTGGCCAGCCGCAGCTGGGCCTGGCATTGCCCGGCCAGGCCCTGGTCGTGCGTGACCATGACGAAGGCCGTGCCCTGCTCCGCCGCCGTGTCCAGCATCAGCTGGAACACCGACTGGGCGGTCTCGCGGTCCAGGTTGCCGGTGGGCTCGTCGGCCAGCACGCAGGCCGGCTTGGTGACCAGGGCGCGTGCGATCGCCACGCGCTGGCGCTCGCCGCCCGATAGCTGGGCCGGCCGGTGCGCCGTGCGCTGGGCCAGGCCCACGCGAGCCAGCATGGCCGCCGCCGTCTCACGGGCCTGCTCCAGCGGCATGCGGCGCACCCGCAGCGGCATGGCCACGTTGTCCAGCGCGCTGAACTCGGGCAGCAGGTGGTGGAACTGGTAGACGAAGCCCAGGTGCTGGTTGCGCCAGCGGCCGCGGGCCGATTCGTTCATGGCGGCGAAGTCCTGGCCCATCAGGGCCACGCGGCCGACGGTGGGCTTGTCCAGGCCGCCCAGCAGATGCAGCAGCGTGCTCTTGCCTGAGCCGGAGGCGCCAAGCACGCCCAGCGTCTGGCCGCGCCGCACGGTCACGTCCACGCCGCTGAGCACGGTCACGTCGAGGTCGCCGTCGTGGAAGCGTCGCTGCAGGCCCAGGCCCTGCAGAACGATGTCTGGTTCACTCATAGCGCAGCGCCTCCGCCGGTTGGACGCGGCTGGCGCGCCAGCTCGGATACAGCGTGGCCAGGAAGGCCAGCACCAGCGAAGCCACGGTGATGGGAATGATGTCGCCGGCCTGCGGATCGCTGGGCATGCGGCTGACCAGGTAGATGCTGCCCGGCAGGAAGCTGATGTTCAGCAGCCGCTCTATCACCGAGACCAGCACGCCCACGTTGAAGGCCACGCCCAGGCCCAGCACCAGGCCGGCCAGCGTGCCGATGACGCCCGAGGCCGCGCCCTGCACCATGAAGATGGCCATCACCGAACGCGGACTGGCGCCCAGGGTGCGCAGGATGGCGATGTCGGCCTGCTTGTCGGTCACCATCATCACCAGGGTCGAGACCAGGTTGAAGGCCGCCACGGCGACGATCAGGGTCAGGATGATGCCCATCAGCCGCTTCTCTATCTGCACCGCATCGAACCAGTTGGCATTGGTGCGGGTCCAGTCGCGCACGATGACCTCGGGGCCCAGACTGAGCATCAGCTCCCGGGCCACGGACCGCGCCGAATGCACATCGGCCAGCTTGAGCTGCACGCCGGTCGCGCCCTCGACGCGGAACAGCCGCGCCGCGTCTTCCATGTGGACCAGGGTCAGGTTGCTGTCGTACTCGTAATGGCCGGAGTGGAAGGTGCCGACCACGGTGAAGGTCTTGAAGCGCGGCACGACGCCGGCCGGCGTCACCTGCCCGTTCGGGGCCGCCAGCGTGATCTTGTCGCCCTCGTAGACGCCGAGCGAGCGGGCCAGCTCCGAGCCCAGCACGATGCCCCATGCGCCGGGCTGCAAGCGGGCCAGCGCACCATCCTTGAGCTCGGCCGCCAGCGGCGTGACCGTGGGCTCGAAGGCCGGGTCGATGCCGCGCACCATGGCGCCGCGCATGTCCTCGCCTCGCGCCACCAGGGCCTGGGCGGCCACGAATGGGGCGGCGCCGACCACGGCCTTGTTCTCGCGAGCCTTGGCCGCCAGCGGCTGCCAGTCTTGCATGCCGCCACCGCGGGCGTCGATCAGCTCCACATGGGCGATCACCGACAGCATGCGGTCGCGCACTTCCTTCTGGAAGCCGTTCATCACCGACAGCACGATGATCAGCGCCGCCACCCCCAGCGCAATGCCGAGCATGGAGACACCGGAGATGAAGGAGATGAAGCGGTTGCGGCGTCCGCCGCGGCCGGCGCGGGTGTAGCGCCAGCCTATCTGCAGCTCATAGGGCCAATTCATGGGGCGCGATGCTAACTGACGGCTTGCGTCAATGAGCCTCGTCCCAGTTCGAGCCCACGCCCACCTCGGCTTCCAGCGGCACCTTGAGCTGGGCAACGCCGGCCATCAGGCGCGGCACCTGTTCCTTGATCCAGTCCAGCTCGGACTCGGGCACCTCGAACACCAGTTCGTCATGCACCTGCATCACGATCAGTGTCCGCTTGCCGGCCTCGTCCAATGCCTTCTGCACCGCGACCATGGCCAGCTTGATCAGGTCGGCCGCCGTGCCCTGCATGGGCGCATTGATCGCCTGGCGTTCGGCGCCGGCTTTGCGCGGGCCGTTGCCACCCTTGATCTCGGGCAGCGTGATGCGGCGGCCGAACAGCGTCTCCACATAGCCCAGTTCCGCGGCGCGCGCCTTGGTCTCGTCCATGTAGCGCTTCACTCCCGCGAAACGGGCAAAGTAGCGCTCGATGTAGTCCTTGGCCGCCTTCTGCTCGATGCCGAGACTGGCAGCCAGACCGAAGGCGCCCATGCCGTAGATCAGGCCGAAGTTGATGGTCTTGGCATAGCGGCGCTGCTCGGCCGTCACCTCGGCCACCGGCGTGCCGAAGACCTCGGAAGCGGTGGCGCGGTGCACGTCCACGCCCTCGCCGAAAGCCTTGAGCAGGCCCGGGTCCTCGCTGATATGGGCCATCAGGCGCAGCTCGATCTGCGAATAGTCGGCGCTGACGATCTTGTGGCCCGGCGAGGCCACGAAGGCCTCGCGCACGCGCCGGCCTTCGGCCGTGCGGATCGGAATGTTTTGCAGATTGGGGTCGTTGCTGGCCAGACGGCCGGTCACGGCCACCGCTTGCGAGTAGGTCGTGTGAACCCTGCCAGTGTCCGCATTGACCTGCAGCGGCAGCTTGTCGGTGTAGGTGCTCTTGAGCTTGGCCAGGCCCCGGTACTCCAGGATCTTGGCCGGCAGCGGATAGTCCTCGGCCAGCTTGTCCAGCACCTCTTCGTCGGTCGAGGGCGCACCGGTCGCGGTCTTCTTGACCACCGGCAGTCCCAGCTTGTTGAACAGGATCTCGCCGATCTGCTTGGGGCTGCCCATGTTGAAGGGCTGGCCGGCCAGCTCGTAGGCCTCCTGCTCGAGTTTCACCAGGCGCTGGGCCAGCTCATGGCTCTGGGCCTGCAGCCGCGCCGCGTCTATCAGCACGCCGTTGCGCTCGATGCGCGCCAGCAGGGCCGATGCCGGCATCTCGATCTGTTCGTAGACAAACTTCAGTCCCGCCTCGGCCTCGATGCGGGGCATCAGCAGCTCGTGCACGCCCAGGCACATCTCCGAGTCTTCGCAGCTGTATTCGCTGGCCTTGGCCACATCGACCTGGGCGAACGGGATCTGGTGGGCGCCCTTGCCGCACAGGTCCTCGTAGCTCAGGCCGTGGCGGCCCAGGTGGCGGTCGGCCAGCGCTTCCAGGCCATGGGTCTTGTGCGCCTCCAGCACATAGCTCTCGAGCATGGTGTCGTAGCGGTAGCCGCGCACCGTGATGCCATGGTTGGCAAACACATGGGTGTCGTACTTGATGTTCTGACCCAGCTTGGGCTTGCTCTCGTCCTCCAGCCAGGGCTTGAGCCTGGCCAGCACCTCGTCCATCGGCAACTGGGCCGGCGCGTCGGGGCCGTTGTGGCGCAGCGGGATGTAGGCCGCCTCGCCGACCTTGTCGCTGAAGCTGATGCCGACGATGCGGGCCCGCATCGGATCCAGCGAGTCGGTCTCGGTGTCCAGGCCCGACAGCGCGGCGCCATTCAAGCGCGCCAGCCAGCGGTCGTACGCGGCCCAGTCGAGGATGGTGTCGTACTGCCTGTTGACGTCGGCAGCTGGCGCAGGCGCATCGGCAAACATGTCGGTGGTGACCGGGGCTGCTGCAGCGGGTTTGGCAGGTGCCTCGCCGGTCAGCTCCTTGAGCCAGGTCTTGAAGCCGTTGCGGCTGAAGAAATCCGTCAGGCCTGCGGTATCGACCTCCTTCAGCGCCAGCGATTCCAGCGCCGGCCAGCCGGGCACATGGTCCTTCAGGTCGGCATCGCAGACCACGGTCACCAGCTTGCGGCCCATGGGCAGCCAGTCCAGGGCCTTGCGCAGGTTCTCGCCGGCCACGCCCTTGATGGTCGCGGCATTGGCAACCACGCCGTCCAGCGATCCAAATTCCGCGATCCACTTGGCCGCGGTCTTGGGGCCCACCTTCTCGACGCCGGGCACGTTGTCCACCGTGTCGCCCATCAGGGTCAGGTAGTCGATGATGCGATCCGGCGGTACGCCGAACTTCTCCAGCACGCCGGCCTCGTCCAGCCGCTCGGGCGGCTTGGCCATGGTGTTGATCAGGCTGACGTCAGGAGTCACGAGCTGGGCCATGTCCTTGTCACCGGTTGCGACGACAACCGCATGCCCGCTCGCCGCGCCGACTCGGGCCAGCGTGCCAATGGCGTCGTCAGCCTCGATGCCGGGCACTTCCAGCACCGGCCAGCCCAGCAGCTTGACCACCTCGTGGATGGGCGCGATCTGGGCCCGCAAGTCCTCGGGCATGGGCGCGCGCTGGGCCTTGTATTCGGGGTACCACTCGTCGCGGAAAGTCGGGCCCTTGGCGTCGAACACGCAAGCCGCATGCTCGGCGCCTATGTCATCGCGCAGCTTTTTCATCATCGCCACGAAGCCGTGGACCGCCCCGGTCGGTCGGCCGTCAGGTCCGCGCAGGTCCGGCATCGCATGGTAGGCCCGGTACAGGAAGCTGGATCCATCGACCAGCAGCAGGATGGGTTTCTTCTCGCTCATGGCGGCGATTGTCATGCACTCAAGTCCGCGACGGGCCGCTCCCGAGCTGGCTTCGCCCCCTCGGGGGGCCGCGGCGGCCAGAGGCCGACGCTTGGGGGCGCATAGAATCGCTCGCATGTCCTCCGCAACCGACTGCCTGAAGCCCCTGGCCCTGATCACGCTGATCGCCGTGGCCAGCCCTGCCGCCCAGGCAGCCGAACCCGCCAAGGCCGAGCCGGCCAAGGTCGAGAAGGCGGCGCCGGCCGAACCGAAGGTCGAGCGCATCGTGGTCGAGGACGATCACACCAAGATCGAAGAGTTGCGCGTGCGCGGCCAGACCCAGACGGCCACGGTCACCCCCAAGGACAGCAAGCTGCCTTCCTACGAAATCATCATGGGCGACGGTGGTCGCGACCTGTCGGCCGGTCCCGGCTCCAACCGCGGTGCCACCGGCAAGCGGGTCTGGAAGCTGCTGACCTTCTGACGGCGGGCGCGGCCGCCGAGCCCGCAGCATCCCATCCCATGGCCGTATTCACAGCAGTCACCGACGAGCAGGCGCAAGCCCTCGCCAGCCGCCTCCAGCTGGGTCAGCTGCAGCAGCTGCGCGGCATCACCGCCGGCATAGAGAACAGCAACTTCTTCCTCACCACCGACCGTGGCGAGTATGTGCTGACGATCTTCGAGCGCCTGACGTTCGAGCAGCTCCCCTTCTACCTGCGCCTGATGCAGCACCTGGCCCGCCGCGGCATCCAGGTGCCGGCGCCGCAGCCCGATGCCGATGGCGAGATCCTGCTGGACCTGGCCGGCAAGCCGGCGGCCGTGGTCGACCGGCTACGCGGCGGCCATCAGCTGGCACCCGATGTCTTCCACTGCGAGCAGGTCGGCGCCGAGCTGGCTCGCATGCACCTGGCCGGCCAGGACTTCGGCCTGCAGCAGCCCAATCTGCGCGGCCTGGACTGGTGGACCGAGACCGTGCCCGTGGTCCTGCCCTATCTGACGGCCGAGCAGGCCGAACTGCTGTCCGGCGAGCTGGCGTTTCAACAGCAATTGGCCGCCTCGGCCGGCTATGAGGAGCTGCCGCGCGGGGCCATCCATGCCGACCTGTTCCGCGACAACGTGATGTTCGAAGGCCTGCCCGGCCGCGAGAAGCTCAGCGGCTTCTTCGACTTCTATTTCGCCGGCGTGGACACCTGGCTGTTCGACATCGCCGTCTGCCTGAACGACTGGTGCATAGACCTGGCCAGCGGCCGGCTCGACGAGCAGCGTGCCCAGGCCTTCGTCGATGCCTACGAAACCGTGCGGCCGCTCAGCGGCACCGAGCACCGCCTGCTGCCCGCGCTGCTGCGCGCCGGCGCGCTGCGCTTTTGGCTGTCGCGGCTGTGGGACTTCCACCTGCCGCGCGAGGCCTCCCTGCTCAAGCCGCATGACCCCACGCATTTCGAGCGGGTGCTGCGCGAGCGCATCGCCAATCCCTGGCATGCATTGAGAGAGATTGCATGACGATGATGCTGCATCTGCAGACGGTGCCGGCCCGCAACGGCCTGCTGTGGATACGCCATGCCTTCAAGGTCTGGCAGCGCAAGCCGCTGGCGCTGACCGGCCTGTTCCTGTTCTGGACCTGCTCGGCCCTGCTCATGATGGCCTTGCCGGCCGGCTTCATGCTGCTGATCGCGCTGGCGCCGCTGGCCTCGCTGGGCTTCATGCTGGCCACCCACCTGGTGCTGCAGGCGCAGACGCCCACCGTCGCCGTGTTCTTCGCACCGCTCAAGCTGACCCCGGAGCGCCGCCGCAGCCAGCTGCTGCTGTGCGGGGCCTACCTGCTCGGCGTGATGGTGATGAGCAGCCTGCTGCTCTGGGTCCAGGGCGATGCCCTGGGCCGTGCCGCCCAGGCCCTGCAGCTCGAGATGGCCAAGGACAAGCCCGACACCGCGGCGATGAACAGCATCATGCTGTCGTCCGAGGTGCTCATCGCCACAGCCTGGAACATGACGGCCAGCGCCCTGCTGTCCATCCCGTTCTGGCATGCGCCGGCCCTGATCCACTGGGGCGGCCAGGGCGTGATGCAGGCCCTGTTTTCCAGCACCCTGGGCCTGTGGCGCAACCGCGGCGCCTTTGCGCTCAACGGCCTGGCCTGGGTCGGCCTGGTGCTGGGCTTCGCCCTGCTGCTGCAGCTGCTGGCGCTGCTGCTGGGCCCCTTCGCCATGCTGCCGGCCATGGCGCTGACGGTGATCATTCCGACGCTGTTCTATGCCTCGCTGTACTTCACCTTCATCGACTGCTTCATGTTCGGCGCCCCGCGCGACCTGCTGAGCAGCAAGCCGTAATCTTTTCGTAGCCTTCCCGTCATCGCCCTGCCACCGGGGCTTTGAAGAATGCGCCGCTTGTGACCCAAGCGGAGTATTCCAAGATGTGCCTCGAGAGCTACGACGAAGAGAGAATCACCAACCACAGCGACAACGCGCATTTCGAGAGCGTGCTCGCAGCGCGCCTTGATCGCCGTGCCGCCCTGCGCGGCGGCGTGGCCGCCACGACCACCGCCCTGCTGGGCGGCCTGGCCCTGGCCGGCTGCGACAGCAACGATACGGTGGCCGCACCCGCCCCGGCTCCTGCACCGGCCCCCGCCCCCGCTCCTGCCCCCACGCCGCTGAAGCTGGGCTTCAATGCCGTGGCCAAGAACAAGGACGACATCGTCACCGTGCCGGACGGCTACCAGGTCGCCATCCTGCATGCGCTGGGCGATCCGCTGCACTATGGCGACGAATCCTGGAAGGACGACGGCAGCGAGACCGCCGACTCCTACCAGCGCCGCATAGGCGATGGCCACGACGGCATGTACTGGTTCGGCCTGTCCGAGGCCGGCGCCTACCAGGCCGACCGCTCGGACCGCGGCCTGCTCTGCGTCAACCACGAATACGTGGTCGCGCCCTATGCCCTGCACCCGGCCGGCCGCGCCGCCGGCGCCAGCCGCAACGCCAGCGAGGTCGAGAAGGAAATCTACGCCCACGGCGTCAGCGTCTGCGAGGTCAAGCGCGAGAGCAACGGCACGATGAGCATGGTGCGCGGCTCCCGGTTCAACCGCCGCATCACCTCGGCCACGGTGATGGACTTCAGCGGCCCGGCCCGCGGCGCGGCCCTGCTGGCTACCAAGTTCTCCGGCCTGGGCACTCAGACCCGCGGCACCAACAACAACTGCGCCAACGGCTATACGCCCTGGGGCACCTACCTGACCTGCGAGGAGAACTTCCTCAACGTGATCAGCCGCGCCGCCGGCGACAACGCCAAGCGCGGTGCCAAGGACGTGACCAGCCTGAACCGCTACGGCCTGCCCGAGAACCGCAAGAGTCCCTACCTGTGGGAGACCGCCGGCAGCGAAGACCTGTTCGCCCGCTGGAACTCCTCGGTCACCGGCGCCACCGCGGCCGACGACTACCGCAACGCGATCAACACCTTCGGCTGGGTGGTCGAGATCGACCCCTTCACCAACACCTCGGTGCCGGCCAAGCGCACGGCCCTGGGCCGCTTCAACCACGAAGGCGCCTGGCCGGCGGCCGCCGTGGCCGGCAAGCCCATCGTGATCTACATGGGCGACGACGCGCGCAACGAGTACATCTACAAGTTCGTGTCCAAGGCCCTGTGGGATGCGGCCGACGTGGGCAAGGGCCTGAGCGCCGGCGCCAAGTACCTGGACGAGGGCACGCTCTACGTGGCCAGGTTCAACGCCGACGGCTCGGGCGACTGGCTGGAGCTGACCTTCGGCAAGAACGGCCTCGACGCGAGCAACGCGGCCTACCCGTTTGCCGACCAGGCCGACGTGCTGATCAACGCCCGCCTGGCCGGCGACAAGCTGGGCGCCACCAAGATGGACCGTCCGGAATGGGGCGCGGTCAATCCGCTGAATGGCGAGGTCTACATGACCCTGACCAACAACAGCAACCGCGTCGCCATCACGGCCACGCCCACCGGCAGCCAGCTCAAGCCCGACGCCGCCAACCCGCGCTACTACGAGGACCTGAAGAGCGGCACCACCTCGCAGAAGGGCAACCCGAACGGTCACATCATCCGCTGGCGCGAAGATGCGGCCAACGTCGCGAAGTTCGTCTGGGACATCTACCTGTTCGGCGCCGAGTCGGTGGCCGCGGCCGAGGTGAACCTGTCGGGCCTGAGCGCCAACAACGACTTCTCCAGCCCGGACGGCATCCACTTCGACAAGCGCGGCCTGCTGTGGATCCAGACCGACGACGGCGCCTACACCGACGTCACCAACTGCATGATGCTGGCCGCCATTCCCGGCAAGGTCGGCGACGGCGGCGTGGCCACCGCCGCCGGCGGCACCAGCACCATCAAGGGCGCCAATGCCACGGCCGACACGCTGCGCCGCTTCCTGGTCGGCCCCAAGGAATGCGAGATCACCGGCATCACGCTGACCCCGGACGCCAAGACCCTGTTCTTCAATGTCCAGCACCCGGGCGAGGAATCGGCACCTGACTGGGCCGGCAAGACCTACGGCAGCTACTGGCCGGCCAGCCAGGCCAGTGCGACGGCCAAGGCCCGTCCCCGCTCGGCCACGGTGGTGATCACCCGCAAGGACGGCGGCGAGATCGGCATCTGAGTCGCCCCTGCCCCAAGCAAAAGGCCGCCCCGAGGGGCGGCCTTTCTTTTCACTGCAAGCTCAGACCCGCCGCACAGCGGCCGGCCTGGGCGCACCGGCCTCGTCCAGCTCGAAGGCGTAGGCCTCCTTCATCGCCAGATTGGCGCTGTCGGTGTAGACCAGCAGGCGCTGGCCGTCGGTGCGGGTCTTGACGATGCCGTAGGCCGCGCGGCTGAAGCCGAAGAACTCGCCGCGCGTCTTGGCCTTGGCCGCATCGCTGAGCTTGGACCAGCCCTCCATCTGGAAGAAGGCCACCAGCTCGGTGACGAAGACCAGCGGCTCGGCCACCCGCGAATAGCGGCCCAGCGCGCCCATCAGCGTGGCGCGCGGATGCACGTATTCCTTGCGCGCGCTTTCGTCCCCGCTGGAGACCACGCTGACCACCGGCTCCACGGCCTTGATGAAGGCACCGGAGAAATCGGCCGAGCCATGGTGCGGCACCTTGAACACCTCGGAGCGCAGATCTAGATGCCCCTCGGCCTGGGCCTGGACCAGGAAGCGGCTGGACTCGTCATTGAGGTCGCCGCAGAACAGGTAGCTGAAGCCGCCATAGCTGAGGCGGAACACGATGGAATGCCCGTTGATCGTGTGCGAGGCCGACTTGCCCTTGGAGGCCAGTGGCTTGTCGCTCGTTGCCTCGTCGCCTATGCGCGGTCCCTTGGGCGGCTCGCCCAGGAAAGGCAGGGCCGGCTTGCCCCCCACTTTCTTCACCAGGGGCCCCAGGCATTCGATGCGGACGCCGGCCTCGTTGAAGAAATCGAAGGCCTCGTCGTCGCCGAAGGCCAGCCGCCGAAACTCGACCGGCGAGCGCTGGTGGTATTCGGCCAATGCCGCCTTCCATTCGCGGAACGGCTTGTTCATCTCGGTGTCCGGCACCTTCAGGAGGTTGTCGACCAGGCCGTTCAGGTAGAGCTTGCTGCCCTCCTTCACCGTGGGCCCCAGCAGTTCGGTGTCCGGCACGGACTTGCCGTCGCGCGTGCTGGGCCGCTTGACGATGCCGTTGTGATAGACCCGCAGCGGCTGCATGAACAGTCGCTTGCGCAGCGTGGCGTTGGTCTCGGACTTCTTGATCTCGACCAGGCCCTCGAAATGGTCGGCATCGCCATGGGTGACCAGGATGCAGTCCACCACCTTGGGCTTGGCCAGGCTGGTGCCCGGATAGCGGCCGGCCAGGTAGCGGGCGAACATCTGGTTGTCGCCGCCGTCGACCAGCATCAGCTTGCCCTTGGGCGATTCGATCACCGCGCCGTCGCCCTGCTGCACGTCGACGAAGTTGACTCGCAGCACCTTGTTGGCACTGGCCTTGATCACCACCTCGCCGGCCTTGATGCCGGCGCTCTTGAGCGGCTTGATGTAGCCGGTCTTGCGTTCGGCCAGCGAGCTGCCGTCGGCCGCGGCCACGAAGGCGGTGAACTCGACCTCCGCCTGCTCGTCGGTGACGGTCTTGACCATCACCTCGTCACCCCAGGCCAGGGTGCGCAGCAGCTGCTTGCGGCCGGTGTCTTCCCAGACGTCGGCCAGGTCCACGGCGATGACGGAACGGGTAGCCATGATGAGTCCTCCGGTGGCGGCTCCTTGCGGCGGAGCCGATACCGAATGGACACCAGGACGGCGCGGCTGGCTTCCTCAGCGCTGCTGAAGAAGCCCCCCGGACAAACGCTGAGTCAGCGCTGGCGAGCGGATTCCAGCAGGCGCGGCAGGTCGGAGGCCTGGGCCTCGCGGTAGGCGCTGCACAGCTCGATGCGCGAAAGCGTCTTGGCCAGCACGGCCGGACCGGCATCCAGCTGGGCCGCGGCCGGGCCGAACTGCTGCTGCAGCCGCTGCACCCGCTCCAGGCTGCAGCCGCCACCGGCCACCTCGGGCAGCGAAGCCGCGGCCACCTTGGTGATGCGCTTGCGGATCGCGGCGTCGTTCTGCACCAGGAAGTCCAGCGCCGCGGCATTCAGCTGCGGATCGCGGGTCTGGCGGCCAATCACCGGGCCCAGCACTTCGCGGATGTCGAGCTGGGCATCCAGGGCCAGCTCGCGGGCCCGCGTGGCCAGCACCGCGTCGCCGAAATAGCCCAGGGCCGCCAGCAGCTGCTCGCGCAGCTGGCGCTCCGGCGTCTTGCGGGCCAGGCCCAGCATGGCGTCGAACAGGTTCGCGTCACCGCCGAGCGCGGCCGAGCGCAGCACGCCCGAACGCAGGCCCGGGTCCAGCAATTCCTCATGCGGCTTGCCATCGCGTGCCGCAGCAGCCACCCAGCTGCGCGCGTACAGCAAGGCCTGCTCGCGCAGCACGGCGTCGCGGCCCGAATCGGCCATCAGCGGCAGCAGAGACTGGCGCAGCAGGCGACGGTCCTCGTCGTCCTTGGCGTCCGGCCGCCAGCCCAGCTCGCGAGCCAATGGGCCGTAAAGGCTTTGCAGCAGGGCCGCGTAGCCGGCGCGCTGATCGGCACCGAACAGCGGGTCGATGGCGGCCAGCGTCTCCAGCGCGAACTCCTTCAGCTCGCGCCGCGGATCGGCCGCCAGCGTGCGCAGCAGCGGCAGCATCTCGCTGAGCTTGAGGTCGCCGCTCTGGGTCAGCGCGAACTGGTCATCCATCATCGCCAGCAGCTCGCCGGCGTTGTATTGCTGCGGTTGCAGCAGGGCCGTTTCCAGGCGCGAGCGGTAGTAGCCCTTGCCGTCGGCATTGGGCTGCAGCCAGGCCGGGCAGCTGGCGTCGGGCAGCTGGACCGCCTCGCTCTGCGACTTCAGGAGATGGCGGGTCACACCCGCCGGGCTGCGCAGCACGACCGGAATCATCCAGCGCGTGTCCGGCATGCTCTTGACGCCCAGCGGCCGGTAGCGCGACTGGCTCAGCAGCAGCTGCGGAGCCCGGGCCTCGTCGCATTGCAGCTCGAAGCTCACGACCGGAATGCCGGCCTGGTCGATGAAGGTGGTGAAGGCCTGCTGAAGTTCCTTGTCACCGTCCGAGATCGCGCGCACGAACTGCTCGCCGGTGGCGCTTGAGCCGGCATGGCGTTGGATGTAGCGCCGGACGCCGGCCTGCATGCGCTCCTCGCCCAGCCAGGACTCGAACATGGACAGCACGCTCTGGCCCTTGGAATAGGTGATCTCGTCGAAGGCCGTGCCCAGGTCCTCGTTGGTCCGCACCGGCTGGTGGACGCGCCTCGCCGTGGGCAGACGATCGCCGCCCATGGCCTTGCGGCGCTCGCCCTGGGTGTTCAGCTCCCAGCGCCAGCCGGGGCGCACCCTGGCCGTGATCTTGTCGCCCATCCAGGAGGCGAAGGACTCGTTCAGCCAGAGGTCGTCCCACCAGGCCATGGTCACATGGTTGCCGAACCACTGGTGGGCGATCTCGTGGGCCGCGATGGACACATAGCTGCGCTGCAGGTTCAGGGTCTCGTTGCCGGGCTTGCCGAGGATCAGGTTGCCGGCGTAGGTGATCAGGCCGGCGTTCTCCATCGCACCGAAGTTCTCGGTCAGCGGGATCACCAGGCTGTCCAGCTTGCGGAACGGATGCGGCATGCCGAACCAGCGCTCCAGTTCCTGGACCACGGCCGGCGTGGCCGATGCGGCGAAGCTGGCCTCGTCGGCGCGGCCGCGCGGCGTGAAGTAGCGCAACGGCGTGGCGCCCACGCTGCCGCCTTCCTTGACCGAGAACGGGCCGACCGCAAAAGCCAGCAGGTAGCTGGGCAGCGGCGGCGTGGTCTTGAAGGCGATCTTCTTCCAGCCCTTGCCGGCCGGAGCCTCGCTCTCGACCGGCTCGTTGGCCACGGCCACCTGCTTCTCCGGGACGGTCAGGCTCAGCGTCCAGGGCACCTTCCAGCCCGGCTCGTCGAACGAAGGGAAGGCCATGCGCGCGCCCAGGTCCTCGAACTGGGTGATCGCATACCAGTCACCGCCCTCGCGCTGGCGGAACAGGCCCAGCGTCTCCTGCTCGCTGGTCACGCCCGTGAAAGTCAGACGCAGCGTGCCGCGACCGGCCGGCAGGCCCTGGGGGAAGCGAAGCCAGGCGCTGTCCTCGTCGGCCTTCACCGCCTTGCCCGCCCTGGCCTTGCCACCGCCCTCGGGCCGGTACTCGACCTTGGCGATGCGCAGCTCCTTGGCATGCAGCCGCAGCTCCTTCATCGCCGCCGCCAGCTCCAGCTGGATCTCGACCTGGCCGCTGTGGCGCGGCTGGTTGGGGTCGATCTTCAGGTCCAGCTTGTAGGCCAGCGGCCGGGCCGCATCGCCGAGCCGCATGGGCAGGCTGGAACCGGCTTGGGCCAGCCCGCTCATGGCCAGGCTCAATGCCAGGCCGGACAACAGAAATCTCATGCGCTCCCTCATGCTCTCTCTCGTTCGCTATTCAATCAATCGGCGTCAGCTTGGCGACCGACAGGGCCAGCCACTTGGTGCCGTGGCGGCCAAAGTTGATCTGGGCGCGGGCGTCGACGCCGCTGCCTTCCAGCGTCATCAGCACGCCCTCGCCAAACTTGTTGTGGAACACGCTCTTGCCGACCCTCAGGCCGCCATGCTCTGCATCCACCTTCTTGACCATGGCCGCCGGTACCGGCGGCTCGACCCAGGCCGGCTTTTCGGCATAGCGACCCGCGCCGACCATGGACTTGAGCCCGCTGCCGCGCTGCCAGGCCTGCTGGTAGTCGCGGGCAAAGCCGGAGCCGAAGCCCTGGTTGCGCGGCGACAGCCATTTCAGCGCGGCTTCCGGCAGCTCGTCGAAGAAGCGGCTCTTGACGTTGTAGCGGGTCTGGCCGTGCAGCATGCGGGTCTGGCAGAAGCTGAGGTACAGCCGTTGGCGCGCCCGTGTGATGGCGACATACATCAGGCGCCGCTCCTCCTCGAGTCCATCGCCGTCGGACAGCGAGTTCTCGTGCGGGAACAGGCCCTCTTCCAGGCCGGTGATGAAGACCGCGTCGAACTCCAGGCCCTTGGCCGAATGCACGGTCATCAGCTGGATCGCGTCCTGGCCGGCCTGGGCCTGGTTGTCGCCGGCCTCCAGCGAGGCATGGCTCAGGAAGGCGGCCAGCGGCGAAATGATCTCTCCGGTCTCTGCATCGGGCACGGCCGGCTCGGCACGGGCCACGGCGGCGGGCAGGCCTTCGGCGATGCTGCCCGGGCCCAGCTCGTCCACCGGCAGGGCCACAGCATCCTTGCCGAAGCCCTCCTGGGTGACAAAGGCCTCGGCCGCGTTGACCAGTTCGCCCAGGTTCTCCAGCCGCTCGGCGCCTTCCTTCTCAAGCCGGTAGAAGTCCGCCAGCCCGGAGCTCTCGACCACCCGCTCGATGATGTCGCGCAGGTTGTGGCCCTGGGTCAGGTTGCGCATGGACTCGACCAGATTGACGAACCCAGCCAGGTTGACGCCGCCCTTGCCGGGCACGGCAGCCACGCTTTGGTAAAGGCTGCGGCCGCTGGCGCGGGCTGCATCCTGCAGCTGTTCCATGGTGCGGGCGCCAATGCCGCGGGCCGGGAAGTTGACCACGCGCAGGAAGCTGGTGTCGTCGTTGGGGTTCTCGATCAGGCGCAGGTAGGCCAGCGCATGCTTGACCTCGGCCCGCTCGAAGAAGCGCAGGCCGCCATAGACCCGGTAGGGAATGCCGGCATTGAACAGGCCCGACTCGATCACCCGCGACTGGGCATTGCTGCGGTAGAGCACGGCGATCTCGCTGCGCGGCATGCCCGAGCGGTGCAGGGCCTGGGCCTCCTCGATCAGCCACTGGGCTTCGTTGAAGTCGCTGCTGACCTCGTTGACACGCACCGGCTCGCCGGGACCGGCCTCGGTGCGCAGGTTCTTGCCCAGGCGGCGGCTGTTGTGGCCGATCAGGGCATTGGCGGTGTCGAGGATGTTGCCGAAGCTGCGGTAGTTCTGCTCCAGCTTGACCACCTGGCGCACCCGGAACTCGCGTTCGAAGTCCGACATATTACCGACCCGCGCGCCGCGGAAAGCATAGATGCTCTGGTCGTCGTCGCCGACGGCGAACACACCCTGCCCGGCACCGGGCGGCGCGAACATCTTCAGCCAGGCGTACTGCAGCTTGTTGGTGTCCTGGAATTCGTCGACCAGCAGGTGGCGGAATCGCTGCTGGTAATGCTGGCGCAGCAGCGCGTCGTCGCGCAGCAGCTCGTAGGAGCGCAGCATCAGCTCGGCAAAGTCGACCACGCCTTCGCGCTGGCACTGGTCCTCGTAGGCCTGGTAGATCTCGGCCAGCTTGCGGGTCTGCTCGTCGTGCTGCTCTATGTCCTTGGGCCGCAGGCCGTCTTCCTTGGCGCCGGCGATGAACCAGGACACCTGCTTGGGCACGAAGCGCTCCTCGTCCAGGTTCAGGCCCCGTATCACCCGCTTGATCGCCGAGACCGTGTCGGTCGAGTCGAGGATCTGGAAGCTCTGCGGCAGCTTGGCCTGTTTCCAGTGGGCGCGCAGGAAGCGGTTGCACAGGCCGTGGAAGGTGCCTATCCACATGCCCCGCACGTTCACCGGCAGCATGGTGGTCAGCCGGGTGACCATTTCCTTGGCCGCCTTGTTGGTGAAGGTCACGGCCATGATTGAGCCCGGCGAGGCCTGGCCGGTCTGCAGCAGCCAGGCGATGCGGGTGGTCAGCACGCGGGTCTTGCCCGAACCCGCGCCGGCCAGGATCAGGGCCGGCTCGGCCGGCGCGGTCACGGCAGCCAGTTGCTCGGGATTCAGGTTCTTCAACAGTCCGCTGCTGGCAGGGGCGGCAAACAGGTCTTCTTGGTCAGGCGGACTCATCGGCGCGATTGTAGGCAGTGGCATCATGCCGGCCGTGAGCCACCCCACCCTCCCGAAAGACTGCCCCTGCGGCAGCGGCAAGACCTACGCCGCCTGCTGCGGCGAGCTGCACCGGCGCTTCGCCGACACCGGCGAACTGACCGCCTTGAGCGCCGAAGTCCTGATGCGCTCGCGCTACAGCGCCTTCGTGCTCGATCAGCTGGACTATCTGCGCGCGACTTGGCATTCGAGCAAGCGGCCCGAGGACCTGGCGGCCAACGAGGCGGGCCTCAGATGGCTGGGCCTGGAAATAAAAAAGCATGGCCAGCAGGACGCTGACCATGCCACGGTGGAATTCGTCGCCCGCAGCAAGCTGGGCGGCCGGGCCTGGCGGCTGCACGAGACCAGCCGCTTCGTCCGCGAGGACGGTGTCTGGTACTACGTGGACGGGGACCTGGCCTGAACGCTGGCTCAGCGCGCCAGGCGCTGGCGCGGTGGCCAGCTCTGGTCTTGCTGGACACCCAGCAGGCTCAACAGCCGGGCCCAGACCGAGCCGAGGGTGGAGCGGTGTCCGACGGTGTAGGTGGTTGGCATGGCAGTCTCCCGAATCGCTGCGTCATCATCTCTTTCGAACGTGACAAGATTTTTTCGGACGATCACCGCAGCGACTAACCCCTCGAACAGGGGAAGTTGCAAGCATCTGCAACACCATGGATGACGAATTGCACATCCTCCACCGGGACCAACGCCTGGTGGCCATAGCCAAGCCGGCCGGATTGCTGGTGCACCGCACCCAGCTGGACGCCCAGGAAGAGCGCGCCGCCCTGCAACTGCTGCGCGATCAATTGGGCCAGCCGGTCTGGCCGGTGCACCGGCTGGACAAGGGCACCTCGGGCGTGCTGCTGTTCGCGCTGGACGCCGACATGGCCTCGCTCGCCGGCCAGGCCTTTGACCGCGGCGAGGTGCGAAAGCGCTACCTGGCCCTGGTGCGGGGCTGGCCGGCCGAGGACGCCGGACAGATCGACCATCCGCTGGCCCGCGACCCCGAGAAGCCCTCGGCCGGCCAGCCGCTGCTGGAAGCGCGCACGGCCTGGCAGGTCCTGGCCCGGGCGGAATGGCCGCTGGCGACTGACCCTCGCTTCGCCACCAGCCGCTATGCCCTGCTGGAGCTGCGGCCCGAGACCGGCCGGCGCCACCAGATCCGCCGCCACCTGAAGCACATCGCCCACCCCATCGTCGGCGACGCCACCCATGGCAAGGGGCCGCTGAACCGCGCCGTCGCGGCCCATCTGGGCCTGCAGCGGCTGTGGCTACATGCGCTGGAGCTGCAGATCCGCCACCCGGAAAGCGGCGAAGCGCTCGTGTTGAGCGCTTCGCCGGGGCCCGAATGGTCAGGCCTTCAGGGGTTGGCGATCGTGCTTCAGTCGATCACGCGCAGCACCAGGCCGGAGGCCTGATCCTTCCAGCGGTAGACCTTCTGGGTCGCCGCCTTGAAGTCCTCGGGCTTGGCATCGCGGATGCGCACGAAGCTCTGCGGATTGCGGTCGATCAGCGGGAACCAGCTGCTTTGCACCTGGACCATGATCTTGTGGCCGCGGCGGAAAGTGTGGTTCACGTCCGGCAGGTCGAAGGCGATCTGCTCCACCTTGCCCGGCACCATGGCCTCGGGCTTCTCGAAGCTGTTGCGGAAACGGCCGCGCAGCGGGTCGCCACGCACCAGCTGCTGGAAGCCGCCGAAATTGCTCTTGGGCGTTTCCGGGTCACTGGGTGCGCCATCGCGGCTGCGGGCGCCCGGGGGCTCACCGGCCTCGGGCGGATGCACGTCGATCAGCTTGACCACCCAGTCCGAATCGGTGCCGCTGGTCGAGACAAAGAGCTTGGCGCCCACCGGGCCGGCCACGGTCACATCCTCCTCCAGCACCTCGCTCTCGTAGACCAGCACATCGGGCCGGGTGGCGGCGAAGCGCTGGTCACTGACCATGTATTCCTGCGGCATCGACAGCGCCGTGTAGCCGACGAAGGGCACGGGCTTGTTGGGGTCGCTGATGTACTGGTCGAAGGCCGACTGCGCAGCGGCCGGCGGCGTGAAGCCCAGCTTGCCGCCCGGCTGGAAGTACAGCGTCCTGGCCTTGGCCTGGGCCGGCGGCCAGGCATCGTACTGGCGCCAGACATTGGTGCCGGTCTCGAACATATAGGCCTCGGGCAGCTTGGCATCGGCCGCGCCGCGCAGGTGCTGCTCGAAGAACGGGAACACGATCTTCTTCTGGAAGAACTCGCTGTTGTTCTGCGCAAAGCTGATCTGGCCCAGGGCCTTGCCCACCGAGCGTGACCAGCCGCCATGCACCCAGGGGCCCATCACCAGCTGGTTGGAACTGCCGGGGTTCTGCGCCTTGATGTGCTTGTAGACCGACAGCGGGCCGGCCAGGTCTTCGGCGTCGTACCAGCCGCCCACGGTCAGCACGGCCGCCTTGATGCCCTTGAGGTGCGGCGGGATGGCGCGCGCCTTCCAGTGCTCGTTGTAGGTGTCGTTGTCAACCAGTTGGTCGAAATAGGGGTTGCGTTCGCCCTTGGGTCCGAAGCTCTTCTGGATGTTCGCCAGGTTGCCCAGCTTCAGGAAGTAGTCGTAGCCGTCGCGGCTGTTGTAGTCGAAGGGTAGCGAGCCCTTGGGACCTATGGTGGGGTTGTCCTGCACCTTGTAGCTGGTGAAGAAGCCGTAGTTGTGGACCAGCATCAGGCCGCCGCCGTGATAGCCGTCATCGCGCATGAAGTAGTCAGCGATGGGCGCCTGCGGCGACGCGGCCTTGATGGCCGGGTGCGAGTCGATGATGGAGGCCGCGACGTAGAAGCCCGGGTACGAGATGCCCCAGAGGCCCAGCTTGCCGTTGTGACCCTTCACATGGTCCAGCAGCCACTGCACGCTGTCGTGCGTGTCGCTGCTCTCGTCCACGTCGTTCTTGCTCTTCTTGTTCGCCACATGGGGCGTCATCTCGACGAAATGGCCTTCGGACATGTAGCGGCCGCGCACGTCCTGGCAGACGAAGATGTAGCCGGCCTTGAGGAAGTCCTCGCTGGGCGCCAGGCGGCGTACGCCCATGTTGTCCACGCCATAGGGGCCGCAGCTGTAGGGCGTGCGCACCATCAGGAAGGGATAGGTTTTGGCGGCATCGCGCGCCGCTTCCTTGGGCACGTAGACCACGGTGAACAGCTTCTTGCCGTCGCGCACCGGGACCTTGTATTCGTACTTGGTGTAGTTGGCGGCCGAGTCGTAGGCTGGTGCGGAAGCGGCCGCGGGCGGCGGCGTCTGGGCCTGGACGGCCGAGGCCGCCAGCAGGCTGAGGACGGAAACAGTCAGGCGCATGGGCATGGGCTCAGGTTGGTACTGCGGGGTCATTCGGAAAAACGGACGGCATAGATGGGCGGCAGGTTCAGCGAAACCGTCTGCCAGCTGTCGCCGGCATCGCCGCTGGCCCACAGGCCACCGGTGGTGCTGCCCATCAGCAGTTGCTGACCGGTGCCGTCCACGGTCAGGCCGTGGCGGTACACGAGGTCGTAGCAATGTAGCTGCGGCAGGCCATTGCGCAGCGTCTCGAAAGTCCTGCCACCGTCGCGGGTGCGCAGCACGCACAGGGCGGCATCGACCGGCAGCCGCCTTTCGTCCTTGACGGCAGGCACGAACCAGGCAGTCTGTGCATCCAGCGGATGGGCGGCGACTGCGAAGCCGAAGCTGGAAGGCTCGGCCTTGAGCTCCTGCCAGCTCGCGCCGTTGTCGCTGGAGCGCCAGATGCCGCAGTGATGCTGGCACCACAACACCTCGGGCACGGCACGGCAGCGCTCGATGCGGTGCGGATCCTGGATGTTGGGGTCGTCCTGCCGCTCGGGTGGCATGAACAGCGCCTTCATGCCGGTCGACCGGGTGGCCCAGGCCTCGCCGCCATCGCTGCTGTGCCAGGCGCCGCCGCAGCTGATACCCAGCAGCAGCTCGCGGCCGCTGGACGGATGCGGGCAGACCGAGTGGATGCCCGGCGCTTCGTAGCCGCCGCCGAACCATTCGAGGCGCTCTTCGCGATGCCACAGCGATTCGACCAGCTGCCAGCTTTCGCCCTGGTCGCTGCTGCGGAACAAGGCGCCGGGAATGGTGCCGGCCCAGATCACGCCGTCGGCGCCGCGCTCCAGCGACCAGATCTGCACCAGCTTCCAGGCCGGCCCCTGGGCACCCTCGGGCTGGGCCGGGAAAGTCGGCACGGCCAGCTCGCGCCAGGTCTTGCCGCCATCGTCCGAGCCGTGCAGCTTGACGCCGAAATGCCCCAGGTTCAGTGCCGCCAGCATGCGCTGGCCGGCCGGCGCGGGCAGCAGCATGGTCACCGGCTCGGCGATGAAGCTGAGATTGGCGATCTGCCATTGGCCGGCCGCATCGCGGTTCAGCTCGAACAGGCCCTTGCGGGTGGCGGCCCAGGCGGTCTTGGTGCTCGATGTCATCCTGCTCATCCTCCGGAAAGCGCCTGCAGCACATGGACCGTGCTGCCGGCCTGCAATTCGTCGCTCAGGCCCACGGCATCGCGCTGGCGGCGGCCGTCTATGAAGATCACCACGTTGGCGCGCAGATGAGCCTGGTCGTCCAGCACATAGCCGCGCAGGCGCGGATGGGCGGCGAAGCAGGCTTCCAGCGCGTCACGCAGGCGCAATTCGCCGGTCTCGAAATCCGGCGCCTCGACGAAGCGGCGCAGCTGCGGCGTGAAGACAATGCGGGGCATGGCCGCCATTAGGCGCCAGCCCCGGCCTGGACGCACGCTGGATTTCCCGCTTCAGCAAAGGTCAAGGTAGGCGCCGGACAATCCGCGCCATGAGCCAAGAATCGTCCAAGGGCGCGCTGTACGCAGCCGCTGCCTATGCCTCCTGGGGCCTGTTTCCGCTGTTCTTCAAGCTGCTGAGCCAGGTCGGCGCCCTGGAAGTGGTCGCCCACCGCACGGTCTGGTCGCTGGCCTTCGTGCTGGTGCTGCTGGCGGTGATGAAGCGCTTCGCCTGGATGCGCGAGCTGCTCTCCAAACCCAAGGTCGTGGCGGCCTTTGCCGTCTCGGCCCTGCTGCTGGCCTGCAACTGGCTGGTCTATGTCTGGGCAGTGCAGAACGACCATGTGCTGGATGCCAGCCTGGGCTACTTCATCAACCCGCTGGTCAATGTGGCCCTGGGCTTTGCCGTGCTGCGCGAACGGCCGCGCAAGCTGCAGTGGCTGGCCGTTGGCCTGGCCGCTGCCGGCGTGCTGTGGCTGACGGTGCAAGGCGGCCGCCTGCCCTGGGTGGCGCTGACGCTGGCCTTCAGCTTCGGCATCTACGGCCTGCTGCGCAAGATCGCGCCGCTGGGTGCACTGGAAGGGCTGACGGTCGAGACCCTGGTGCTCGCTCCGCTGGCCATCGCCGCCCTCGCCTGGTGGAGCTGGCAAGGCCATAGCGCCTTCGTCATCGGTGACGGCAGCACGCTGTTGCTGCTCCTGCTGGCCGGGCCGCTCACGGCCGTCACCCTGCTGCTGTTTGCCGCCGGTGCGCGCCGCATCCCTATGACCACGCTCGGCCTATTGCAGTACATCGCGCCCAGCATCCAGTTCGGCCTGGGCGTCTGGCTCTACCACGAGCCCTTCCAGCCGACGCGGATGATCGGCTTCGCGCTGATCTGGGCGGCGCTGGCGGTCTACAGCCTGGAAGGCTTGTGGACCAGCCGGCGACCCGCGCTTCAAGCGGCCTGAACGGCCGGCGTACGTATCAGGTGATCGAAGGCCGCCAGGGCCGCCTTGGCGCCGTCGCCGGCCGCGATGATGATCTGCTTGAAAGGCACGGTGGTCGCATCGCCGGCTGCGAACACGCCAGGCACCGAGGTCTGGCCCTTGGCGTCGACGATGATTTCGCCGTGCTTGCTGAGCTCGACCACGCCCTTCAGCCATTCGGTGTTGGGCACCAGGCCGATCTGCACGAACACGCCTTCGAGCTCGATATGGCGTGACTCGCCGCTGGCGCGGTCGGTGTAGTTCAGGCCATTGAGCTTGCTGCCGTCACCGGTCAGCTCGGTGGTTTGAGCCTGCACGTGGATCGTGACGTTGGGCAGGCTCTTGAGCTTGTTGACCAGCACCGCATCGGCACGCAGGGCCTCGCCGAATTCGAGCAGGGTCACATGGCTGACCAGGCCGGCCAGGTCGATGGCCGCCTCGACGCCGGAGTTGCCACCACCGATCACCGCGACGCGTTTGCCCTTGAACAACGGGCCGTCGCAATGCGGGCAGTAGGCCACGCCCTTGTTCTTGTATTCCTGCTCGCCGGGCACGTTGACGTTCCTCCAGCGCGCGCCGGTGGAGAGGATCACGGTCTTGCTCTTGAGCGTGCCGCCATTGGCCAGCTGCACCTCGACCAAGCCACCGGGGGTGGCGGGCGGGATCAGCTTGTCACCGCGCTGCAGGTTCATCACGTCGACGCCATAGGCCTTCACATGGGCGTCCAGGCCCATGGCGAACTTGGGACCGTCGGTCTCGAGCACCGAAATGAAATTCTCGATGGCCAGGGTGTCGTTGACCTGGCCGCCGAAACGCTCGGCGGCGATGCCGGTGCGAATGCCCTTGCGGGCGGCATACACGGCCGCCGCCGCGCCGGCCGGGCCGCCGCCGACGACCAGCACGTCGAAGGCCTCCTTTGCGGAAAGCTTGGCAGCGTCCTTGTCGGCCGCGCCGGCGTCCAGCTTGGCGACTATCTCTTCCGCCGTCATGCGGCCCGAGCCGAAGGGCTGGCCATTCAGGTAGATGCTGGGCACGGCCATGATCTCGCGCTCATTGACCTCGGTCTGGAACAGCGCGCCGTCAATCACCACGGTCTTGATCTTGGGGTTCAGCACCGACATCAGCGACAGCGCCTGCACCACGTCCGGGCAGTTGTGGCAGCTGAGGGACATGTAGACCTCGAAGCTGTACTCGCCATCCAGCGATTTGATCTGCTCGATCACGTCCTGCTCGACCTTGGGCGGATGGCCGCCGGTCCACAACAGGGCCAGCACCAGCGAGGTGAACTCGTGGCCCAGCGGGATGGCTGCAAAGCGCAGGCTTTGATTCGTGCCGGTGCGGCGCAGGCTGAAGGACGGCTTGCGCGCATCCTGGCCGGCGGTGCTCAGGCTGATCTTGTCGGACATCGCGGCGATGTCCTGCAGCAGGGCCAGCAATTCCCGCGAGCTGTCGCCTTCGTCCAGCGAAGCCTCGATCTCGAAAGGCTGGGTGACGCGCTCGAGATAGGCCTTGAGCTGGGTCTTCAGGGTGTCGTCCAACATGGTGCTGCTCCTTGATCGTTCAGGCGTGGCGTGACCAGCCACTCTGGAAGCGCCCCGTGCGGACGCTTTCAGAGTCGCTTGCGCGGCTCTCTGGGGATTGCTGCAAGCCCTCCCGGGCTCGCAGCAAAGAGGATCATCAGATCTTGCCGACCAGGTCCAGCGACGGAGCGATGGTCTTGGCGCCTTCGTTCCACTTGGCCGGGCAGACCTGGCCCGGGTTCTTGGCCGTGTACTGGGCAGCCTTCAGCTTGCGCAGCGTTTCCTTGACATCACGGGCGATCTCGTTCGAGTGGATCTCGGCCGTCTTGATCACGCCTTCCGGGTTGATCACGAAGGTACCGCGCAGGGCCAGGCCTTCTTCGGGGATGTGCACGCCGAAGGCATTGGTCAGCTGATGCGTCGGGTCGCCGACCAGGGGGAACTTGGCCTTGCTGACGGCCGGCGAGGTTTCGTGCCAGACCTTGTGGGCGAAATGCGTGTCGGTCGTGACGATGTAGACCTCGGTCTCGGCCTTCTGGAACTCGGCGTAATGGTCGGCAGCGTCCTCGACTTCGGTCGGGCAATTGAAGGTGAAGGCGGCCGGCATGAAGATCAGCACGGACCACTTGCCCTTGAGGCTTTGCTCGGTGACTTCGATGAACTTGCCGTTGTGGAAAGCCTCGGTCTTGAAGGGCTGGACTTGGGTGTTGATCAGCGACATCTCGTTTTCCTTGGAAACGTGGGTTGATGGGATAGCCGGAACTATATCGACCCCGAGATGTCGTTAGTTTTGATTGATCAAATGACCCTTTTAGCAATTCCCTATCAGGCCTCGAGCGTCAGCAGCTCTTCCACCGTCTGGCGGCGGCGGATCAGGCGCGCCTCGCCGCCGTCGATCAGCACCTCGGCGGTCAGTGGCCGGCTGTTGTAGTTGCTGGACATGGAAGCCCCATAGGCGCCTGTGTCGTGGATCACCAGCAGGTCGCCGACCCGCGCTTCGGGCAGGTCGCGGGTGAGCACCACGCCGCCATCGCCCTGCGTGAACACGTCGCCGGACTCGCACAGGGGGCCGGCCACGACCGAGGGCCGCAGGGCGCGCTCGCCGCCATCGGCCGGTAGAAGGCTCATCGCGTGAAAGGCGCCGTACATGGCTGGCCGCATCAGCTCGTTGAAGCCAGCATCGACCAGCACGAAATGATTGGCGCCGGCATCCTTGACCGCCCGCACCTCGGTCAGCAGCAGGCCCGATTCAGCGACCAGGTAACGGCCCGGCTCGATCTCCAGGTGCAGTCCATGGCCGACCACGGCTTCGGCCTGCTTGCGGGCCGCATCCCAGAGGCCGAAATAGTGGGCGGTATCGATCACTGCATCGCCGGTCCGATAGGGAATGGACAAGCCACCGCCGGCAGAGATGGCCTGCAGGTCATGGCCGGCCGCGTGGGCCTGGCGCACCAGCTCGACCATCGCACCGCTGACCTGGCTCAAGTGGCCGTAGTCGACACCCGAACCAATATGCATGTGCAGACCGACCAGCAGCAGGCCCTCGGCTCGGATCACGTCGAGCGCCGTGCTCAGTTCCGCATGCCAGATGCCATGCTTGCTGTGCTCGCCGCCGGTGTTGGTCTTGTTGCTGTGGCCGTGGCCGAAGCCGGGATTGATGCGCAGCCAGACCTTGTGTCCCTTGGACACCGCGCCGAGCTGTCGCAGCATGTCGATCGACCCGGCATTGACCGGCACCTGGTGCTCGACCACGGCGGCCAGGGTTTCACGGTCCAGCAGGTCGGCGGTGAAGACGATCTCGCCGTCCGGCCCGGCAACATAGCCTGCCGCCAACGCCCGCAGGATCTCACCACGAGACACCGCATCGACCTTGACGCCCTGCTCCCGCATCAGCCGCAGGATATGGGTGTTGGAGCAGGCCTTCTGGGCGAAGCGAACCGTGTCGAAGGCCTTCAACGCGGCAATCCGTTCGCGGATGGTGGCTGCGTCGTAGACCCACAGCGGAGTGCCGAAACGTTGGGCCAGCGAGCGGAGCATGGAGGGGTTCAGATCTTGAGGCATGGCTTGGATGCTGACAGGCCCCATCCATTCACTCAAATACTTTGTTGTTTAGATTCAATCCATTCCTGATATGGTCTGTGCGTGATCTCGCACCGCCACATCGAAGTCTTCCGCGCCGTGATGCGCGCCGGCAGCGTCACCGGTGCGGCCGAGCTGCTGCACAGTTCGCAACCCACGGTCAGCCGCGAGCTGGCCCGCCTGGAACAGTTGCTGGGCTATGCCTTGTTCGAGCGCGAGCGCGGCCGGCTGCAGGCCACGGCCCGGGCGTTGGCGCTGTTCGATGAGGTACAGCGCTCCTACCAGGGCCTGGAGCGGGTGCTGGCCCGCGCGGGCCAGCTCGGTCGGGCAGAGAACGAGCAGCTCGCCGTGCTGGCCCTGCCCGCGCTGGCCCATGCGCTGTTGCCGGCAGCTTGCGCCGCCTTGCTCAGGCAGCGACCGAATGCCAGGTTGGCAATCACCCCGCAGGAGTCGCCGCTGCTGGAGGAATGGATGGCCGCCCAGCGCTTCGACCTCGGCCTGACCGAGGGCAGCACGGCGCCACCAGGCACGGTGCTGGAGCCTTTGCTGAGTCTGGACGAAGTCGCCGTGCTGCCGCCAGGACATGCACTGCTAACCAAGCCGGTTCTGTCATTGGCTGACTTCCAGGGCCAAGGTTTTGTCAGCCTGGCCGCCGACGACCCCTACCGGGTCCAGCTCGACAGCCTGTTCGATCAGGCTCGCGTGCAGCGGCGGCTGGCATTGGAAACCCATAGCGCCGTGGCCGTCTGTGCCATGGTGGAGCAAGGTCTCGGGCTGGCCATCGTCAACCCATTGACTGCCCTGGCCTGCGCGGGCGAACGCTTGCAGTTGAGGCGGCTGGCGGTGTCGGTGCCGTTCCGTGTGAGCTTGCTGCGGCCTTTGCATCGACCCAAGCAGGCATTGACCGAAGAGCTGATAGCTTGCCTGCGCGCCGAAGCACGACGCATCGAGGAGAGACTCTTCAGCCTCGATTGATTGATCAGCCGCGCTCTATGCGCGCGTAGGCCGAGTGGTTGTGGATGGACTCGAAGTTCTCGACATCCACCGAATAGGCACCAATCCGCGGCTCGGCATTCAGGCGCAGCGCCACGTCCCGCACCAGGTCCTCGACGAACTTGGGGTTCTCGTAGGCATGCTCGGTGATCCACTTCTCGTCGCTGCGCTTGAGCAGCGGCCAGATCTCGCTGGAGGCGCTCTCCTCGGCGAAGCGGACCAGCTCGGCCCAGCTCAGCGAGGCATCCTTGACCTCGGCGCGGATCGTCACCAGCGAGCGCTGGTTGTGGGCACCGTAGTCGGAGATCTCCTTGGAGCAGGGGCACAGACTCTTGACCGCCACCGCCACCTCGGCATGGACGCTGGTGCGGCCGCCACGGGTCTCCGAAATCAGGGCGCCCTGGTAGTCCAGCATCGATTCGATACCGGAGACCGGCGCGCGCTTGCGCAGGAAGAACGGGAAGCGCACCTCGATGCGGCCCTCGACGGCTTCCAGCTTGGCCAGCATCTGGCCATGCAATTCGCGCAGCGAAGCCGCATCCAGCGGTGCCTGCAGCGCGTCGAGCCAAGCCACGAAGCGGGACATGTGCGTGCCCTTCTTCTCGGCCGGCAGCATCACGTCCAGCGTCCAGTTGCCCACGGTGGGCTGGGCCTTGCCCGCCACCACGACCTGCAGCGGATAGCGCACGTCCTTGACGCCCACTCGCTGGATCACCAGGTGGCGCTCGTCACGCTCACTCTGGGTGTCGGGGATGTGGTGCAACAGGGCGCTGGTGATCTGGTTCATTCGGGGGTCGCGTTTCCAGCCCTCAGGGCCAATGGCGCGGGTTACTGCTGAGTCGAGAGCATGACAGCATGCCACCAGCCTTGCCGGCGTGGGGCCATCCTGCCTTCAGCCGTTGGCGGCGGCACGCATGGCCGGGCGCGGGCCGAAGCGTTCGAGCACCGAGCGCTCGATGCCGGCGGCATCCAGGCCGCATTGGCTCATCAGCTTGGCCGGATCGCCATGTTCGACAAACTCGTCGGGCAGGCCCAGCTGCAGCACCGGCACATGGAGGCCGGCCGCCTGCAGGCTCTCGAGCACGGCACTGCCGGCGCCGCCCATCACGCAGCCTTCTTCGATGGTCACCAGCACATCATGGCTGCGGGCCAGCTCGGCCACCAGCTCATGGTCCAGCGGTTTGACGAAGCGCATGTTGGCCACGGTGGCGTCCAGCTTGTCGGCGGCCGCCAGGGCCGGGTACAGCACAGTGCCGAAGGCCAGGATGGCGATGCGCGAGCCGCGGCGGCGGACCTCGCCCTTGCCCCAGGGCAGCGCCTGCATGGCTTTCTGCGGTTCGACGCCGGCACCGGCGCCGCGCGGGTAGCGCACCGTCACCGGACCATCGAACTGGAAGCCGGTGTACAGGGCCTGGCGGCACTCGTTCTCGTCGGCCGGCGTCAACACCGCCATGTTCGGAATGCAGCGCGTATAGGCGATGTCGTAATTGCCGGCGTGGGTGGCGCCGTCGGCACCGACCAGGCCGGCCCGGTCCAGCGCGAACAGCACCGGCAGGTTCTGGATCGCCACGTCATGGACCAGCTGGTCGTAGGCGCGCTGCAGGAAGGTCGAGTAGATCGCCACCACCGGCTTCAGGCCCTCGCAAGCCAGGCCAGCGGCGTAGGTAACCGAATGCTGCTCGGCGATGCCCACGTCGAAATAGCGGCCGGGGAAGCGCTTGTGGAAGTCCACCATGCCCGAGCCTTCGCGCATGGCCGGCGTGATGCCGACCAGGCGCTTGTCCTGCTCGGCCATGTCGCACAGCCAGTCGCCGAACACCTGGGTGAAGGTCTGCTTGGGCGGCTGGGCCGGCTTGACGAAGCCGACGGCCGGGTCGAACTTGCCCGAGGCCGCGTGGTACTTGACCGGATCGGCTTCGGCCAGCTTGTAGCCGGCGCCCTTCTTGGTGACCACGTGCAGGAACTGCGGGCCCTTCTTGTCGCGCAGGTTTTCCAGCGTAGGGATCAGGGCGTCGAGGTCATGGCCGTCGATCGGGCCGACGTAGTTGAAGCCGAATTCCTCGAAGATCGTTCCTGGCACGACCATGCCCTTGGTGTGCTCCTCGAAGCGGCGGGCAAATTCGTACAGCGGCGTGTTCTTCAGCACCGTCTTGGCGCCTTCGCGGGCCGCTGCGTAGAACTTGCCGCTCATCAACCTAGCCAGGTACTTGTTCAGCGCGCCGACCGGCGGGCTGATCGACATGTCGTTGTCGTTCAGTATCACCAGCAGGTCGCCCAGCAGGCCGCCCTGCTGCACGCCGGCGTTGTTCAGCGCCTCGAAGGCCATGCCGGCCGTCATCGCGCCGTCGCCGATGATGGCCACGGCCTTGCGGTCCTCGCCCTTGAGCTTGGCCGCCATGGCCATGCCATGCGCGGCCGAGATCGAGGTCGAGGAATGGCCGGTGCCGAAGGTGTCGTACTCGCTCTCGTCGCGGCGCGGGAAGCCGCTGATGCCGCCCAGCTGGCGCAGGCCGCTCATGCCTTCGCGGCGGCCGGTCAGCACCTTGTGGGGATAGGTCTGGTGGCCCACGTCCCAAACCAGCCGGTCTTCCGGCGTGTTGAAGACGTAGTGCAGCGCAATCGTCAGCTCCACCGTGCCCAGGTTGGAGCCCAGATGACCGCCGGTCTTGGACACCGACTCGAGCACGTAGCTGCGAAGCTCCTCAGCCAGCCGGGGCAGGTCTGCGCGCGGCAGGCGTCGCAGGTCGGCCGGGCTGTTGACGGTCTTCAGCAGGGCGTAGTTCATGTCTGTCCTGTTCTACTGTGCGGCAACCGAGCCGGAGGGCTCAGTTGTCACGCTCCACGACCTTGTCGGCCAGTTGGGCCAGCCGGCTGGTATCGGCCAGACCGCTGGCGGCCAGGGCGGCATGGGCCTGGTCACGCAGCGTCTGCGCATAGCCACGGGCCTGTTCCAGGCCCAGCACCGACACATAGGTCGGCTTGTTGGCGTCCTGGTCTTTGCCCGCCGTCTTGCCCAGCACCTCGGAGGCCTGGGTCACGTCCAGAATGTCATCCACCACCTGGAAGGCCAGGCCTATGGCGGCCCCATAGTCGGCCAGGGCATCCCAGGCGCGCTGGTCCAGCTTGCCGCAGGCCGCGCCCATCAGCACGCTGGCCTGCAAGAGTACGCCGGTCTTGCGCCTGTGCATATCGCACAGCGCAGCTTCGTCGAGCTGGCGGCCGACGCTGGCCAGGTCGATGGCTTGCCCGCCGGCCATGCCCGCGTGACCAGCGGAGCGTGCGAGCAGTGCACATAGACGTGCCTGCAGAGCCGGCTCGACGCCGTCGTCGGGCGTCAGCACCTCGAAGGCCAGGGCCTGCATGGCGTCGCCAGCCAACATGGCCTGCGCTTCACCGAAAGCCACGTGGACAGTGGGCTTGCCGCGGCGCATCACGTCGTCGTCCATGCAAGGCATGTCGTCATGGACCAGGGAATAGGCGTGGATCAACTCCACCGAGCAGGCTGCGCGCAGGGCCGCTTCGTTGCAACCACCGGCGGCCTCGCAGGCGGCCAGCACGAGCAGCGGGCGCAGGCGCTTGCCGCCACCCAGCACGGCATAGCGCATGGCTTCGCCCAGGCCAGCAGGCGAATCCTCGGGCACCCAGCGCTCCAGGGCCGCTTCCACGCGGTCCAGCGCATGCAGCGCCCAGGCATCAAATCGTGCGGCGTCCACGGTCAGGCATCCTCCCAGAGCTTCAGTTCGCCGGCGTCGAGCAGCTTGACCTGCTGCTCCACCGCCACCAGACGCTCCCGGCAAAAGCCCAGCAATTCGGCGCCGCGCCGATAGTTGTCGAGCAGTTGATCCAAGGGGAGCTGGCCACCCTCCATGGCCGACACCAGCTGTTCCAGTTCGGCCAGGGCCGACTCGTAACTGGCTGGAACAGGGCCGGCACCGCCGCGGACGGACCGGGCGGACTTGGTGGAGGATTCGGGCGCCTTGCTCATTTCAATACGCGAAACGTGACATTGTAGTCAGCGCGCTGAGCGATTCCGGCGCCTCGTCCAGGAGGGTGGTTTCGGAACGCAACAGTTGACAGCAACCCGGCCTCCAGTGCAGACAGGCAACCCTCGCCGCCCCAAGGGCGGCCGCTTGGGTACAATCCCGCCCTCGCGCAAACCATTAGACGGCCGCCGGCCGTGCAGTGGCTGGCGCCTGTTTGGCATCCGGGCCCGGCGCAAGTCGGGCTTTGTACTTTTCTCATCAGCACAAACCCGGTGCAGCGCGGCGGAGGCCGCGACCGTGCCGGGGGGTTGACATTGGTTTCTTGGAGACCCCTTTGGATCATGTCCGACCTGAGCCTCACCGTCTCGGCGCTTGAACGCAGCAAGACCCAGCTGCCCGTCACTTCCTATTTCGACGAGGCCCTGTTCCGCAAGGAGCAGGCGCTGCTGTTCCAACCGGGTCCTCGCTACCTCGGGCACGCGCTGGCGATTCCCGAGGTGGGCGACTACTACGCCCTGCCCCAGGAAGGCGAAGGCCGCGCCCTGGTGCGGACGCCGACCGGCATCGAGCTGATCTCCAACGTCTGCCGCCACCGCCAGGCGGTCATGCTCAAGGGCCGGGGCAACACGCGCAGCAACATCGTCTGCCCGCTGCACCGCTGGACCTACGACCTCAAGGGTCAGCTGGTCGGGGCCCCGCATTTCGAGCAGGACCCCTGCCTGAACCTGAATCGCTACCCGCTGCGCGAATGGAACGGCCTGCTGTTCGAGGACAACGGTCATGAGGTCGCCACCAACCTGGCCCGCATGGGCCCGACGGCCGAACTGGACTTCTCGGGCTATGTACTCGACTCGGTCAAGGTCCACGAGTGCGACTACAACTGGAAGACCTTCATCGAGGTCTATCTCGAGGACTACCACGTGGGCCCCTTCCACCCGGGCCTGGGGCAGTTCGTCACCTGCGAGGACCTGGCCTGGGAATTCGGCGAGCACCATTCGGTGCAGACCGTGGGCATCCACAAGGCGCTGGAGAAGCCGGGTTCGGACACCTACAGCAGATGGCACGAGCAGGTGCTGGCCTTCCGCGGCGGCGAGCCGCCCAAGCAGGGCGCGATCTGGCTGACCTACTACCCGCACATCATGGTCGAGTGGTATCCGCATGTGCTAGTGGTCTCTACGCTGTTCCCCAAGGGGCCGCAGAAGACCACCAACATCGTCGAGTTCTACTACCCGGAGGAGATCCACGCCTTCGAGCGCGACTTCGTCGAAGCCCACCAGGCCGCCTACATGGAGACCTGCGTCGAGGATGACGAGATCGCGATCCGCATGGACGCCGGCCGCAAGGCCCTGATGGAGCGCGGGGACAACGAGATCGGCCCCTACCAGAGCCCGATGGAAGACGGCATGCAGCACTTCCACGAGTGGTACCGCCGGCTGATGGACCAGCCCGCCTGATCCCGCGAAAGAAGGCCGCCCCCCGAGGTGGCCTTCCGCTTTCTGGGCCATGCAGAATGCGCGCATGACCTCCTCGCTGCTGATGATCGCCGCCAGCTTCCTGTTCGCCACCATGAGCGTTTGCGTCAAGCTGGCGTCCTCCGACTACGGCGCCGGCGAGATCGTGATGTACCGCGGCCTGGTCGGCGTGGCGATGATCGCCTTGATGGCCAGGGTCCACGGGCTCAGCCTGCGCACCACGGTGCCGGCCATGCATTTCTGGCGCAGCCTGTCGGGCGTCTGCGCGCTGTCGCTGTGGTTCTATTCGATAGGCCAACTGCCGCTGGCCACGGCCATGACCTTGAACTACATGTCCTCGGTCTGGATGGCGCTGTTCCTGATCGGCGGTGCCGTGCTGCTGGGCACCAACAAGGTCGACTCGCGCCTGGTCGCGGCCGTGCTGCTGGGTTTCGTCGGCGTAGCCCTGGTGCTGCGGCCGACCATAGACCAGCAACAGGCCTGGCACGGCATCGCAGGCCTGCTGTCCGGCATGCTCTCGGCCCTGGCCTATCTGCAGATCACGGCCCTGGGCCGGGCGGGCGAGCCGGAATACCGCATCGTCTTCTACTTCTCGGTCGGCGGCGTGATCGCCGGCGCCCTGGTCAGCCTGTCCGGCATCGTCGGGCCGACCCGTTTCCATTCGCACAGTCCCAAGGGCCTGGCCCTGCTACTGGCCGTGGGCCTGCTGGCCACCGTGGCGCAGTTGATGATGACCCGCGCCTATGGCCGCGGAAAGACCCTGGTCAATGCCAGCCTGCAGTACCTGGGCATCGTGTTCTCCAGCCTCTACGGCGTCTGGCTGTTCAACGAACTGCTGCACTGGACCGCCGTGCTGGGCATAGTCCTGATCGTCGGCGCCGGCCTGGCCGCCACGCTGCTGCGCAGCCGCGTCGAATCCTCTCCTCATGCCGTGAGCGAATCCTGATGAGCCATCCTGTCTACCGCACCCTGATCTCGGCCGCCGAGCTGCTGCAACTCGAGAAGCAGCACCAGTCCCTGCTGATCGTCGACTGCAGCTTCGAGCTGGCCGACACCGCCGCCGGCGAACGCGGCTGGCGCGAACGCCATCTGCCGGGCGCGCACTACCTGCACCTGGACCGCGACACCTGCGCCCCCATGACCGGCCTGAACGGCCGCCATCCGCTGCCGGATCGCGAATGGTTCGCCGAACGCATGCGCGCCCTGGGCCTGAAGGCCGAGACCCAGGTCGTGGCCTACGACAACCAGGGCAGCCCCTATGCCGCCCACCTGTGGTGGATGCTCCGCTGGCTGGGCCATGAAGCCGTGGCCGTGCTCGATGGCGGCCTGGCCGCCTGGTCTGCCGCCGGTGGACCGCTCAGCAGCCATGAGCCGCCGGCGCCGCAAGCCAGCAGCTTCGCGGCCGTCAGCTCGCTCTCGCCGACCATTTCGGCCGAAGCGCTGCAGGCAAGACTTGGCACCCTGAGGCTGATCGACGCCCGGGCCGGCGAACGCTTCCGCGGCGAGGTCGAGCCGCTGGACAAGCAGGCCGGCCACATCCCCGGCGCCAGCAACCGCTTCTTCAAGGACAACCTGGCCGCGGACGGCCGCTTCAAGCCGGCCGCGCAGCTGCGCGCCGAGATCGAGCCGCTGCTGGCGCCGCATGGCGCCGAGGCCACGGTCCACTACTGCGGCTCCGGCGTCACCGCCTGCATCAATCTGCTGGCCATGGAACATGCCGGGCTGGCCGGCTCCACGCTCTATCCAGGCTCCTGGAGCGAATGGTCGGCCGACCCGCGCCGACCCATCGCCCGCGGTTGAATCAGCGTCACAGACGCGCCTTCAGATAGGCCAGGCCGGCCTCCAGCACTTCGTCTCGCCCTTCGCGCAAGGCTTGCACGGTACGGACCTTCAGGACCGTGGGCTGGATGCCGACGCCGATCAGCCGGCTGCCGTCATGCTGCGTGACTTCCAGTCCGGTGAAGGTGATAGAGCCCGCAGACGTGCTGCCCTCGCGCAGCAAGCGCATGCTGGTGATGTCGCCGTTGATGCCCATGGTTGGCTCGCCGATGATGGCAATGCCGGCGCTCTGGACATAGCCCAGCACATGCTCGTTCTGGCTGATGCAGTACGGGCTGGAAAGTGCCACGACCGGCGCCGTCACACGCGGCGATGCCGGCTCTATCTCCTGAGGGACGCGGGTCTTGACGACCACCGGCCCCGGCGCAACCGGCCGGTGTTCGAACATGGGCAGCGATTGCAGAGGCCGGGACGCTAGCCGCGCCAGCACGGACCACCAGGCGTCCCAGCTGACCGGATAGCCGCGCAGGTCCAGTACCACGGCACGGGCCTGCTCCATCGCAGCCAGCGCAGCCGGGAGATTCTGCGGATCCAGCGTCACCAGGTTGATCACCACCAGGCCGTCGGCACGTTTTTCAATCATCGGCCGGCCTGCCGCCACGCTGTACAGCGCATGAACGCTGGTTGGCGTGGTGGCGATGCTGGAAACCAGTTGCTCGCGGCGCGCGCCCTTGGCGTCTGCCAGCTGCAGCCGGTATTGCCTGGCATCGGCAGAGCGCAAGAAGCGCTGGGCCAGCAGGCGGCTTCGGGTCCGGTGCTCGCTGCTGGTGGATTCCGCCAACATCGGGCGCAGCAGTTCATCAACGGCGACCCCATCGACGGACAGTAGTTCATCGCCCACCTGCACGCCCAGCCCGGAAGCCAGAACCTGGACGATCAAGGTGCGTCCCTCGACACTTTGGGCCACGAAGGGCGCCATCTGGTTGAACTGCTCCAGCGTTGAGCGCAGCACCACATGGTTGTCCTGCAGCTTGCTGAGGCTGAGCCGCAGCTGCCGCGCTGCATTGGCAGCTGCCTTGTCCGCGCCAACCTGCGGATCGCAGGCGGCAAGCATTTGCGGCAGCTCGGCACTCCAGCCCGGCTTGATGGTGTCGTGATAGGGCCAGAAATTGCGGATCACCGTCCAGACCCGTCCCATCTCGGCCAGGCACACGGCGGGCTCGCCGAACTGTCGTGCGCCGCGCCATTGGCTGACCGAGAAGGCGCTGCTCTTCGGCAGGCTGACGCCTCCTTCGCTGCGCTGTACCAGGGGCTGCATGACCTCGATGCCCTGCACCGTGTAGCGCAGTTGCGCGGCAGTCGGCAGCCCGGGCGCGGCGCCCAAGGCCGAAGCCGACAGCGTGACCCGCTCGCGGTGATACGCGGCCATGTCGGCGCTGCCCGAAGCGTCCTCGGTGTAGCCGTTCTGAACCCAGGCCAGCAAGCTGGCTTGCGCTGGCGCTTCGTAGGAGGCGCCAGGTTCGTTGAAGCGCACGGAAGGCGCGACATTGGCGAACAACTCGCGCAGCAGGGCCAGGTACTCGGCGTCACCGGCCACCCGCGAGACCCTCAGCATCGCGTACTGATAGAAATCCTGCCAATCGGTCGCGGCAACGCCGTCGCTGGGATGGAAGTACTGAACATTGCCAGCGACTTCAATCAGACCGGCCATGCGCGCCAGATCCATGCGCCCAAACGAACCGGGCGCAGGCAGCGTGGTCGATACCGGCGGCAGAGGCACCTCCGGCGTCAGGGAACCCGTGCCGCCGCCACCGCCCCCGCCACAGGATCCAAGCAACAGCAGCAGCCATGCAGCGGCCATGCGAGCCGGTCGCAGTCTCCTCATATCACCCTCACTCGATCAGTTATTTTGTGCCGCGATGCTCATGCCGACACTGATCGATGACCATCGGGGCTTCCACCATGGGCTCGGTCAGGCCTCGACTTGACGTGTCGCAAGACAAGCCGATGATCGGCACTGGAAGATAGTCACAGTCGACGCACAAGGAGGTCCGCCATGTTCAAGCGCATCCTGGTCCCCACCGACGGTTCCGACATCACCAGCAAGGCCATAGACACGGCCATCGCCCTGGCCCGTGTCCACGGCGCCAAGCTCTACACGATCAGCGTCAAGGAGCCCTTCCCCTACAGCGCGGTGTCAGAGATGCAGCCCACGCCGCCCCAGGAGTTCTTCGATGCGCAGGAGCGCATCGCCAGCTCAAGGGTCAAGGCCGTGCTGCAGGCGGCCGAGACGGCCGGCGTGGCCTGCGAGGGTCATACGGTCGAGGCCCTGCATCCCTGGGAGGCCATCATCGAACATGCCCAGCTGCAGAACGTCGACCTGCTGGTGATGGCCTCGCATGGCCGGCGCGGGGTCCAGGCCCTGCTGCTGGGCAGCGAAACCCAGAAGGTGCTGACCCACTGCAAGACGCCGGTGCTGATCGTTCGCTGAGCCTAGTGGCCGCTGCTGATTCGGACGACTACGGTGACCAGGGCCAGCCCCGCGGCCAGCCAGGCCAGCTGCGCAGCCGTGTCGCGCCAGGGCAGGCGACGCTGCAACTGCGGAATCAGGTCGGCCACGGCCACGTAGATGAAGCTGCTGCTCGCCGCTACCAGCAGGAAGGGGAACATCGCCTCCCAGGGGCCGACGACGAAGTAGCCCAGCACGCCGCCGGCCACCGCGGCAAGACCTGACACGGCGTTGTAGAACAGCGCCTTGCCCCGCGAGAAACCGGCATTCAGCAGCACGATGTAGTCGCCCACCTCCTGCGGAATCTCGTGGGCGATGATGGCCAGCGAGGTGGCCAGGCCCAGGTGGGTGTCGGCCAGGAAGGCGGCGGCGATGATGATGCCGTCGCAGAAGTTGTGGATGCTGTCGCCCACCAGCACCGAGAGCCCGCCCCGGCCGGCCTGCTCGGCATCGAAATGATGGTGGTGGTGGTGGCCGTCGCCCTCGTGGTGATGGGTGTGGCGGTACAGCTCGGCCTTCTCCAGCAGGAAGAAGAACAGCAACCCGGCCAGCAGGGTCAGGAACAGCGCATGCGGGCTGGCGCCCGGCCGTTCGAAGGCCTCGGGCAGCACATGCAGCAGGGCGGTGCCGAGCAGCACACCGGTGGACAGGCTGACCAGCTGCTTCACCACCTTGCCCAGCAGGCTCACCGTCAGGCTGGCCGCGATCACGACGGACAGGAGGCCGCCGATCAGGGTTGCGAGCACGATGTAGAGCAGGGTCATGGGTGCAGGAGGGAGCGGTGCAAATTCAAAGCGCACCGGGCGGTGCGCTGGGCAGCCATTGTCTCAGAGCCTTGCAAGCCCTCAGACGCCCTTGGCCTTGAACCAGGCCAGGCATCGCTGCCAGCCATCGCGGGCGTCGGCCTCGCGGTAGCTGGGCCGGTAGTCGGCATGGAAGGCGTGGGGCGCGTCCGGGTAGACCTGGACCTCGCTACGCCGGGCCGCATCGCTGCCCTGCTTCAGGGTCTCCCTCATGCGCTCGACATGGACCTGCGGAATGCCCTCATCCTTGCCGCCGTACAGGCCCAGCACCGGCGCCTTCAGCTCGGGCGGCAGATCGACCGGGTGGCGGGGATAGACCGTGTTGCGCTCGCCATCCAGCCGGCCATACCAGGCCACGGCCGCCTTCAGCCTGGCCTGGTGGGCCGCATACAGCCAACTGATGCGCCCGCCCCAGCAGAAGCCGGTGATGGCGACGCGCTCCAGGTCGCCGCCGTTGGCCCCAGCCCAGGCCAGGCAGGCGTCCAGGTCGCCCATCACCTGGGCATCCGGCGTCTTGGCGACGATCTCGGCGATCAGCTTGGCGATCTCGCCGTACTCGCTGGGATCGCCGGCCCGCACGAACAGCTCGGGTGCAATGGCCAGATAGCCCAGGCGGGCGAAGCGCCGCGCCACGTCGGCGATGTGCTCGTGCACGCCAAAGATCTCGCTCACCACCAGCACCACCGGCAGCTTGCCCTTGGCCTGGACCGGCGCGGCCCGGTAGGCCGGCAGCTTGAAGCTGTCACCCACGGCAATGCTCACTTCACCGACCGTGAGGCCGTCGGAAGACGTCTTGATCGTCTGGGCCGTCACCGGCAGCACGGCCGCGGCAAAGCCGCTGCCCAGGCTGGCCCGGATGAAGTCGCGGCGGCTGGATTCGGAAGCTGGCATTCGAAGCACTCCTGCGCAAAGCTGCGCGGATTCTAGGGAGCCCTGCGGCCCGGAACCGTCATCGATTGCCCCGACAATCGCGGCCCATGAATGCCGTCTCCAGCCTTCCCCTGCCCCTGGCCGCCATCGACATGGGCTCCAACAGCTTCCGGCTGGAGATCGCCCAGGTGGCCGGCAGCCAGTACAAGCGCCAGCAATACCTGAAGGAGACCGTGCGCTTGGGTGGCGGCCTCGATGCCGACGGGTTGCTGACCGAGGAAGCAATGCAGCGCGGCCTGGACTGCCTGGCCCGCTTCAAGACCGCGCTGAGCGGCTTTGCCCCCGAACGCGTGCGCGCCGTGGCCACGCAGACGCTGCGCGAAGCCCGCAATCGCAATGCCTTTTTGGTGCGGGCCGAGCAGGCCCTGGGCTATCCGGTCGAGGTGATCTCGGGCCGCGAGGAGGCCCGGCTGATCTTCGGCGGCGTGGCCCGGCTGCAGCCCTCCGAACATACCCGGCTGGTGATCGACATAGGCGGCCGCTCGACCGAGATGATCCTGGGCCGCGGCCGCCAGCCGCTCAAGGCCGAGTCCTTCCAGATCGGCAGTGTCAGCCTTTCGATGCGCTTCTTCCCCGAGGGCCGCTTCACGGCCGAGGCCTTCCGCGCGGCGCAGATCGCCGCCGGTGCCGAGCTGGAGGAAGCCTTCAAGCAGTTCTCCCGCCAGCACAGCCAGCCGGCCTGGACCGAGGCGCTGGGCTCCTCCGGCACCGTAGGCGCCGTGGCCCAGCTGCTGGCCGGCAGCGGCATCACCGACGGCACGGTCACGCCGGAAGCGCTGCGCTGGTGCATGGAGCAATGCCTGGCGGCCGGCCACATGGACAAGCTGGCCCTGCCCGGACTCAAGGACGACCGCCGCGCCGTCGTAGCCGGCGGCCTGTGCATCCTCTACACCTTGCTGACCCAGTTCGGCATCGAGGCCCTGAAGCCGGCCAAGGGCGCGCTGCGACAGGGTGTCGTGTTCGAGCTGGCCCAGCGCCTGCAGCCGTCCGGCCGCATGGCCGAAGACCTGCGCGAACAGTCGGTGCAGGAGCTGCAGCGGCGCTTCCTGGTCGACACCGAACAGGCCCGCCGCGTGCGCGACCAGGCGCTGGGATTCCTGCGCCAGCTGCAGCCCAAGTCGCCGCCCGAGCTGCGGCGCGAGCTGGCCTGGGCGGCCGACCTGCACGAGATCGGCATGATGGTCTCCCACCATGACCATCACCGCCACAGCGCCTACCTGCTGTCGCATGTGGATGCGGCCGGCTTCTCGCAGAACCAGCTGCAGCGCCTGGGCGACCTGGCCCTGGGCCAGCGCGGTGGCCTGCGCAAGCTGGGCGAGCGGCTCGAAGACGAAAGCTTCGTCGCTCAGCTGCTGGCGCTGCGCCTGGCCGTGCTGCAGTGCCACGGCCGCGGCGCGCAGGCCGGCGCGGGCCTGAGCCTGCAGCGCGACGAACGCCGGGTGCGGGTCAAGGCCACGCCGGCCTGGACCCAGGCCAATCCGCGCTCGGCCTACCTGCTGCTCGAAGAGCTGCAGGCCTGGCAGCGCGGCGGCCCGCTGAACCTCGTTACTGCGGAATGAAGCGCCGCATCAGTGCCTGCTGGGCGCTGATGCCGTCGCCGCTGACGCGGTTGGCGCGGCCGTCCGGCCCCAGTTGCCAGGCATCCAGACTGTCGCTCAGGTAAGGCACCAGGCCTTCGTCGATCACGCGCTGGCGCAGCTTGGCATCCAGCACCGGCCAGGCCACCTCGATGCGGCGGAACATATTGCGGCTCATCCAGTCGGCACTCGACAGATAGAGCGCCTCATCCTCCTCGCCATCGCCCCACCTGAAGTAGCTGATGCGCGAATGCTCCAGGAAGCGGCCGACGACCGAGCGCACCACGATGTTGTCGCTGACACCCGGCAGGCCCGGCGGCAGCATGCAGGCGCCGCGCACTATCAGGTCGATACGGGCACCGGCCTGGGCCGTGCGCAAGAGCGCGGCAATCAGCTCGGCGTCGGTCAGCGCATTGATCTTGACCACCACGCGCGCCGGCTGGCCGCTGCGTGCGGCCTCCTCGACCTGGGCCAGGTGCTCGACCATGCGCGAATGCATGTTGAACGGCGCCACCAGCAGGCGCCGCGGCTCCTTGAACTTGCCCAGCGAGGCCAGCTGGCGGAACACCATGTCGGCGTCGGCACAGAGGTCTGGGTCGGCCGTCAGCATGCCGACGTCGGTGTAGAGCCGCGCGGTCTTGGGGTTGTAGTTGCCGGTGGACAGATGGGCGTAGCGGCGCAGCTGGGTCTTGCCGCCCTGCTTGCTGCTCTGCTCGCGGCGCGTGATCAGCAGCAGCTTGGCGTGGGTCTTGTAGCCGACGATGCCGTAGACCACCTGACAGCCCACGGCCTCCAGCCGCTCGGCCCAGTTGATGTTGGCCTCCTCGTCGAAGCGGGCCTTCAGCTCGACCACCACCATCACCTCCTTGCCGCGCCGCGCTGCCTCGATCAGCAGGTCCATCAGCTCGGACTTGGAACCGGTGCGGTAGACCGTCTGCTTGATCGCCAGCACGTCGGGGTCCTCGACCGCCTCGCGCAGCAGCTGCACCACCGGCTCGAAGCTCTCGAACGGATGGTGCAGCAGCACGTCACCCTTCTTGAGTCGATGGAAGATGGACTTGCCGCGCGGCAGCCGGCCCTCGGGCCAGACCGGCTCATGCGGCAGAAAGCGCAGCTCGGGCGCATCGGTCAGGTCGATCAGCTCGTTGAGCCGCACCAGGTTGACCGGGCCATTGACCCGGTACAACGCCGCCGGCGGCAGGGCAAATTGCTCGAGCAGGAAGCGCGACAGCTCCTCGGGGCAGGTATTGACCACCTCCAGCCGCACGGCACGGCCGAAGTGGCGCGTGGTCAGGCCCGAGCGCAGCGCATGGCGCAGATTGGCCACCTCTTCCTCGTCCACCTCCAGGTCCGAGTCGCGAGTGACGCGAAACTGCGAGAACGACTCCACCGTGCGGCCGGGAAACAGCTCCTCCAGGTGGGCGCGGATCACGCTGGTCAGCAGCACGAAGGACTGGCGGCCGTCCGAGATCGCGGCCGGCAGCTTGATCACCCGCGGCAGCACCCGCGGCACCTTGACGATGGCGATGCGGGTGTCGCGGCCGAAGGCATCCTTGCCCGACAGCCTGGCGATGAAGTGCAGCGACTTGTTCGCCACCTGCGGGAACGGATGGGCCGGGTCCAGCCCCACCGGCACCAGCAGCGGCCGCACCTCGCGCTCGAAGAAGCGGGCCACCCATTCGCGCTGGGCCTCGGTGCGGTCGGCGTGGTTCAGGATGACGATCTGCTGCTCGCGCAGCGCCGGCATCACCTGCTCGTTGAAGATGCCGTACTGCTCGTCGATCAGCAGATGGGCCTCGCGGGCCACGCGCTCGACGTCGCGATTGCTGACCAGGCCTTCGGGCGCGCGAGCGGCATCCAGCATGTCGGCGAAGCGCACCTCGAAGAACTCGTCCAGGTTGCTGGAAACGATGCAGATGTAGCGCAGCCGCTCCAGCAGCGGCACATCGGCGCGCTGGGCCTGGGCCAGCACGCGGCGGTTGAATTCAAGGATGGCCTGCTCGCGGTTGAGCAGAGGCGGATTGGCAAGGGCGCTCATGCGCCCCAGCTTAGGGAGCTTGTGTGACAGGGTCATGTCGATCCGCCCGGGATAATGCCGGCCATGCACCTGATGATCCCCCATGCCAGCGCCGCGGGTGAAGCCGCCGAGGCGGCACTGCAGACCCTGGTGCTGCCGCGCCTGGCGGCCCTGCTGGGCCTGCTGCAAGGCCAGGCCGGCCTTGAAGGCTCGGCCGCAAGCCTCAACACCCCGCACGAAAAAGCCCTGGCCCAAGCCCTGGGCTGGCCGGCCCTGCCCGACGGCTGCCTGCCGCTGGCGGCACGAGCCGCCGCCGCCGATGGCATCGATGTCGGTGAGCACAGCTGGGCCTTGCTCAGCCCCATGCACCTGCAAGTCAGCGCCGACCAGATCGCGGCCCTGGAGCCGGCCGCCCTGAACCTGTCGGAAGCCGAATCGCGCCAGCTGCTGGACGACCTGGCCGTCGCGCTGTTCCCGGCTGATGAAGGCTGGCGTCATGCCTGGGGCGCGCCCGACCGCTGGTTCGTGGCCCATGCCAGCCTGGCCGGCCTGGCCTCGGCCAGCCTGGAACGCGTCGTCAACCGCGGCGTCGACCCCTGGATGCCCGAGGCCCGTGCCCTGCGCACGCTGCAGAACGAATGCCAGATGGTCTTGCACCGCCATCCGCTCAACGAGCAGCGCGAGGCCCGTGGCGAGCTGATGGTCAACACGGTCTGGATCAGCGGCTGCGGCGCCGCCTTGGGCGGCTCGCTGCCGGCCGGCCTGCAGATCGACGAACGCCTGGTCCAGCCGCTGCTGGCCGGCGACTGGCCGAGCTGGTGTGATGCCTGGAAGGCGCTCGACGCCGGCCCTATCGCCGAGCTGCTGGACCGTGCCCGCCGCGGCGAAGCCGTCGCGCTGACGCTTTGCGGCGAGAGCGAGGCGCGCGAATTCCACCCGCAGACTCGGTCCACATGGCAGAGGCTCTGGAACGCCCTGTCGGCGCCACGGGTCGATGCGCCCGCCCTGCTCGCTTCGCTGTCCCGATCATGAGCCCGCAACTCCTCACCCGCGACGTGCCGCCGCGCGCCGCCTGGACCCTGGAGCAGGCCGGCGTCTCGCCGCTGCTGGCCCGCCTGCTCGCCGCCCGCGGCGTGACCAGCGCCGAAGAGCTGGACGACGGTCTGGCCCGCCTGCTGCCGCCCGAAGGCATGAAGGGCATGCTTGAAGCCGCCGCCCTGCTGGCCGACCTGCTTTCGGCGGGCGAGCGCGTCTGCATCGTGGCCGACTACGACTGCGACGGCGCCACCGCCTGCGCCACCGCCTTGCGCGGCCTGGCCCTGCTCGGCGCAAGACCCGGCACGCTGGACTACGTGGTGCCCGACCGCGCCATCCACGGCTACGGCCTGACGCCGGCCATCGCCGAACTGGCCCTGGCCAAGCGGCCGCATCTCCTGATGACCGTGGACAACGGCATCGCCAGCCTGGCCGGCGTCCAGCATGCCCAGCAGCTGGGCATGAAGGTGCTGGTGACCGACCACCATCTGCCGGCCCTGGTCGGCGAGCAGATCGTGCTGCCCGCCGCCGATGGCCTGGTCAATCCCAACCAGCCGGGCTGCGGCTTCGCCAGCAAGCACCTGGCCGGCGTCGGCGTGGTGTTCTACCTGCTGCTGGCGCTGCGCGGTGAGCTGCGCAAGCGCGGCGTGTTCGACGCGGCAACTCAACCGAAGCTGGACGGCCTGCTGGACCTGGTCGCCCTCGGCACCGTGGCCGACGTGGTGCGGCTTGATGCCAACAACCGCCGCCTCGTGGCCCAGGGCCTGCGCCGCATGCGGGCCGGCCGCATGCAGCCCGGCGTGGCCGCGCTGTTCGCCGCCGCCGGCCGCGATGCTTCGGCCGCCAACACCTTCGACCTCGGCTTCGCCCTGGGTCCGCGCATCAATGCGGCCGGCCGGCTGTCCGACATGACGCTGGGCATCGAATGCCTGCTGACCGAGGATCACGCGCGCGCCGCCGACCTGGCCAGGCAGCTGGACGCGATCAACCGCGAGCGCCGCGAGATCGAGGCCGGCATGCGCGAGGTGGCGGAGGAGAAGCTGGAGACCCTGATGCAAGGTCCGGCGTTGAAAGGCACGCCGCCGCCGGCCCTCGCCATTTACGAGCCCGACTTCCACGAAGGCGTGGTCGGCATCGTCGCCTCGCGGCTCAAGGACCGGGTCCATCGGCCGACCTTCGTGTTCGCCCTGGGCGCCGACGGATCGCTCAAGGGATCGGGCCGCTCCATCCCCGGCTTCCATCTGCGCGATGCGCTGGACCTGGTCAGCAAGCGCCACCCGGCGCTGCTGAAGAAGTTCGGCGGCCATGCGATGGCGGCCGGCTGCACGCTGGCCGGCCCCGAGGCCTTTGCCGGCTTCGACGAGGCGCTGCAGCAGGTGGCCCGCGAATGGCTGGACGAGGCCGCACTGACCCGCACGCTCAAGACCGACGGCGCCCTGCCGCCCGAGGCCTTCACGCCGCAGACGGTGCGCGAGCTGGACGGCCAGGTCTGGGGCCAGGCCTTCGAGGCGCCGCTGTTCTGCGACAAGGTCGAGGTGCTCAACCAGCGCATCGTCGGCGAGAAGCACCTGAAGCTGCGGCTTCGCCAGGGCCAGGTCTTGCGCGACGCCATATGGTTCGGCCGCACCGAGGGCCTGCCCGAGCGGGTGCGCCTGGCCTACCGGCTCAGCCTGGATGTCTGGAACGGCCAGGAAAGGGTGCAGATGGTGGTCGAGGCCGCGGAACAGGCATGATGCGGCCATGCCGCTTCACCAGCTGCTCGCCGCCCTGCTGCTCCTTGGCCTCGCGTCAGGACCGGCCGCCGCCGCCGAAGCGGCGGCCACCTGGCCCAGGCTGCTGAAGGTCTGCGGCGACGCCGGCGAATTCGCCCCCTTCACCTTTCGCGACCAGAGCCGACCGGGCCGGCCGGTGGCGGGCTACAACGTGGACCTGCTGCAGGCCCTGCTGGCCCCCAGCGGCGGCGAGCTGCGGATCACGCTCTTGCCCTGGAAGCGCTGCCTGGCCGATGCCGCACGCGGCGACTACGACCTGGTGCTCGATGCGGTCCGCGCCAAGGACCGTGAAGCCTTGTTCACCTACCCGCGCTCTCATTACCGCATCACGCCGATCGCGCTCTATCGACGCGCCGCACCGCCACCACCAATTCACAAGCCGGAAGACCTGGTCGGCCTGGATCAGTGCCGTGTGCAGGGCGTCAACTACTCGCTGCTCGGCATGACGCCCACGGTCGAATCCCGCAGCCTACCGGCCACGGCCAGGGGCGCCCTGGCCATGCTCAGGGCCGGCCGCTGCAAGCTGATGATCTGGGACGAGGAAATGATCGCGGTTCCGCGCCAGGCCAGCCACGGCGCGCTGACGCTGGATGCCGAGCTGGCCTATGTGCATCTGCCCTGGCTGCCCAAGGTCTCCATGTATTTCATGGTCAGCCGGGCCTCTCGGCAAAGCGCCCGGCTGGTGCGCTGGCTGGACGAGGGCATCGCGACGCTGCAGCGCAGCGGCGAGGCAGCGCGGCTGCACGAGCCCTATCGAGCGAACTGACAGCCCCTCGCCGCGGCGCTATGCTGGGCTCGCCTTCTGGGAGGCCGTCATGCCGCTTCTTCGTCACGCCATCTGCTGGCTGGGTGTGTTCGGATGCCTGCCCTGGCATGCACAGGCCACCGAGCCGACGCAGCTGGAGCCGGTCCTGGTCACCGCCCGCAAACGCGAAGAAAGCCAGCTGCAGGTGCCGCTGGCCGTGAGCCTGCTCGATGCCCGCACCCTGGACGACTACGGCATCCGCGACTTCAACGGCTATGCGCTCAGGATTCCGGGCCTGTCCTTTGCGTACGGCAATGGCAGCAGTGCCGGCGAGACCGGCACCGCGCTCGGCAACTCGCGCACCATCGCCATCCGCGGCCTATCCGGCGCCCGCACCACGGGCTACTACCTGGACGACGTGCCGCTGCCCGGTGCCGTCGATGCCCGCGTGCTGGACCTGGCCGGCATCGAGGTGCTCAAGGGTCCGCAAGGCAGCCTGTTCGGCGAGAGCTCGCTGGGCGGTACGGTGCGACTGATCAGCCGCTCGCCGATGCTCGACACCAGCGAGGCCCGCGCCAGTGCTGGCGCCGGCGGAGGCCAGGGCCAGGGCGGCTGGGACCGCAGCGCGCAAGCGATGCTCAACCTGCCGCTGCAGACCGGTCGTTCGGCCTTGCGGATGACCGCCTTCGGCGAAGGCCAGGCCGGCTGGCTGCAGCGCAGCTTCCGCAGCCGTGTCGACGATGCGAACTCGCCGCGCCTGCTCGTCGGCGACCAGGGCGCCCGCCGCAGCGGCGGTGCCTCGCTGCACGGCCTGCTGCGCCTGGACAACGGCCTGGAGCTGAGCCTGCGCCTGCTGCACCAGCGTCAGCACTACCACGGTCAGCCGGCCGCCTATGCGCCGCTGCCGGCCTTCGAGCCTCAGCCCCTGCTGGACCGGCTGGCCGACATCCAGCCCGAGGCACAGGACCGCTGGACCCTGGCCGCCCTGGTGCTGCGCTGGCGCGGCGAAGGCTGGCGCCTGGTGTCCAGCACCAGCCGGTTTAGCCGCCAGGCCGACGACCTGGAGGACAGCAGCGAGGGCACGCTGCAATACCTGACGAGCTACGGCCTGGGCACGCCGCCGGCGCAGGGCTTTGCCTGGCAGGCCAGCCGCCACAGCCGCCAGACCAGCCACGAGACCCGGCTGCTCTTGAACGAAGGCGGACGCTGGAGTGCCACGCTGGGCGTCTACCTTTCACGGCTCAGCACGCTGCGCGACACGCCGCCGGTGTTCGGCCGCGAGGTATTGGGCCAGACCGGCCAGACCCTGCTCTGGCTGTTCGACGACCGCTACCGCCAAAGCGACAGCTCGCTGTTCGGCGAGCTGGACCTGCGCCTCGCACAAGACCTGACCCTGAGCCTGGGCGAGCGCTTCTACCGCCTGAGCCAGGACGACCGCACGCATTTCAATGGGGCCCTCTACGGCCTGGACTTCCGCTCGCAGACCGAGAGCCGGGCGAACGGCCACAACCCGCGCCTGGCCCTGGCCTGGCAGGCCGCACCGGACCGGCTGTTCTATGCCTCGGCCGGCAAGGGATTCCGGGCCGGCGGCGCCCAGGCCGACCTGACGCCGCTGCTGGGCGGCTGCGTCAGCGCCGACGAAGCGCGCCGCCTGGCCCGCGTGGCGCCGGATTCGGTCTGGAGCTACGAACTGGGCGCCAAGCGCGGCTGGACCGACCCGGGCCTGCTGCTGACCGGCGCTCTCTACCGCATCGACTGGCGCGACATCCAGCAGCCGGCCCTGATCCCGGCCTGCGGCTTCTACCTGCTGGGCAACGCCGGCAGTGGCCGCATCAATGGCGGCGAGATCGAACTGAGCGGCCGGGCCACGAGCGGCCTGCAGTTGCGACTGGGGCTGGGCTGGAGCGATGCGCGGATCACCGAGCAGGGCTCGGCACGCCTGGCGGTGGGCAACCGGATTCCCCAGGTTCCGCGCTGGAATGCCACCGCCGGCCTGCACTACAGCCATTCCGTGCATGCCGGCCTGGCCGCCAGCCTGGCCCTGGACCTGAGCGCCGTCGGCGACAGCATCTCCTACAACTCCACCAGCACGCCGCTGCGCCGGCCGGCCTACCGGATCGCCAACCTGCAGTTGGGCCTGCAGTGGAGCACGAGTCAGGTCAAGCTCGGTATCAGCAATCTGGGCAATGCCCACCCCAACCTGGGCGACCTGGGCTATCTCGGCTACCTGCGCTTCGAGGCCGACGGCATCACCCCGCGGCCCATGGTGGCCACGCTGCCGCCGCGCCGCTGGCTGCTGAGCTACGAGCACAGCTTCGACTAGCGGCTCGTCTGAGCATTTCCGCACGCCGACCCTGCCTTTCGCACCGGGCATCCGCCGCGCGGGCGGCCTGTCAAGGAACTGCCACATGGCCTCGAAAGAATGCGCCCGCAACCGCGCTGCGAGCGCCTTCATCCGATGCCCGAACTTGTCACTCCCCTCACGCCGCGCCACGACCTGCTGGCCCTGCAGCTGTCCAACCTGATCAGCCAGCAGAGCTTCGAGGTCCACTTCCAGCCGCTGGTCGACGTCAACCGTGCCGGCATCCTCGGCTACGAGGCCCTGACCCGAGGCCCCGCCGATTCGCCCTTGCATTCGCCGCTGGTCCTGTTCGAAGCGGCAGCTCGACTGGGTCGGCTGGTCGAACTGGAACGCCTGGTGGTGCGCAAGGCACTGCGGCGCTTCCGCGAGCTGGCGCTGCCGGGCCAGGTCTTCCTCAACCTCACGGCCGACACCCTGCTGGCCGCCGAGGGCCGGGTCGAGCAGATCGCCCATGAGTTCGCCGAGCTGGACATGCCGCCCTCGCGCATCGTCATCGAGCTGACCGAGACCCGGCCCATCCTCGAGCCCGAGCGGCTCAGCGCCTCGCTGGAGGGTCTGCGCGCGCTGGGCTTCGTGGTCGCGCTGGACGACCTGGGCGAGGGCTTTGCCAGCCTGAAGCGCTGGATGGACATCCGGCCCGACTTCGTCAAGATCGACCGGCACTTCATCGACGGCATTTCGCAGGAGCCGCTGAAGCAGCAGTTCGTGCGCTCCATCCTGGAGATGGCGGCCTCCAGCGGCTGCACCGTGATCGCCGAGGGCCTGGAGCAGACCGGCGGCCTGGGCGTGCTGCGCGAGCTGGGCGTGCCGGTCTGCCAGGGCTATCTGCTGGCACGGCCGGCCAGCAGCCCGCGCGCCACGCTGCGGGCCGAGGTGGCCACGCTGCTGCGCGGCGGCAACAACCCGCGCAGCTTCGGCAGCCTGCCGGGCGCCATCACCCAGGCCGCCCAATTGGCCCAGCGCGGCCACACGGTCTCGGGCCGCATCGACTGCCAGTCGGTGGTGGAGATGTTCACCGGCGACGAGCAGCTCTATGCGCTGCCGGTGCTGGACGCCGACAACCGGCCCATAGGCATCCTGCGCTCGCTGCAGGTGCTCAAGCGCAGCGCCGAGCGCTACTTCATGGACATCCACCGCCGCCACAGCTGCACCGTGCTGATGGATCCTCAGCCGCTGCTTTTCGACGTCAGCACCTCGCTGCGGTCCATGAGCGAAACCATCGCCAACCTGGACGACCGGCTGATGGTGGACGGCTTCATCGTCACCAAGGGCGGCCAGTATTTCGGCAGCGGCCGCACCTCGGACCTGCTCAAGGCCGTGTCCGACCTGCAGGTGCATTCGGCCCGCTATGCCAACCCGCTGACCCTGCTGCCGGGCAATGTGCCCATCGACCATCACCTCGACGGCCGCCTGGCCGAGGGCCAGCCCTTCGTCGTGGCGCTCTGGGACATCGACAACTTCAAGCCCTTCAACGACAGCTACGGCTACCGCTCCGGCGACGAGGTGATCAAGTTCACCGCCGCGCTGCTGAGCCAGGTGGCCGATGCCGAGCAGGACTTCGTCGGCCACATAGGCGGTGACGACTTCCTGATGGTGTTGGGCTCGGCCGATTGGGAACAGCGCCTGCACCAAGTCTGCCAGGGCTTCGATGCCGGCGTGCGCCGCTTCTTCAGCGACGAGCACCTGCAGCGCGGCGGCTACACCACCTTGAACCGCCAGAACCAGCCCTCGTTCCACCCCTTGCCGACGCTGAGCGCCGGCGTGGTGGCGGTGCGCTCCAGCAGCGGCTTCGAAAGCGCCCAGGCGCTGTCGGCCGCCTTGATCGAACCCAAGCGCGTCGTCAAGAGCCGCAGTGGGCCCAGCCGCTTCTTCCTCGAACGGCGCACGCCCGAGCTGCCCAGCCTGCTGCCCGCCGCCGCCTGATTGCCGCTCTTGCAGTCCGCAGGCGATTGCTGCCTTCACCGGCGCCCAGGACCCGGCGCCGGCCTGCCGACCTTCAGTCTTTGAGAGGACGGCTCAGGGCAATCCATGAGGCCGACCGCCTTCCCTCGCGGCCTGGACAGGACTAGGCTGGCTCGCCCCCTTGGCCCTGACCCCTGCGAGGTTGTATGAGCAGACTCTGGCGCTTGGTACTTGGCGGACTGGTCGCGGCCGTGCCGCTGGCGGCCTGGTCCGATGTCACGGCGGACCGACTGGCCCGCGGCAAATACCTGATGGACTCGGTGGTGGCCTGCGGCAACTGCCATGTCCAGCGAGGGCCCCAGGGCGAGCCGCTGTTCGAGCGCGGCCTCTCGGGCGGCTTCAAGTTCGACGCGCCGCCGTTCACCTCTTACGCTGCCAACATCACGCCCGATGCCGAGACCGGCATAGGCCGCTGGACCGAAGCCCAGTTGGTCAAGGCGATCCGCGAGGGCGTGCGGCCCGACGGCAGCCTGATCGGCTGGCCCATGCCCATCGAGTACTACCGCCATCTGTCCGACGACGATGTCGCCGCCCTGGTGGCCTACCTGCGGGCGCAGCCGGCCGTGGCCAATGCCGTGCCCAAGTCGGTCTACCGGATCCCGCTGCCGGCCAGCTACGGGCCGCCGGTAGGCAAGGTCAAGGCGCCGCCGGCCAAGGACCTGCGGCGCTACGGCGAATACCTGGCCAACATCGCGCACTGCATGGAGTGCCACACGCCGCGCGACGACAAGGGCGAACTGATCGAGAGCCGACTCGGCGCCGGCGGCCAGCCCTTCAAGGGGCCCTGGGGCGTCAGCGTCTCGCGCAATCTGACGCCCGACGCGGCCGGCCTCAAGAGCTGGAGCGATGCTCAGATCGCCCAGGCCATACGCACCGGCGTGCGGCCGGACGGCCAGGCCCTGAAGCCGCCGATGGGCTTCGGCTTCTACAGCAAGATCAGCGACGCCGACATGAAGGCCCTGATCGCCTACCTGCGCTCGCTGAAACCGCAGAAGCCCTGAGCCGGCCGGGGCGGCGGTGGCCGCGATAATGCGCGGGTGAACAGCGCCCCCACACTCCACGCCCTCAGCAATGCCGACCTGCATTGCCATTCCAAGGTCTCCGATGGCACGCTGGAGCCCGAGGCACTCGCGGCCCGCGCCAAGTCGCAGGGCGTCGAGCTGTGGGCGCTGACCGACCATGACGAGGTCGGCGGCCAGCAGCGGGCCATGGACGCCGCCCTGGCCCTGGGCCTACCTTACCTGACCGGCACCGAGATCTCGGTCAGCTTCGCCGGCAAGGTGGTCCACATCGTGGGCCTGGGCTTCGACCACAACAATGCCGAGTTGGTGGCCGGCCTGCGCGCCACCCGCGGTGGCCGCGAGCCGCGCGCCCGCGAGATGGCCGAGGGCCTGGCCCAGGTCGGCATCAAGGGCGCCTTCGAGGGCGCGCTGCGCTACGTAGGCAATCCCGAGCTGATCTCGCGCACCCATTTCGCCCGCTGGCTGGTCGATGCCGGCCATTGCAGCGACGTGCCCGAGGTGTTCCGCCGCTTCCTGACGGAGGGCAAGCCCGGCTTCGTGCCGCACAAATGGGCTTCGCTGCGCGACGCGCTGCGCTGGGTCCACGAGGCCGGCGGCCTGACGGTGATCGCCCATCCGGCCCGCTACGGCTTCACGCCCACCGAGGAATACGCGCTGTTCACCGAGTTCATCGGCCACGGCGGCCGCGGCGTCGAGGTGGTGACCGGCAGCCACACGGCGGCCGAGGCGGTCAAGTACGGCGACATGGCCCAGGAGTTCGGCCTGCTCGCCTCGCGCGGCTCGGACTTCCACAGCCCCGACGAGAGCCACACCGAGCTGGGCTCCCTGCCCGGCCTGCCCGGCAAGCTGGAGCCGGTCTGGCTGGCGCTGCAGGACCGCATCCACCTGCCGAGCTGATGGCCGCTCCTGCCCAGCGGCCCGCCCTGGGCATTGCCCTCGTGTTCCTGATGGCGGCCTGCTTCGCCAGCATGGACAGCCTGACCCGCCACCTGGGCTCCACCCTGGCCCTGCCGGTGCTCCTGATCATGTGGGCCCGCTACAGCGTGCAGGCGGTGGGCATGGCCGTGTGGCTGGGCCTGGCGGGCAGCTTCCGCAGCGCACATCCGCGCTTCCAGCTGCTGCGCGGCCTGCTGCTGCTGGCCACCAGCGCGATGAGCTTCTTCGGCGTGCAGTACATGCCGGTGGCCGAGTTCACCTCGATCAATATGCTGACCCCGGTGGTCGTGACCCTGCTGGCGGCCATGTTGCTGCACGAGCAGGTGTCGCCGCTGCGCTGGACCCTGGTGATAGGCGGCTTTGCCGGCGCCCTGATCGTGATGCGGCCGGGCAGCGGCCTGTTCGGATGGGCCGTGCTGTTTCCGCTGGCCGGCGCGCTCTGCTATGCCAGCTTCCAGGTGCTGACCAGCAAGCTGTCCTCGCTGGAGAACCCGCTGACCACGCATTTCTACACCGGGCTGACTGGCTCGCTGCTGCTGAGCGCCCTGCTCTTGCTGGGGCCCTGGTCGGTCTGGCCGCAGCTGCTGGCCGCGCCGGCCTGGCAATGGGGGCTGTTGCTGATCGTAGGCCTCCTGGGCACGACCGGCCATCTGCTGCTGATCCTGTCGCTCGGCCTGGCTCCCACGGCCACGCTGATGCCCTTCAGCTATGCGCAGATCGCCTTTGCCGCCGCCATAGGCTGGTTCGCCTTCGACCATGCGCCCGACGGCTTCGCCTGGCTGGGCATGGCCGTGGTCTCGGCTTGCGGCGCGGCCGCGGCCTGGCTCAATGTCCGCGAGAAGCAACAAGCCGCGGTTTCCACCGACACGATCGCCGATTGAAGCTCGGCTCTGCAGGGTGAGAATCGGCCGCCATGGCCCAGACTTTCGATGTTCATCCCGACAACCCGCAGGCCCGCTTCCTGCGCCAGGCAGCACAGATCCTCGACAAGGGCGGCATAGCGGCCATCCCGACCGATTCCAGCTATGCCCTGGTCTGCCATCTGGACGACAAGGCGGCCACCGAGGCCCTGCGGCGCATACGCGGCGTCGACGACAAGCATCACCTGACCCTGCTGTGCCGCGACCTCAGCGAGCTGGCCAACTACGCCCGTGTCGACAACAAGCAGTACCGATTGCTGAAGGCGGCCACGCCCGGGCCCTTCACCTTCATCCTCGAAGCCACCAAGGAAGTGCCGCGCCGGCTGCACCATCCCTCGCGCCGCACCATAGGCTTGCGCGTGCCCGACCATGGCGTCACCCAGGAATTGCTGACGATCTTCGGACAGCCGCTGCTGGCGACCACCCTGATTCCGCCCGGCGAGAGCGAGCCGCTGAACGACCCGGACGAGATTGCCGAGCGCTACGACCACCAGCTGCAGCTGGTCATCAAATCGGGAGCCTGCGCGATGCAGCCCACCACGGTGATAGACCTCAGCGGCGAGGAGCCGGCGATCGTCCGCCTGGGTCGTGGCGACCCGGCCGCACTGGGCCTGTCCTGAGCTCGCGCCAGAGCAGATATCCGGTTCTGCAAAGAGCCGAGCCGTGCTAGCGTTGGGGCCGGGCCTCGCTGCATCGAGGACTGTCGTAGGGAGTTGGTTTCGACCGGGCTCAAAGGCCCGGCACTTCGAACGAACAGGCCCCCGGGGCCGGACAACTAGGAAGCGCTATGGGACTGCTGACGCAACTTCGCATCGGCCAACGGCTCGCCTGGAGCTACGGCCTCCTGATCCTGCTGCTGGTCATCATCGGCATCTACGGCGGCTACAGCGCCAACCGATTGGCCAAGGACCTGGACCGCACGGCCAACCAGAGCCTGGTCAAGATCAATGCGGCCAATGCGCTGTCCGAAAACGTCAACGTCTTCGCCCGCGCCTCGCGCGACCTGCTGCTGCTGGACGAAGCCCGCCAGATCAAGAAGCAGAAGGCGGCGCTGGACGATGCCCAGCAGGCCAGCATCGACCAGCTCGCCAAGCTCAAGGCCGGCGCCGAGGAAGGCAAGGAGTCCGAGCTGATCTCCAAGGCCAAGAGCACGCAGGACCAGTTCCTGGAAGCCATCGCCAAGTTCCGCAAGGTGCAGCAGGACGCCAGCCCGGACGAAGCCCGCGAGGCGCTGATCACCGGCGTCAGACCGGCCCAGCAGGCCTACCAGGAAGCGCTCAAGGCCCTGGTCGACCTGCAATACGAAAGTGCTCACGACCTGGCCGTGGCCGGCGGTGACCTGGCCAAGAATGCGGTGGTCGTGACCGTGGTCCTGGTGATCGCGGCGGCGCTGTTTGGCGTGCTCGGCGGCCTCACGATCTCGCGTTCCATCGTGGTGCCGGCGCGCGCCGCCCAACGTGCGGCCGAGGCCATCGCCCAGGGCGACCTGACGCGCGAGATCACCAGCGAAGGCCGCGACGAACTGGCGCAGATGCTGCAGGCCATGCGCGAGATGCAGGACGCACTGGTCGGCGTGGTGCGCAGCGTGGGCTCGGCCGCCAGCGAGGTGGCCGACAGCTCCAGCGTGATCGCCAACAGCAACAACGACCTGTCGGACCGCACGGCCCGCTCGGCCGCCAGCCTGCAGAACACCGCCGCCTCGGTCGAGCAGATCGCCGCCAACCTCAGCGGTGCCAGCGAGCTGACTCGCAAGGCGGCGGCCATCGCCAGCACGGCCCGTCAGTCGGCCTCGACCGGTGGCCGCGTGGTGTCCGAGGTGGTGTCCACCATGGAGGACATCAGTGCCAGCTCCAAGAAGATCGGCGACATCATCGGCGTGATCGACGGCATCGCCTTCCAGACCAATATCCTGGCCCTGAACGCCGCCGTGGAAGCCGCCCGTGCCGGCGAGCATGGCAAGGGCTTCGCCGTGGTCGCCACCGAGGTGCGCGCCCTGGCCTCGCGGGCCGCCGCTGCGGCCAAGGAAATCAAGCAGCTGATCCAGGAAAGCACCGAGAAGGTGGACAGCGGCACCGGCCTGGTCAACAACGCCGGCAAGACCATCACCAGCGTGGTCGACGAGGTCAATCACATGGGGCAGCTGATCGAGGAGATCTCGCACTCGGCCCAGGAGCAGGCCTCGGGCGTGGGCGTGGTCAACCAGGCCATGAACGAGCTGGACAAGAGCACCCAGCAAAATGCCAGCCTGGTCAGCGAGCTGAATCGCTCGACCGAGGCCCTGACCAGCAGTTCTTCACGACTGCTGGAGGCGGTTGGCTTCTTCCGTACCGCCTGAGGGGCAAAAAAGGCCTCATGATGGCGCCTGTCGTTGAAATCTCTACCCGATACAACCGCTTCGAATCACAAGGAGATCCGTCCATGCAAGCCGTCGTCAACCAGCCCTGGCGCACCCACCTGGCCAAGCGCTGCGCCGTCGCCCTGATAGGCGCCCTGCTGGCCGTCGGTGCCATCGCCGCTCCCAAGGTCATCAAGAAGGTGCCGCCGGAGTTCCCGCGCGAGGCCGCCCAGAAGGGCATCGCCAACGGCAGCGTCAAGGCCGAACTGACCATAGGCGCCGATGGCACGGTCACCGACGTCAAGATCCTCGAGGCCGAACCCAAGCGGGTGTTCGACAAGGCCGTGATCGCCGCGCTGAAGGAATGGAAGTACGAAGGCACCGGCGAAAAGCAGACCGCCGAAGTCAAGCTGGTGTTCCGTAACGAGGACTGAGGCTGCACTTGCAAAGCCGCCTGCGCGGCTTTGTCAGGCAGCATCAGGCCGGATCCTGTCTTGCAGGATCCGGCTGAGCCGCAAAGAGAAAGGCCGCCTCGCGCGGCCTTTTTTCATTTCCGCGTCGCCCCTCTTGACAGCATCGATTACGTGCGTAAACATCCGCTCATGTTTACAACCGTAATCGATTGCCATGCCCACGATCTCCGAGGCTGAGGCCCAGGTCATGGAAGTGCTCTGGGCCGCCGACGCCCCCTTGAGCACCGAAGACATCGCCAGCGCCCTGCAGGGCCGCCAGGACTGGCAGCTGGCCACGATCAAGACCCTGCTCAACCGCCTGCTCAACAAGGGCGCCGTCGCGGCCGACAAGGACGGCCGGCGCTACCTCTACACGCCCCGACTGAGTCGCGAGGACTGGGCCGGCGAACAGGCCACCGGCCTGCTGGACCGGCTGTTCGGCGGCAGCCTGGCGCCGCTGGTGGCCCAGTTCGGCAGCCAGCGCAAGCTCAGGCCCGACGAGGTCGAGGCGCTCAGGCAGCTGCTGCAGGACTACGACAAGGCGGAGAAGAAGAAATGATGATGCCCCCCCTGAGCGACCCCATGAACTGGCTGGCCCTGCTGGCCCGCCAGACCCTGGTGCTGGGACTGGCCGTGCCCCTGCTGCTGGCCCTGCGCCGGCCGTTGCAGCAGCGCTTCGGCGCCAGCCTGGCCTATGCGTCCTGGCTGCTGTTGCCGCTGCTGATGCTGGCCGCCTGGCTGCCGAGCAGTCCGCCGGCCCGGGCGCTGAGGGCCGAGGTGGTCACCCGGCTGGAACCGCTGCTGGGCGTTGCGATGCCCGCGCTGCCGCCGCCGTCTCAACCGATGTGGCCGGCCCTGCTGGCCGCGCTGTGGCTGGTCGGCGCCCTGGCCTGCCTGGCACGCCTGGTCGTGCTGCAGCGCCGCTACATGCAAGGCCTGACCCTGCAAGGCCGCCAGTGGCAGGGCCCGGCCGGCAGCAGCCCGGCCCTGGTCGGCCTCCTGAAGCCGCGCCTGGCCCTGCCGGCTGACTTCGGCCAGCGCTTCGATGCCGAGCAGCAGCAGTTGGTGCTCGCCCATGAAGAGGTGCACCAGCGGCGGCGCGACAACCACTGGAACGCGCTTGGCGCCCTGCTGTGCCTGGTCCACTGGTTCAACCCGCTGGCCTGGCTGGCCCTGCGGCGCATGCGCGCCGACCAGGAACTGGCCTGCGACGCCGCCGTGCTGGCCCGTCATCCCGGCCGCGAGGCCGCCTATGGCCGCGCCCTGCTGCTGGCCCAGGCTCCGAATCCCGTCCCCAGCACCGGCCTGCCCTGGGCCAGCTGGCAGTCCACCCATCCCCTGATCGAAAGGATAGAAATGCTCAAGCAACACAGCGGTTCCGCCGCACGCCGCAAGCTGGGAATGGCCCTGCTGGGCCTGCTGGCCGTGGCCGGCACCGGCACGGTCCAGGCCCTGCATGCGGATGCAAGGCCCGAAACGGCCAGCATCGAGCTGCGCATGGAGATCGCGGTCACCGACAGCCCGGGCGGCGTCGCCAGAACCCAGCGCAGCCAGCCCACGCTGCGCGTCCATCCGGGCAAGCCGGCGCTGGTGATGTTCAACGGCGCGCCGGACAAGCCATCGGCCGATCAGCTCGCCATCGAGGTCATCGCCGAGGACCTGGGCGACAACAAGGTGAAGCTCTCGCTGGACCTGAAGAAGGGCGACCCCCTGGTCAGCATGGCCAAGCCTCGCCTCGTCACCAAGGATGGCGTGAAGGCCCTGATCGAGCTCGGCAACAAGGTCGAGTACGGCAGCAAGGACGGCGGCGACATGCTGTCGATCGCCATCACGCCTTCGGTTCTCGCCAAGCCCAAGAAGGACTGATCAGAGCGCCGCCTTCACGACGATCTCGACCTTCCATTCCGGCCGCGCCAGCGGCGCGATCACGGTGGCGCGCGGCGGCGCGCTGCCGGCCGCCACCCAGGCATCCCAGGCGGCGTTCATGCCGGGGAAATCGGCCCGGTCGGTGATGAAGATCTGGGCCATCAGGATCCTGCTCTTGTCGCTGCCGGCACGCTCCAGCAGCTTGTCGATGGCGGCGAGCACCTGGGCCGTCTGGCCGGTGATGTCGGCCGTCGCGTCCTCGGGCACCTGGCCGGCCAGGTAGGCCACGCCGTTGTGCACGGCCATTTCCGACAGGCGTGCGCCCACGTCGAATCGTTGGATCTCGCTCATGGCTTGCTCTTGCCTTTCTTGGCATGGTGATGCGAATGGCCCCGGGCCTCGTAGCCCTGGCCATGCGGATGTTTCTTGCTCGTGCCTGAGGCCGGTGCGGCCGCGGCGGCGGTGGCCTTCTGGCCCAGCTTGCTCTCGGTGCCGTTGAGCAGCTTCTGGATATTGGCCGCATGGCGCCAGACCAGCAGCAGGCTCAGCACCAGGATGGCGAGCACCGTCGGCGAGGCGCCCCAGATCAGCATCTGGTAGAACGGCGCGAACACGGCCGAGACGATGGCGGCCAGCGAGGAATAGCGCGAGAACCAGGCGATGATGGCCCAGGTCAGCAGCGTTGCGGCGCCCAGCAGCGGATTGATCGCCAGCAGCACGCCGGCCGCCGTGGCCACGCCCTTGCCGCCCTGGAAGCGAAAGAACACCGGCCACAGATGGCCCAGGAAGGCCGCCAGGCCGACCAGCGCCGGTGCATCCTCGCCCAGGCCGAAGCGCTCGCCCCAGATCACCGTGGCCAGCACCGGCAGATAGCCCTTGAGCGCGTCGAACACCAGGGTCAGGATGGCGGCGACCTTGTTGCCTGAGCGCAGTACATTGGTGGCACCGGGGTTGCCCGAGCCGTAGGAGCGCGGGTCCGACAGGCCCATGAACTTGCTGACGATGACGGCGAAGGACAGCGAGCCGATCAGGTAGGCGGCCAGGGCCGCCAGCAGCGGGGACAAGGTGTTTTGCATGGGCCGCTATTCTGCCCTGCCGCCGGGGCCGGCCCGCCGGCTCAACTGGCAATGCGCGGCCAGCGCCGCGGGGCCGCACGCCTCAGCCGGAAGACGCCGGGGTCGTAGGCGCAGGCCAGCAGCAGGGTCGACACCCGCTCATGCCAGAGCCGGCCGAGCCGGGGCAGGTCGTCCTCGGTCAGCTGGCCGGCATCCCAGCGCGCCAGCACCGCCTGCAGCGGCTCGGCCAGCGGCAGCATGTCCAGGTCGGCCTCGGCATCGACCGCCTGGCCGTTGTCCAGCCGGGTGAAACGCATGGCCAGCGGCAGGTCCGGCGAGTAGCGCTGCAGGCCGACCCGCGCGAAGCGCCCGGCAATGCCCTTGAAGCCGCTGCCGCCGGCCGCGCCGGTCAGCATCTGCACGACGCTGGCCACCACGCCGGTGCTGCCGACCCGGGCATCGTTCCTCAGCTCGACCCGGATGCCGCCACGCTGCGGAAATTCGTCGCCGTAAAGCTCGTTCAGGGCCCGCCAGGTCAGCCAGTAGCTGGCCGCCACGGTCGGGCAGGAATGGCCGGTCAGGCGCACCACGTCGTCGTAGCCGTACTCGAGGACACCGCCTTCGGCACAGCCCAGGGCGGCGGCCAGCGGATCGAGCACGCGCAGCCGCGGCACCTGGTCGAAATAGGCGGGGAACTTCATGGACGCTATTGACGCATCGGTGGGCGAATAGCGGCTTGATGCTTCGCAAGCCGCGCCGACCTTGGACTGACCTCCCCATTTCGATCGGGCTGCGCGGCTCTTGGCGGCCGCTCGCAGCGAGCTTTCAGGCCAGCATGGCCTCGGCGGCCGGTGCCGGCATCGACAGGCGCTTCACCGCCGCAACGAAACGCTCCAATGTCGGCGACAGCGCGCCCGGCTCCAGTCGCACGTCGATCAGCTGGAAGCGGCCCTCGCGCGCCTGGGCCCGGGCGAGCGCCAGGCGCAGCTCGCCGCAGGTGCGCACGCTGTAGCCCTCGCCGCCCATGCCGGCGGCCATGGCGGCAAAGTCCCATCGGCCACGGTCGTTGTAATTCACGTCGGGCTCGAACACGCGCAGCATCTCCCAGCTCGCATTGTTGAAGACCAGGACGATGGGGTCGCAACCCAGGCGCGCGGCATTGCCGAGTTCCCAACCGGTCATCTGGAAGGCGCCATCGCCGACCACCACCAGCGGGCGCAGCCCGGTGGCCAGCTGCAGACCCAGTGCCGCCGGCACCCCATAGCCCATGGTGGCGTAGTAGCCCGGCGCCACCATGGGCGTGGGCAGGAAGTCGACCGCGGTGAACAGGCAGTCGCCGACGTCGCTCGCCACCGGCATGGGACCGTGCCGCAGCAGCAGCTCGTTGACCGCTTCGGCGATGGCCAGCGGCGTCACCGCTTCGTCGTCGGCCGCCCGCGGGCCGGGCACCCGGCGCGGGTTGGCATGCCAGGCCGTGGGCCGCGCCGGCACACGCTCCAGCATCGCTTCGACCAGGGCCGCGATGCCGACCTCGGGATAGACATGGTGGCCCAGCTCGACCTGGCCCTGGTAGACGCGGATCGCATGTCTGAAATCGATGCGCCGCGCCGACACCGCGAAGTTGGTATCCGACACGATGGCGCCGAGCAGCAGGAGGCCGTCCGAATGCTCGACCAGCTCGGTCAGCGCCGGGTCGCCGGCCAGACCCAGATAGGTGCCGAGCAGGCGCACGCCGCTGTCGACCAGCAGGCCGCGGCCCATCAGCGTGGTGGCGACCGGGATGTCGAGCCGCCGGGCCAGCTCAGCCACGCGGGCCTCGATGCCATGGCGGCGGATCTCGACCCCGGCCATCAGCAGCGGCCGCCCGGCCGAGCGCAGGCGCGCCAGCACCTCGTCGGCACAGGCCGCCAGGCGCTCGGGATCGGCCTGTGGCTGACGGCGCGGTGGCACCGCAGCACAGGCCCGCGCCGGCATGTCGCGCGGGATCTCGATGTAAACCGGTGCCGCCTGGTCCAGCGCGGCGTCCAGCACCCGGGCGATGCGATCCGGCGCGCTGGCCATGTCGTCCAGCCGCACCCGGTCGACCGTCACCTCCTCGAACAGGCGCCACTGCGAATCCAGCGACTTGACCTGGTGGTGCAGCAAGAGGCCGCTGCTGGCCTCGTGCGCGGCAGGAGCGCCCGACAGGACGACCAGCGGCACCCGTTCGGCATAGGCGCTGGCCACCGCGTTGATCATGTTCAGCGCCCCCGCCCCATAGGTCACGGCGGCCACGCCGAGGCCGCCTCGCACCCGCGCCGCCGCATCGGCCGCAAAGCCCAGCGCCGGTTCGTGCGACAGCGTGTGCAGCGGCAGGATGGCGGCCCTCTCGATCTCGCGGAACAGCGGGATCGCGAAGTCGCCGGGGATGCCGAACACCTCGGTGGCGCCGCGCGCCTTCAGCGCGGCCAACAGTTGCTGCGTCAGGTTCACGCCCGATCCCTCCATCGTTGATCGAGGCGGATTCTGGCGAGCCGGCCGCGCGCTGGATTTGTGCTGGCTCCACAGGCGGCGCCGGCTGCGCCGGCACAGTGGCGCCCACCATGATTCGCAAACCCGAACTCGTCTGCCCGGCCGGCTCGCTGCGTGCCCTCAAGCTCGCCATTGATGCCGGCGCCGATGCCGTCTACCTGGGCCTGAAGAACGCCACCAATGCGCGCAACTTCGCCGGCCTGAACTTCGACGACGCCCAGCTGCGCGAGGGCGTGGCCTATGCCCATGGCCGAGGTCGCCAGGTCCTGATGGCGCTGAACACCTATGCGCGCGCCGACGACGCCGGGCCCTGGTACGCGGCGGTCGATGCCGCCGTGCGTCTTGGCGCCGATGCGCTGATCGTCGGCGACATCGCCGTGATGGCCTATGCGCGCCGGGTCCATCCCCAGCTGCGCCTGCACCTGTCGGTCCAGGCCTCGGCCACCAGCCACGAGGCCATCGCCCTGTATCAGCGGCGCTACGGCATCCAGCGTGCCGTGCTGCCACGCGTGCTGACGCTCTCCCAGGTCGGCCATGTGTTGCGCCACACCGGCGTCGAGATCGAGGTGTTCGGCTTTGGCAGTCTGTGCGTGATGGTCGAGGGCCGCTGCGCGCTCTCGTCCTATGCCACCGGCCAGTCGCCCAACAATGCCGGCGTCTGCTCGCCGCCGGCCCATGTGCGCTGGATCGAGCATCGTGACGGCGTCGAGGCGCGGCTGAACGGCCTCCTGATCGACCACTACGCGCCGGACGAGGCGCGCGGCTATCCGACGCTGTGCAAGGGCCGCTTCGACGTGGCCGGCCAGCGCGACTACGCGCTGGAGGAACCCACCAGCCTCAACACCCTGGCCATCCTGCCCGAGTTGATGCGCCTGGGTGTGAAGGCGATCAAGATCGAGGGCCGCCAGCGCAGCCCGGCCTACGTCGAGCAGGTGACGCGGGTCTGGCGCCAGGCCATCGACGCGGCGGCGGTGGCGCCCGATCGCTTCCGCGTCGATCCCGGCTGGACCGCCGCCCTGGGCCACCTGGCCGAGGGCCAGCAACACACATTGGGCGCCTACGACCGCCCCTGGCGCTGAGGACTGTATTCATGAGCCTTCCCTTTGCGCTGAGCATCGGCCCGCTGCTGTACTTCTGGCCGCGCGAGACCTTGCTGCATTTCTATGCCGGCGTCGCCGAGTCGCCGGCCACCACCGTGGTGCTGGGCGAGACCGTCTGCGCCCGTCGCCACGAGATGAAGCTGGCCGATTGGCTGGATCTCGGCCGCGACCTCGCCGCCGCCGGCAAGGAGGTGCTGCTCGCGACCCAGGCGCTGATCGAGTCCGAGGCCGACCTGCGGCTCCTGCGTCGCATTGCCGAGCAGAGCGAGTTCGGCATCGAGGCCGGCGACGCCTCGGCCCTGAACCTGCTCGAGCAGGCCGGCCTGCCCTTCGTGCTGGGTCCTCACATCAATGTCTACAGCCGCGCCGCGCTGCAGGAATACCAGGCCATGGGAGCGACGCGCTGGGTCGCGCCGGTCGAGCTGTCGTTGGACGCGGTGGGACAGGTCAATGCGGGAGGTACTGCGTTGCCGACCGAGGTCTTTGCGCATGGCCGCCTGCCGCTGGCTTTCTCGGCGCGCTGCTTCACAGCGCGCCATCACCGCCTCAGCAAGGACCAGTGCGAGTTCCGCTGCCGCGACGATGCCGACGGCCTGCTGCTGTCGACCGGCGAGGGCCAGCCCTTCCTGGTGCTCAACGGCATCCAGACCCAGTCGGCCGCCACCCAATGCCTGTTGGGCGAGCGCGAGCGCTTGCAGGCCGCCGGCGTGAGTCGGCTGCGCCTGTCTCCGGCGGCGGGCAACTTCGAGCGGGTGATCGCAGCCTTCGACGCGGTCATGAACCAGGGCGCGCCGGTGGCCGCCTGGTTGCAGGAACTGGCCGCGGGGGCGCCGCCGGGCGGACTCGCCAACGGCTTCGCCCATGGCGAACCGGGCCTGGCCTGGCGATGGAGGGCCGCATGAGCTACGCACGGCTGCCCGAAGAGGCTCATTCCCGCTTGGCGGGACGGCGCGCAGCGCCCAGGGTGCCCCAATGAACGCCGCCCTGCCTCCGCTGCTGATGGACCTGCAGGCGCGGCTGCGGCCACTGGTCGCGCGCCTGCCGATGGAGCCGCCGGCCTTCTTGCTGGCTGCGGCGCTGAACCGGCTGCTGCTGCCGCGGCTGGACGCGGCGGCCCGCGGTCCGCTGTCGGGCCGGGCCGTGCAGGTCGACGTCAGCGACCTGGGCCTGTCGCTGAAGCTGCAGCTCGGCCCGCGCGGCTTTGCGCCGGCCTCGCGCGAGGCCGCGATTGCACTGCGAATCGTCGCCGAGGCGCCCAGCTACTGGCGCCTGCTGCGCGGCAGCGATGACGCCGACCGTCTGTTCTTCGAACGCGCCCTGGTGATGGAGGGCGATACCGAGATGGGCCTGGTGCTGAAGAACACGCTGGACGCGATCGGCCCGCTCTGGGCCTGACTCAGTCGGCCAGCGCGCATTGCACCGGCCGGGCCTGCAGGAGCTCGACCAGCAGCCGGGGCTCCAGCCCCACCAGGTAGCCGCGCCGGCCGCCGTTGATGCAAATCCTCGGCAGGGCGAGGATGCCCTCTTCCACGTAGACCGGCATGGGCTTGCGAATGCCGAACGGCGAGGTGCCGCCGACCTGGTAGCCGCTGTGGCGCTGCGCCACATCGGGCTTGCAGGGCTCGACCTTCTTGCAGGGGATCTGGCGCGCCAGCTCCTTGACGCTGACCTGGCGGTCGCCATGCATCAGCACGATCAGCGGCTGGGCCTTCTCGTCCTGCATCACCAGGGTCTTGACCACGGCATGCTCGTCCACGCCCAGCTGGCGCGAGCTTTCGGCCGTGCCGCCATGCTCGACGTAGTCGTAGACATGCTCGCTGAACGCAATCTTGTGGCGGCGCAGGAACTGGGTGGCCGGGGTCTCGCTGATGTGGGTGCTTTTCTTGCTCATCGGGAAAAGGGCTTCGGATTCAGACGGCGCGTACCGCGGCGCGCCAGCAGTCGCGGCCGGACTGCTTGGCTTCGTACAGGGCCATGTCGGCATGGCGGCTCAGCTCGGCCAGGCTGCGGCCCTGGCTGGGGAACCGGGCCAGGCCCACGCTGGCGCTGAGCTGGTGGCGGCGCTCGCCGAGGTGGACGGTCTCGCGTGCCGCCGTCAGCAGCCGGTTGACCACGCTGGACACCGCCGCCTCGCCGCTGCCCGGCGCCAGCAGCAGCACGAATTCGTCGCCGCCGACGCGCGCCACCAGGTCGTCGCCGCGGATGCAGGCCTGCATGCGGCGAGCCAGCACGCGCAGCACCTCGTCGCCCTCGTGGTGGCCGAAGCTGTCGTTGACCGGCTTGAAGCGGTCCAGGTCCAGGGCCAGCAAGGTGAACGGCTGGTCGCGAGCCGCCAGCTCGGCAAAGCGCTGCTCCAGCGCACGGCGATTGGGCAGGCCGGTCAGCTCGTCGACGAAGGCGGCCTGGCTGCTGCGGTCCAGCTGCTTGATGCGCGCAGCCAGGGCCAGCGAGAAGATCAGGGTCTCCAGCGTCGCCGCCACCGGCAGGGCCAGCTCGGTCAGCGTGCTGGGTTCCAGCGCACCGGCGATGCGCAGCAGGAACAGCAGCGTGCCCAGCAGCACCGTGCCGTAGCCGATCAGGAAATAGCGTGCCGGCTCCAGGCCCTGGCGCAGCCGCAGGATGGCCACGGCAAACACCAGCGGCACGCAGAACATGGGGAAGATGGTGAGCAGCTGGGCCGAGGGTCCGTGCAGCCCGGCCAGGCGCGCCACGAAACAGACCACGTAAAGCGCCTGCACGCCGAGCAGCACCTTGTGCAGCCGCGGCAAATGCCGCCGTGTCTGGAAGAAGGCCATGACGAAGCCGGCCAGCGCAAAGCCCCAGACGCTCGGGATCAGCACCCGGCCGGCCGAGGTCAGCCAGGCCTGGTCGCGCCAAAGCCATTGCGCGAGATGGCCATGCAGATGGACCAGGAACAGGCCCAGCGACAAGGTGGTGGCCACATACCAGCCATAGGCCCGATCGCGCAGACTCAAGGCCAGAAACAGGTTGTAGGCGCTCAGCGCCAGCAGGGCGCCATACATGGCACCTAGCAGCAGCTCGCCGATGCGCTCGTGCCGACGCAGATCATCCTCGTGCCAGAGCGCCACCGGAAAACTGGCACCGCCCGGATCCTGGGCTCGCAGATAGAGCTCGGTGACGGCCTCGCCGTCGTCCGGCAGGCGGAAGGCAAATTGGCGCCATTCGCGTTCGCGACCCGCGGCGAATGGCACGCGCTCGCCAGATTGCAGCTCCTGCCAACCACCATCGCCGGCACGGCGGTAGACACGCAGATCGAAAAGATTGAGCGGCTCCACCACCAGCCACCAGGCCTGGCCGCGCTCGGTCGCCGAGCGGCGCAGCTGCAGTCGCATCCAGTGGGCGGTGCCCCCCAGGCCGGCACCGGCCCGGGCCGGCTCGACGAACAGGTCGGCATGGCCCAGCACCCCGGCGGACGGACGCAGGCCACTGCCGTCGGCAAAGGCCTGCATCTGCGCATTGATCGTGTGGCCGCTCCAGCTGCGGTCCAGCGCCAGCGGCTCCGCCCCTGCCGCGACAGCGAACAGGGCCAGCAACAGCGGCAGGAACAACAGGCGTAGGCGGCACATGGCGGACTTCGGATGCGAACGCGCAGTTTAGGCGTGCCGACCGACCGCACCCGTGCGAAAGTCGGCCCATGGATGCGCCGCTGCAGCCCCCAGAGTACAACTACCTGGACAAGGGCCAGGGCTACCGACGCTTCGTCGTCTGGCTACACCGGGCCCTGCTGCTGATCGTGCTGCTAACCCTGGTCGGTGCCCTGCTGGTCGGCTTCCAGGAATGGCCGGGCTATGTCTACCTGGCCGCCACCGTCGGCCTGGTGCTGCTGAGCCAGTGGGTGCTGCGCCGACGCGGCCCCGAGGCCAGCACCGGCCTGCTGGCGGCTGGCCTGTGGCTGATCATCAGCCTGAGCCTGCTGCAGTTCGCCGGCATCTACGGCGTCAACCTGCTCGCCTACCCCTTCCTGGTCGGGCTGGCCGGCTGGGTGCTGGGGAAACGCTGGCTGCTGGGGATGACGGCGGTCAGCGTGTCCTGGCTGCTGATGCTGGGCCTGGGTGCACACCTGGGCTGGCTGCCGCCCACGCCACGGACGCCGGCCCTGCTGGTGACCCTGCAGGCCCTGTCCCTGCTGGTGGTCTGCGCGGCCCTGGTCCATGCCGCCCACCGCAGCCTGGCCAGCAGCCGCGACGAGGCCCTGCGCCTGTCGGATGCGCTGTCGCAGCGGCATGCCGAGGTCCAGGCCCGCGAGCGCCAGCTGGCCCAGCTGATCGATGCCGTGCCGGCCGGCGTGGCCTCGTTCGACGGCGAGACGAGGATGCGGCGCTGCAACCCTCGCTATGCCGCGCTATACGGCAAGCGGCCCGAGCAGCTGGTCGGGCTGCGGGTCGTGGACTTCGTCCATGAGGACGTACTGCCCCAGGTCCAGCCGCATTGGGCCAAGGCCCTGGTCGGCCAGACCGTGCGCTTCCGCCGCAGCAATCGCGATCCCTCCGACGGTTCGGTCAGTTGGCTGGACGTCAGCCTGGTGCCCGAACTGCACGAGGGCCAGGTGGTCGGCATGTTCGCCCTGCTCGTGGACGTGACGGCGCAAGTCCATGCCGAGCGCGCAGTGATGGAACTCAACGCCGGGCTGGAACAGCGGGTCGAGCAGCGCAGCGCCGAGCTGGCCGAGGCAAACGAAAGACTGGAGCAGACCCAGCGCGAGCTGCAGGAGGCGCAGTCGCGCGCCACGCTGTCGGTGCTGGTGGCCAAGATGTCGCATGAGCTGGCCTCGCCGGTGGGCAACAGCCGCCTGCTGGCCGACACCTTTCTGCACTGGATACGCGACTTCGAGCAGGAGCTGGACCAGGGCCAGGTGCGCCGCTCCTCGCTGAACAAGCTGCTGGCCGACCTGCGCAGCGGCGCGGTGCAGATGCAGCTCAACCTGGCCGGCGCCGACTCGCTGATGCGCGACTTCAAGCAGCTCTCGGCCGACCAGGCCAGCGGCCAGCGGCGCCGCTTCGATCTCGCAACGCTGGTCGGCGAGGTGATGGCCTCGCTGGGCCCGGCGCTGCGCCGCTCCGGCCACCGCGTGCGCCTGGACCTGCCCGAGGGCGTGGCCATGGACAGCCTGCCCGGTCCGCTGGGACAGGTGCTGATCAACTTGGTCAACAACGCACTGATCCATGCCTTCGAGGGCCGCAGTCACGGCGAGATCCTGATCTCGGCCCAGCTGCTGGACGGGCCGGACCAGGGCCGGGTCGAGCTGCGCGTGGCCGACAACGGCAAGGGCATCGCGGCCGAGGCCCTGCCCGAGCTGTTCAAGCCCTTCTACAGCACCAAGATAGGCCAGGGCGGCAGCGGTCTGGGCCTGCCCATCGTCGAGGACATCGTCTGCAAGCGCCTGGGCGGCAGCATCTCGGTCAGCAGCGAACCGGGGCGCGGCAGCTGCTTCACGCTGAGGCTGCCGCTGCGACTTTTGGAAGCCTGAAGCTTGAGCCGCTACAGTGCGGCGCAGCGGCGGAAACAGCCGTAACCCGGAGGAGAGAAGACCTTGACCCTAGCCAGCCCCTGGCCGCAGCCATCTCGCTGGAAGCGGTTGCCGGCCCTGCTGATCGCATTGGCGATCCCGGCCGGCATCGTGGCAACCATGCTGCGCGAATGGCGGACCCTGCCGCTGGAACCATCGAAGCGCATCAGCAGCAGCATTCCGGTCCACTTCGTGCCGATACGGCACTACGACGACTTTCCAGTCCCCAAAAGGCCGGCCAAGCAAGCTTCGACGAACCCGAGCCAGCCGCGTGAGGCCGAGGTCCAGGCCGTGCCGTCGGGCGAGGTGACGACCGCGCCGACCGTCCAGGCCGAGACACCGCGCAGCGAGGCGCCGACCCCACCAGCGCCGCTGCGCCTGGGCCTGCCCAGCGCGCCCCGGGCCGCCTCGGCACCGCCGCGCGACTCCATGCTGGCCCAGATGCTCAACGACCCGCGCAGCAACACGCGGCGTGCCGCCACCGCCGAGGCCGCCGTGGCCGACACGGTGGGCAACCCGGTGGCCGAGGAAACCCAGATCGCCGAGGGCCATCGACTCATCAAGAAGAACGGCATCTGCACCGAGCTGCGCGACCTGGTCCAGCGCCAGCATCTGGATCCATACAACAAGAACCTGATGCCGCTGCCGGCGCTCTCGCGCAGCTACCGCTGCAAGTAGTCCGGACGCGGCTTCAGCCGGCGCGGGCGCGCGCCTCTTCCTGCAGCCGCAGCACGCGGCGCTGCACCTTGCCGGTGGTGGTCATGGGCAGGCTGGCGATGAACTCGATTTCCTTGGGGTATTCGTAGGGCGCCAGCCGGCCGCGCACATGGGCCTGCAATTGCTCGACCAGCCGGGCATTGCCCTTGTGGCCCGGCGCCAGCACCACATAGGCCTTGACCACGGCGCCGCGCTCGGCATCGGGCTTGGGCACGACGGCGGCATTGGCCACGGCCGCATGCTTGACCAGGCAGTTCTCGATCTCGCTGGGGCCTATGCGATAGCCGGCGGCCTTGAACATGTCGTCGCTGCGGCCCTGGTACCAGAGGTAGCCGTCCTCGTCCATGCTGGCCATGTCGCCGGTGCGGCACCAGCTGTCCGCCATGTCGCCGGTGAACTTGTCGGCCGTGGCCTCGGGCCGGTTCCAGTAGCCCAGGAAGAACACCGGGTCCGGGTCGCCGTGGACATCGCGGCGGTGCACGGCCACATCGCCCGCCACGCCCGGGGGGCAGGTCTTGCCTTGCTCGTCGATCACCGCCACGCGATGGCCCGGATAGGCCCGGCCCATGCTGCCGGCGCGGGCCGGCCAGAGCCGGTTGCAGTTGCCGACCACGTAGTTGATCTCGGTCTGGCCGAACATCTCGTTGACCGTGAGGCCCAGCTCGGCCTCACACCAGGCGAAGACCGCGTCGCCCACCGCCTCGCCGGCGCTCATCACCGCCTCCAGCTTCAAGGCGTGCTGCTGGCGCGGATGGGGCACGGCCTTCATCATTGCCTTGAGCGCGGTGGGGAACAGAAAGCTGTGGGTCACGCCGTGATGCGCCATCAGCTCGAAGGCGCGCTGCGGATCGAAGCGGCCCTGGTAGGCCACGATGGGCCGGCCGAAATACAGCGTGGGCAGCAAGGCATCCATCAGGCCGCCGGTCCAGGCCCAGTCGGCCGGGCTCCAGAACACCGCCTGCGAGGGCTTGCTGCTGTCGAAGGGGTCGAAGCCGAACCAGTTCTGGCTGGCGACGAAACCGCTGAGATTGCCTATCAGCGCGCGCTGCGGAATCAGGGCGCCCTTGGCCGGGCCTGTCGTGCCGCTGGTGTAGATCAGGACAGCGGCATCGTCGGCCGACAGGCGCTCAGGCAAGAAGCGCGCATCCTCGGCCTGCAGGGCCGCCATCCAGCCGACCTCGTGTTCGAGCGGCGCGCAGTCGCCGACCACGATCAGGCATTGGAGCTGCGGGCATTGCGGCCGCACCGAGCGCACCGCCTGCAGCGCACCGCACTCGACCAGGGCCAGCACGGCGCCACTGTCCTGAAGGCGATATTCCATCGCCTCGGGACCGAACAGCATGGACAACGGCATGGCCACCGCACCCAGCTGGTTGATGGCGATATGGGCCACGGCGGTTTCGAAGCGCTGCGGCAGCACGATGGCCACGCGGTCCCCGCGCTTCACGCCCTGGTGGCGCAGCACGTTGGAAAGACGGTTGGCGGCGCGTTGCAGCTGGCCGTAGCTGTAGTGGGCGCGGCAGCCGCTGTCGCTCTCGAACAGCACGGCCGGCGCATCGGGCGTCTCATGGGCCCAGCGGCCACAGCAGGCCTCGGCAATGCTGAAGTCCTCGGGCACGGACCAGCGGAACGCGCGATGGATCTCGGCGTAGCGGTCGGCTGCTTGTTCTACCGGCTCCGGCCTGACTTGGCCCATTCCCAACCCCCCTCTGCTTATTGCGCAAAAGAAGCGAGGGGCAGAGGGTAGCCAGCGGCGGCGGCCAGCGGCCTATGGATTTCCCGCACATAAACTCGGCCGCCATGAGCATTCGCCTGATCCACAACCCCGGCTGTTCCAAGTCGCGCGCTGCGCTGGCCCTGCTCGAACAGCAAGGCCTGCCATTCGAGACCATCGACTACCTGGCCAGCCCCCTGACGCTGGACGAACTGCGCGACTTGCAGCGGCAACTGGATCTGCCGGCCCGCGCGCTGTTGCGTGAGTCCGAGGATGACTTTGCGCGACTGGGCCTGGCCGACCCGACACTGTGTGAGGAGCAACTGCTCACTGCCCTGGCCAGCCATCCGCCATTGCTGCAGCGCCCCATCGTCCTGTGCGGCGACCGGGCGCTGATCGCACGACCACCCGAACTGCTGCTGGCCTTTCTCGCCGCCTGAGCCATCCCTCCATCCGTTCCCGGAGATGCCGTCCGCCATGCAAGCTCGCTACCGCCTCGCTCCCCTGCTGGTCCTGATGCTGGGCCTGGCCCAGGCGGCCGACCGCCATGTGCCGACCATCGACGAGCTGCTGCAGCTCAAGAGCCTGTCCGGCGGCACGCAGATCTCGCCCGACGGCCGTTACGTGGCCTATGCGATCAGCCAGGCGGACTTCAAGCAGGACGCCTTCGTCACCTCGATCTGGCTGGCCGACACCCGCGACGGCACGAGCCGCCAGCTGACTCAGGGAACCAAGTCGGCCCATGGGCCGCAGTGGTCGCCCGACGGCCGCTACCTGGCTTTCCTCAGCAACCGGGCCGAGGACAAGGAACAGCTGTTTGCGATACGGCCCGATGGCGGCGAGGCGGTGCAGCTGAGCAAGTCCGAGACCTCCTTGCGCGCCTTTGCCTGGTCGCCCGATGGCAAGGCCATCGCCTACACGGCCAACGAGGCGCCAAGCCAGGCCAGCAAGGACCGCAAGGCCCATTTCGCCGACTACGAGGTGGTGCGCAAGGAGACCCAGCCCGCCCAGCTGTGGACATTGGAAACTGCCGAAGCGCTCAACGCGCCGCAGGCCGGCAAGCAGCGTACCCACAACCCCAGACTCAGCATCGAGGGCTTCAGCTGGTCGCCGGACGGTCGCCAGATCGCCTTCAGCGGCGCCGCGTCGCCCGAGCCGCGCCACCTGGCCACCAGCGACATCTACCGCCTGGTGCTGGCCGACAACAGCGTCGAGCCCGTGGTCCGGCAGCCGGGCCCCGACCAGAACCCGCAGTGGAGCCCGGACGGCCAGCAGATCGTCTTCGTCAGCGCCATGGGCCAGACCGATTTCTTCGCCCTGAACCTGCGCCTGGCCGTGGTGCCGGCCGAGGGCGGCATGGCGCCGCGGTCGATCAGCAATGCCTTCGACGAGAACCCCTCGCTGATCGCCTGGAAGGCCGACGGCGTCTACTTCAATGCGCTGCAGCGCACGGCCAGCCACCTGTTCCGGGCTGACCCGGCGAACGGACGCATTGCCCGCGTCACCGCGCCCGACAGCCTGATGGCCAGCTCGTTCTCGCTGACACCGGACGGCAAGCGCATTGCCTTTGCAGCGCCCTCGCCCACCAGCCTGTCGGAAGTCTTCGTCAGCGATGCCGCCAGCTTCGCGCCCAAGGCTGTTACCCAGCTGACCGAGCAGACCCGCGACTTCCTCATGGCCAGCCGCGAGCTGGTCCGCTGGAAAAGCCAGGACGGCACCGAGATCGAGGGCGTGCTGATCAAGCCGGCCGACTTCGATGCAGGGAAGAAATACCCGCTGCTGACCATCATCCACGGCGGACCGACCGGCATTGACCGGCCGACGCTGCTGGACACGCGCTACTACCCGGCCGACCTCTTCGCGGCCCGCGGCGCCCTGCTGCTCAAGGTCAACTACCGCGGCAGCGCCGGCTATGGCGAAAAGTTCCGCCGGCTGAACGAACGCAACCTGGGCGTGGGCGATGCCTGGGATGTGGTCTCGGGCGTGGACCATCTGGTGGCACAGGGCCTGGTGGACAAGCACCGCGTGGCCAGCATGGGCTGGAGCCAGGGCGGCTTCATCTCGGCCTTCCTGGGCACGGCCACGCAGCGCTTCGTCGCGGTGTCCATGGGCGCCGGCATCTCGGACTGGGCGACCTACTACTACAACACCGACATACCGCAGTTCACTCGCAACTACCTGGGCGCCACGCCGGTGCAGGACCCGGCGGTCTATGCCAGGACCTCACCGTTCGGCTACATGAAGCAGGCCCGCACGCCGACGCTGATCCAGCACGGCGAGCTGGACAAGCGCGTGCCCATCGCCAACGCCTACCAGCTGCGCCAGGCGCTGGAGGACCAGGACGTGCCGGTGGAGATGATCGTCTACAAGGGCTTCGGCCACGGCATCACCAAACCCAAGTCGGCGCGGGCCCAGATGCAGCACAACCTGGACTGGTTCGCGCACTGGATCTTCAAGGACCCGCTGCCCGACTTCGCCGCGCCCAGCGTGCCCAAGGCCAAGAAGGATTGAAACTCAGCGCTTGTAGGCCTGCAGCGCCGGACCGGCGATGCGGCAGACGCGCCAGTCGTCCATCAGCACCGCGCCCATCTTCTTGTAGAACTCGATGGCGTTGACGTTCCAGTCCAGCACGCTCCATTCGAAGCGGCCGTAGTCGCGCGCCACGGCGGTCTCGGCCAGGCGGGTCAGCAGGGCCTTGCCCAGGCCGCTGCCGCGGTGCTGGGGCTGGACGTACAGGTCTTCCAGGTACAGGCCCGGCTTGGCCAGGAAGGTGGAGAAATTGGTGAAGAACAGGGCGAAGGCGATCAGCTCGCCCTGCGTCCCCTCGGCCACCAGGCATTCGACCACCGGCCTGGCGCCGAACAGGTGCGGATGCAGGGTCTCGGGCGTGGCCTGGGCCAGGTGGCCCAGCTTCTCGAAATCGGCCAGCTCCTGGATCAGGCCGACGATGGCCGGCACATCGGAGGGGCGGGCTTCGCGGATGCGATGGTCATGGTTCATGGCCGGCATTGTCGCTGTCGCCCCGCCGACAGCAGGGCCGCGGCAGAGCGCCTACATTGAGGCCCATGCCTGAGACCGCCTACTCCGTCCGCCGCACCGCGAGCAGCGAATTCATTCAGCTCCGCGGCCTGCGCCACCACCTCTTGCGCTGGGGCGATGCCTCGCTGGTCAAGGACGACAAGCCGCTGCTGGTGATGCTGCATGGCTGGATGGACGTGGGCGCCTCGTTCCAGTTTGTCGTCGATGCGCTGGCCCGGCTGGGCGAGCAGCGCGCCATCGTCGCCATGGACTGGCGCGGCTTCGGTCTGACCGAGAACAGCGGCGGCGACGCCTACTGGTTCCCCGACTACCTGGGCGACCTCGACGCCCTGCTCGACGCCATCAGCCCCGACGCCCCGGTGGACCTGCTGGGCCACAGCATGGGCGGCAATGTGGTGATGAGCTTTGCCGGCGTGCGGCCCGGCCGCATCCGCAAGCTGATCAACCTGGAAGGTTTCGGCCTGCCGGAGACGAAACCGGAGATGTCGCCTGGCCGCCTGGTCGCCTGGCTGGACGAGCTGAAGCAGCCGCAGCAGCTCAAGCCCTATGCCTCGCTCGCCGAGGTGGCGGCGCGGCTGCGCAAGACCAATCCCCGCCTCAGCGCCGCCAAGGCCGACTGGCTGGCGCCGCACTGGGCGCGCGAGGTCGAGGGGCAGTGGATCATCCTGGGCGACCCGGCCCACAAGCGCACCAATCCCATCCTCTACCGCAAGGCCGAGGCGCTGGCCGCCTGGTCGGCGATCGAGGCACCCACGCTCTGGGTTGAGGGCGACTCGACCAATCTCTCGCAATGGTGGGGCGACCGCTATCCGCGCGAGGATTTCGAATCGCGCCTGGCCGTGGTCCAGAACCTGCAGCGCTGCACGCTCAAGGACGCCGGCCACATGCTGCACCACGACCAGCCCGAGGCGCTGGCCGAGCGCCTGGCCTCATTCCTGGCCTGAACGGCCGGCTTGCTCTTCGTCGAGCCGGTTCATCCGGCGAGCGTAGATCCAGCTGATCGCCAGGTAGGCGATCAGCGCACCCTGCGAAGCCACCCAGAAGCTGAAGGGCCAGCCGAAGAAGACGAAATCCAGGTCGCGAGCAAAGAAGGGCACGACGAAGGTGGGCACGGCCCAGAGCACGACCAGCAGCCAGGTCAGCCGCATATTGCTGCGCCAGTAGCGGCGCTGGCGATCGGTATTCACTGGCATTGGGTGTTCTCCAGGCAGAGCCGGAGCTTGAGCGCCGTGGCCGTGAGCCACAGGCCCAGGGCCAGCCAGGGCGCCCAGCGGCGGCCGGCCGGCTGCTCGAAGGGCCGCACCACCACGTCCAGCAGGCCGTAGAAGAAATTGCCCTCGCGCCGCGCGCCAATGAGGGCGCCGAGCAGGGTCCGGCCCAGCCAGGCCAGCAGGCCGATTTCGGCCACCAGTTTGAGCGCGGAGACGAGCAGCAGCATGGCCGGCAGCTTAAGGCCAGGGCCCGGCCGGCGGCCCCGGCACTTCCCCCGGGGCGCACGGCTAAAATGCCGCCTTCTTCCCGCGCCCGGGATTCCCCGGGCGCCACCAACAGAAAACACCATGGACATCGAACGCATCAACGCGATCGGTACGACCCTCGCCGATCTGACAGCGCGTACCGCCGCGCTAAGGGGGTATCTTTGACTACGACCGCAAATCCCTGCGGTTGAACGAAGTCAACGCCTCGCTCGAGAACCCCAACGTCTGGAACGACCCCAAGCGCGCCCAGGAACTGGGCAAGGAAAAGCGCTCGCTGGAACAGGTCGTCGACACGATCAAGCACCTCGAGACCAATCTGTCGGACAACACCGAGCTCTACGAGATGAGCAAGGCCGACGAGGACTTCGATGGCCTGGAGGCCATTGAGGGCGACGCCGATACGCTGCGCGCCAAGGTCGAGGAACTGGAGTTCCGCCGGATGTTCAACAACCCGGCCGACCCGAGCAACTGCTTCATCGACATCCAGGCCGGCGCCGGCGGCACCGAGGCCTGCGACTGGGCCGGCATGCTGCTGCGCCAGTACCTGAAGTACTGCGAGCGCAAGGGCTTCAAGACCACGATGGAAGACGAGACGCCGGGCGACGTGGCCGGCCTCAAGAGCGCCACCATCAAGGTCGAGGGCGAATACGCCTTCGGCCTGCTGCGCACCGAGACCGGCGTGCACCGCCTGGTGCGCAAGTCGCCGTTCGACTCCTCGGGCGGCCGCCACACCAGCTTCGCCTCGCTGTTCGTCTACCCCGAGATCGACGACTCGATCGAGATCGACATCAACCCGTCCGACGTGCGCACCGACACCTTCCGTGCCAGCGGTGCCGGCGGCCAGCACATTAACAAGACCGACTCGGCGGTGCGCCTCACGCACATCCCGACCGGCATCGTCGTGCAGTGCCAGGACGGCCGCAGCCAGCACAGCAACCGCGACGTGGCCTGGAAGCGGCTGCGCTCGCGCCTGTACGACCACGAGATGCGCAAGCGCCAGGCCGAGCAGCAGAAGCTCGAGGACAGCAAGACCGACGTGGGCTGGGGCCACCAGATCCGCTCCTATGTGCTGGACCAGAGCCGCATCAAGGACCTGCGCACCAACTACGAGACCTCGGCCACCCAGAAGGTGCTGGACGGTGATCTCGACGCGTTCATCCAAGAAAGCCTGAAGCAAGGCGTCTGATGAAGACCCCCTTGCTGATCGCCCTGATCGCCGCCATCGCAGGACAGGTGCTCTACCACCTGGCGCAGAAAAGCGTCAGCGCGGCCGCGCACCCGGTCCTGTCGCTGCTGGCGTTCTATGCACTTGCCGCCCTGATGAGCCTGCCGCTGTTCCTGCTCTTCCCGCTCCAGACCGGGCTGGGCGAGGGCCTGCGGCAGATGAATTGGGCCACGGTGGGCGTGGCGCTCAGCATCGTGCTGGTCGAAGTCGGCTTCCTGCTGGTCTACCGCGCTGGCGGCAGCCTGCAGACGACCTACATCGTCAGCGCCCTCATTTCCACGGCCGCCCTCGTCCTGCTGGGCTGGCTGTTCTACAGCGAGGTGCTGAGCGGCACCAAGATCGCCGGCCTGTGCCTCGCACTGGCCGGCATCTGGCTGCTCAGCCGCCCCGTTGCCAATTCCTGATCCCTAGGACCCATCCCATGCGTGAAGGCACCGCCCCCCTGATCCACCTCGCCGACTACCAGCAGCCGGCCTTCTGGATACGCACGGTCGACATCAGCTTCGACCTGGAACCGGCCAAGACCCTGGTCATCAACAAGATGAAGATAGAGCGCAACACGGCCGTGCCCCACGGCCCGCTGCGCCTGCACGGCGAGGAACTGCAGCTGCTGCGCGTGCTGATCAACGGCGAGAGCGTGTCCTTCCGCCAGGAAGGCCATGAGCTGGTGATCGAATCGGCGCCGGACGCCGACTTCCTGCTCGAGATCCGCAACACCTGCGCCCCGGAGAAGAACACGGCGCTGTCGGGCCTCTACACCTCGGGCGGCAGCTTCTTCACGCAGTGCGAGGCCGAGGGCTTCCGCCGCATCACCTATTTCCTGGACCGCCCCGACGTGATGGCGGTCTACACGGTGACGCTGCGTGCCGACAAGGCCCGCTTCCCGGTGCTGCTGGCCAACGGCAATCTGGTCGAGACCGGCGCGGTCGATGCCAACCGCCATTTCGCCGTCTGGCACGACCCCTTCCCCAAGCCCAGCTACCTGTTCGCCCTGGTGGCCGGCGACCTGGTCCACCGCGAGCAGCGCATCACCACGCGCGCCGGCAAGGACCATCTGCTGCAGGTCTATGTTCGCCGCGGCGACCTGGAGAAGACCGAGCATGCGATGAACTCGCTGATCGCCTCCATCGTCTGGGACGAGGCCCGCTTCAGTCTGCCGCTGGACCTTGAGCGCTTCATGATCGTCGGCGTGTCCGACTTCAACATGGGCGCGATGGAGAACAAGGGCCTGAACATCTTCAACACCAGCGCCCTGCTCGCCTCGCCGGCCACGGCCACCGATGCCGACTTCAGCCGCATCGAGGCCATCGTCGCCCACGAGTACTTCCACAACTGGACCGGCAACCGCGTGACCTGCCGCGACTGGTTCCAGCTGTCGCTGAAGGAAGGCCTGACCGTGTTCCGCGACCAGGAGTTCTCGATGGACATGGCGGCCGCGCCCAGCGCCCGCGCCGTCTGCCGCATCCAGGACGTGCGCCAGCTGCGCGCCATGCAGTTCCCCGAGGACTCGGGCGCCATGGCCCATCCGGTACGCCCGGCCAGCTACGTCGAGATCAACAACTTCTACACCGCCACCGTCTACGACAAGGGCGCCGAGCTGGTGCGCATGTACCAGACCCTGGTCGGCCGCAAGGGCTTCGAGGCCGGCATGAAGCTCTATTTCGAGCGCCATGATGGCCAGGCCGTGACCTGCGACGACTTCGCCCAGGCCATTGCCGACGCCAACCCCGGCTCGGCCCTGAGCACGCGCCTGGATGCCTTCAAGCGCTGGTATTCGCAGGCCGGCACGCCGCGCGTGACCGCCCGCGGCGCCTACGACGCCGCAGCCCAGACGTACACGCTGACGCTGACGCAAGCCAACCCGCCCAGCCCCGGCCAGGACCAGAAGCTGCCCCAGGTGATCCCGGTCGCCATGGGCCTCTTGGGCGCCGATGGCCAGGCCCTGCCGCTGCAACTGCAGGGCGAGGCCGCCGCCGTCGGCACCGAGCGCGTGCTGGTGCTGGAACAGGCCGAGCAGAGCTTCGTCTTCACCCAGGTGGCCTCGGCGCCCGTGCCCTCGCTGCTGCGCGGCTTCTCGGCCCCGGTGCTGCTGGACGACGGCCTCACGGACGCCGAGTTGCTGGTGCTGCTGCAACATGACGCCGATGCCTTCAACCGCTGGGAAGCCAGCCAGCGCCTGGCGCTGAACCGCATCCTGGCCGCGGTGCGCGCCGGCAAGGCCCTGGTGCTGGACGGCGCCTATGTGGAGGCCATGCGCAGCGTGCTGCGCCATCCGCAGCTGGACTCGGCCTTCAAGGAGCTGGCCCTGACCCTGCCCGGCGAGGCCTACATCGCCGAGCAGCTGGACGTGGTCGATCCGCAAGCCATCCATGCCGCCGTCGTAGCAGCGCAGGCCCAGTTGGCCCATTCGCTACGCGAAGACTGGGTAGCGGCCTTCGAGGCCAACCAGGTCACCGGCGGCTACCGCCCCGACCCGGTCTCGTCCGGCAAGCGTGCGCTGGCGAATCTGGCCCTGGCCATGCTGGTGCTGGACGCCGGCCGCAGCGGCGATGCCGTCTGGCCGGGCCGCGCCTACCAGCGCTTCAAGGACGCCGGCAACATGACCGACCGCCTGGGCGCCCTGGCCGCCCTGGTCAATGCCCATGCCGAGCTGGCCGAGCCCGCGCTGCAGCGCTTCCATGCGCTGTTCAAGGACGAGGCCCTGGTCGTGGACAAGTGGTTCGCCCTGCAGGGCCGCGCCAGCGAGAGCGCCGGCAAGACCTTTGCCCGCGTCAAGCAGCTGATGCAGCACCCGGACTTCACGCTCAAGAACCCGAACCGCGCCCGCAGCCTGATCTTCTCGCTGTGCATGTTCAACCCGGCTGCCTTCCATCGTGCCGACGCCGCCGGCTATGTGTTCTGGGCCGACCAGCTGCTGGCCCTGGATGCGATCAATCCGCAGATCGCCGGCCGCCTGGCCCGCGTGATGGACCGCTGGACCAAGCTGGCCGAGCCCTACCGCAGCGCCGCCCGCGAAGCCATCGTCCGCGTGGCTGCCAAGGCCGAGCTGTCCAGCGATGTGCGCGAGATCATCGAGCGCGCCCTTGCCTCCGAAGCCAAGGAACAAGCATGACCCGTCGTGTCAGCCTTACCCAGTACCTGATCGAACAGCAGCGCCAGCACGGCCACATCCCGCAGGAGCTGCGGCTGCTGATCGAGATCGTGGCCCGCGCCTGCAAGCGCATCGCCATCAGCGTCAACAAGGGCGAGCTCGGCGACGTGCTGGGCACGGCCTCCAGCGAGAACGTGCAGGGCGAGATCCAGAAGAAGCTGGACATCATCGCCAACGAGGTGCTGATCGAAGCCAACGAATGGGGCGGCCACCTGGCGGCCATGGCCTCGGAAGAGATGGAAGGCATCTACGTGGTGCCCAACCGCTATCCGCAAGGCGAGTACCTGCTGCTGTTCGATCCGCTCGATGGTTCGTCCAACATCGACGTCAACGTCAGCATCGGCACCATCTTCTCGGTGCTGCGCAAGGTCACCAACCACCGCGGCGTCGGCGAGGAAGACTTCCTGCAGCCGGGCAAGCAGCAGGTGGCGGCCGGCTACTGCATCTACGGCCCGCAGACCACCCTGGTGCTGACCCTGGGCGACGGCGTGGCCATGTTCACGCTGGACCGCGAACAGGGCAGCTTCGTGCTGACCGGCGAGGACGTGAAGATCCCGGAGGACACCAAGGAGTTCGCGATCAATATGTCGAACATGCGCCACTGGGACGCCCCGGTGAAGCGCTACATCGACGAATGCCTGGCCGGCACGACCGGCCCGCGCGGCAAGGACTTCAACATGCGCTGGATCGCCTCCATGGTGGCCGACGTGCATCGCATCCTGACCCGCGGCGGCGTCTTCATGTATCCCTGGGACGCCCGCGAGCCCAACAAGGCCGGCAAGCTGCGCCTGATGTACGAGGCCAATCCCATGGCCTTCCTGGTCGAGCAGGCCGGCGGCGCGGCCACCAATGCCCGCGAGCGCATCCTCGACATGCAGCCCACCAAGCTGCACGAGCGCGTGGCCGTGGTGCTGGGCTCCAAGAACGAGGTAGAGCGGGTCACCAGCTACCACCTGGCTGACAGCTGAAAACTTCTGCTATAGTCGCGGGCTCGCAGCAAGCAGCCGCTTGATGGCGAAGCCGATGTAGCTCAGTTGGTAGAGCAGCGCATTCGTAAGTAGAGGGTTCGAGCCCAAAAGCTCCTGTAGAATCCACCGCTTAGCGCCAGCCGGCCGCAACTAAGAACGCAGTAATAAGGTCGCAAAGAACAGGTTAAGAAGGTTTTGCCGATGTAGCTCAGTTGGTAGAGCAGCGCATTCGTAATGCGAAGGTCGGGAGTTCGACTCTCTTCATCGGCACCACTCCTTGCAGAAGGCCACCCCTCACCGGGTGGCCTTTTTGCTTTCCGCCTCGCATCTTCCGCCTTGCCCTCAATCATGGGCCCAACAGAACATCACTCCACCGGAGTGCAGACGCCTGTACTCGCGCACACCATCCACCCCAGGCACGATTCGCGGACACAAACCGCCCCACCACATCTCCCACCAACTTCAATCATAGTTAAACATCAGCAACCAGCAACAACCAAAGATGGATTTCAAATTCGGAATCAATGCAATCATTGCGGAACAAATTTGTTCTTAAAAATCATAGACTTATTTGCTGTATATAAAGTCAGCACTGCGCCTTTTCCGTTTTTGCACTGCGCCTTTGCCATCGGATCTCTGACTCATTGCACATTACGCGCGGCCTGCTGTACACTGCAGCCTACGCGACGATGAGGAGATGCCCATGTCCGATCCGATCCAGCTAGCCATTGCGAAGCTCCAGGCGAAGCTTCGGGAACAGGAGCGCGCGGCGTCAAAGACCAAGATGGCCATCAACGCACTTTGCGAGGCTGTGGACTTGCCACCGATGTACGCCGAAGACGCCGAAGAGAACCATGACGTTGCTTCGCTCTCGATTCGCTCAGACCAGTTCTATGGTCAACCCCTCGCGGCCGCGATTCGCACCATCTTGGAGATGCGCCGCAAGCAAGATCGCGGGCCAGCCACGGTGAACGAGATTTATGCAGCGCTGATTGAAGGCGGGTTTGCCTTCGATACCCGCAACGAGGAGAACGCGAAGCGAGGGCTGCGGATTAGCCTTACCAAGAACTCTGTCACGTTCCACAAGCTGCCCAACGGCAAGTACGGCCTGTTGGACTGGTATCCGGCTGCAAAGACGAAGCGGCCGAGGAATGGCAGCACGTCTGGGGCTGCGGACGATGATGGCGGAAATGACAACGCCGACTTCGACCTAAGCACCTCGGATGAGGGCAACGAGAATTTCTTTGCAACAGCCGATGACAGCGGCCCAGAAGATGCGCGCTGAACGGATAGGAGCAGAAATGAAGACGTAAGAAGGAAGAAGCCCCGACACCCCGAAGCTCTGTGGCGGAGGGAGGGATGTCGAGGCTGCTTGGCACAGAGGCTGACTACCAATCAGCCTTTAAGTGGTTGGGGGCGACCCAAGCACCTGCACCGTCTATGTAGACCGGCCCGAAGTGTAGTTCGTTCGGGCTGCGCAGGCAATCGACTGCCCCTTCAATCCTTTTCGATTGGAGGTGACGCCATGCGCGTGCTTTCCAAGGTGAAGACCGTCTTTGTGACGGCATACAAGCGCTACCGGTTCGGCCGGTGGGAAGACGTATGCCAGCACTGGCGGTCCCATCCTGGACAGTTGAGTTTGTTCAACTGACCAAGATGGCCTGGCCCACCAGCCAGGTGCGGGGCCGGTTTCGGCCGGCCCCTCATTCACCGAGAAGCGCTCATGTGCCCCTCTGACCCATGTTGACTTCAACTTCAAGGATCAGTCATATGCCCAAGAACGAGCAATCATCGAAGCAGTTGGCGAGCCTCGCCGGCAAAGTGCTTCAGCAGAAATCTGCCACGGAGGCAGCCAAGAAACTGGCAGGGTCCGTCCTGACCCAAGCGCCAGACCGCCGGCCTGCTGGACCCAAGAAGGCCGGCAAGTAGGCCAACGCTAGCTCGCAACACGAAGGCCCCACCTGGGGCCTTCTTTCATTCCAACGCCTTCGGCACTCAATCAACACTGCGCCGACGCTCAGAAGCACCTCGTCGCAGCGGCAGGCTTTTCATCAGAGGTCGGCCGCCATCTCGCAAACGCTACACCGTAAAGCCACGCAAATCTTGCACAGCGTCAGCACAGTGATGTTCCGCTCCCCGCGCTCCACGCCGCCCATATAGGACCGGTCCAGACCAGCCAGGTCTGCCAGTTCTTCTTGGGTCAGGGACAGTTCCTTTCGACGGGCGCGGATGTTCGACCCAAGCACAGCCAATGCGTGCTCGCTCATGCACGCAGGTTCGGCGAATGGTGACTATCAGTCCACGGACTAAGATACCTCATTTTGATCTATGGCCGCACCGTAGGCCGTAGGTGGCCGCCCATCTTGGGCATCAACTGAGGGAAGTCGAAGATGAAAATCAGCCGCATCGCTGCCGGCGCCATTGCCGCCCTGGTCACGTTCGCCGCGACGGGCGCCGAGACCGCCGAACCCGACACGCGCAGCCCACTGGACCGCTACCAAGGTGACAGTCAGTTCTCGATGCTGATGTGCTCGATGACAGTGAAGATGGCGGCAACCACCGGCAGCGGCCCCAGCACTGGCGATGAGAAAACGGACTACGTGGCCTGCGTGTCCAAAGGCAAAGCCACCGCCAAGGCGAACTTCGAGAGTGCGCTGAAGACCCTCAAGAAGCCCAAGGCCCGCGAAGCCCTGAAGTCGTACCACGTCGCTCTGGTTGCCGCGCTGGAGGGCATCAAGCCCGGCACGGATGAGCGCAAGATCAGCTACGAACAGCGCCAGCAGGCACTTGAGCAGAAGATGACCGAGGCCTGGGCGCGCTTCGAAATCGAGAAGTAAGACCCCGCCTCGCAGGCCTGAACAGGTCGCGGCGCAGCAGAAACTGGCGCAGGCGCCGCGATCTGCCCCGCGACTGCGGCGCCCTACAGCCCGACCGCTCCGATGCCGCCTACGGCAATTTCTGCCGGCCTTGCGCGGGCGCGCGTTTTATGGCCCCTGGAAATGCGCTCCATATCTGGGCCGACCACTTCCCGGCACTGCGAGCGAACCGAGTTGACCGAGCGCACCGAATCGGGCGGTCGCGTATAGGGTCATGAACTTGCGCCGAATGCCCTGTCTATCGAACTCTTAAAGAGGTCAACTCGGTCAACTCGGTCCGCTCGCCACATACCCGTCCCATGGGCAAATGGCTGACCGGCGAGTTGACCGAGATGACTGGGCTGTGCGCCCGCCTCACCGATCAGCGCTCCGCCGCCCATCGCTTCCAGTCGATTGGTTGACCAATCGCCGATTCAAAGGCCTTGCGGCATTCGTCAAGGCTGGGGAACTTCCACAGGCGCACCTGCTGGCCTCCGACGCCGATGCGGGGCCGGTATGCAGTGAGCTTCGGGAGAAGGTCATGCAGCACGCGACCCAACTCAGTCTCTGAGCTTCGATGACGCTCCCCAGTGCCGTTGGAGAAATCTCTATACATCTCGTGAAGGTGCAACGTGGGCACCTCAGCCGCCCAGCCGCCCCGCTGCCGGTTGTTCACTCCAGTTGCGAGCATCTCGAAGAGGAACTTGCGGGCACCAATCAGGGAATGGAGCTTGTTGTCGAGCAAGGCCATCGTCTTCGGAATCACACGTGGATTGAATGCGCGGATATCGCGGTCCAGCAGGAATTGCATCAGCGCTTCGCGCCCACCGTTACTCATCTCAACCAGCAACCTCCCGAAGTACTGCTCATCCTGCATACGGGCGTCCGACACATCCATGATGACCATGCGCCGCTCTTCCAGGCCGGCCGGAACCGCCCAGGCGTTGTTTGTCGAGACAAGCAGGCGCGTGAAGTTCGCCACCGAGATTGCATCGCGACCTTTGCCTTCGATCATCCGAGTAGGTTCAGTGATCAGCGCCTTCAGTGCACCCTCTGCTGCCTTATCGCCCGCCCAAAAACCTTCCTCCGACAGAACGCACAGTGCGCGCTCAAGGTGCCGGTTGAAACTGCCGACCAGATGTGATTGCTGGGAGACCATCACGAAGTGCGCACCAAACAAGCTGCCGAAGTGCTTGCAAAAGACGCTCTTCCCGATGCCCATCTTGCCGCGCAACACCAACGCAGTGCCAGGCAACTCTCCGGGCTTCTGCACCGCGTGTGCCATCCAGGACAGCACGTAGGCCGCCAACTCAGCATTGCCCGCACAGATGATCTTTTCAACGTGCTGCAGGAAGAGCCTGCAATCGCCCTTCACCGGCTTCACCGCGAAGCCTTGGAACAGGTTGTAGAAGCCTGGCGCATCCGACCCGGGCGCGAACACCACGCCTCGGTACTCCCTCCGGGAAGGACTGGACTTCCAGATCGAAAACGCATTGACCATCTTGCTCCCGTTGGCGGTATGCACACGCACCAGCCGATTCGCATAGCCGGGCTCAACCTCGTTCGGACGTGCGAATGCGACTGCGGCCACCCCCGTCGAATCGCGCTCCTCCCGCAACACGAGGGCCTTGCCGCCGTTCCAGACCATGGCTATGTCGCGATTGAGTTCTGCAACCACGTCCACGGGCTCCTCGGTTGCCGCGTCAATCAGCGCCTGTAGCTGCTTGGGGCCGTGATCGACAAGGAAGTCATCAAGACCGACCTTGCCGCCATCGGCTGGAAAGTGAATGAACTTCACGACGGCGCCGCGCCCGCGCAGTTCGTCAGCAAGGGCTATCAGCGCTTCGGCGACACCGCGATTGACCTGCACGTCAGGGCTGTCGAATGCGAGGCAGACATTGCGGCCCTGCCAGTGGAACTGATCCAGACCGGGTAGTGGCTGCCTGTCACCTCGCCAACTCCAGACGCCACCAAGCCCAATCGTCGAGAAACCGTGGGCGGTGGCGCAAGCGGCCTTCTTCTCGCCCTCGGTGATCAGAAGCGGTATGCCCACGGTGGTCGCCACGTCGCGCCATGTCTGCGCGCCCACGGGCGGCAGATAGAGATGATTTCCACTGCCCGTTGCCTGCACATACCGGCGCTCCTTCTCCTCGCCCTTGGGTACCCAAGGCTTCAGCGTGCGAAGACGGTAGAACCCGGTCGGCTTCCCATCAAGGTCGAAGTACGGGATTCGAGCGGACGGCACCGGAAGCTTGACTTGCCGATCTTGGCGCGCAGGAACCAATTCGATGCACAACCGCGCCATCAGTTCAGCGCCGATTCCAGAGGGGATGAAGTGCTCGATCAGCATTGGATCGACAACGGCTTTCGCAGCTTTCGGCGCCGTCACGCCGACCGGGCCACGCCTTGCGCCGCCCTTGTTCGTTGACCGACTCACTGCGCCACCCCCTCGGACGTGTGTGCGCGCTCGTTGTCGACCAGCCACTCATCGAGCGCAGCCTTCCGGTAGCGCACCAGTCGGGTCAACTTGACATAGCGTGGGCCGCCGCCCGTGACACGCAGTAGTTCGAGAAGTTGGCGCGATACCTTGAGATACGCCGCAGCGCCCTCCGTGTCGAAGACCTCTCGCGTCCACTTCGCCGCGCCGGTATCGGCTATTTCGTCTTGCCGACTGACTGCGGCGTGGTCAGCCGCCTGTGCAGATTTCTGGGTGATGTGTCGTGGCATTTCGTGCCCTCCTAAAAGCAGGTAGGCACGATCCTCTAGAAGCTAGGGCAGAACGGAAGGACGGGGAGTCTCCACCCCGGCTGCTTCTAGCTGCCGACTGACCCGCGACGCATAGGTGGTCAACGAATTCACCTGGAGCGCGAATCCATGTCGTGCTGCCAGCGCGCTGGCATAAAGCGCAGCGGCCGTCTTTGGGTAGGTCTTCTTCGGCCCATCAAAGCCGATGAGCACCAGCACGTGCATGAGCGCTGAAGCCAGTTCAGTCTCCCGAGGGGTTCCACGCTCGTCAGACCTGGGCAAAGAAAACTTGTCGTCCAGGCCATCAATCAACTGCTGGATATCTCGCCTGAGCCGCACGGCCATCGTCGAAGTGCATAGACCTCGACGCTCCATCTCATCAATGGCCTTCAAGCTCCCCGCCAACGGTGCCTTGAGCTTTGGCAAATCGCTCCGCAGCTTCTTCACGAATGCACGTAGTTGCCCGCGCTTGTGCGCCTCCTGATTCGCGTCGTCACGCCAACCCGCAGCCCACTCGCACAAGAGTTCACAAAGCGTGACCGTCGCGTCGGCAAATTTCCCGTCTCGGACCATATCGTCCATGAGGGCAAGCCGCTCTGCACCTTGGCTCAGTGCCGCATCGCGAGCACCAGCGGAGATCGAGGCAATACCCGGAGGCTCAACGGCGTCGAGGAGATACCTGAGCCGCAGCTTCGGCAAGTCGGCCGTGAACAGGGCTGCTAGGTCATGCTCGAAGGAGCGGATGACGTGAGCAGTTGCCGCCACAATTTCTGCGTTTGCGCCCAACGGCAGATGCTTGAGCCAGCGGTTCGACAACTGGCTGGCCGACGTCATGTCGAAGCCCTGCACATCCCGACCATGTACTTGCGAATCACTTCCCTGCGATGGCCGCCACGATGGCGCCAATCGCGAACATCACGCCGCCCAGCACCAGCATCAAGACCAGCCCATATCCAAGGCATTGCAGCACCAGCGAAATCGCCTGCCCCAGCAGTGACTCCTTTGGAATCTTGAAGCGGTCCACCCGATCCCTGCGCTGATAGCTGACCAGCGTAGGTTTGAAGTTCCGCCAAACCACGTAGTGGGTCTGATTGAACATGAAGTTCGCGGCGGACAGAGCCAGGAACACCACGATGAGGACGCCGAAGAAGACGCCGGGACGCTGGAAGGCACCCACGATCATTGCGGCACCGACGACACCCTTCGCCAGTGAAAGGCCAACCTGCTTCTTGTTGATGTTCATTTAGCTCCCAAAATTCAATGAATTGTTGGATCGCGACAGGCTATCCGACCCGTTGGACGCGAGCCATCAGGCGGAGTGCTGACATACGGCACCACTTAGCCGCCGCTCACCCACTTAACCACCAGCAGTTGAGGAATTTTTTGCCTTGACACAAGGGCGGCCCTGTGGGAAACCACTAGCCGCGAGCTTCTTCGCACTGGAGATGTTCATGGAGCCAATCACCTTGACCCTGCTTGCTAGCGATCCGACAGGCTGCGCTGGTGGGAAATGCCCAACGCTCTACAGGGGTAGCGATGGTCACATTTACGTGCAAGGCTTTGTCGTGGAAGACGCCTTGAAAGCATCCGTGTCCGTGCCGAACGGCGAAGAACTGGTCCGCATCCCGGAGGCGCTCATCAACGCAGTCCGCAACTCTTGATATGCAGGCGTACGAAGCCTTCCAGTTTCTAAGACCTATTGCCCTTAGCGAGTTCGGCGAGGCATTTGACACTTTCACGACTTCGGCCTTTAGGTTGGAATGCCTCACGACCTATCTAGTCGATGAGGAGAGACCTTTTTTTGACTCATACAGCCGAACCGGGAGCTGCGAGGAAGGATTCAACCAAGACTGGCTGGACTTTCTCACTACGGCGAATCGAAAGGGAAAGTCGATTCACCGCTGCCGCATTCTTCCTCAGCCCAACGACGACCAGACGTATTTCAGGTTCGAAGTGGATTGCGGATATCGAAGGAACTTAGAGTGCGGCGAATCGATTAGTTACCTCACACGGGACGATGCTTCAGAGCTGGCTGCTGCTGTACCATTTTTGCTTGATTACTGGCTCTTCGATCACCTCAATGCATACGCGGTCCTCTACGACACAAGAGGGGTCTTCCTTGGCGCCGCCAAGATGGAAGGAGAACTCCCCAAAATTTATGCTGCACTTGCTGATCGCGCCGTCAATATCGCCACACAAATCCCAATAGAAGATGTCTTGGCAAGAATTCGTTAACCTAGCGTCAACGGTGACCGTTGCTGTTGCAACGGTCATATACACCTTTGGGACGTTCCTGCTTTGGCGCACTGGGAAGTCGAGTCTGGATGCACTTCAGGATCAGATCGACCTCCTAAAACGGCAGCATGATTCCCAGAGCGAATTCAACAAGGCAGTCACGAAGGGCGCCACTCTGGACGCCCATCGGGAAATATGGTTGCCGATAATTTCAAATCCCGAATTAGCTCAATTGCTTGAGGAGGACTCCCCAAGTGACAGGAATCGAGTTGCTTGCGAGTTTCTCGGGTCAATTTTAGTGAACCACTGCTCTCGGATATTTGATAACTATCGGGCTCAGATATATGATCCTGAAGAGCTTGATGCGTTTAAGCGCGATGCTCGACACTTGTTCTCCTACGCATTGGTTAGATGGCGTTGGAAAGAGGTATCAAAGTATCACTCAACAGCCTTTAACGACTTCATTCATGCGAATGTGATTAGCTAGTTTTGGCATATTTCGCCAATTCTGCAATTCGCTCCGAGATCGCCTGCATCGGCGCCCGCAGCCGCTCCAGTTCCGGCGAGATGTAGCCGGCCGTCACGTCCTGCTTGTCGGGCAGGCTGTGATTTACCAGCATCTTGATCGCATAGGGCGACGTGTCGAGCGATTCGGCGACCGTGATAAAGGTGTTGCGCAGGCCGTGGATCGTGAACTTCACGGCCAGTTTCTCCTTGGGCTCGGTGATGTGGCCCGACTTGCTGTCGGCCGGGAACACCCAAGGCGACTTCGGAAACATCGTGGCGGTGTCGGCGCATTCCTGCCGGCTCTTCAATAGCTCGATGAGCTGAGTGGACAGGGGCAGCAAGAAGGGTCGGCCACCCTTGGGGCGCGGAATCAGCAGCGCCCGGTTGTCCCAGTCGATGTGCGACCACTCGACACACGCCGCGCTCTCGCGACGCAGGCCGGTGAGCAGGACGAAGCGCAGGTAGTCGCGGCGCACAGGGTTCGCGATGCCCATGACTTCGGCGTGCCATGCGGCCACATCGGCGCTCGGGATCGCCGCCTTGCGCCGCTCTTCGGGGAACCAATCGACCGCGATGGCCGGGTTGACGCCCAGGTCTTCATGGATCTTCAGGGCGCCGTTGTATGCGGCTCGGAAGACCCGGAACGCGCTGTTGGCGACGTAGGGGCCGTGATCCTGGCCGATCTTGCGATGCCGCTCGCGGCAGTCCTTGCGCGTGATCTCCGACAACGGGCGCTTGAGCCAGTCCGACAGGTACTGATCGGCAAGGTAGCGATAGTCAGTGATGGTCCGCGCTGAGCGCTTCTTGTTCGAGGTGAGATGCGTGTCCAGGGCATCTTCGAACGTGACGCCGGTGGACCGCCGCTGCTCTTTCTCGCGGTTCGGGTTGATGCCCTTGCCCATGCGGATGATGAGTTCGCGGGCCTCCTCGCGCGCCTGGGCGACCGTGTACACGCCATAGCGGCCGATGGTCGTTCGTACCGTCTTGCCGTTCACGTCCCGCTGCACGAAGAAGGTCTTGGTGCGGGCGCCGACGCACAGGCCGAAGCCCTTCAGCTCGGTATCGAGATACAGCCGCTGGCGCACGCCGCCGTCCACCATGAGGGGTTGCGCGTCATCGATGGCGGCCTTGGTCAGGCGAACTTGGGCAGTGGTCTTGGCCATGAACTAGTAAGGCTGTAGGAAGGACGGTACTTCGAAGTCAGTAGGGTGACCCACTAACTCTTTAGGACGACTTCCCAGGTACCATACGCGTTCTTAGACCTTCTTAGAAGCCCCACCGGGCCCTCTAGGATTTGGCTGCTGGAATTCGTAATGCGAAGGTCGGGAGTTCGACTCTCTTCATCGGCACCAACACTGGACAAGGGCCTGACGCAAGTCAGGCCCTTTTTCTTTGCTTGCACGGCGGGTCGCCCTACCATTGCCCATCGCCTCCGCGCATCACCTCAAGGACCGGCCATGGAAGTCTCATCCGCCACCGCCAAGCCCGTGCAGGCCGCGGCTCCCGAGCAATCAAAGCCGGTGCGTGAATCCAAGCCGCAGCAAGCCGAACAGGCCAAGCCGGCCGAGCCGCCGCCCAAGCCCAGCATCAGCGCCGAAGGAAAGCCGACCGGCCAGATCATCAACGAACGGGCCTGAGCCAGCCCGCCGCTCAGGCCGCGTCCACGGCCTCGGCCTCGTTGCGCTCCGGCGCGCGCCGCGGCAGCTGCATGGTGAAGCGCGTGCCTTCGCTCAGCGCCGAATGCACCTGCAGCTGGCCGCCCAGGATGACGGTGACCAGGTTCAGCGTGATCGTCAGCCCGAGGCCTGAACCGCCCTGCCCCAGCCGCGTGGTGAAGAAGGGGTCGAAGATCTTGTCCAGCGCTTCTTCCGGGATGCCACCCCCGTTGTCCTCGACGACCAGCTCGAAGCGCTCGTCGTCCAGCGGCCGACCCAGCACGCGGACCCGGCCATCGGCCCGGTCGCCAACGCCGTGCAGCAGCGCGTTCTGCACCAGATTGGCAATCACCTGGCCCAGCGGGCCGGGATAGCCATCACATTCGATGCCCGGCTCGATCTGGGCTTGCACCTCGGCATGGCCCTTGCCGAAGCTGGGCCGCATCGAGCGAAGCAGCTCGCTCACCATTTCGTCCAGCATGAAGCCGCGGCGCCGTTCCGAACTCTGGTCCACGGCCACCTGCTTGAAGCCGGCCACCAGCTCGGCGGCCCGCTGGGTCGAGCGGGCCAGCAGGTCGGAGCTCTCGAATGAAAGATCGACAAAGGCGCGCAGCTCGGCCTTGCGCAGATGGCCCTGCTCCAGCTTGCGGCCGAACTCGCCGGCCGCCTCGCGCAAGGTGCTGGCGGTCAGCGCCGCATTGCCAATCGGCGTATTCAACTCATGGGCGACGCCCGCCACGAGCTTGCCCAGGCCGGCCACCTTTTGCCCACGCACCAGCTCGACCCGGGCCTGGTCCAGCGTGACCATGGCCTGGCGCAGTTCCTCATTGGCCTGGCTCAGTTCCTCGGTGCGACGGGCCACGCGTTCTTCCAGCGTGTGCTGGTGGTCGGCGAGCAGGCGCAGCAACCGGGTCAGGATGTAGGAAACATAGGTGGCCACCACGCTGCAGAAGGCGATCACCACCAGGCTGGTGACCACGTCCAACGGGTTGTCGTCGACGAGGCCCAGGAAGGGTGTGCCGCGCACCTGATGGGTCAGCGTGGCATAGGCCACGACGCCGACGCAGGCCATGCCGGCCAGGCAGAACAGCGCCGTCTGCCGCGGCCGCGACACCACCGAGAACGCGAGCATGCCCGCCGGGAATACCAGCATGGCCGAATCGAACGTGCCCAGGGCCAGCAGCGACAGCGCCGTGGGAACGGCCAGGAATTGCACGCCCAGCAGCAGCCCGGCCAGCATCGGACGACGGGCCAGGGCCAGGCCGATGGAGACCAGGCTCAGCAGGGCACTGGTCAGGGCGGCAGTGAGCGCCGGCGTGGCCATCCGCGAGCCCACGACCAGCAGCAGGATGGCCAGCAGGTTGGCGCCCTGGATGGACACGAGGGCGCGGCGCCGGTAGCGCGCCACCTCCTGGTCCAGGTCCAGCGCATGGGTCGCCCCGAGGACCCGGTTCATGGGCCCCCCTGTTCAATGACAAGGCTATGCAACAGCGCTTGCGGTGCCATGGTCGGATTGGAAGACGGGTGCCCCGATTCTGCCGATGGCTGGGCAATGCGCGTGCCGTCTCTCGTCAAGTTCCTCACGACAACATCGCTTACGCAACAGGACCGGGTCGCCAGCAGCAGCCAGTCGCTAGCGAGCAAAGAACAGCGCCGTCATCCCCAGGCCGGTGGCGATCACCAGACCGCGCACCGAGCTCGCCGGCAGGCGCCGGGCCACGCGGGCACCGGCCCAGCCGCCAAGCGTGGCCGCCACCATCATCAGCAGCCCCTGGCGCCAGGCGATGGCGCCGGCCGCGACGAAGGCCAGCACCGACAGCAGCGAAAGCACCAGCGAGGCCAGGTTCTTCAGCGCATTGACCCGGTCCAGCCGGCTTTCGCCGCTGAGCAGGTAGAGCGCCATCAAGAGAATGCCCAGGCCGCCGTTGAAGTAGCCGCCGTAGACAGCCACCGCCAGCAGGCCCGGCTCGCGCCAGCGTGCCAGGTCTTGCCCGGCGCCCAGCGTCCGCTGCAGCCAGGGGCCGAGGGCGAACAGGACGGTGGCGAACAGCAGCAGCCAGGGCACCAGGCCCGAGAACAATCGGCCGGGCGTGACGAGCAAGAGGCCGGCGCCGACAAGGCCGCCCGCCGCGGCGATCAGGGATTCACGCAGCAGTCGCGAACGCGGCAACTCGGCCAGTTCGGCGCGAAAGCCCAGGGTGCTGCCCAGGTAGCCCGGACTCACCGCCAGGGCGCTCGTGGCATTGGCCTGGATGGGCGGCACGCCGGCATAGACCAGGGCCGGAAACGTCAGGAAGCTGCCGCCGCCGGCGATGGCGTTGAGCACGCCGGCACCGAAGGCCGCGGCCGAGAGAAGCAGGACCTCAGCGGCCGGAGGCAGCATCCAGCGGGAAGCGCGAGCAGCCCAGGCGGGCCGAGATGTCGCGGCTGGCGTCCTGCAGGAACTTGACGATCTCGGGCTGCTTGGCCTCGTCGAAGCGGAAGGTCGGGAAGCTGACGCTCATGCCGGCGATGGGCTGGCCCAGCCGGTCGAAGATGGGCACGCCCAGGCAGCGGATGTGGTCGTCGAACTCCTCGCGGTCCTCGCCGAAGCCCTGGGCCCGCACCCGGTCCAGCTCGGCCAGGTAGGCCGGCAGCTCGACGATGGTCTTGTCGCGGAAGCGCTTGAACTCCGCACCGGCCAGCACGCGGTCGCGGCGCTCGGGATGCTCCCAGGCCATCAGCACCTTGCCGATGGCGGTGCAATGCAGCGGCGCCCGGCGGCCGACGCGCGAATACATGCCCAGCATGTGGCGCGAATCGACCTTGTGGACATAGATGATCTCGGAGTCGATCAGGGTGCCCAGGTGGACCGTTTCGCCGGTGGCGTCGGCCAGCATCTGCATGTGGTGCTTGGCCAGGTCGATCAGGTCGGGGTACTGCAGGGCCTTGGCGCCCAGTTCGAAGGCCTTCATGGTCAGGCCGTAGCGTTCGCTGCCGGATTCCTGGCGCACATAGCCCAGGGTCATCATGGTCTGCAGGAAGCGGTAGACCGTGGCCTTGGGCATGGCCAGCCGGACCGAGAGCTCGGAGATGCCGGTGTCGCGCTGCTCGGACAGGGCTTGCAGGATGGCAAACACCTTGAGCACCGCCGCCACCGACTCCGGCTGCTGCTTGCTGACATCAATCGAATCGTCGTCCATTCCGGGCTTCTCTTGTTCTGAAGTTTCTGAGCTGGCGTTTCAACAAATCCGGATTGTCTACCAACGGCCGGCACCGGCCCCGGCGCGCACCCGCGCCGCCACCTGATCGGCCGGGTCGATGCCGCCATGCAGCCGGGGCTGCCAGCCGACGTCGCCGCTGATCGCCTCGCTGCGGCCGGCGTTGACGGCACCCAGCAGATCGACCGGCTGACCGTTCAAGAGCGAGCCGCTGTCGTGGAAGCGCTGGCCCTTGAGCACGCGCACGATCTGCGAAGCGGGAATGGAAGCCGGCAGCTCCCACACATTGTTCTGGCTGTAGAGCCGCGAGTCCTGGCCCACGCCCAGCGAATAGCCGTAGCGGTAGGCCACATCGTCGCGGCCGACGAAGAGGTTGTTGTAGACATGGACCTGGCCGAAGCGCACCCGCGGCGTGCGCTCCATCACCTGCTCCCACAGGTTGTGATGGAAGCTCACGCGCAGCTTGCCCTCGTCCAGTTTCTGGCTGTCGCTGCTGCCCACCAGGTTGGTCTTGTCATGCTGGCGGAACACGTTCCAGGAGACCGTGACCAGATCGCTCTGCTGGGTGATGTCCAGCAGGCCGTCGTGGTGCTGCATCGGCCGGCCGAAGGCGATGCGCTCGGCCTGGTCGGGCCGCGCGCCATCGTCAAAAGTGCAGTGGTCAATCCAGACCCGCGTGGCGCGGCGCAGCGTGATCGTGTCGTAGTCCGAGTTCCACTCGCCGTTGGCGTTGTCCTTGGGGTCCCAGGCCGGGAACTGGTCGTAGGCATCGGCCAGGTGCAGGTGGCGGACGATGATGTTCTCGACGCCGTCCAGCATCAGGCCGCCATTGAAGAAGCCAGCGCCCGGCGCGATACCAATCAGCGTGGTGTTGGACGGGATGCGCAGCATCACCCGCTCGGCCTGGCGCTTGCTGGAGCGCTTGCGGGCCTCTTCCTGCGGGCCTTCCAGCGGCTTCTTGCCCCAGGTCTTGGGGTCGTAGTCGCGCAGATAGGCCTCGAAGTCGAAGGCCGGGTCGCGGAAATCCTCGTAACCGAGCGGACGGCCCTGGTCGTCACTGCTCAGGTCGATGCGGGCCTTGAGCTTGATGATCTTGGGCTTGCCGCCCAGGGCCAGCGCGGCCGTCAGTTCGGCGCGGTTGCTGACCTCGAACACATGCTCGGCCATGGCGGCAGAGCCGCCGCTGGTGCCCAGGCCAGCGGCGGCCCAGCCGTCGTTCTCGGCCAGGCGCTCGCGCGCCGGGTCGATCTGCTGCCGGTTGTTGAATTCATGCAGGCGGTTGGCCTGCCCGCCGCTGGCCGAGAACGGCCGGCGCGAGGTCGAGGCCGACCACGGGCCCAGGTGCGGACCCAGCTCGCTGTCGCGTATCAGGGCCTGGCCATTGGGCGAGACGCCGGCCTGCCACTGGCCCTTGGGCACGCCGGCATCCCAGGCGCGGCCCAGCGCCGCCGACCCGGCAGCCAGGCCGGCATCGCCCAGCAGGCGGCTGCCTGTCACCAGGAATCCCCGCGCCTGGCCGGGCGCCGTGCTGGGCGCCAGCACGATGCCGCCCTCGCCCGGCGTGCGGCGGCCGGCGCGGCTCTGGATCACGCTGGCTTCGATCACCAGCGTGGCATTGCCGAAGATGAAGTCCACGTCACCGGCGATCAGGCTGCGCCCCACGTAGACCCGCGACGCCCCCTGGGCGCGGGCCCGGGCATAAAAGGTGTCCTGGTGGCCGAGCAGCCGCACCGATTCCAGCTGGATGCGGTCGCCCTCGGTCATCAGGGCCACGGCCTGGGCACCGCCCGATTCGGCCACGGCCGGCGGATAGCCCTGGCCGGCCCGCACCGCGTCCATCGCGTCATTGGCCACGGTCAGGTGCGCCAGCTCGGCCGCATCGCTGAACAGGCCGAAGGTGGCGCTGCCCGCGGTGCCATAGGTCGTGGCCGCGGCGTTGGGCAGACAGGCATTCGCGGCCGCGCCCACCGCCTTGGGCTCGCCGGCGAAATGACCAGCCACGATGACGACGGCCGCCGGGTCATCCGGGCGGCCGTAGAGAGTGAACGCTGCCTTGTCTCGGATGCAGAGCTGCTCGCGGTACTGGCCCGGCTTCATCTGGATGTAATAACGCCGATTAGACGCATCCTTGGCGGGCAGCGCATTCAGCGCCGACTGCAACGTCTTGTGCGTGCCGCTGCCGTCAAGCGCCACGACGAAGTCCGGCTTCCAGGCGCGAGCGTCACCCAGCGGCTGCGGCTGCCAGTCGCCCAGGTAGTCGGCTACTTGATTGCGGGCGGCCGTGGCAGCGTCCATCTGCGGGCGCTCCTGCGCCATGGCGAGGCCACCGACCAGCATCAGCGCAAGCAGCCCTGCCCTCATGCCACGTCCGCCAGGTAGAGAGCCGGCTCGCCCGGCTCCTTGTCGCAGCTGAACAGCACCTGCTTCTCGTCGGGCGTGAAACTGGGGTGGGGATGGGTGACCTGGCGGCTGTCCTTGTAGACACCCCAGCCGCTGTCGTGGCGGGCGATGGGCCGGGTGGTGCCGGCCTTGATGTCGAACAGGTGCAGATAGGGGTCGCCGGTCAGCATCTCGTTGCTGGCGCTGCTGTCGCCGCTGGCCTTGCCGCAGCCGTCGCCGACGATCAGCGTGCCGTCATGGTTGCTCATCAGATGCGAGCACGGCGGCATCGAGGTCAGCAGCTTGTTCTCCAGCGTGACCGGATCCAGGCTGTAGATCCAGCGCTCGGGCGAGCTGTGGTTGTAGCTGACGTAGATCATGGCGCTGCCGTCCGGCACCCAGAACTCATGCGTGCAGCTCTCGCCCTCGCTGTGCTCCTTGCCGCAGCGGCGGTTCGTGCCGTCCTCGTTGATGAACCACATGCGCGCGTCGATCAGGTCATGCGGACCCTCGTGGCAATAGGCCACGGTGTTGTCGTCGAAGGGCCGGTACTGCGGATGGCCCAGCCAACCGCGCTGCTCCAGGATGACGGTCTGCTTGCCGGTCGCGAGGTCCACGCTGAACAAGCGGCAGCGCGGCTTCTGGTGGAACATCTCGTTGAACTTCTGCCAGGTGTTCAGCGGGAACCAGTCGTCCGCATGGATCTCGATGCCGACCATCTTGGTGCAGGCGCTGTTGCTGACCCAGGTGCCATAGCCCACCCAGCCCTGCGGCACGGTGTAGACCACCTCTTCGGTGAGGTCGGCCAGGTTCAGGCGAATCAGCTGGCGCTCGGCCCGCACGAAGTACAGAAAGCGGTCGTCGGGCGACATGAAGCCGCCGAAGGTGTTCTCGCCGGCCTGGTCGGTCAGCTGGGTGGCGACCTGCGTCTCCAGGTCGAGCAGGTGGTAGTTCCAGTTGGGGCTGGGCTGAGGTCCGAACTCGGCGCCGAAGATCAGCTTCTTGCCGTCGTTGGTGAAGCACTTCTGATAGAAGTAATTGCGATGGCAGGTGACGTCCAGCGGCGTCAGCCGGGTGACGCGGGCGCCGGTGTCGGGGTCCTGGCGGGTTTCGAACTTCAGCTGGCGTTGGGTCGCTTTCATCGCTTGCTCACTGCTATTTGATTCGCTTCAAGAGGGCATTGCCCTCTTCGACCAGGCGGCGGGCCGCCTCCTGGTCCGTGGTCTTGCCGTAGGCGACGGTCTCGAAGACCTCGCGCATGAACTTGTGCAGCCGGGCATGCTCGAACAGCTTGGCCGGCACCGGCACCTGGCCGGCATCGCGCAACTGCTTGATCTGGTGGTGGGCCTGCAGCTCAAGCGCCGGCAGCTTCCTGGCCCGCTCCAGCGTCTCGAACTGCTGCTTCGCCGCCGGCACGCCGCGGGTCTTGCCCAGCAGCTGGATGGCTTCCGGGTCGGTCAGCAGGAAGTTGATGAAGCGCGCCGCCACCTCGGGATGCTTGCAGTTGCGGCCCATGGCCAGCATCACCGTCGGACGACCGAACATGCCGCTGCCGGCCGCGCCGGGCAGGCTCAGGAAGTCGCCCAGCACCAGCTTCTGCTGCTTGTCCAGCGTGGCATTGCGCAAGGGGATGGTCGAGTCCCAGGTGAAGTTGCCGGCCCAGTTGCCGACCACCCAGTCCTGCTGCTGCTCGGTGGGCTTCTCGGCGCCGCCCAGGGACGCGCGCAGCGGCAGCGGCGTGGCCACATGCTGGTCGATCAGCCGCTTGTAGAACTGCACCCATTCCAGCGCGGCGGCCGGGCTCATGGCCACGCGAGGTTCGCGCGGGTCCACATAGGGCATGCCGAACTTCTGCTGCACATAGGTCTGCGACAGCAGGATCATGTCGTAGAGCTCGCCGTCCAGCGGATAGGCCTGGTCGCCGAGCTTCTGCTTGAACACCGGGCCGGCGGCCAGCAGTTCGTCCCAAGTGCGGGGCAGGCCCAGACCGGCGCGCTCAAAGGCCTTCTCGTTCCAGAGGAAGACCCGGGCGGTGAAGGCCGAGGGCAAGGCGTTGAGCTTGCCTTCGACCCGGCCGGAATCGAGGTCCGAAGGCAGGAACTGGTCCAGCGCGATGTGGCGGCGGTACTGCTCCAGGTCGGCAAAGCCGCTGCCGCGCTTGGAGAACATGGCCAGCCAGGCCCAGTTGATCTGCAGGATGTCGGGCTCGGAGCCGCCGGCGATCTGGGTGGTCAGCCGCTCCAGATAGCCGTTGAAGCCCATGTACTCGGCCTTGATGCGCAGGCCGGGGTTGAGCTTCTCGAAGGCCGCGATGGCCATGAGCGTGGCCTCGTGCCGCCCCGCCCCGCCCCACCAGGCGAAGCGCAAGACGGTCTCGCCGGAATTCGACCCCGAGCGCGAGCAGGCCGCCAGCGGCAGGCTGGCCAGCGCGGCGGTGAAGTTTCTTCGCTGCATGGCTCAGCCCCGCGGCAGCAGCGTGGCGCCGCCGTCATCGGTCTCGAACAGATGGCAGCGGTCCATCTGCAGATGCAGCTCCAGGGCCGAACCGCGCTCGCGCCGGTCTATATCGGCTATCTGGTCGGCCGGCACGCGGGTACTCATGGCCACCTCGCCCAGGTCGAAGTGGACGTAGACCTCGGAGCCCATGTGCTCGCAGAAGCGCAGCTTGCCGGGCACGGCCAGGGTGTCGCCCTGCGGACGCGGCTGCACGCCAATGTGCTCGGGCCGCAGCCCGAAGCGCACGGCGCCGGTGCGGCCATTCAAGCGCTGGGCCTTGGCAGCCGGCAGCGGCAGCAGCTGGCCGCCGAGGCGCACGGCCACGCCACTGCCCTGAGCCACCAGCTCGGCCTCGTTGATATTCATTTCCGGCGAGCCGATGAAGCCGGCCACGAAGGCATTGGCCGGATGCTCGTAAAGCGCCGTCGGCGTATCGACCTGCTGGATGCGACCTTCCTTGAGCACGCAGATGCGCTCGCCCATGGTCATGGCCTCGACCTGGTCGTGCGTCACATAGATGCTGGTGGCCGGCTGGCCCGATTCGCGAAGCGTGCGGTGCAGCTCGGTCAGGCGCACACGCATCGAGGCGCGCAGCTTGGCATCGAGGTTGGACAGCGGCTCGTCGAACAGGAAGACCTCAGGCTTCTTGACGATGGCCCGGCCCACGGCCACGCGCTGGGCCTGGCCGCCGGACAGCTGCTTGGGGTAGCGGTCCAGCAGGTGCTCCATCTCCAGCAGCTTGGCGGCATGGCGCACGCGCTGGTCCACCTCGGCCTTGGGCGTGTTGGCCAGCTTCAGGCCGAAGGCCAGGTTGTCGTAGACCTTCATGTGCGGGTACAGCGCATAGTTCTGGAACACCATGGCGATGCCACGCTGCTTCGGAGCCAGCTCGTTGACGCGCTTGTTGCCGATCTGCAGGTCGCCGCCGGAGATGCTCTCTAGGCCGGCGATCATGCGCAGCAAGGTGCTCTTGGCGCAGCCCGAGGGGCCGACGAAGACCATGAACTCGCCGTCCTTGATTTCCAGGTCCACGCCATGCACGGCCTTGAAGCCGTTGGGATAGACCTTCTCGATTTTCTTCAGGCTCAGGTGGGCCACTGCTGTCTCCGAATCTTTTCTCAACCCTTGACGCCGCTGGACGTGGCGCCTTCGATGAAGTGCTTCTGGGCCGCGAAGAACACGGCGACCGAGGGGATCAGGGCCACGACCGAGATCGCGATCACATTGGCCCATTCCACTTCCTCGGTGGCGCCTATGCTCATCTTCAGAGCCAGCGACACCGGGTATTTCTCGACCGAGGCCAGGTAGATCAAGGGGCCCATGAAGTCGTTCATGGTCCAGATGAACTGGAAGACGATCACCGAGATGATGGCCGGCTTGAGCATGGGCACGATGATGTGCCACAGCAGCTGCACCGAGTTGCAGCCGTCGATCTGGGCCGCCTCTTCCATGTCGCGCGGAATGCCGCGCAGGAACTGCACCAGCATGAAGACGAAGAAGGTGTCGGTGGCGAAGGCCGAGGGCACGACCAGGGGCAGGTAGGAGTCCAGCCAGCCCAGCTCGCGGAACATCAGGTACTGCGGCAGGCGCAGCACGATCAGCGGCAGCATCATGGTGCCGACCATGATGGAGAACATCAGCTTCTTGCCCCAGAACTCGAAGCGGGCGAAGGCATAGGCCACCAGCACGCAGGAGATCACCGTGACGATGATGCGCGGGATGGTGATCAGGAAGCTGTTCAGGAAGTAGGTGGCGAAGGTGTATTCGGTGCTGGTCTTCCAGCCCTTGGCAAAGGCGCCGAAGTCAAACCTGCTGGGCCAGAAACCGACCTCGGTGAAGATCTCGGTGTTGCTCTTGAATGAAGCGCCGACCAGCCAGATCAGCGGATACAGCATCACCAGCGCCACCAGGCCCAGCGCGAGGTAGCGCAGCCATTTGTTGCCCTGGTCGCGGCCGAGGGTGAGGGGTTCGCTCATCACTTGTTCCCCTTCTCGCCCGAATAGAACACCCAGTACTTGCTGCTCCAGAACGAGATGCCGGCCAGGCCTGCCACCAGGGCGAACAACACCCAGCTCAGGGCCGCGCCATAGCCCAGGTTGAAGAAGCGGAAGCTCTGGTCGTAGATATAGAGAGCCAGCACATAGGTGGAGCTCAAGGGGCCGCCTTCGGTGATCAGGTAGGGGCCGTTGAATTCCTGGAAGGCCTGGACCATCTGCATGATCATGTTGAAGAAGATCACCGGCGTGATCAGAGGCACGGTGATCTTCCAGAACTGCTGCCACTTGCTGGCGCCGTCGCATTCGGCCGCCTCATAGAGCGAGACCGAGACGTTCTGCAGCGCCGCCAGGAAGATCACCATGGCCGAGCCGAACTGCCAGGTGAACAGCAGCACGATGGTCCAGAGCGAGAAATGCTCGTCGGCCAGCCAGGGGATGGGATCCAGGCCCAGCTGGGTCAGGATCAGGTTGACCAGGCCGTTCTTGGAGAAGATGAAGCGCCACAGCACGGCCACCGCAATCGACCCGCCCAGAATGGAGGGCAGGTAGAAGGCCGAGCGGAAGAAGTTGATGCCGCGCAGCTTGAAGTTCAGCACATGGGCGATGAACAGCGCGAAGCCGACGCGGAAGGGCACGGCCAGGATCGCGAAGGTCAGCGTCACGCCCAGCGACTTGCGGAACAGCGGGTCGCTGGCGACCAGTTCCTTGTAGTTGTCCAGCCCGATGAACTGGGGCGGATCGATCAGGTCGTACTGCGTGAAGCTCAGCGCCAGGCTGGCCACGAAGGGGAAGAGCTTGAACAACAGCACGCCCAGCACGAAAGGCAGGACGAACAGGAAGCCAAGCCGCTTGTTCTCATACATGCACCGTGTCTCCGCGGCGAGTGGACGACCGGGGTTCTCTTTCGCCCTGGTTCGTCCATGCAGGAATCAAAGGATCAATCAGCGGGCCAGCCAGCCACCGTCTACGGCGATGGTGTAGCCGTTGACATAGTCCGAGGCCTTGGACGCCAGGAACACGACCGGGCCGCCCAGGTCATCGGGCGTGCCCCAGCGGCCGGCCGGGATGCGCTCGAGGATGGCGGCGTTGCGGCCTTCGTCGGCCCGCAGCGCGGCCGTGTTGTTGGTCGCCATGTATCCCGGGGCGATGGCGTTCACATTGATGCCATGCTGGGCCCATTCATTGGCCATCAGCCGGGTGATGCCCATCACGCCGCTCTTGCTGGCCGTGTACGAGGGCACACGGATGCCGCCCTGGTACGACAGCATCGAGGCCACGTTGATGATCTTGCCGCCCGAGCCCTGGGCCAGAAAGCAGCGGGCCACGGCCTGCGAGAAGAAGAACACCGTCTTCAGGTTCAGGTCGATGACGTCGTCCCAGTCCTTCTCGCTGAACTTGATCGCATCCTCGCGGCGGATGATGCCGGCGTTGTTGACCAGGATGTCGACCCGGCCGCCGAAGGCCTTGGCCTGCTCAACCAGGCCTTCAAGGCAGCTGATGTCCGACAGGTTGGCGCGCAGGTCCAGGAAGCGGCGGCCCAGGGCCTCGACCTGCTGGCGGGTCTCGTCCGGTTCGGACACGTTGACGCCGACGATGTCGGCGCCGGCCTGGGCCAGCGCCCGGGCCATGCCCTGGCCGAGACCGGTATTGCAGCCGGTGACGATGGCCACGCGGCCCTGCAGATGGAAGTTGTCGAGTATCACTTCAAAGCTCCGTTCAGCACGATGTCGGCGGGCCCTGCGGCCCTGCCCTTGAAAACCTGGAACCGGCCGGCTCCGGAGGAGCTCGTGGCGGCATCCAAATTGCGGGATAACCCTTGATTCCTGGGCCGGGACTTGGCGGAAAAGGGCCCGAATTGCCGCTAGCCTAACGCCGCCCCAGCTTTTCCCGGAATTATGGTTTCAACTTAGTGAACCGTTGTTTCAAATCCGTTTGTTGGCGCTATAGTAGTCACGAATCAATGTTCCACCAAGCCCTTTTTGCATGCGCTCAAGGGGCTGAGAGAAGTACGGAGACCCGGCATGAGCCATTACTTCGACAACACCGCCACGCCCTGGACCGACCTGGGCGACGGCATACGCCGCAAGATCGTGGGCCACACGCCCGAGCTGATGTCGGTGCTGGTGCAGTTCGACAAGGGCGCCATTGGCACGCCGCATGCGCATGACGCGCATGACCAGATCGCCTTCTGCATCAGCGGCTCGTTCGAATGCGAGATCGGCGGCGTCAAGAAGACCATTCGCGCGGGCGACGCCTTCGTCGCCCCGCGCCTGACCATGCACGGCGTGATCGCCCTGGAACAGGACAGCACCCTGCTAGACCAGTTCTCGCCGCGCCGCGAGGACTACCTCTGATTCAGAAGCGCCGGCCGGCACTGCAGCCGCCGGCGCCTTGACTTGCGTGGCGCCCTGCGAGCGTCCTGATTCATTCACTCACTGCAGCCGCAACCCGGGCGCACGACCCGGGACCACGGACCTGGTAAGCCGCATCGCGCCACAGCCCCCAGGGCGGCGCATGCACAAAGACACAACAGGAGACTGAGAATGCAAAGATCCTTCCGGGCCCAGCCCCGCCTGAACAAGCTGGCCGCGTGCCTGCTGGGCTCCACCTCGCTGATGGCCGCCGCCCAGACGGCGCCCACGCCGCCCGCCGCTGCCGCCTCCAGCCCCGAGGCCAAGTCGCAGCAGCTCGAGACCGTGGTCGTCACCGGCCTGCGCGGCGCGCTGGAAAGCGCTTTGCGCAAGAAGCGCGACGAGACCGGCATCGTTGACGTGATCAAGGCCGAGGACATCGGCAAGTTCCCCGACACCAACCTGGCCGAATCGCTGCAGCGCATCCCCGGCGTGGTGATCGACCGCGACGCCGGCGAAGGCCGCCAGATCACCGTGCGCGGCCTGGGTGGCGACTTCACCCGCACCCGCATCAACGGCATCGAGGGCCAGACCTCCACCGGCGGCACCGACAGCTCCGGCGGCAGCAACAAGACCCGGACCATGGACTTCAACGTCTTCGCGTCCGAGCTGTTCAACAGCGTGACCCTGCGCAAGAGCTCGGCCGCCGAGGTGGACGAAGGTTCGCTGGGCGCCGTGGTCGACCTGCAGACCACCCGTCCGTTCGACCTCAAGGGCTTCACGCTCGCCGGTTCGCTCAAGGGCAGCTACAACGACCTGTCGGGCAAGACCACGCCGCGCGCGGCCTTCCTGATCTCCGACACGCTGTGGGACCGCAAGGTCGGCTGGCTGCTGTCGGGTGCGTTCTCCAAGCGCAGCCTGCTGGAAGAAGGCTTCAGCACCGTGCGCTGGGACAACGGCGTGTCGTCGGGCGGTTGGTGCCCGCCGCAGGGCGCCACCATCGCCCCGGGAACCACCCTGCCCGCCGGTTCCACGGCCACCACCTGCGGTCCGGCCGCCCAGGGCGTGAACCGCCTGCCCAACACGACGGACAACCAGGCCGCCTACCTGCTGGCCAGCAATGCCGCCAACTTCCATCCGCGCCTGCCCCGCTATGGTCGCCTGACCCATGAGCAGGACCGCATGGGCATCACCGGCTCGATCCAGGTGCGTCCGTCCGAGAACACCCTGGTCACCTTCGACATGCTGTACTCCAAGCTGAAGGCGACGCGCCAGGAAGACTTCCTGGAAGCGATCTCGTTCAGCCGCACGCTGGCCCAGGGCGGCAAGCCGCAGACCAGCGTGGTCGAGACCCAGTACGACGCCGCCGGCCGCCTGCTGTACGGCAAGTACAACGGCGTGGACGTGCGCGCCGAGTCGCGCTTCGACAAGCTCTCGACGGTCTACACCCAGCCGACCCTGACGCTGGAGCATGACATCAGCGACAGCCTGAAGTTCACCGGCATCGCCGGCCGCGCTGACTCCAAGTTCAAGAACCCGATCCAGACCACGACCACGCTGGACGTGGCCAACGTCAACGGCTACACGATCGATTTCCGCAACAGCGACCGCCTGCCCTCGATCACCTATCCGTTCGACCCGGCCACCACTGGCGGCAGCTCGTTCGGCATCCTGGGCGTGCCCACCGGCGGCGCCACGGCGCTGACCAACGGCACGGCCAGCGAGATCCGCATCCGTCCGCAGGGCACGAACAACCGCAACGATGTGCTCAACCTGAACCTGGCCTGGGAAGTGGTCCCGGACAAGCTGACCATCAAGGGCGGCACCAGCTTCAAGAAGTACAGCTTCGAGTCCTACGAGTCGCGCCGCGCCGTCGAGACCATGTACGCGCCCCCCGCCGGCACGGCCCTGTCCAGCCTGACCACCATGGTCAGCGGCTTCGGCAAGGGCCAGAGCCTGCCGGCCGGCACGATCACCTCGTGGGCCATCCCTGACCTGAATGCCATCGCCTCGCTGTACGACATCTACTGCAACTGCCTGAAGAGCGGCGCGGCTGGCGGCCCGGGCGACTTCACGCTGGCCTCGATCACCAACGGCAATGCCCGCGGCAACAACCGCGCCATCGTCGAGTACGACCGCGGCGCCTTCCTGCAGGCCGACTTCCGCACCCGCATGGGCGACGTGCCCATGCGCGGCAACATCGGTGCCCGCCTGGTCCGCACCGAAGTGATCGCCACCGGCTACCTGGCCACCGGCGGCGGCACTCCGGTCACCGTCAGCAACCAGTACGAGGACATGCTGCCCTCGCTGAACCTGACCGCCGAGCTGAACCGCGAGCTGAACCTGCGCTTCGGAGCGGCCAAGGCCATGACCCGCCCGCCGCTGCAGCTGATGAACCCGGGCGGCACGATCAGCACCACGGGCAACCTGAGCATCACCACCGGCAACCCCAACCTGTTGCCGTTCCGCTCCACCAACGTGGACCTGGGCATCGAGTGGTACTTCGCCAAGAACGCGCTGTTCGGCATCGGCGCTTTCTACAAGGACATCGATTCCTACATCCAGACCAGCGTGCAGACGGTCAAGTTCAACGACACCGGCCTGCCCAAGAGCCTGCTGCCGGCGAACTTCACCGGTGACGAGCAGTTCGCGCTGAGCTCCAGCTTCAACACCCCGGGGGGCAAGCTCAAGGGCATCGAGCTGAACTACCAGCAGCCGTTCACCTTCCTGCCGGGCTTTGCCAAGAACTTCGGTGCCCTGCTGAACTACACCTACGTGACCTCCAAGATCGCGTACTTCACCTCGGCCACCAGCACCGTGCCCATCCTGGACGACCTGGTCAACATGTCGCCTCGCGCCTGGAACGCTTCGCTGTACTACGACGACGGCACCTTCACCGCCCGGGTCTCGTACTCCAACCGCTCGACCTACCTGACCCGCGTGCCGGGCCAGAACAACAACGACGTGGAAGGCAAGAACGGCACCAAGAACGTGGACATGACCCTGTCGTACAAGGTCAACAAGCAGCTGGAGCTGACGCTGGAAGGCGTGAACCTGACCAACCAGGCCAACGACCAGTTCATCAGCCGGGCCCGCAACAGCGTGGTGGTCAACAACGTGACCGGCCGCGAGTACATGGTGGGTGCGCGGTACAAGTTCTAATTCGTTCCGCCAAGGGCCCTGATCGAAAGGTCAGGGCCTTTTTTCATTGGGATCCTGACGATGATGAAACGACTGCTGCTCCCGCTCGCCATGGCCGCCGCCTGCGCTGCGGCGCCAGCCCAGACCCTGGGCCTGCGCCTCATCCTCGTAGGCGACTCGACGATGGCGCCGCGCAGCGGCTATGGCAACGCGCTCTGCGAGCGCCTGCCGCTGCTGGCCTGCCTGAACCTGGCCCGCGGTGGCCGCAGCAGCAAGAGCTACCGCGCCGAGGGTCTGTGGAACAGCGTGACCACGCTGCTGCGCGAAGGCGGCCAGAAGGACCTGGTGCTGATCCAGTTCGGCCACAACGACCAGCCGGGCAAGCCCGGTCGCTCGACCGACCTCGCCACCGAGTTCCCGCCCAACCTCGCCGCCTATGTCGACGAGGTGCGCGCTGCAGGCGGCACGCCGGTGCTGCTGACGCCGCTGACCCGCCGCTCGTTCAAGGCCGGCCAATTGCAGAACGATCTGGGGCCCTGGGCCGACGCGATCCGCAAGGTGGCCGCCGACAAGGGCGTCCAAGTGCTGGACCTGAACGCACTCAGCGCCGCCGCCGTGCAAGCCATGGGCGAGGACGAGGCCGACACCCTGGCCCTGGCGCCCAAGCCCGCCGCTCTCGCCCCGGTCCCCACAGACCCCAACCAGGTCGAACCGCAAGGCCAGCCCAAGAGCCTGTTCGACCGCACCCACGTCGGGCCCAAGGGCGCGGCCCTGTTTGCCGACATCGTCCTGAAGGAGCTGCTGAAGCTCAGGCCGGAACTGCAGGCAGCGACCGGCGCCCGCGCTCAGTAGGTCTTGATCTGGCGACGTTCCAGCCAGTTGAACGCCGCCTCCTGCTGCTGGGCCGTGAACTGGTGACCGCCCGGCCACATGCGGGTCTCCAGCCTGTACCCGGCGCTGTTCGCCACCCAGACCTCACGCAGCCTTGAAAAGGCCTCGGCCACGGCGGCCGGCGGGAACAGCAGGTCCTGCTCGCCGGCATAGAACAAGGCCGGCTTCGGTGCCGCCAGCGCGGCCACGTCGGGATAGTCCAGGTAGCGGGCCAGGCCGGGGTGCAGCATCGCAAACGCCGACTGGCCCTTGAGCTGGTTGTTGCCCGGGACCATCAGGCCCTGCAAGCCCGCCATCCAGTTGACGGCGATGCAGTAGCCCACGTCGTCGGACAGCGCCGCCAGCTGCCAGGCCCGCTGCGCGCCCATCGAGAAGCCGATGGCCGATACGCGAGAGCGGTCGACCTCGGGCCGCGTGGCCAGAAAGCGCGCCAGCCTCAGATCCTCGGTCGCGATCAGGGCGGCCCAGGAGAGGCCAAAGTTCAAGAGGTTGGCGGCGAGCGCCTGTTGCTGGTCGCGCCCGAAGCCGGGGCCGCTGCGATCACTCCAGCCGAGGGCATCGGCGACCAGCACCAGATGGCCGCGTCGCGCCAGCTCATCGCCCGGAAAGCGGCCCGAGAAATAGCGATCGGCCCAGGCCTGCGCGGCCTGCTCTCGTGCGGCATCGCCCCAGGGCCGCACCAGCTTCTCCTTGCCGATGTCGAAGCGGGCGCCATGGTCGTGCAGCATCAGCGCGGCCGGGAACGGGCCGGCGCCCTTGGGCACCAGCATCAGCGCCGTGATCCGGGCGTACTTCGAGACGCTCAGCTCGATGCGGTGGGCCACATAGCTGCCGCGATCGATCTCATCCACAACGCGCGGCTCGAACGGGGTCGCATCCTCAGCCGGCAGCATCATCAGCTCGCGCGCCTTGGCCAGGCCCGCCGCCTGCCAGGCCTGCGGCCGGGCCTTGTCAGCCTCGGTCCACCCCAGGCTGAACTTCATCTCGCTGCGCAACTGCCCATGAAAGGCCGGCAGGCTGCCCTCGGGACCTACCAGACCACCGGCCGCCTGCGGCGGGGCCGAGGCGCCGCCCGACATCAGGGACAGGAGCAGGACGGCGGCGAGAAGCGGCTTCAGCATGGCCGCCGATTATCCCGATGGCCGCCGGTGCGCCGACTCAGCGCTGCGGCCGCCAGGCCTCGTCGATCTCGTTGAAGATCGGCTGCTGGCCGGCATCGACCGGGTCCAGGCTGTAGGGCCCGTCGCCGCTGTGCTCGGCCCGGCTGGCCGGCACGAAGCGGCCCTGCTTCACATCGAAGACGTTGACCTCGCCGTCCTCGATCACGTAATGCCAGCCATGCAGGCTGAGCCGGCCCTGCTCGACCCGCGAGCGCACCATCGGATAGTCCATCAGCCGTTCCAGCTGCAGCACGACCGAGCGTTCCTCGGTCCGGCGCAAGGCCTCGGGCGTGGGTTGTACCGGCAAGGTGGCCTCGCGCCCCAGCTCGAGCCAGGCCTTGAGGTTGGTGGCCTCCGGCGGCGGTTCGCCGTACAGCGCGCGAATGCCGCCGCAATGGCTGTGGCCGCAGACGATGATGTGCTTCACGTCGAGCGACAGCACGGCGAACTCGATGGCGGCGGCCGTGCCGTGATGACCGGCCGAACCATCGTAAGGAGGCACAAACGCCGCAACGTTGCGGACCAGGAAGAGTTCACCCGGCCCGGCCCCGGTCAGCAGATAGGGCACCAGGCGTGAGTCCGAACAGCCTATGAACAGCGTGGTCGGATGCTGGCCCTGCTCGACCAGGTCCTTGAAGCGGGATCGGTACTGCGGAAAGAAGTCCGTGTTGAACTTCCGCAGCCGATCCAGCAGTTCGTCGGCGGGCATGAGCGACACCTACTGCAGCAGCGGAGACTCGGCCCCCTCCAGTTCCACACCCTGCAGCGCGGCCGCACCGGCCAGCAGGTTCAGGTACTGGCGCAGGGCGGTCACATAGGCCTGCTGGCGCAGGGTCTGCGCGATGGCGCCCTCCACCGCTTCATAGGCCTGCTGCTGACCCGCCTCGCGCGCCTCGACGCGGATGATGTGGAAGCCGAAGCGCGTCGTGATCAGGCGCGGCAGCACGCCGACATGGGCACTACCCTCATCCTGCGCGAACAGCGCGGCCGCGAACTCGGGCGCGCAATCGCCGCGCTCCAGCCATCCAAGCTCGCCGCCCTGCCCGCCACTGGGGCAGTTGCTGGACTCGCTCGCCGCCTCGGCAAAGCTCGCCTCGTCGGCGCAGCGCAGGCCGATCAAGAGGCCCTCGGCCCGGCGGCGCAAGGCATCGATGTCCACGCCCGGCATCACGGCGAACAGGATGTGGCGGGCATTCACCCTCTCGCCCACGCTGTAGCGCGAACGGTGGGCCTCGTAGTAGCGGCGGCAGGCCGCCGCGTCGGGATCGGGCACGCGCAGCTCGCGCTCGAGCAGACGCTCGATGGCCGCCGAGGCGGCTTCGCTCTGCACGCCGTCCAGCGAGGCCACATCGTTCAGCGACAGCAGGCCGCCCTGCTGGGCCGCCTGGCGCAGCAGCTCCGAATACGCACGCTGGCGCAGCGACTCCGGGTCCGGCGACTCGCCGGCGCCATGCAAAGGAACGCCGTTGACCCGCGCCACCGGAGCGATGTTGTCGCTCTTGTAGACATCCTGCTCTTGCGTCGCTGTCTTGGCGCTGTTGTTGCCACCGCCGCAAGTGCAGCTGCCGGTTCCACCACATCCGCTCATGAGGTTCTCCTTGATTCCAGGTTCAGCGCCGCTGCGGCGTCGTATGGCCGGGCGGCAGCGAGAGCTTGCGGCTGCGCACCAGCTGGTACGGACGCACCAGGTAGGCAAGCGTGCCGAAACCGCTCCACACATGGACGAGGCGGGTGAACGGGAACACCAGGAACACCGTCATGCCGAGGAACATGTGCAGCTTGAACACCCAGGACGCGCCAGCCAGCAGCTCGACCGCACCGCTGCGGAAGGTGACGATGCGCTGGGCCCATTCGGCCAGCAGCATCATCATGCCGCCGTCCAGGTGCTGGGCCGACAGCGGGATGGTCGCGAGGCCAAGCGCCAGCTGAACCCACAGCAGCACCAGCAGGATGATGTCGCTGGCCTTGCTGTTGCGGCGGATGCGCTCGTCGCTCAGGCGGCGGTGCAGGAGGATGCTGACGCCGATGAAGCCCAGCAGGCCGGCGATGCCGCCGCTGACCATGGCCATCAGCTGCTTGTTGCCGGCGCTGATGAAGTGCTCGTACATGAAGTGCGGCGTCAGCATGCCGACCGTATGGCCGAAGAACAAGAACAGCACGCCGATGTGGAACAGGTTGCTGCCCCAGCGCAGGCTGCCCGCTCGCAGCAGCTGCGAGGAGTCGCTCTTCCAGCTGTACTGGTCGCGGTCGAAGCGCAGCAGGCTGCCGAGCAGGAAGACCGCCAGGCAGATGTAGGGATAGAGCCCGAACAGGGCGTAGTCGATGCTCATGGACGCACTCCTTGGGAGGCCGTGTGGTTCGTCTTCTTGACGATGTGGATGGGCTGGGGCGCGCCGGGCCGGCTCTGGCCCTTGGAGGAGCAGCCGTCGAAGGCCGGCGGCTCGGCCCAGGCCTCGTCCAGCGGCTCATCGACGGTGATCTGCACGGCCTGCGGCCGCTCGCCGGCCAGCTCCAGCACCGCACCGATCGCGGCCGCATAGGGGTTGTTGTCGCGCTTGATCAGGGCGGTGTGGATGGCGTTCAGGATGTGGGCCATCTCGGCCAGGAAGGCGCGGGCCGTGGCCGGCTCCTGCGTGGAGCAGAACTCCAGCACCACAGGCAGGTAGTCGGGCAATTCGCTGGCATCGAAATACATGCCACCGGCTTCGTAGGTCTTGGCCAGGTCCACCAGGGCCGGGCCGCGCTCGCGCGAGTCGCCGTGCACATGCTCGAACAGATGCAGGCTGGTGGCGCGGCCGCGGTCGAAGGTCTCCACGTACTGGGCCTGCACCGCAAAGCGTTCGCCGCGGGCCAGGCGCAGCACCAGGCCCTCCAGCTCGGCCAGGCGCTCGCTGCTGAGAGCGCCCTCGTCGCGCAGCGCCTGCAGCAGCAGGGGCAGCTGTGTCAGCAGCTCGTCCGACGGATAGTCCAGCAGGCGCGCCAGCGCGCGGCAGCTGAGGGAGATCGCAGAAGTCTTCTTGCTCATCGCCGTCTCCTCACACCGTGGTCTTGATCGGGATCGTGCGGCGCTTCTCGCCGCCGAACAGGCTGACATTCGTCTCGCCCTCGGAGCAGCCGTTTCCGAAGCTGAAGCCGCAGCCGCCGCGCAGGTCGTAGGCGTTCTCGGCGTACTCGCGGTGCGTGGTCGGGATGACGAAGCGGTCCTCGTAGTTGGCGATGGCCATGGTCTGGTACATGTCCTCGACCTCGCTCCTGATCAGGCCGACCTGATCCAGCACCGCGCGGTTCTCGACGCCGTCCACATGCTTGCCGCGCTGGTAGGCGCGCATGGCGAGCATGCGCTCCAGCGCCCGCTCCACCGGCATCACATCGCCGGCGGTCAGGAGGTTGGCCAGGTACTGGACCGGGATGCGCAGCTGCTTGAGGTCCGGGATCTCGCCATTGCTGCCTATGTGGCCGGCATGGGCAGCGGCGCTGATGGGCGACAGCGGCGGCACATACCAGACCATGGGCAGGGTGCGGTACTCCGGGTGCAGCGGCAGGGCCACCTTCCAATCGACCGCCATCTTGTAGACCGGGCTCTTGCGGGCCGACTCCAGCCACGCCTCGGGAATGCCGTCGCGGCGGGCCTGTTCGATCACGGCCGGATCGTGTGGATCCAGGAAGATGTCGAGCTGGGCCTGGTAGAGGTCCTTGTCTTCCTTGACGCTGGCGGCCTCCTCGATGCGGTCCGCGTCATACAGCAGCACGCCCAGGTAGCGGATGCGGCCCACGCAGGTTTCGGAGCAGACCGTCGGCTGGCCGGCCTCGATGCGCGGGTAGCAGAAGATGCACTTCTCGGCCTTGCCGCTCTGCCAGTTGTAGTAAATCTTCTTGTAGGGGCAGCCCGACACGCACATGCGCCAGCCACGGCACTTGTCCTGGTCGATCAGCACGATGCCGTCTTCCTCGCGCTTGTAGATCGAGCCCGAGGGGCAGGACGCGACGCAGGCCGGGTTCAGGCAGTGCTCACAGAGCCTCGGCAAATACATCATGAAGGTGTTCTCGAACTGGCCGTAGATGTCCTTCTGCACATCCTCGAAGTTCTTGTCCTTGGCCCGCTTGACGAACTCGCCGCCGAGGATCTCCTCCCAGTTCGGGCCCCATTCGATCTTCTCCATGCGCTGGCCGGTGATCAGGCTGCGCGGGCGCGCCGTGGGCGCTGCCTTGCTCTTGGGCGCCGACTGCAGGTGGTCGTAGTCGAAGGTGAAGGGCTCGTAGTAGTCGTCGATCTGCGGCAGGTTCGGGTTGGCGAAGATGCGCATCAAGAGCTTCCACTTGCCACCCTGGCGCGGCTCGATCTCGCCGCTGGCCTTCCTCACCCAGCCGCCATGCCACTTGTCCTGGTTCTCCCATTCCTTGGGATAGCCGATGCCGGGCTTGGTCTCCACGTTGTTGAACCAGGCGTATTCCATGCCGGGACGGTTGGTCCAGACGTTCTTGCAGGTGACCGAACAGGTGTGGCAGCCGATGCACTTGTCCAGGTTCAGCACCATGCCGATTTGCGCGCGGATCTTCATGCCGTCACCTCTGCAGTTTCTTCGTCGAGCCAGTCGACCTTGGCCATCTTGCGCACCAGCACGAACTCGTCGCGGTTGGTGCCTATGGTTCCGTAGTAGTTGAAGCCGTAGCTCAGCTGCGCATAGCCGCCGATCATGTGCGTGGGCTTGGTGACGATGCGGGTCACCGAGTTGTGGATGCCGCCGCGCGTGCCGGTGATCTCCGACCCCGGCGTGTTGATGATCTTTTCCTGCGAGTGGTACATCAGGGTCATGCCCGGTTTCACCCGCTGCGAGACCACCGCCCGTGCCGCGATCGCGCCGTTGGCGTTGTAGAGCTCGATCCAGTCGTTGTCGACGATGCCGGCGTCCTTGGCGTCCTGCTCCGACAGCCACACGACCGAGCCGCCGCGGTTCAGCGTCAGCATCATCAGGTTGTCGCTGTAGGTCGAGTGGATGCCCCACTTCTGGTGCGGCGTGATGAAGTTCAGCGCCACGGCCTTGTGGCCGTTGGGCTTGAGGTGCTCCACCTCGGCGATGGTCTTCAGGTCCACCGGCGGGCGGTAGCTGGTGAAGCCCTCGCCGAAGGCCTGCATCCAGGGATGGTCCTGGTAGAACTGCTGGCGCCCGGTGAGCGTGCGCCATGGGATCAGCTCATGGACATTGGTGTAGCCGGCGTTGTAGGAGACCTTCTCGCTTTCCAGGCCCGACCAGGTGGGCGAGCTGATGATCTTTCGCGGCTGCGCCTGGATGTCGCGGAAGCGGATCTTCTCGTCCTCGCGGTGCAGGGCCAGGTGGGCATGCTCGCGGCCGGTCTGCTTGCTGAGCGCCTCCCAGGCCTTGACGGCGACATGGCCGTTGGTCTCGGGGGCCAGCTGCAGGACGACCTCGGTGGCGTCGATGTCGGTCTCGATCTTCGGCATGCCGAAGGTGGCGCCCTCCTCGCGCACCCGGCCGTTCAGGTCGCCGAGCTGCTCGACCTCGGTCTTGGTGTCCCAGCCTATGCCCTTGCCGCCATTGCCCACCTTGTTCATCAAGGGGCCGAGGGCCGTGAAGCGCTTGTAGAGGTTGGGATAGTCGCGTTCCACCACCACCATCTGCGGTGCGGTCTTGCCGGGAATCAGCTCGCACTCGCCCTTCTTCCATTCCTTCACATCGAAGGGCTGGGCCAGCTCGGCCGGGCTGTCATGCATCAGCGGGCTCAGCACCAGTTCCTTCTCCACACCCAGGTGTCCGACGCAGAGCTCGCTGAACTTCTTGGCGAAGCCCTTGTAGATCTCCCAGTCGCTGCGGGCCTGCCAGGCCGGATCCACCGCGGTCGAGAGCGGGTGGATGAACGGGTGCATGTCGCTGGTGTTGAGGTCGTTCTTCTCGTACCAGGTAGCCGTGGGCAGAACGATGTCCGAATACAGGCAGGTCGTGCTCATGCGGAAGTCCAGCGTGACCAGCAGGTCCAGCTTGCCTTCGGGCGCCTTGGCATGCCACTCGACTTCCTGCGGTTTCGCATCGTTGGGACCCAGGTCCTTGCCCTGAACACCGTGGGTCGTTCCGAGCAGATGTTTGAGGAAGTACTCATGGCCCTTGCCCGAGGAGCCCAGGATGTTGGAGCGCCACACGAACATGTTGCGCGGCCAGTTGTTCGGATGGTCGGGGTCCTCGCAGCTCATGCGCAGCGAGCCGTCCTTCAGGCCCTGCACCGCGAAGTCCTTGGCATCGACGCCGGCCGCCTGGGCCTGCTTGACCAGGTTGATCGGGTTGGTCTGCAGCTGCGGCGCGCTGGGCAGCCAGCCCATGCGCTCGGCGCGCACGTTGTAGTCGATCAGGCTGCCGCCGAACTTCTGCTTGTCGGCCAGCGGTGAGAGCACCTCGGACACATCCAGCTTCTCGTAGCGCCACTGGTCGGTATGGGCATAGAAGAAGCTGGTCGAGTTCTGCTGGCGCGGCGGGCGTATCCAGTCCAGCGCGAACGCGAGCGCGGTCCAGCCGGTCTGTGGCCGCAGCTTTTCCTGGCCCACGTAATGCGCCCAGCCGCCGCCGCTCTGGCCTATGCAGCCGCACATCATCAGCAGGTTGATGATGCCGCGGTAGTTCATGTCGCAGTGGTACCAGTGGTTCATGGCCGCGCCGATGATCACCATGGACTTGCCGCGGGTCTTGTCGGCGTTGTCGGCGAACTGACGAGCCACGGCAACGACCTGCTCTCGTTTCACCCCCGTGATGCTCTCGGCCCAGGCCGGCGTGTAGGGCTTGTCGTCGTCGTAGCTTTCGGGCGTGTCGTCGCCGAAGCCGCGGTTGATGCCGTACTGCGCCACCTGCAGGTCGAACACGGTGGCGACCAGCACCTCCTCGGCGTCCTCATGCTTGCCGAGCTTCAGGCGCACGGCCGGCACGCGGCGCTGGATCACGTCCTGCTGCTTGTTGGCGGTGAAGTGCGGCGTCTCCACGCCACCGAAGTAGGGGAAGCCGACCTCGACCAGCTCATGGGCCTGTTCGCCGTCCTCGACCACGCTGAGCTTCAGCTTCACGTCGCTGTCGCTGCGAGCCTCCTTGTTCTCGAGGTTCCACTTGCCTTCGTCGGCGCGGCCGTTGGGGCCCCAGCGGAAACCGATCGAACCATTCGGCAGCACCACCTTGCCCAGCTCGTCGAAGGCCAGGGTCTTCCACTCGGGGTTGTTGTCCTGGCCCAGCCTGCCGCCGAAGTCGCTGGCGCGCAGGTAGTGGTCGGGCACCAGCAGCTCGCGGCCGTCTGCCGTCGTCTGCTTCTTCAAGCGGACCAGCATGGGCAGGTCGGTGTAGCGGCGGGCGTAGTCGTCGAAGTACGCGGACCGCTTGTCGAAGAAGAACTCCTTCAGCACCACATGGCCCATGGCCATGGCGATGGCCGCGTCGGTGCCCTGCTTGGGGTGCAGCCAGAGGTCGGCCAGCTTGGAGATCTCGGCGTAGTCCGGCGTGATCGCCACCGTCTTGGCGCCCTTGTAGCGCACCTCGGTGAAGAAGTGGGCATCCGGCGTGCGCGTCTGCGGCACGTTGGAACCCCAGGCGATGATGAAGGTCGAGTTGTACCAATCGGCGCTCTCGGGCACGTCGGTCTGCTCGCCCCAGATCTGCGGGCTGGCCGGCGGCAGGTCGCAGTACCAGTCGTAGAAGCTCATGCAGACGCCGCCCATCAGGCTGAGATAGCGGCTGCCGGCGGCATAGGAGATCATCGACATGGCCGGGATCGGCGAGAAGCCGATCACGCGGTCGGGGCCATGCTTCTTGACCGTGTAGATGTTGGCCGAGGCGATGATCTCGTTGACCTCGTCCCAGCTCGAGCGCACGAAGCCGCCCAGGCCCCGGTCCTTCTGCCATTCACGCCGGGCTTCCGTGTTCTCGACGATGTTGGCCCAGGCGTCGACCGGCGTCCGGGCCACGGCGCGGGCGGCGCGCCAGGACTTGAGCAGCGAGCCGCGCACCATCGGGTACTTCACCCGGTTGGCGCTGTAAAGGTACCAGCTGTAGCTGGCACCACGGGCGCAGCCGCGAGGCTCGTGGTTGGGCAGGTCGGGCCGGGTGCGCGGGTAGTCGGTCTGCTGGGTTTCCCAGGTGACGATGCCGCCTTTGACATAGATCTTCCAGGAGCAGGAGCCGGTGCAGTTCGTGCCATGGGTGGAGCGCACGATCTTGTCGTGGGCCCAGCGGTCGCGGTAGGCGTCTTCCCAGGTCCGGTCCTCGCCGGTGGTGCGGCCGTGGCCGTCGGCGAAGTCTTGCTTGGGCTGCGCGAAGTAGCTCAGACGGTCGAGAAAGTGACTCATGGTGGGTCCTCAGGAAACTTGGCAATTCAGGGGTTCTTGATCTCTGCGCCGCCGCGCAGGTAGAACCACCAGTTCAGCAACAGGCAGACGGCGTAGAACACGGCGAAGCCGTAGAAGGCGTACTGCGGCGTGCCGGCCTTGATCTGCTGACCGATCAGCACCGGCGCGATGAAGGCGCCGTAGGCCGCCACGGCCGAGGTCCAGCCCAGCACCGGGCCGGCCTGCTGGCGGTCGAAGATCACGCCCACGCTGCGGAAGGTCGAGCCGTTGCCGACGCCGCTCGCGGCGAACAGCAGCACCATCAGGCCCATGAACATCGGAAAGTGCTGCTCCGGCGTGGCCGAGCCATAGGCCTGCATCAGCACATAGCCGACGGCGGCCGATGCCACGACCATCACGGCCGAGATCACCTGGGTGACGATGGAGCCGCCCACCTTGTCGGAGATCCAGCCGCCGATCGGGCGCACGGCGGCGCCGACGAAGGGGCCGATCCAGGCATAGGTCAGGGCCGAAGGCGCGTTGGGGTTCTTCAGCGTGTGCTGCAGCACGCCGGCCGCGTCGGGGATGTGCTGGAAGCCGAAGATCACCGTGATCGCCAGCGGCAGGGCCATCGAGAAGCCGATGAAGCTGCCGAAGGTCACGACGTAGAGCGCGGTCAGGCTCCAGGTGTGCTTGTTGGAGAAGATCGCGAACTGCTTGGCCACGTTCTCCTTCATGGCGCCGAAGGCCGCCAGCCGCATCACGGCCAGGGCCGCGACGATGTCCAGCGGAATCGCCACCCACATGTTCAGGAGGCCCAGGCCCGTGGGTGCGGGCAGGTAGAGGTAGAGCATCCCGATCGATGGGATGAAGGCCAGCGAGTACAGGTAGGTGATCTTCAGGAACGCCGAGATCGGCGAGCCGCTGTTCGGCGTCACCGTCTTCAGGTTGTTCATGCCGAACCAGCAGAGCATGGACAGAGGCACCAGGGACAGCACCCAGGCGAAGCCGGCGTTCTGGATCCAGGTCGGCGTGCCGGCCTTGATCTTGCCGAAGATCCAGCCGCTGTCCTTCACCAGCAGCATGGGCTCGCCGCCGAAGCCGAGCCAGCCGAACAGGCTGACCGTCATCACCAGCGGGATCACGATCTGCATCGTGGTCACGCCGAAGTTGCCCAGGCCGGCATTGAGGCCCAGGGCCGTGCCCTGCAGGCGCTTGGGGAAGAAGGTCGAGATGTTGGACATCGACGAAGCGAAGTTGCCGCCGCCCACGCCGGACCACAGGGCCATCAGCTGGAAGGCCCACAGCGGCCAGTCCTTGTGCTGCAGGCAGATGCCGGTGCCGATCGCCGGCGCCAGCAGCATGGCCGTGGTCAGGAAGATGGTGTTGCGGCCGCCGGCCATGCGGATCAGGAAGCTGGCCGGGATGCGCATGGTGGCGCCCGAAATGCCGGCGATGGCGGTCAGCGTGAACAGCTCGGCCTGCGTGAACGGGAAGCCCAGGTTCAGCATCTGCACCGTGATGATTCCCCACATGCCCCAGACCGCGAAGCCGCAGAGCAAGGCGGGAATCGAGATCCAGAGGTTGCGGTAGGCGATGCGCTTGCCGGTCGAGTTCCAGTAGCTCTCGTCTTCGGGACGCCAGTCCTGGATATCGGCACCGCTGTCGGTGGCGACAACCGGGGCGACGCGGGTGGTCGTGGTGTTCATGGTGTTTCCTTGTGTGCCGTCGGGGTCAGCGAGCAAAGCTGCGCGACATCGGCGATGCGGGGGCGTTCTTGCCCATCAGCTCGGTCTTGCGCACCTCGGTCCAGTACATCCAGATCAGCGAGACCCAGACCACGCCGTACATCAGCATGAAGGCGCTGGAGCGCACGCCGGTGAGGTCCATCAGCAGGCCGAACAGGATGGGCAGGATGAAGCCGCCCAGGCCGCCGGCCAGGCCCACGATGCCGCTGATCGCGCCTATGTTCTGGCCGTAGTCGTCGCTGATGTACTTGAAGACGCTGGCCTTGCCGAAGGCCCAGGCCACGCCCAGCACCGCCAGCAGTGCGGTGAAGCCGTAGACGCTCAGGCCGATGTGGAAAGTCCGCGGGCCGTTGACCGTGGTGACCGTGAAATCGGTCTGCGGATAGGACAGCAGGAACAGGCAGATCCAGCTCACCCACATCACCCACCAGGTGACGCTGTGGGCACCGTACTTGTCCGACAGCCAGCCGCCGATGGCGCGCAGCACGCCGCCGGGCAGCGAGAAGCAGGCAGCCAGCAAGGCAGCGACGCGGATGTCGAGGCCGTATTCACCCACGTAGTACTGCACCATCCACAGCGACAGCGCCACATAGCCGCCGAACACGATGGAGTAGTACTGGCAGTACTTCAGGACCTTGGGGTCCTTCAGGGCCTTCAGCTGCTCGCCAAAGCTGGCCTTGCTCGCCACCACATGGCTCTCGTCATGCGCGCTGAACAGCCAGAACAGGATGGCCGTGCCCAGCAGGATGGCCGCATAGACCTGGGGCACCATCACCCAGCCGAAGGCCACCACCAGGGCCGGAGCGACGAACTTGTTGACCGCCGCGCCCGAGTTGCCGGCGCCGAACACGCCCATGGCGAAGCCCTGGCGGCTCTTGGGAAACCAGCGCGCCACATAGGGCGTGCCGACCGAGAACGAGCCGCCGGCCAGGCCCACGAACAGGCCGATGGTCAGGAATTGCCAGTAGGCCGTGGCATAGCTCATCAGCCAGATAGGGATCACGCAGGCCAGCATCAGCGCGAAGAACACCAGGCGGCCGCCGTAGCGGTCGGTCCAGATGCCCAGCGGTACGCGGATCAGCGAGCCGGTCAGCACCGGCGTGGCGGTCAGCAGGCCGAACTCGGTGGCATTCAGGCCCAGCTGCTTCTTGATCGGGATGCCGATGACGCCGAACATCATCCAGACCATGAAGCAGACGGTGAAGGCCAGGGTGCTGACGATCAGCACCGACAGCGCACGGCCGGACCCTGGGGTGGTGGCGGATTTGGCGGAGGACATGAGGAAGCGCTCCTTGCGGTGACCTGTTCAATGGCTTGAGCTCACTGTAGGAATCGCCCGCCTTGCCGTGCATCCATCGGGCGGCTGGGTCGCCCCGCGCAGAAGAACTAGGCCGCCACGCGACGACATAGTCCGAAAGAACTAGCCGACGGCCCGTCGCTGCCTTTCTTGCAGCAGATCAAAACCATGCAGTTCGTTCAGGTGATCGACTACGCGTCCATACGGACAGGCAGCACTGCCGGAGGAGACGACCCATGATCCAGAGCCAGCCCCTGGTCAGCCCGGCCCGGCGACCGGCCGGCCTGCCCGCGCCGACGGTGCCGGACGACGACAGCGCCAGACCCTCGGAGGCCTCGCCACTGCGCCTGGCGCTGCGCCGGGCGCTGGCCGGCGAGTTGGTCAGCCCTTCGGCGCTGCGTGCCTTGGAGAGGCTGGGTCAGACGCGCGCGCTGCGCGCCGGCGAGACGCTGCTGCGGGCCGGCGAGGCGCCTGTCGAGCACCTATGGCTGCTGCTCGACGGCCTGGCCTGCACCGGCAAGCGCGATGCCCGCAACCGCTGGTGGCAGTCGCGTGAGCTGGTGGACGGCGACTGGATCGACGTCGCAAGCAGCTGGCGCGAACCGGCGGTGGCGCTGGAGACGGTGGTCGCCCAGACGCCCGCCCTGGCCTGCGCCTTCCCGGCCTCAGCCGTGCTGGCGCTCTGCGATGGCGAACCGGGCCTGATGCACGCCCTGGTTCGCGCCCTTGCCGACCAGCTGGCGGCGGCCACCCTGGCCAAGCAGGCCCTGCTGACTCGCGACGTCACCGCCAGGCTGGCCGCCTGGTTGTTGGAGCAGCACGAGGCAGCCGGCGGTGCAGCGACCGAGCTGGTGCTGCGGCAGCAGAAGCGCCTGATCGCCTCTCAGCTGGGCATCACGCCGGAGACCTTGTCCCGCACGCTCAAGAGCCTGCAGGACCAGGGGCTGGTGAGGATGGACCACTACCGGGTCCTGTTCCGCGATCTGGCGCAGCTGAGGCGGCTGGCGGCGCGGGTGCCGCCCTTGTATTCGCGATAGGCCCGAGGCGGTATTGGCTAGCGGTACATCGGCCCGGCTCGGCGATCTTTGAAGGCCGCTATGCTCCGCCCCGCGACCTGAGCGGTCGCTGAGGGAGCCCCATGAAAACAATGACCATCGTGCGCCTGCTGTGGACGCTCTTGTGCCTGGCCGGCCTGCCGGTGCAGGCGCAGCAGGCACCGGCCGCCGCCGAGCCGTCGGCCCGTCGGGCCGCCTTGCCCAACGCCTCGGTGTTCTTCCGCGGGCCGGAGCTGTACGAGGCCAAGCTCTCGCCCTCCGGCCGCATGCTGGCCATCACCACGCGCCGCAGCGGAGTCCGCGTGGGTCTCTTCCTGATCGACCTGGCCCAGGGCAGCAAGCCCAACCGCCTGGCCCAGTTCAAGGATGTGGACATCTGGAACATCCACTGGGTCAACGACGAGCGGCTGCTGTTCAGTGCGGTGGACTATTCGCGCGGCAGCGGCAGCCCCGAGGGCGCGCCGGGCCTGTTCGCCATCGATACCGGCAACGGCGAGATCACCGAGCTGGTGCAGCGCGAGACGCCCATTGTTTCAGAGGGTTCGATTCGGCGCCGGGTGCTGGACCTGAACCATCAGCTGCTGTGGGCCCCCGAGTCGGCCGCCGACGCCGACGGCGAGCAGGTCCTGATCGCCAAGCTGCGCGATGGCGGCAGCGGCATGTCGCCCTTCCTCAGCCCGCTGTGGCTCAACATCCGCACCGGCCGCAGCCAGCGCGGCGATCTGGAACTGCCGGGCGGCACCCGCCAGCTGCTGACCGACAGCCGGGGCCAGCCGCGCCTGGCCACCACCCTGGACGGACGCCGGCAGAAGCTGCACTGGCGCGGACCGCAGGACAAGGGCTGGCGCGTGCTGGCCGAGGGCGACCTGCTGGACATGCCCTTCACGCCGCGTTGGGTCGACGACCAGGGGCAGCTCTTTGTTCAATCGCGCGACAGCAGCGGCCTGCTGGTCTTCGGCCTCTACGACTTCGCCCGCAACCGTCCCGCCGAACCACTGGTGCGGGTCGAAGGTTTCGATTTCGAAGGCCAGGTCGTGGCCGAGCAAGGCCGGGTGCTGGGCATTCGCGTCGAGCATGACGCCGAGACCACGGTCTGGTTCGAGCCGGCGCTCAAGGCCATCCAGGCCGCGGTGGACAAGCGGCTGCCGGGCAAGGTCAACCGCCTCAGCTGCCGGCGCTGCGACCAGCCCGATGCGGTGGTGCTGGTGCGCTCCTATTCCGACCAGGATCCCGGCAGGCTCTGGGTCTACAGGCCCCAAGCTGCCGAGGGTCAACCGGCGTGGCTGCCGCTGGGCACGCTGATGCCCGGCGTCGATCCGGCCCGCATGGCGCAGCGCGAGTTCCAGCGTATCAAGGCCCGCGATGGCCGCGATCTGCCGGTCTGGATCACCCGCCCGGCCGGCCTGCCAGCCGGCCAGGCGGCGCCGGCCGTGGTGCTGGTTCACGGCGGGCCCTGGGTGCGCCACGGGCGCTGGCAATGGGACCCCATGTCGCAGTTCCTGGCCTCGCGCGGCTACCTGGTGATCGAGCCCGAGTTCCGCGGCAGCACCGGCTACGGCGAGGCGCATTTCAAGGCCGGCTGGAAGCAATGGGGCCAGGCCATGCAGGACGACGTGGCCGACGCCCTGCTCTGGGCCCGCCAGCAAAAACTCGCCGACGACCGCGCCTGCATTGCCGGCGCCAGCTATGGCGGCTACAGCGCGCTGATGGGCCTGGCCCGTCATGGCGATCTCTACCGCTGCGGCATCGCCTGGGTGGCGGTGACCGACCTCAAGCTGCTGGTCGAAGGCTCCTGGTGGATACGCGACGATGCCGGTGCCCTGGCCCGTCGCTATTCGATTCCGGAAATGATCGGCGACGCCAAGGCGGACGCCGCCATGCTGGCCGCCAACTCACCGGTGCTGCTGGCCGACAGGATCAAGGCACCGGTGCTGCTGGCGTTCGGCGAGGCCGACCTGCGCGTGCCGCTGGCCCATGGCAAGCGCATGCGCGAGGCGCTGACCGCCGCCGGCAACGAGCCGCAATGGGTGGTCTACCCCGGCGAGGGCCATGGCTTCAGCCTGATGCAGAACCGCCTGGATTTCGCGCGCCGGGTCGAGCAGTTCCTGGCCACCCACCTGGCGCCGCGCTGAACGCGATCAGGCGCGGGCGCCGCGCGCAGTCCGCGCCACAGGCAAGCGGGCGAGCGGCTGCCAGTCACTGGCCGGGTCCGCCGGCTGGCTCAGCAGATCGGCCAGCGTGTGGCCATCGAGCCGGGCCAGAAAATCGTTCAGCGCCTCGGCCAGGATGCCGGTCAGCCGGCAGTAGCCGGTCAGCTTGCATTGATTGCCTTCGCCCAGGCATTCGACCAGGGCGAAGTCGGGCTCCACGGCTCGCACCAGGGCGCCCAGACCGATCTCCTGCGGCGCCAGCGCCAGGCGCATGCCGCCGCCCTTGCCGCGCACCGTGGTGATCCAGCCGCCCAGGCCGAGCTGGTGGGTGATCTTGGTCAGGTGGGCTTCCGAGATGTCATAGGCCGCGGCGATCTCGGCCGTGGTGCACAGACGCTCGCGGTTCATGCCGAGATAGATCAGCAGGCGCAGCGAGTAGTCGCTCATGGTGGTCAGACGCATGGCGGCATCCTAGCCGGGCAGGCCGTCGGCCCGGGGGCGCATCAGCATCGGCGTGTAACGCCACAGATAGAGCCCGAAGGCAAACATCCACAGCATGGTGGCGACCTGCACGCCGAACATCAGGGCCGCCGGCCACAGCAAGGGCACGAAGACCCGCACCAGGGCCGCCACCAGCAGGCTTGCATAGGCCAGCAGCTCGACCGGACCGGCCTGCAAGGCGCGGCCGGTGTGGCCCAGCGCCGTGCGGGTGATCATGCCCAGGGTCATCATGCCCATCAGGCCCAGGGTCAGGGCATGGGTGGCCGGGCCGTTGGCCCACCAGCCCAGCTCGGCGCCGCAGCGCAGCAGCAGATGGACCGGCAGCCAGGCGTAGGCCAGTTGCAGCACCCAGACCAGCGGTTTGCTCAGCACCCGCCAGGGCTGCCACAGCAGCAGGCGCAGTGCATGGACGGCAGCGGCCAGCACCAGCAGTGCCAACAGCGGCCAGCCGTCGATGCCCAGTGCGTCAAATGCCAGCAGTGCCAGCACCGTGCCCAGCGCGCCGCGCTCGACCCAGGCCTTGCGCTGGGCATTGAGCCCCGGCACGCCGTTGTTCGAGAACATGGGCAGGATGCGGCCGGCCATCACGGCGATCATGAACAGCACGATGTCCAGCGCCACCGGCAGTCCCAGCCCCGGCGGCAGCTCGACACGCTGCATCAGGTTCAGGTGCAGCACGCCGGCTGCGCCGCCCATCGCCACGAGCAGGCCCACGAAAAAGTAGTTGCGGCGATTGCTGCCGCGCCTCAGGGCCCGCCACAGGCCCCAGGCCGCAAGCCAGGGCACGGCCACATTGGCAATCAGCGCCGCCCAGGTCCAGGGCGTCAGCACCAGCACGCGCGCCAGCAGCCACAGCGCCGCCAGCAGCATCAGCGGCCGCCCGGTGGGCGTGGCCTGGCCCGACCAGTTGCGGCCGGCCGTGAACAGGAAGCCGATGATGACGGCCAGCAGGTAGCCGAACACCATCTCATGCGCATGCCAGGCCGAGCCGCGCAGCAGGGGCGCCTGCACGAGGCCCGAGAACTGCAAGGCCCACAGCGGCACGCTGAACAGCGCAAAGCCCGCGGCCAGCAGGTAGAACGGACGGAAGCCCAGTTCCCACAGTGCCCAGTCCGCCTGGACCTGCGGACGGGGCTCCTGCAACTGCAGATAGACCGAACTCATGGCCATGTCCTCGCCGTCAGCCGCCGCAGCAGCCGCAGCAACTGCGGGCCTCGGCCTTGCGTGCGATGCGCACCCGCCAGACCGAGGGGCCCTGCTCCAGGTACTGCCAGTCGAAGCCGTCCGGCCATTGGGCCTGGAACTGCTGGCGCAGCGGCTGCGGATCGTGGTCGTTGACCAGCTCGAAGCTGTCGCCCGCGAGCAGCTGGGCGAAGTGGCTGAAGATCATCGGATGCCGCTCATAGGGCGGGATGCGGCGCAGGTCCAGGACCACGGTGTCGGCCAGCGGTGCGTTCATGGCGATTCCTTGAAGTTGACTCTTGAATGCATGAATTCTGCGGGCATCGGATTCTTAAATCAACATCTTCAATACATCTTTTGATCGAACGCAAGCCGGGTGCCCATATCGGCCGCGAGCATGACGCCATGACGCCTAGCCTGCCCCTGATCTACAGCTGCTCGGGTTGCTCCGATGCCGCCCAGCTGGCCAACCACCTGGCCGTGCGCCTGGACCGCGCCGGCCTGGCCGAGATGTCCTGCATCGCCGGGGTCGGCGGCGGCGTGAAGAGCCTGGTGCGCAAGGCGACCGAAGCCCAGGACCAGGGTCGCCCCATCCTGGCCCTGGACGGCTGCGTGCTGGCCTGCAGCCAGGCCTGCCTGGCCGGTCAGGGCCTGGCGCCGACCCGCCACATCCGGCTGCACGAGATGGGCGTGCGCAAGCACCACCACGCCGATTTCGACGTCGCCCAGGCCGAGGCGCTGTTCCGGCAACTGGCTGACGAGGTGCGGGCCCTGGCCGCCCTGTCCCAGCCGGGTTGATGCCGCTACAGTCCCCGACCATGCCCCTTTCCAGATTCGTGCCGGCGCCGCTGCTGGGCCTGATCAGCGGCCTGCTGCTGGGCCTCAACACGCTCGTGACCTTCACGCTCATGATCGTGCCGGCCCTGCTCAAGCTGGTCCTGCCGTTCACGCGCAAGCCCTGCGATCGCCTGCTCAACGCCCTGGCCTCCAGCTGGGTCGCCCGCAACAGCGTCTGGCTGTCCCTGCTGGAGCGCTCGCCCTGGCAGGTCGAGGGCGCCGAGGGCCTGAATCGTCACGGCTGGTACCTGGTCTCGCCCAACCACCGCAGCTGGGTCGACATCCTGGTGCTGCAGCGGGTCTTCCACGGCCGCATCCCCTTCCTCAAGTTCTTCCTCAAGCAGGAGCTGATCTGGGTGCCGGTGATAGGCCTGGCCTGGTGGGCGCTGGACTTTCCGTTCATGAAGCGGGGCCGCAGCAGCGGTGCCCAGGCCGCCGACCTGGAGACCACGCGCAAGGCCTGCCAGAAGTTCCGCAGCATCCCGACCACGGTGATCAATTTCGTCGAGGGCACCCGCTTCACCCAGGCCAAGCACGCCCGCCAGCAAAGCCCCTACCGCCACCTGCTCAAGCCCAAGGTCGGCGCGCTGGGCATTGCCCTGGCCACCATGGGCGAACAGTTCGAGGCCCTGCTGGACGTGACCCTGGTCTACCCCGATGGCACGCCCAGCTTCTGGGACCTGCTCAGCGGCCGGCTGGGCCGGGTGGAGGTGGTGGTCCAGCGCCGCAGCATCCCGGCCGAGGTGGTCGGCGGCGACCCGGGCCGCGACAAGACCCAGCGCGCCCGCATCGGCACCTGGATAGAAGGCCAATGGGCCGAGAAGGATGCGCTGATCGAACAGCGGCTGCTGCCGCGGGACTAATATCCTCGGCCTTGCAGGCTCAGTCCCCCTCACCTTGCCACTGAAACAATGGCTGGCCGCGCTGCGGCCCGAAGCGCCCAGCATCGACTGGCGCGAACGCATCCGCGTGGTCATGGGCGCGCTGCTGGGCATCGCCCTCACCGCCTGGATCAGCCACCACCGGGCGCCGGCCGTCGGTGCCTGGATGATCGCCACCATGGGCGCCAGCGCCGTGCTGGTGTTCGCTGTTCCGAACAGCCCGCTGGCCCAGCCCTGGTCCGTGCTCGGCGGCAACCTGGTCTCGGCGCTGGCCGGCATGGCTTGCGGCTCGCTGGGCCTGCCGGTGGAAGCGGCGGCCGCGTTGGCGGTGGCCAGTGCGATTGCGGCCATGCTGGCCCTGCGCTGCCTGCATCCGCCCGGCGGCGGCACGGCCTTGCTGATGGTGCTGGCCGGCATCCACGAGCCCTGGTTCGCCCTGCATCCGGTGCTGCTGAATTCGCTGGTGCTGGTACTGGCCGGCATCGCCTACAACCATGCAACCCGGCGGCCCTATCCGCATCTGCCGGCACCGGCCGCGCCCGGGGCCGAGCAGGACCTGGATGCGGTGCTGGCCCGCTACAACCAGGTGCTGGACATAGGCCGCGACGAGTTGCGCGCGCTGATCGAGGACAGCCAGCTGCGCGGCTACCAGCGCCGCCTGGCCGAGCTGCGCTGCGGCGACATCATGTCGCGCGAGCTGATCACGGTCGGCCACGCCACGCCGCTGGACCAGGCCTGGCGGCTGTTCCGCCAGCACCGCATCAAGGCGCTGCCGGTGGTCGATGCCAATGGCGAGATCGCCGGCATCGTCACGCCGGCCGACTTCATGCGGGCGGCCGAGCTTGAACCGGATGCACCTTTCGACGAGCGGCTGCGCCGCTTGCGCGACTGGACGCTGCGCGCAGGCCCGCCCGAGCGGGTCGGCCACATCATGAGCCGCCAGGTGCGGGTGGCCCAGGTGGACCGCCATCTGGCCGAGCTGATTCCCATGTTCGGCAGCACCGGCCACCACCACATTCCCATCGTGGCCCAGGGCCGCCGGCTGGTCGGCATGATCACCCAGTCCGACGTGGTGGCCGCGCTCAGCCGCTCCATGCCGCCAGCAGGCCCAGCGGATGGTGGGCCCGTGCCACCGTGAGCATGAAGCCGAACACCGCCAGGGCCGCGGCATAGGCCAGGCGCCGCCGGCTCGCCGTGCTGCCTCGCTTCAGCGCCACGCTGCCCAGCGCGATGTAGACGAGCAGCAGCAACAGCTTGACGCCCAGCCAGGGCGCATTGCCCAGCGGATTGAGCTGCAGCTGCATCCAAAGCGTCGCGCCGGCCAGCAGCAAGGCGCTGTCGATCAGCACGCTGGCTCGCCGCGCCAGTTCCTGCATCGGCCAGGCCGCACCCGTCAGCACGCCGAGTCCGCGCGCAGCGAAAAGGCTGCCGCTGGTCGCGACCAGGGCCAGGTGGACCAGCTTGATCGTCGGGTAATGCTCGATCATCGCCAGCGGGATCAGCCGGCGCTGGCGGCCGGCGCCAGCCCGCGCTCGCTGCCCCAGACCGCCGCCTGCACCCGCGAGCTCAGACCCAGCTTGCGCAGGATGTGCTGCACATGGATCTTGACCGTGCTCTCCGCGATGCCGAGCTGCCGGGCGATCTCCTTGTTGCTGGCGCCCTGGGTCAGCTCGCGCAGGATCTCGAGCTCGCGCGGCGACAGCGGCGGCTCCTCGTCCACCGGCGCCACCGCCCGGGCCGGGGCCGAGGAGCCGCCGCGCAGGACGTTCAAGAGCTTGTGGCTCATCTCGGCAGCCACCACGGATTCGCCACGCATGGTGCGGATCAGGGCCGCGGCCAGCTCGTCACCCTCGGCGGTCTTGAGCAGGTAGCCCTGGGCGCCGTTGCGCAGCGCCTCGGCCAGGTCCTGCTCGTCCTCGCTGACCGTCAGCATCAGCACACGGACCTCGGGCAGTTCGGCACGCAGGCTGGGCAGCAGGGCCAGGCCGGTGACGCCGGGCATGTGGTTGTCCAGCAGGATCAGGTCGGGACGCAGCTCCCGGGCCCGGCGCAGCGCATCGGCGGCATCGGCCGCCTCGCCCACGACCTCGATGCCGGCCTCCTGGCGCAGGAGCGCGATCAGGCCGCGGCGGAACAGCGTGTGGTCGTCGACCACCAGGACGCGTATCTTGGATGTCATGCAGCCAGCTCCTCTCTCGGGTCGCCCGCCTCGGCGCTCAGCCGGGCCTGGGGCGGCAGCAACAGGCTCACTCGGGTGCCTCCTTCGGGTGGCGTCTCGATGCTCAGGCTGGCACCGATGCGGTCCGCCCGCTCCCGCATGATCTGCAGGCCCACGTGCGTGGTGGCGGCCTCGGCCTCGGACAGCGCAAAGCCGCGGCCGTTGTCCTGCACCTCGAACAGCCAGCGGGGCGAGGACTCGACCCGCAGCCGCACATGGTCGGCCTCGGCATGCTTGCGCACATTGGACAGTGCCTCCTGCACGATGTGCAGCACCTGCACCTGCTGGTCCGGCGGCAGCGGCAGGCCGGCCTCGCCCATGCTCAGCTGGGTCGACAGGCCGCTCTGGCGCTCGAACTTGGCCAGCGTGGTGCGCAGCGCATGCTCGATGTCCTCGTGACCCGGCCGGGTGCGGAAATGCACCAGCAGCTCGCGCACGTTGGCATAGCACTCGCGCACGCCGGTATCGATCTCTTCGAGGCTGGCCTGCACCTCCTGCTCGCTGCCGCGGATCATTGCGCCGCGCAGCAGCTGGACCTGGATCTTCAGGAAGGCCAGCACCTGGGCGATCGAATCATGCAGCTCCTGGGCCAGCAGGTTGCGCTCTTCCGACACCGCCATCTCGCGATCACGCGCCGCCAGCCGGATGTTGTCGACCTGGACCGCGAACTGGCCGACCAGCGCATCCAGCAACTGCCTCTCGTCCTCGCCCAGGCCATGGGCGCCATAGTGGAACAGCTCGACCTCGCCGATCAGCCGCGCGCCGGCGCGCATGGTGATCGAGATCACGGTCTGGTAGCCGGCCGCCTCGCAATGGCCGAGCCGCGGCTGGCCGGCGGCCTGGATGGGAATCACGCGCGGGCCGTCTGCCGGGGCGGTGAAACCGCAGGCGCAATCGCCCTGGCGCAGGCAACGCTCGGCATCGATCATGGCCTGGGGCAGGCAGTGCTGACCCAGCAGCAGCCAGCGCTCGCCCTCCTGGGCGGCAATGCGGACCGCGCTGGCATCGGCCCGGGCGATGCGGGCCAGCTTGACCGCGAAGCTCTGGGCCAGTGATTCCAGGCTGGCGTCGGGCTGGTTGCCCATCTGGGCCACGTCGTACAGCGCCTGCAGGCGTTCGTTCTGGCGGGCCAGGTGGGCGGTCTTGTCCTTGACCTTGCCTTCCAGGCCCTCATAGGCCTGCTGCAGCGCCTGTGCCATCTGGTTGAAGCCCGAGGCCAGGCGACCGAACTCCTCGACCGAGGCGCCTTCATCCACCCGCGCGCCGAACTGGCCGGCGGCCATGCGCTGCAGGCCGTCGCGCAGCCGCTGCAGGGGCTGGATGATCCAGACATAGGTGCCGGAGACGAAGATCACCGAGGCTGCGACGACCAGCACCACCAGACCGAAGCAGAGCCCGCCCAGGACGGCGGTGCGCGCGGCAATGGTGTGCTCGATGGCGCCGACCAGTCCGTCGATGCTCGCCACGAAACCGTCGGCCTGGCGGCGCAGCTCGGACGACGGCGTGGACAGCTCCAGGGCTCCGCGCAGCCGCGGCCATTGCCGCTCGACCTCGGCCAGTCGCTCGCGGCATTCGTCGGTGTCCGGCACGAACAGCGGCCGCTCCGGGTCGCCGCTGCGCAGGCGCTGCACCATCAGGCCGAAGTCGCGCATGTCGCGCTCCAGGGCAGGCCAGTCGCCGGCGCCGTGGGCCAGCGTCATGCGGTAGCTCAGCATGCGCATGCGGCCAGCCTCGTTGATGGCGCCGGCCCCGCCTTCGAGCTGCCAGGAGACCCACAGCGTGAAGGCGATCGAGGCCAGGGCGACGATCAGGAAGCTGGTCTGTATCAGGGCCAGCTTGCCGACCAGGCTGCGGGTGCGGTGGAACATGATGGCTCGCACCTTAGCGAGCCCGCGCCTCTCAGGCCTTGACGGCCATCAACTCCGCCATCGCCTCGCGCGGGATCAACGCGCCGCGATGCTGGATCACGCGGGCCGCCAGCCGGTTGGCAAAGGCAGCGGCCTCGACCGCCGGGGCCCCGGCAAGTCGGCGCGACAGATAACCGGCGGCAAAGGAATCGCCGGCCGCCGTCGTGTCCACCACGCGCTCGACCCGCTCGGTGGCCACCTCGGTCCAGTCCTGGCCCGGCGCGCGCAACAGCGTCGGCTGGGCGCCGCGCTTGATCACCAGTTCGGGCGCCGGCAACTGCTTGGCCAGGGCCACGGCTTCGTCCACCCTGGGCAGGCCCAGCAGGGCCTGGTGGTCGTCGGCCGTCAGCAGGGCCAGGGTGGCCAGTTCGAAGGCGCGGGCAAAGCATTCGCGCGCCACCGCGATGTCCGGCCAGAGCCGCGGCCGGTAGTTGTTGTCGAACACGACCTGGGCACCGCGCTGGCGCAGCCGCTGCATCAGCGCGAACACCCGCTCGCGACCGGCCGGCGGCAGGATGGCCAGGCTGATGCCGCTGAGGTACAGGCAATCCCATTCGGCCTCGCGCTCTTCCAGCGGCGTGGCCGCGGTCTCGAAATAGGCCTTGGCCGCGCTGGTGTCGCGCCAGTAGCTGAAGCTGCGCTCGCCGCGCTCGTCCACCTCGATTAGGTAGAGCCCCGGCATGCGGCCGGCGATGCGGCGCACCAGGCTGCAGTCCAGGTTCTCGGTCTGCCAGCGCTGGATCAGGCCGGTGGACAGGCTGTCCTCGCCCAGGCCGGTGGCATAGCAGACCTCCAGGCCGCTGCCGCAGCGCGACAGGTAGACGGCGGTGTTCAGGGTGTCGCCGCCGAAGGTCTGGTTCATGGCGCCGAAGGCCTGGCCCTGCAGCTCCAGCATGCATTCGCCCAGCAAGGCCACTTTCTTCGTCGCGCTCATCGCAAGTCCATTTTTTGAAACAACGTTTCAATGATGCCATAGGCCAGATTCCGGCCCACCCGGGCACACCCTGACCCGACAATGCCGCCATGCCCGGAGTCCTGCATGTCGACACCCTGCTGACGGTCTACCTGATGGTGGCCGTGCTGATGCTGGGTGTTCTGGTTGGCGGCGCCTGGCAGGCGCGCGGGCGCTACGGCCTGTGGTTCTGGACCGGCGCCTTCGCCGCCGTGGTGCTGGCCCAGTCGGCCCGCGACTGGGCGGTGCTGGAGGGCGGCCCTGCCCCGCTGCTGACCCTGGGCCACATAGGCGGTGTGGTGTCGGCCGGCCTGGTCGCGCTGGGCGTGCGCGCCTTCCTCGGCCTGCGGCTGCACTGGCTGGCCCTGCTGCTGGCCATGCTGGTGATGGCCTTGCTGTCCATCGTCGTTGTCAGCCTGGGGCAGCCGCTGGGAGTCTCGCTGAGCCTGTCGCTGTTCGGCGCCGGGCTGCTGCGCGCCGTGGCCCTGTGGCCGCTGGTCCGGGCCCTGCGCCAGGAGTTCAGCTTTCCGCTGTCGCTGATGGCCACCGACCAGGCCTTGTCCATGCTCGCCCACTGGCTGCGCGGCTGGATGGTGATGCCCGGTCCGGCCACGCCGGCCGCCCAGACCGAGCAGGCCAATGCGCTGTGGCTGCTGGCCTTCATCGCCCTGCTGCTGACCCAGGGCTTTGCCCTGCTGCTGCTGGTCAATCAGCGGCTGACCCACAAGATCCTGGCCCTGGTCGAGATCGACCCGCTGACCGGCCTCCTGAACCGCCGCGGCCTGGACGACCGTATGCTGCGCCTGCACCAGCGCGCCGCCACCTCGCAGCGGCCGCTGCAGCTGGCCGCCGCCATGCTGGACCTGGACCATTTCAAGCTGATCAACGACCGCCATGGCCATGCGGTCGGCGACCAGGTGCTGGTCGAGCTGGGCCATCGCCTGCAGCAGCAGGTGCGGGCCAGCGACCTGGCGGTGCGCCTGGGCGGCGAGGAGTTCGTCGTGCTCTGGTTCGACGTGGGCGCCGATTCCGCCACCAGCATGGCCGAGCGGCTGCGCCAGTCTGTCGAGCAGGTCGCCTTCGCCACCGATGCCGGCCCGCTGCATGTGGGCGTCAGCATTGGCGTGGCCAGCCAGGGCGCGGCCGGCGAGCCGCTGGAGGCCCTGCTGAAACGCGCCGATGCGGCGCTCTACGAGGCCAAGCGCATGGGCCGCCACCGAGTCGTCAACGCCGGATGAAATGAGCACGATCAAGACCACCGCCCTCTTCACCCTGTCCAACGCCCAGATCGCCATCGAGGCCGTGGCGACCATCGCCTTTGCGCTGTCCGGCCTGCTGGAGGCCGCGCGCAAGCGGCTGGATGCCGTGGGAATCTGCGTGGTGGCAGGTCTTGCCGCCTTCGGTGGCGGCACCTTGCGCGACGTGCTGCTGGACCGGCGGCCCTTCTTCTGGGTCGAGCATGCGGTCTGGCTGTGGCTGCTGCTGGGCCTGTGCGTCGCCGCCATGCTGTTCCTGCGGGCCCGACATTTCGCGGTCACCGAACGCGCCATGCAGTGGCCCGACGCCCTGGGCCTGGGCCTGTTCACCGCCGGCGGCACGCAGATCGCGCTGAATCTGCAGCAGCCGGCCATAGTCGCTGTGCTGATGGGCATGGTCACGGCCGTGTTCGGCGGCGTGCTGCGCGACATCGTCTGCAACGAGATTCCCAGCGCCTTCCGCGACCACCGGCCCTATGCGATCTGCTCCTTCGCCGGCGCCTGGGTGCTGGTCGCCACCACCCAGCTGGGGCTTTCGCAGGAGCTCGGCCTGCTGCTCGCCGCCGGCACGGCCACGCTGCTGCGCGCCGCGGCCCTGTGGACCGGCTACACCTTGCCGAGCTGGCAGAGCGGCCACGAGGAGCCGCGCTGAATGCGCCGCGCCTGGCAGGCCCTGTTCGTCGCGCTCGTTCTCATCGTCGCCTGGCTGGCGCTGACGCCGGTGCCGCCGCGCGAGCTGAGTACCGGATGGGACAAGGCCAACCACTTGCTCGCCTTCGGCAGCCTGATGCTCGTAGGCCGGCTGGCCTGGCCGAGGCGCTGGTGGCCGATGGCGCTAGGACTGGTGGCCTATGGCGGTGCGATCGAGCTGCTGCAGCTGCTGGTGCCGGGCCGCGAGTCGGAATGGGCCGACCTGCTGGCCGACAGCCTGGGCATCGCCCTGGGCGAGCTGCTGTCGCCGCTCGCCTTGCGCCTGTTCAAAGCCACTTGAGCACGTAGAGGCTCAGCGCCGGGAAGAACAGCAGCGCAACGATGCGCAGGAAGTCCGAGACCAGGAAGGGCATCACGCCCTTGTAGGTCTCGTTCATGGGCACGTCGCGCGCCATGCCGTTGACCACATAGACATTGAGCCCCACTGGCGGCGCCAGCATGCCAACACCGACGGTCATCAAGACCAGCACGCCGAACCAGATCGCCTTGGGCTCGGCCGCCAGGCCCCAGAGGTCCAGTTGCATGATGGTGGGGAACAGCACGGGGATGGTCAGCAGCATCATCGAGAGCTCGTCCATCACGCAGCCCAGCAGCACATAGAAGGCCAGGATCAGGGCCACGATGGTCAGCGGCGCGACCTGCAGATGGCCCACCCACTCGGCCAGCCGGGCCGGCATCTGGGTCAGTGCCAGGGCCGAGTTCATCATGTCGGCGCCCAGGAAGATCATGAACACCATGGCCGAGGTCTCGGCCGTGCCCAGGAAGCTGCGCTTGAGGCCCTCCCAGCGCAACTCGCCGCTCAAGGCGCCGCTGGCGAAAGTGCAGATGGCGCCGACCGCCGCGCCTTCGGTCGGCGAGAACAGGCCGCCATAGATGCCGCCGAACACCAGCACGAAGATCGCCACCAGCGGCCACACGCCCCACAGAGCCTTCCAGCGCGCCGGCCAGGCCTGGCGCTCGCTCGGTTGCGCCAGCTCGGGCCGCAGCCGGCAGTAGATTGCGATCACGGCCAGGTAGCCGGCGGTGGCGATCAGGCCGGGCACGAAGGCGGCGGCGAACAGCTTGGCGATGTTCTGCTCGGTCAGGATGGCGTAGACCACCAAGGGCACCGAGGGCGGGATCAGGATGCCCAGCGTGCCGCCGGTGGCCAGCACCGCGGTGGAAAGCCGGCCGTGGTAGCCGCCCTTCTTCATCTCGCCGTAGGCCACTTGCGTGATGGTGGCGCAGGTGGCGACCGAGGAACCGCAGACCGCGCCGAAGGCGGCCGAGGCCAGGATGGCCGCCATCGCCAGGCCACCGCGCCGGTGGCCGACGAAGGCCGCCGCGGCGCGGAACAGCGCCCGGCTCAGGCCGCCCTGGGTGGCGAACTGGCCCATCAGCAGGAACAGCGGAATCACCGACAGGTCGTAGACCGAAAGCCGCGCCACGGCCGAGCCCTTGAGCAGGTTCAAGAGGGCCAGATCGCTGGTCATCAGCCAGTAGCCGGCCGCGCCCGGAATGAACATGGCCGCGGCGATGGGCACGCGCAGCGCCATCAGCGCCAGCATGGCCACGAAGATCCAGAGTCCCACGCTGCCGCCGCTCATCGAGCCTCCATACGGCCGGCCGCCTGGACCAATGCGATCACGGCCGTCAGTGCCAGGCCCGGCGACAGCGTCGCATAGCTGAGCCACATCGGCAGAGCCAGGATCATCGTGATCTCGCCGGCCTCGCGCACCGCTTGCGCACCGACCGCCGAACGCCAGGCCAGCAGGCCGACCATCACCGCCAGCAGCAGCGAGCCGACGGCATCGAGCACGCGGTTCACCCGAGGCGGCGCCTTCTGGGTGAAGAAGTCCACGATGATGTTGGCCCGCTGCAGCTGGCACCAGGGCAGGCATAGCGCGATGCACAGCGCGATGCCGAACTGGCTCAGCTCCACGTCACCAGGAATCGGCCGCGACCACAGCGCCCGGCCGACGATGCTCAGCACGGTCAGCAAGGCCACGGCGCAGCCGGCCAGGCAACCGGCCAGCGCGCTCCACAGCGCCAGGCGCCGCAGCCAGATCACTTCTTGTACTTGGCCAGCAGGGCCTGGGCGTCCTGCAGCATCTGCTTGCCGGGCAGGCCGCGCTTGTCCATGTCAGCCACCCAGTCGTCATACAGCGGATGGCTGGCCTTGATCCACTGGTCCACCTCGGCCGCCGGCACGGTGTAGAACACGTTGCCGCGGTCCATGGCCGGCTTGCGGCCCACGGCCTGGCTCTCGTCCCAGATGCGGCCCGCATGCTGCGACAGCTGGGCGCCGGAGTTGCGGTCTATCACGGCCTTCAGCTCGGGGCTCAGGCTGTCGTATTTCGCCTGGTTCATGGCCAGGATGAAGACCGCGCTGTACAGCGCCGGCCGCGAGGGATCGGTCTCGGTGTGGTACTTGACCATCTCGTGCAGCTTGACCGAAGGGATGACCTCCCAGGGCAGGGCGAAACCGTCGATGGTGCCCTTGCTGACCGCATCGGCCACGCCCGGCAGCGGCATGCTCACCGGCGTCGCGCCCAGCGAGGCCAGCAGCTTGTTGGTCTGGCGGGTCGGCGCACGCAGCTTCATGCCCTTGAGGTCGGCCATGCTCTTGATCTGCTTCTCGCGGCTGTGCAGATAGCCCTCGTCATGGGTGCTGAACATCAGCGGCTTGAGGCCGGTGAATTCCTTGCTGGCGTACTTGCCGTAGTAGTCCCAGGCCGCGCGCGCCGCCGCCTCGGCCGAGTTGGTCATGAAGGGCAGCTCGAACACCTCCATGATGGGGAAGCGGCCGGCCGTGTAGCCCGGCAACGTGAAAACGATGTCGACCACGCCGTCCTTGGCCTGGTCGATCAGCTGAGGGGGCGAACCGCCCAGCTGCATGGCCGGGAAGATCTGGCACTTGAGCTTGTTGGCCGAGTCGGCGGCGATCTTGTCGCACCAGGGCTGCAGGATCCTGGTCGGCGGCATGGCGCCCGGCGGCCAGAAATGGTGGACCTTGAGCGTCACCTCCTGGGCCAGGCCCAGCGAGCTGGCGATACCCAGGACCAGGCCGAACAGCGATTGCTTGGCAGTCATCAGTCTCATGCTCAGTCTCCTTCTAGCTTGCAGGCCACCCGAGCAAGGATGGTAGGTGCGGACCCGCAGCCCGGCACTGGCGTTTGCCCTTGCGCAGCTCGCCCATGGCCTTGGTCATCCCCGGAAACCCGCTGCTATGCTGCGCCGCGACAAGAGCCCGCCAGAGCCCCTACTAGGAGACGCTCCATGAAGTCCGCGATCCTGAGTCCGCTGTTCGCCGCCATCATCCTGCTGCAGCCGCTGGCGGCCCTGGCGCAGACTCCCAAGCCCGCCGTGATCGCCCTGGTCGCCGCCGTCGGCGACAAGCTCAGCTATGTGCGCCAGCGCGAAGGCACGGGCGGTCACATCGAACCCTTCCGGCGCCAGTCCGTCCCCATCAACAGCCAGGCCCTGAACTTCGCCGTGCTGCGCGGCCTGGACAAGGCGCTGGAACTCGAAGAGCCGGGCTCGCAGCGCATCATGCTGCGCTGGAGCACGCCGCCCGAAACCGCCGCCGCCATCGACAAGAGCTACGGCGGCAAGCGCGATGAGCTGCTGCTGGATGCCCTGCGCGAACATCTGCGCGCCATGCCCCAGCGGCAGGACTGGGACCGCATCGAGGCCGTGCTGCCGCGCTACTCGCATCTGGAGCGCCAGGGCATGGCCGGCAAGCTCGGCGGCATGGGCATCTACGTCCAGCCCCTGCAGTCCGGCACGGTCGAGTTCGACGAGAACGGCGACGTGTCTTCAAGCACGGTCAACGACGGCCAGCTCAAGACGGTGAATCCCAAGACCGGCGAGACCGGCAAGGAGTCGACCTTCGTCGCGCCCTATTTCTACTTCGACCGCATCACGCTGGACGCCAAGACCCTGGCCGTGCTCTCGCGCAAGCCGCAGTACGACGACGTCAAGTACAGCGACCCCTATTCCGACGCGATCGACGTGGCCAAGCAGCTGCCGGTCAAGGACATGTTCGAGCGGCTGCTCAACCTGGCCGAGCGCTCGGCCTTCCAGTCGGTGCGCGGCAAGAGCGAGGTCGAGGTGGGGCCGGCCCGTGCAATCACGCCGCCCGCCTCGGCGCCCCGTTAGTTTTCTAAGAGAATCCGCACCGGCCGGATCCTTGTTCCAGGAAGAGCCGGAACTTTTTTTGGTCAGAACACAAAACAACAGCATCAGGAGGAACCCATGCAGCTTCGCCGTCGTCTTTCGCTTGTCGCACTAGCAGCCCTGCTGCCCATGACTTCCGTCTGGGCCCAACGGGTCCAGGCCGAGGCACCGACCACCGTGGCCCTGATCGCCGCGGTCGGCGACCAGATCAGCTTCGTCCGCCAGCGCCCCAGCACCGGCAGCCACACCGACCCGTTCAAGCGCCAGACGGTGCAGACCCAGGGCCAGCAGCTGAACTACGCCGTGCTGCGCGGCCTGGATCGCGCGCTGGAGCTGGAAGAGCCCAAGACCCAGCGCGTGCTGCTGAGCTGGAACCCGCCGGCGGAATTCGCCGAGGTCCTGGACAAGGCCAATACCCGGGACCGCAACGAGCTGCTGCTGGACGAGCTGCGCAAGTACCTGATGGCCGCGCCCGAACGCAAGCAATGGGACCGCATCGAAGCCATCGTCCCCCACTACTCCTGGCGCGGCACCAAGGGCATGGCCGGCAAGCTCAGCGGCATCGGCATCTATGTGCAGCCGCTGGCCGCCACCTCGTTCGACATCGACTCGGAAGGCACGGTCAACGAGGTCAGCGAGCGCAACGGCGACTACAAGACGGTCAACCCGAAGACCGGTGAGGCCGGCAAGTACTCGACCTACGTCGCGCCCTATTTCTTCTTCGATCGCGTGACGCTGGACGCGCAGACGCTCAAGGTGCTGTCGCGCAAGCCGCAGCTGGACAGCGTCAAGTACCACGATCCGGACGCCGCCTCGCTGGACGTGGGCCAGCAGATGTCCATGGCCGACATGATGGGCAAGCTGCTCGACATCGCCGAGAAGTCGGCCTACCGCTCGGTGCGCGGCTCGGTCGAGGTCTCGGCGCCCAAGGCGATCGATACGCCGGCCAAGGCCAAGTAAGCAGCGGCCTTCAGCGCGCGGGCAGCATCTCCGCGCTGCATTCGCCGAAGCCGATGCTGCGCGCGCCCTCGGCCACGGCCCGGCCGCGCAGCATCAGGCGGTCACCGTCCTGCAGGAAGGTCCGGGTCTCGCCGTTGGCGAGCCGGATCGCCTGCTTGCCCCCCAGGCTCAGCTCCAGCAGCGAACCGCCCTGCTCCGGCCTGGGCCCGCTCTGCGTGCCGCTGCCCAGCAGGTCGCCGGGGTTCATGTTGCAGCCGCCGCTGGCATGGTGGGTCAGCATCTGGGCCCAGGTCCAGTAGGCATCGCGGAAGTTGGACTGCGAAAGCCGCTCGGCCGGCAGGCCGGCAGCGCGCATGGCCGCCGTCTCTATCCAGACCTCCAGCTCGATGTTGAAGGCGCCCTGAGTACGGTTCTGCGCAGAGTCCAGATAGGGCAGCGGCTGCGGATCTTCGGCCGGCCGCTCGAAGGCGGTGCGGAACGGCGCCAGCGCTTCCATGGTGACGATCCAGGGCGAGATCGTGGTGCCGAAGTTCTTGGCCAGGAAGGGGCCCAGCGGCTGGTATTCCCAGGGCTGGATGTCGCGGGCCGACCAGTCGTTCAGCAGCGTGAGCCCGAACAGGTGCTGCTCGGCCTTCTCCATCGCAATCGGCTCGCCGAGGGCATTGCCGCCGGCCACGAAGGCGCCCAGTTCCAGCTCATAGTCCAGCCGCTGGCTGGGTGCGAACGTGGGCTCGGCCGCGTCCGGTGCCTTGCGCTGGCCCCAGGGCCGGCGGATGCCGGTGCCGCTGACCACGATGGACGAGCTGCGGCCGTGATAGCCGATGGGCACCCACTTGTAGTTGGGCAGCAGCGGATTGTCCGGACGGAACAGCTTGCCCACCGTGGTGGCGTGATGGATGCCGGTGTAGAAGTCGGTGTAGTCGGTGATGCGGCAAGGCAGCAGCATCTCGGCATCGGCCTGCGCGACCAAGGCTCCGCGCAGTGCCGCCTCCTGCTCGGAGCCGCTCAGCAAGGCCTCGAACAGCGCATGGCGCAAGGCCAGCCGCTCCTCGGCGCTGCGGGCCATGTGGGCATTCAGGTCACCCTGGGCCAAGGGCTGGAGCAGCCCCTGGATGGCGCTGCTCCAGCCGCCCTGCTGCAGGGCCCGCTGCAGGTCCAGGATCTGGTCGCCAATGGCCACGCCAATGCGCGCGGCCTCGTCGCTGCCGCGTCGGCGGAAGGCGCCGAACGGCAGGTTCTGGATCGGAAATTCGCTCTCGGCGGCATTGGCACTCTCCACCCAGCTCGTGGCCTTGGGGTCGTGCGTGGTATCGGTCTGGATGTTCATGGGACGGTTCAGGGGTTCGTCAGGGTGTTCGTGCGGGCCAGGGCAATCGCCTCGGCCAGGATCTCGCGGTCGCCGACCTGGTTGGCCAGGATCAGCACCAGCTTGGCGAGAAGCAGGTCGGCCTGCTCGTCGCTGAGCTCGCGCTGGGCCGCGATCAGCTGCTCGTAGAAGCCGTCGGGGTCGGGGATGTTGGGCGTTCGTATCAGGCCTGTCATGCGCTACTCCTTGCCAGGGCTCGGTCCAGCGCGGCTTGCACGGCCGCGGCATCGAAGCTTCGCCAGCGTGCGGCCACATGTTGGTCCGGCCGGATCAGGTAGACGGTGCCGGGCCTTGCGTCGTAGCGCTGCGCCAGCAGGACCTGCTCGTCAATCAGCTCGCGGCCGATTTCGAGCAGGTGCAGACCTTGGACCGCCGGTGCAGGCCCGAAGCTCAAGAGCGTGAAGCCCTGGCCCAGGTGGTCGAGCAGCCAGGCCGCCCGGCCGTCGGCCGTCTTCAGCGGCGCATCAGCGCAGGCCGTACCTGGCTTCATGCGGCCTTCGAAAGCCTCGGCATCGGGCGTGTTGAGCGCGGAATCGACATAGGGCGTCGGCGTCGAAAGCCGGCCGCTGTTGACCAGGGGCCGTGCGAACGGTTCGGTGCGCGCCAGCTCCAGCACCGCATTGCGCAGCCGCAGCGAGGCCCGGCTCTTGGGTGTGATGAAGTCGGTCGAGCGGGTCGAGTTCGAGAGGTTGTCGTCGGCCGCCAGCGAGCGCTCCTGCTCGTAGCTGTCGAGCAGGGCTTCGTTGGCTTCGCCGCGCAGCAGGGCCGCCAGCTTCCAGGCCAGGTTGTCGGCATCCTGCACGCCGCTGTTGGCGCCGCGAGCGCCAAAGGGCGAGACCTGGTGGGCCGAGTCGCCGGCGAAGAGCACCCGGCCATGGCGGAAGCGGTCGATGCGGCGGCAAGCGAACTGGTAGACCGAGACCCATTCCAGCTCGAAGTCCGCGTCCGGGCCCAGCATGGCGCGAATCCGCGGGATCACGTTCTCGGGCTTCTTCTCTTCCGCCGGGTCGGCCTGCCAGCCGAGCTGGAAGTCGATGCGCCAGACGTTGTCGGCCTGCTTGTGCAGCAGCACCGACTGGCCGCGGTGGAAAGGCGGGTCGAACCAGAACCATCTCTCGGTCGGGAAGTCGGCTTTCATGACGACGTCGGCGATCAAGAAGCGGTCCTGGAAAGCCTGGCCGGTGAACGGTGCGCCCACCATCTGCCGCACATCGCTGCTCGCGCCATCACAAGCCACCAGCCAGTCGGCCTGCATCCGGAATTCGCCATCGGGCGTCTCGACCGTGAGCGTCGCGAACTCGTCGCCCTGCTCCAGCGCCTTGACGCGGTGCTTCCAGCGCAGGTCGATCAGCGGCTGGTCGAGCGCTGCCTCGACCAGCCGCTGCTCCAGGTGGTACTGCTGCAGGTTGATCATGGCCGGCAGCTGGTGGCCGGCCTCGGGCAGCAGGTCGAACTGGTAGGCCAGGCTGTCGCCAAAGAAGACCTTGCCGACCTGCCAGCGCACGCCGCGTTCCAGCAGCTCGCTCGACACGCCGAGCCGGCGCCAGATCTCCAGCGGCCGCTTGGCATAGCAGACGGCGCGCGAGCCGCTGGACACGCTGTTGTTGTCGTCCAGCAGCACCACAGCCTGGCCGCGCGAGGCCAGGTCCAGCGCCAGCGTCAGGCCCACCGGACCGGCACCGACGATGACGACCGCATGGCGGCGCAGCGCGCCGCTGGCCTGCTCTTCGCTGCGGCGGTAGGCGTACTCGGGGTAGCTGAATGTGGACTGCATGGCAGCCGCCGGCTCAGGTGGGCGAGGCCAGCGACTTGTCGTGCATCCAGGCCGCATGCTTGGGCGCGCGGCGCGTGGCGGCCCATTCGTTCAGCATCTCCCACTTGCACTCGTCCAGCGACTTGTACATGGCGGGCGTGCCCACGTCAGCCGCCAGCTCCAGGCGGTGGCCATTGGGGTCGAAGAAATAGATGCTCTTGAAGATCGTGTGGTCGGTCGGGCCCAGCACCTCGATGCCGGCAGCCACCAGGCGGGCCTTGGCCGTCTCCAGCGCCTCGTAGTTCTCGACCTTGAAGGCAATGTGCTGCACCCACTGCGGCGTGTTCTCGTCGCGACCCATGCTGGCCGCCTTGGGCAGCTCGAAGAAGGCCAGCACATTGCCCTGGCCGGCGTCGAGGAAGACATGCATGTAGGGGTCGTCGGCGCCGGTCGAAGGCACCTTGTCCTCGGCGATGGCCAGCACGAAGTCCATGCCCAGGTGCTTGACGTACCACTCCACCGTGGCCTTGGCGTCCAGGCAGCGGTAGGCCACGTGATGAATGCGTTCAATCTTTTCCATGATGTTCACTGCCCCTCCAGGCTCTTCCACATTGCTATATCGCGTTCGGCGGTCCAGATGCGCGGGTCCACATGGCCGCTGGCCTCGTCGAAGGCGCGGGTCACGTCGAACGGCATGCAGTGGGCAAAGATGACCCAGTGGCCGTACTTGCCTTCCAGCTGCGAATAGGCCTCGCGGTAGACCCGGTTCAGGTCGCGGCCCGCGGCCACGCCGGCCTTGACGGCGGCATACAGCTCGGAGACGAAGGCGCGAGTGCCCTCGAGGCCGGCTTGCACTTGCTCGGGCGTCTGCAGCGCCGCGCCGCGACCCGGCACCAGCTTGGCCGGCTTCAGCGCGGCCAGACGGTCCAGCGTCTGCGGCCAGTCCTGGAAATAGGCATCGCCGGCATAGGGCGTGGCATCGAATTCGACCAGGTCACCGGAGAACAGCACCCGGTCCTGCGGCAGCCAGACCACCGTGTCGCCCTTGGTATGGCCGCGGCCCAATTGCAGGATCTGCACCTCGAGTTTGCCCAGCCACAGCGTCATCTTGCCGGTGAAGGTGAGCGTGGGCCAGGTCAGGCCCGGAGGCACCGATTCGACGTTCTGGAACAGGCGCGGGAAGCGGCCGATCTCGCTGGCCTTGTCCTGCTCGCCGCGCTCGACGATGAGGTCGAAGGTGTCCTGGCTGGCAATCACATGCTCGGGCTTGTAGGCCGAGGCGCCCAGCACGCGCACCGCGTGGTAGTGGCTCAGCAGCACGTACTTGATCGGCTTGTCCGTGACCTCGCGGATGCGGCGTATCACGTCCTGGGCCATCACCGGCGTGGCCTGGGTGTCTATCACCATCACCGCGTCGTCGCCCATGACGATGCCGGTGTTGGGGTCGCCCTCGGCCGTGTAGGCATAGGCATGCTCGGACAGCTTGTCGAAGCTGACCCGTTTTTCCTCCAGGTCGGCCTGGGAGGCGAAGGTCTTGCTGGTCTGGCTCATGGATGGCCTCTGCTCTGGCGAGGCCGCAATTTAACCAAAAGCAAATCGATTCGTCTATAACGAATTTTCTTGCCAGGGGATTGGAGCCTCTGCTAGCCTCGCGGCCCATGAGCGAAAACCAAGAAGCCGAGCGTGGTGGACCGCGGGGCATCCAGAGCGTCGAGGTCGGCGGCCAGCTGCTGATCGCGCTGGCGGCCCAGGGCCGGCCCATGGCCTTGAAGGACCTGGCCCGCGAGGCCGGCATGGTGCCGGCCAAGGCCCATCCCTACCTGGTCAGCTTCATCAAGCTGGGCCTGGTGGAACAGGAAGGCGGCCGCTACGGCCTGGGCCCGTTGGCCCTCCAGCTGGGCCTGATCTCGCTGCAGCAGTACGACCCGGTGCGCCTGGCCACGCCGCGCATCGAGGAGCTGGCGATCAGCCTGGGCCATACCGTGGCCATCGCTGTCTGGGGCAATCGCGGGCCGACCATAGTCCGCGTGGCCGAGGCGCCAAGCCCGGTCCACATCAGCATGCGCCATGGCACGGTGATGAGCCTGACGGGCACGGCCTCGGGCCGATTGTTCGCGGCCCATCTGCCGCGCGAAGTGGTGGTGTCAGCGCTGGCCATGGAGGCCGCCGCCGAAGGGCGCGCCGCGGCCAGGCTGGACAAGGCCTTGCTGGCCGAGGTGCGCGAGCTCGGACTCGCGAGCTCAAGGGATGGTGTGGTGCCCGGCGTCAGTGCCTTGGCGGCGCCGGTGTTCGATGAGGCGGGCCGCATCGTGCTGAGCCTGACGGTGATCGGCCCCAGCGCCGCCATCGACCTGGATCCGGCCGGCAGCGCCGCCCTGCAGCTGCTCGCCTCGGGGCGTGAGCTGTCGCGCCAGCTGGGCTGGCGCTAGCAAGCGGCCTTCTCAGACCAGCTGCAGGCCTTGCTCGGTCGGCAACATGTAGGCGTAGAGCGAGCGGGCCGGCTCGCCGCGGGCCGCGCTGCCGCCCACTCGGTCGATCTCCTGGCGGGCATGTTCCAGGTCCAGCACCATCAGCACGGCCGGTGCGCGCACCCGCTCGTTGAAGCGGGTCTCGCCCATGACCTTGAAGCCCAGCATGCGGCGGTAGAACACCACATGGCGCGGGTTGACCTCGATCACCAGCAGCTCGGCATGGCGGCGGCGGTGGGCAAAGACATAGGCGGTCTGGAACAGGCGGGCCAGCGCGTCCTTGGACGGCTGCTCCATTTCTTCCATTGCCAGGCGGGTGAATTCGCAGAGCTTTCTTCCGTCCTGGCGCAGCTCGTCCAGCTCGGCGCCGAAGACCTCGTCGGCGCCCAGGCCGTTGGGGCCGTCGAAGCGCACGCTGAGCGTGCCGGACATGGTGTCCGACAGGCCGAGACTGAAGGTGGTCAGCTCGTCGTGGCTGGGATCCATGCCCTTGGTGACATAACCCCGCTGCGCATAGCGGCGCTGGATCAGGGCCAGGCTTCGAAGCCGCTCGGCGGAGTCGCTGACGAGATTGCTGTGCAGGGGAAAGGGATGGTGACTGACCGAAGTCTGGATCTGGATTTCAGGTACGGAATTCATCGGATCAATCCCCAACTCTCTTTGCTGCGGCCCAGTCTATAGGAAGCGGGTGACAGGCCCGCAATAGGCCTGCGATTACACCTCGTCACATTCCTTACGGACTCTTCGTGGCAGCGGGCTCCCTGGCTTCTCATGTGATCGGCATTTGCCGTCGGCGCTGTAACAAGTGATCGCGATATCGGCCACGGCCCGCACACATTAGCTTGCATATCGGCCGGGCTTTGCATCATCAGCACAACATTCCTGCGATTCATCAAGGTACGGTCTTCTTGACAAAGCCAGGTGGGCGGCGATGCCGGGTGGACTGCTCAAAAGCCTGACCGTAGGACAGCAGTTTCCACTCGCTCCAGGCCGGTCCGACAAAGGACAGGCCCAGCGGCAGGCCGCGCACGAAGCCGGCGGGCACCGTCAGGTGCGGGTAGCCGGCCACCGCGGCCGGCGTCGAGAAGCTGGCGCCATAGTGGTCGCTGGCCACGGGATCGATCAGCCAGGCCGGCCCCCCGGTCGGCGCGATCAGTGCATCGAGCCGATGGGCCTTGATGGCCTTGTCCAGACCCTCTTCCCGCGCGCCCTTGCCGCAGGCTGCGAGCGCCTCGCGATAGGCCGGCGCGGACAAATCGCCCAGGGCCTCGGCCTTCTCGAACAGCTCCTGGCCGAACCAGCCCATCTCCTTGTCGCGATGCGCCTTGTTGAAGGCAATCACATCGGCCAGCGTCTGCATCTTGTGGCCGGGCGCAAAAGTCTTGAGCCACTGGGCCAGGTCGGCCTTGAGCTCGTACAGCAGCACCGACAGCTCGGGATCGCCGTAGCCGACCGGCGCCAGCTCGATGTTGTCGACGATCTCGGCGCCCAGCTCGCGCAGCTTGGCGATGGCCGCTTCGATCACGGCATCGGCCTCATCGAAGCCGGTGAAGTAGTTGCGGGCCACGCCCAGGCGCGCGCCCTTGAGCGAAGCCGGGTCCAGGCGCCCGGCCGCCGTCGGCGCGCCCTGCGTGACCGCATCGGCGGCGTCGGGGCCGCACATCGCTGCGTAGAGCAAGGCCGCGTCGGCAACGCTGCGGGTCATGGGGCCGGCCGTGTCCTGGCTGTGGGCGATGGGAATCACGCCGTCGCGGCTGACCCGGCCCATCGTCGGCTTCAGGCCCACCAGGCCGCAGATCGAGGCCGGCGACACGATGGAGCCGTCGGTCTCGGTGCCCACGCCCAGCGTGGCGAGGTCGGCCGCAATCGCGGCGCCGGTGCCCGAGCTGGAGCCGCTGGTGCTTCGGTCCAGCGCATAGGGATTGCGGGTCAGCCCGCCGCGGCCACTCCAGCCGCTGACCGAGCGGGTCGACCGGATATTGGCCCATTCGCTGAGATTGGTCTTGCCCAGGATCACGGCACCGGCGGCGCGCAGGCGCTGCACCAGGTGGGCATCACGGCTGACGCGCAGGTCGGCCAAGGCCAGCGAGCCCGCCGTCGTGTGCATCTGGTCGCCGGTGGCGATGTTGTCCTTCAGCAGCACCGGAATGCCGTGCAGCGGGCCGCGCAGCTTGCCGGCCTTGCGCTCGGCATCCAGCGCCCGGGCAATCTGGCGCGCCTCGGGATTGAGCTCGATCACGCTGTTCAGGCGCGGGCCGGCCTTGTCGAGCGCGGCGATGCGGGCCAGGTAGTCCTGCACCAGGCGCTCGGACGTCAGCTTGCCGGCCGCCATGGCCTGGGACAGCGAGGCCACCGAGGCCTCGGCATGGACGAAGGAGGAACGGGTGGCGGCAGAACTCAGGCCTGGCAGGGCCAAAGTGGCGGCCGAGCCGAGCAGCAGGTGGCGACGGTGCATAGAGCGCCCAGCATAGCCGGGCCGGAGAGGCCCTCAGGACAGGGAAGAAACGAATTCCCCCAGCAAGGCTTCAAATGCCTCAGGGTCTTCCATGACGCCTAAATGGGCGACAGCCGGCAGCAAGGCCAGCCGGGCCCGGGCGATGCGGCCGGCCATTGCCTCGGCCATGGCCGGCGTGGCGCCTGGGTCGCGACCACCGGCGATCACCAGGGTCGGGCAGCGCAAGGCCGCCAGGCGGCCCAGGTAGTCGACCGAGCACACCGCATGCGCCGCCGCCATATAGGCCTGCGGATCCTGGGCCAGCAACGTGGCACGAAGTCCCTCGCGCAACTCCGACAAGGACGCGTCAGCTCCAAGGTAGCGATCCACGATCTGCTCCACGACCGCCGCCATGCCGCCTGCCTCCACTGCCGCGATGCGCTGAGCCCAGGCGGCCTGGGCCTCGGGCGGGTATTGGGCGGTGGTGTGAGCCAGCACCAGGCCCTTGAGCAGGTCGGGCCGCGCCAGCGCCAGGCCCTGCCCCACCATGCCGCCCAGGCTGAGGCCGACGAAGACCACCGGGCCGCGGCCCCATTCCTCGATCAGCCGAATGGCGTCCTGCACCAGTTGGTCCAGCGAACAGGGGCCGGCCGGCCGCGCCGAGCGGCCATGGCCGCGCTGGTCGTAGCGCAGCGTCGGATGGCCGAGTGCCGCGAAATGCGTGGCGCAGCCGTCCCACAGATGCAGGTCCAGGCCCAGCGCATGGCTGAACACCAGCGGGATGCGCTCGCCTTCGCCTTGCAGCACCAGGCTCAGCTGCGGGCTGCTGAAGGTCTGCTGGCGGCTGGGCCGGCGCTCAGGGCTGAGCGGCTCGGGCAGCGGGGCCAGGCCCTCCTGCACCAGGATCTGCTGGGTCAGCTTGAAGGCGGTGTTGGCCGCCGGCACGCCGCAGTAGATCGCGCCCTGCAACAGGGTTTCCTTGATCGCCTCGACGGGCACGCCGCCGCGTATCGCCGCGCGGCAGTGCAGCTCGAATTCCTCCCAGCGCGCCAGGCCCATGGTCATGCCCAGCACCAGCAGGCGGCGCGTCTGATGCGGCAGGCCTGGCCGGGTCCAGACGTCCTGCCAGGCATAGCGGGTGATGAAGTCCTGGAACTCGGCGGTGAAGGCGGTCGCGCCTTCGGTGGAACGGCGCACCCAGTCCTCGCCCAGCGTGGCCCGGCGCATGGCCAGGCCGCGCTCGAAATCGTCGCGCCGCTGTCCGTCATCCTTCATGGCCAGGCCCTCCGCCTTGCTGCAGCGACTTGAACTCGCCGCGCGCCTGCTGGAGCCAGGGCTGCAGCCGGGCCTCGGCGGCGCGCGCCGTGGCATGGACGTCGAACAGCATTTCCAGATCGGCCGGCGCGACGCGCCCAGGCAGATGGCCCAGCCGGCGCAGCAGCTCCTGGGCCAGCAGGCGCAGCGGCCCGCGGCCGGCCTGTACGCCGGCGATCAGCTCGGCAATCGCCTCCTCGCCCACCGGTCGGCCCAGTTCGCGGGTCAGCAGCTGGCGCAGGCCTTCGGCGAACACCAGGTCCTGCTGGGCGTCGATGTTCTCCAGCATGCGCGCCGGAAACACCTGCAGATGCTCGAAGGCGTCGGCCAGTGCATGAACGCTGCCATGGCAGCTCAGCAGCAGGCCGCTCCATTCCGCCTGCTCGGCCTGCCAGCCGCCCAGGGCCCGCTCCTGCTCCTGCACCATGCAGGACAGCAGGCAGGCCACGCGATGCGGGGCCCGCTGCGCCGCCGCCAGGGCCACCATGGCGCCGACCGGATTCCGCTTCTGCGGCATGGCGCTGGAGCCACCGCGGCCGGGCGTCTGGCCCTCGGCCAGTTCACCGACCTCGGCTTGCGACATCAGCGCCAGGTCGCGTCCGATCTTGCCCAGGCTGCCGCAAAGCACACCCAGCTCGGCGCCCAGCCGCACCCAGCGGTCGCGCTGCACATGCCAGGGCCCGTTGCTCAGCGGCAGTTGCAACTGGGCCGAGACCTGGTGGCAGACCGCATCGGCATGCTGGCCCAGCGTCGCCAGCGTGCCGGCCGCGCCACCCAGTTGCAGGCGCAGCGCCGCATCGGCCTGGCGGCGCAGCTCGGCCGCCGAGCGCAAGAGCGGCTGCAGCCACTGCAGGATCTTGCAGCGCCAGCCGGTGACCAGAGCCGGCTGCATCAGCGTGCGGGCCAGCAGCGGCTGGCCCTTGTGGGCATCGGCCAGCGCCAGCAGGCGGCCGCAAAGGCGCAGCAGGTCGGCCTCGATCAGGCGCAAGGCCTTGCGGGTCTGCAGCACCAGGGCGGTGTCGATCACATCCTGGCTGGTGGCGCCCTGGTGGACAAAGGCAGCGGCGACCGGGTCGAACAGCGAGACGTTTTCTATCAGCCGCCGGACCAAAGGAATGGCGACCGTGCCCGCCGTGCCGGCAGCCTTGACCAGGGCCGGCACGTCATAAAGCTCGGCCCGGCAGAGGCTGGCAATCGAGCGCGCACTGGTTTCCGGGATCAGACCCAGCTCGGCCTGGGCACGCACCAGGGCCGCTTCGAAATCGAACATGGCCTGGATCAGCGCGGCATCGCCGAACAGCTCATCCATGGCCGGGGCATAGAGCACGCTTTCAAGGACCATGGGCCGATGCTAGCGAAGCCCGAAGCCCGCGGCGGCCAAAGCGGGCGCCTGTCGTGCGCGCGGCACAACAAAAAGCAAAGGGCCGCACTGAGGCGGCCCTTGCGAGTCAGGCTGGACCGGCTCAGGCCTGGGCGGCCACGCCTTCCAGACCGGCCAGACGCGGCATGTTGCCCATCGACACGCGGTGCATCTCGATCAGCGACAGCAGGCCGTTGCGGTGGATCTCGACGACCTTGGCGTCGTCCAGCTTGCCCAGCTTTTCCTCGTCGATGGCCATGAAGCCTTCGACGTCCAGCTTTTCGCCATTGGGCAGCGTGGCCTCGAAGCGCATGTCCTGCAGCAGGTCCAGCTTGACCAGCTCGTCACAGGCGAGGCGGGTGCGCTCGGTCTCGCGCTCGAAGCTCTCGACGAAGTTCTTGGCGTTGACCAGGAACTCGGTCGGCTGGCCGTCTTCGGCAAACAGCGAGGTGCCCTCGGTCTCCGAGAAGCCTTCCCAGTCGGCATCGAAGCACATGGCCAGTTGGTCGCTGCCAGCCTCGACGCGGACCATGCTGAACGGATAGCGGCGCAGGTAGGCCGGCGCGTAGTTGGCCGTCCACTTGCCGTCCTTGTCCACGAAGCGGTTGCTGCCGCTCTTCAGGCCCATCACGGCCAGCGGTGCCACCGCCTGGCGGCTGCCGTCGCTCGGCACTTCACCGACGCGCACGAACACGATGGGGAATTCCTTGCAGGCTTCGGCGAATTCGGCCGCGGCCACGAACAGCGAGTTCATGGTCTGCACGCGCTTGACCGTGTTGGCATCGACATTCAGGCGCAGCTTCTTGTGGACTTCACGGTCCAACGGCACCAGCTTGCCGTACAGGGGGGGGTTGCTCATTCTCTATCTCCGTCATTCGCCAGTCGGCTGACCAGCACCTTGTCCACACGTTTGCCGTCGAGGTCCACGACCTCGAATCTCCACGCGTTCCACTCCACCACATCGGCCGTGCGCGGCAAGCGCCCCAGCAGCAGCATGATCATGCCGGCCAGGGTGTTGTAGCGACCACGGTCCTCTTCGGGCAGTTCCTTCAGCTCCAGGCGGTCCTTCAGCTCCGGCACGGGAATCAGGCCGTCGATCAGCCAGCTTCCGTCCGCGCGTTGCACCGCCCAGGCATCGCCATCGCTGGGCGCATTGAATTCGCCAGCAATCGCTTCCAGCACATCGCGCACCGAGATCACGCCCTGCACTTCGCCGTACTCGTCGACGACAAAGACCAGGGGCGCGTCCGAAGCGCGGAAATGTTCGAGCAGCTCCATGCCGGACAGCGTCTCCGGCACGAAGACCGGCGCCACCAGGCCATCACTCAGGGACAGCGGCTCGCCGCTCAGCGAGCGCTGCAGCAGGCCCTGCGCCGAGACCACGCCCAGCACATCGCTCAAGCCGCCGCGGCAGACCGGATAGCGGCTGTAGGCATGCTCGCGCATCACGGCCAGCACCTCGTCCTTGCTGGCCTCGACGTCCAGCCAGGCGATCTCGGCGCGCGGAATCATCATCGAGCCGATCTGGCGCTCGTCCAGCCGGAACACGTTGCGCACCATCTGGTGCTCGTGTTCCTCGATCACGCCGGCATCCAGGCCCTCTTCCAGGCTGGCGGCAATTTCTTCCTCGGTCACGCTGCGCGCGGCCTGGCCGCCCAGGCCCATCAGGCCCAGCGTGGCCTCGGTACAGAAGCTGAGCATGCGCACCAGCGGCCGGGCCACCAGCGACAGGCCGTTCATCGCCGGCGCCACCAATCGGGCCACGGTCTCGGGATAGATCTGGCCCAGGCGCTTGGGCACCAGCTCGCCGAAGATGATGGTCAGCACGGTGATGATGACCACCACCAGCGCCGTAGACACGACCTCGGTCGCCTGGGCATGCAGGCCGAAGGTCTCGGTCAGCCAGCGCGACAGCGGCTTGGAGAAGGCGGCATCGCCGACGATGCCGTTCAGCACCCCGATGGAGGTGATGCCTATCTGCACCGTGGACAGGAAGCGGGTCGGGTTCTCATGCAGGTCCATGGCGGCCTGCGCACCCGATTCGCCGCTCTCCACCATGACCTGCAGGCGCGCCTTGCGGCTGGCGGTCAGGGCCATTTCCGACATGGCAAAAAGCCCGTTGAGCAGGATCAGGAAGAGAAGAAGCGCGGTATCCATTGAGGGCGCCAGGGGTTAACCCGTAGTCAGGCGCAGTCGGTTTAGAAAGCCGGCAAGGGTAGCAGATGGACGTCACGCTTCCGACAGCACAATCCCGGTATGAACTATCTAGTCGGCGACCTCCAGGGCTGCTGCGACGCGCTGGAGCGCTTGCTGCTGAAGCTCGATTTCTCCCCTTCCCGCGACCGGCTCTATCTGCTGGGTGACCTGGTCAACCGGGGCCCGGCCTCGCTGGCCACGCTGCGGCGGCTGCAGGGCCTGGGCGATGCCGCCATCTGCCTGCTGGGCAACCACGATCTGCATCTGCTGGCCGCCGCCCAGGGCGTGCGCAAGCCGCACCGCAAGGACACCCTGCACGACATCCTCGACGCGCCCGACCGCGAGGCCCTGCTGTCCTGGCTGCGCCAGCAGCGCATGGCGGTGAGCTGCCAGGGCTGGCTGCTGGTCCATGCCGGCGTCGTGCCGCAATGGGATGCGGCCCAGACCCTGAGCCTGGCCGGCGAGGTCGAGACCCTGCTGCGCGGCCCAGAACTGCCCGACTTTCTGCACCAGATGTATGGCAACCAACCCGACCAATGGAACGCCGGCCTGGGCGGCATCGAGCGGCTGCGCTTCATCGTCAACGTGCTGACCCGGCTGCGCTTCTGCACGCCGCAGGGTCGCATGGACTTCGAGGCCAAGGACGGCGCCGACAGCGCACCGGCCGGCTTCATGCCCTGGTTCGAAGTGCCGGGCCGCCGCACGGTCGGCCAGCCGGTTGCGTTCGGCCATTGGTCGACGCTGGGCCTGGTGCAGCGACCCGACCTGCTGGCCCTGGACACCGGCTGCGTCTGGGGCGGCGCGCTGAGCGCGGCCTGCCTGGATGAGGCGGGCCGGGTGCGCGAGGTCGTCCAGGTCCGTTGCGACCAGGCGCAGCAGCCGGGCCGCTAGTCGGTACGGGTTCCTGGGGCCTGCGCCGACCGGCGGTGCCAGGTCATGCCCACCCCCCAAGCTTGTGGGTCCCGGCCGTCTTGCCGCGGTGAATAATTCTCAATACATTGATTCGCACCCTGTGCTTCCGGCAATGGATTCATGCGCCCGGACCCGGCCCCGCCCACCAAACTCCCCGCCGCCCTGGCACCGGGCGGCGTCTGCGAGTTCCTGGGCGCCCAGGTGCAGGCCCTGCACAGGCAGGGGCGCTACGAGCTGGCACTGACCGTCGCCGAAAGAGCGCTGGCCCTGGTGGAGAGCACGCCCTGGCCTGACCCACGCTACCGGGCGCGCTGCCTCAACGACCTGGCCGCGCTGCACGCCAGCTGCGGCCACCACGAGAAAGCCGAGCCGCTCTACCGGCAAGCCCTGGCCCTGCGCCGGCAAGCCCTGTCGCCGCAGGATCCCGAACTGGCGCAAAGCCTCAACAACCTCGCCCTGCTCTGCGCCATCCGCGGCCGCTACGGCGAAGCCCAGGGCCTCTACCAGGAGGCCCTGGCCATCCAGGTCGTCGCGCTGGGACCGACCCATCCCGAGCTGGCCACTACGCTGAACAACCTGGCCGTGTTGCTCAAGACCCAGGACCGGCTGGCCGAGGCCGGCCTGCTTTACAGGCGGGCGCTGGCCATGCGCGAGCAGGCCTGCGGGCCGCAAAGCCTAGAGGTGGCCAACAGCCTGCACACGCTGGCCGCGCTGCTGAGGGCCGAGGGCGACCCGGTCGGCGCGGAATCGCTGGGCCGCCGCTCGCTGGCCATCCGCGAACAGCAGCTGGGCTCACAGCATCCCGATGTGGCGATGAGCCTCTACCTGCTGGCCCAGCTGAGCCTGGACCAGGGGCGCCAGGCCGAGGCATTGGAACTCCACAGCCGCGCGCTGGCCTTGCGCGAGCAGGCCCTGGCGCCCGGCCATCCCGAGATTTCTCAGAGCCTGCATGGCCTGGCCCGGCTGCACCAGGCCCAAGGCCGGCTTGCCCAGGCCGAATTCCTTTACGCCCGCGTCCTGACGATGCGCGAGCGCGCGCTCGGCAGCCAGCATCCGCTGGTGGCCAGCACGCTGGAGGCGCTGGCCCTGCTGCGCCGCCAGACCTTTCGTCCGGCCCAGGCCCTGCTGCTCGAGCAGCGGGCCCAGGGCATCCGAGCCATGTCGCACCAGGCCACCGCCGCCCGCGACCCGGCATTGCCTGCCCTGGAGATCCCGCCATGCAACACAAGACCCTGGCCCCCATCCCTACCGGCCTCACCCTGTCGGCCCTGATGCTGGCGCCGGCCATCGGCGCCGAGGCGCCGAGCGCCGTGGCCGACCCTGCCGACCCGCCCCGTCCGGCCGACAACAAGCTGCAGAAGGTCACCGTGGAGGGCCAGCGCGAGGCCGAGCTGTCCTCGGTCAAGCAGACCAAGCCGCTGCTGGACACGCCGCAGACGGCCCTGGTGATTCCGGCCGCCCTGATGCGCGACCAGGCGGCCACCAACCTGGTCCAGGTGCTGAAGAACAGCCCCGGCATCAGCATGCAGGCCGGCGAAGGCGGCAGCGGCGGCGCGCCGGGCGACAGCCTGTCGATACGCGGCTTCAATGCCCGCAAGGACATCTTCGTCGACGGCGTGCGCGACTTCGGCAGCTATTCGCGCGACCCCTTCAACCTGGAGCAGGTGGAGATGATCAAGGGCCCGTCCTCGGCCTTCGGCGGACGCGGGTCGACCGGCGGCCTGATCAACCTGGTCACCAAGCAGCCGCAGAAGGAAAACCTGATGGCCGCCACGGCGGGCGGTGGCAGCGGTGCCTACCGGCGCCTGACCCTGGACTTCAACCAGTGGCTGGGCGCCACCGAGTCCGGCGGCGCCGGCCTGCTCAACGACGCGGCCCTGCGCGTCAACGCCATGGCCTTCGAGGCCGACACACCGGGGCGTGACCATGTGCGCAACCAGCGCTCGGGCATCGCCCCCTCGCTGACCCTGGGGCTGGGCACGCCCGACCAGCTGTCCATTGCCCTGTTCCACCTGAAGCAGGACAACATGCCCGACTTCGGCATCCCCTTCGTGCCGCTGGCCAACAACAACGTGGCCGCGGTGGCCGGCTACGGCAACAAGATCGCCCCCGTGCCCTTCAGCAATTTCTACGGACTGCTGAACCGGGACCATGAGTTCATCTCCACCCACATCGGTTCGCTCAACTACCGGCACGAGTTCGGCAACGGCATGGTGCTGCGCGACCATGCGCAGTACGGCTCCACCTATCGCGACTCCATCATCTCGGCGCCGCGCTTCAGCAGCGCCACCAGCGCCAACATCAACCACGAGCTGCAGACGCTGGACGAGAAGGACACCAGCTGGATCAACCAGACCGACCTGACCCTGAAGCTGCAAAGCGGCAGCGTGACCCAGACCCTGGTGATGGGCGCCGAGTTCGGCTACGAGACCTCGGGCAACTATGCGCGCGGCGCCTACAACCCCGGCACCTCGCCAGCCACCGTGGCGCCACTGGCGGCGGCGGCCTTCCCCACCACCGACCTGTTCCATCCGGACGCCACCCAGGCCTATGTCTACTCGGTGCTGCGCACCGGCGCCTATGCCTATGTGGCGGCGCACAGCCAGGCCGTCTACCTGTTCGACACCGTGGACTTCGACCCGCGATGGTCGCTGACCGCCGGCCTGCGCTGGGACCGCTTCCATGCCGATGCCAAGGCGATCTCCACCACCTTCACCGGCAATGTGCTCAGCCGCCTCGGCCGCACCGACTCCATGCTCAGCTGGCGGGGCAGCCTGGCCTACAAGCCGAGCGAGAAGAGCAACCTCTATCTCAGCGCCGGCAGCTCGTTCAATCCATCGGCCGAAGCCCTGACGCTGGCGAACGCCGCCAACTCGGCCAACAGCAGCAACCTCTCGCCCGAGAAAAGCCGCGCCATCGAGCTGGGCGGCAAATGGGAGATCGGCGAGAAGCTGCTGCTGAGCGCCGCGCTGTTCCGCATCGACAAGACCAATGCACGCACCGAGGACCCGGCCAACCCCAACGACTTCATCACGCTGAACGGCAAGCAGCGCATGCAGGGCCTTGAGCTCGGCGCGGTCGGCCGGCTCGACAAGGACTGGAGCATGAGCACCGGCTATGCCTATCTGCGCGGCAAGATCCTGAGCTCGGCCAACCCGCTGGAGGTCGGCCAGCCGCTGAGCAGCGCGCCGCGCCAGTCGGCCAGCCTCTGGATAGGCCGCGCCGGCGCTTCGCCATGGAGCTTCAGCGGCGGCTTGACCCATGTGGGCAGCCGTGTGGTCAACACCACCAACACCCGCCAGATCGGCGGCTACACCACGGTGGACGCCATGGCCGCCTACCGCGTGAGCGGGCATTTCACGCTGCGGCTGAATGCCTACAACCTCGGCGACAAGCCTCATGTGCTCGACATGTACAACACCGGCAGCAGCGGCCATGTGATCCCCGGCCCCGGCCGCTCGGTGGCCCTGCACGGTGAGTTCAGCTACTAGGCCGCCGAGGCCAGACCCCGATGGTGCAGGCAGCTAGAATCGCGCCTCCTCCATCCTGGAAACGTGGCCGAGTGGTCTAAGGCAGCGGTCTTGAAAACCGCCGAGGGTTTGCGCCCTCCGTGAGTTCGAATCTCACCGTTTCCGCCAGTCTCAGAAGGCCCTGTCTCGCCCGTGCGTTTGCGTGCCATCAGCAGTGCCATGCTGCTCGGGGCCCTGGCCTGCCTGCCAGCCGCCGCCTGCGAGCTCAGCGTCCGCTGGTCCGACGACCCGCCCTATGCCTACCGGGACAAGGCCGGCCAGATCACCGGCATCGATGTCGATTTCGCCGTCGAGGCGCTGCAGCGCATGGGCTGCAAGGCCCGCCTGGTCGAGCTGGTCTGGGCACGCGCCCTGGTCGACCTGCGCGACGGCCGGCTCGACGCCCTGCCCGGCACGCTGCGCCGGCCCGAGCGCGAGGCCTATGCCTGGTTCGCACAGCCGCGTGGCAGCAATCGCAATGTGCTGTTCGCCCGTGTCGAGGCAATCAAGCGCTGGCCGGCCCTCAAGCATCTCAAGGACCTGCCCGACAGCGGCTTCCGCCTCGGTGCCGAGATCGGTGCTTCCTACGCGCCCGAGTTCAAGCAGCTGCTGGAGCATCCGCGCTTCGGGCCTACGGTGCAGATGGTCAGCACGCGCCACAGCCTGATCCACATGGCCCGGCTGGGCCGCATCGACGGCTATGTGGTCGACGAGCGCCTGGGCCTGTACGAGCTGAAGAACGAGAACCTCGAGGAGCAGATCCGCCCCACGGCCGTGATCGCCTCGACCGAATCCGACATGGTGGCGTTCAGCCGCAAGACGGTGAACAAGGACCTGGTGGAACGCTTCGACGCCGCCACGGCCGCCCTGGTCAGGGAAGGCCGCTACACCGCCATCCTGAAGCGGCACGGCGCGCTGGCGCGCTGAGCCAGCCTCGAACTCAGAACTTCGGCAGGTAGCGGCTGAACAGGCGGCGGCCCTGGCTGTCCTGGGCCGTCAGCCAGTACTCGAGCTTGGTGGCATTGAAGGCCAGCGGCGGCTTGCCCAGCACCAGCTCGGTCGTGGGCGGCAGCGGCAGCGGATAGTCGGCGATGCGCTGGTTGCCATTGCTGTCGGAGAACACGGCGCGCAGGCCGACCAGTCGCAGGTCCGGATTGGCCTTTGACCAGCTGGACCAGTCGGCCGTGAAGCCGGCCAGGGCGGTGCTGGCCAGGAAGGGGCTGCTGCTGCTCGCCACCGAGAGCTTGGGGAAGCGGCTGCTGGCCGGCGTCTCGGCCGGCACCTCGGCGCGCAGGTAGACGGCCTTGGTCTCCGGCGTCGTGCCCACGGTCATGGAGAACTGGTACTTGGCGCTGCGCAGCGCGTCCATGTTGCCGATCCAGCCCAGCGAGGACTGCAGCAGGGCCGTGTCGGCGATGCCGCCGCTGGCCGTGGCGCTGGTCGAGCCCGGCACATTGCTGACGCAGAGATAGAGGCGGCCGCAATAGGCCAGCGGAATGCTGTAGCCGCCCGGCGTCTGCACCGTCGCCGAGGACTGCAGCAGGTTGGGCGGCGTCGCATAGTCCAGCGCCTGGACCAGCACCTGCACGCCGGCCGCGGGGTTCGGCATCACCGTGCTGCTGACGCTGCCATCCGGCTCGAAGGCGATCCAGTGCAGGGGATTGGCCGCCAGCTCGCGCTTGCGGCCGTTGCCGACCAGGCTCCACTTGGTCATGCCGGTGGCCGGCGTGGCCTTGTAGCTCAGCGTGTCGAAGAACAGCTCGACGACCTTGCCGGTGCTGTCACTGACCGGCGCGGCCACCAGCACCTTCTTGCAGTCGCCACTGGCCAGCTGGTCGTCGGCGCAGCCGGTGACCGTGAACCGGCCCAGCTGGCGGTTGGTGACCGCATAGCCGGCCAGCAGCAGCGCGAGGTCGTTGGCGCTGCGGCTGTCGTGCGTGGTGTAGAGCGACAGCAACGGATCGGCCAGCACGGCCGTGGAGCCGGGGCCCTGCGAGATCAGCTTGTTCAGTGCCGCACCCAGCTCGTCCATGCTGCCCAGGTTGCCCAGGGTCGTGGCGGCACTGGTGGTCGCCTTCAGCGTCGAGACCACGGCCGTAGCCGGCGTGGCACCGCTGCTCTTGGCCAGCTCGGTCTTGGCAACCGCCAGGTCGACCAGCACCTCGGCCGGGTTGTTGGGCTGCAGCTTGTTGGCGAGCAGCAGCTGGTCCACGCCCTTGCTGGTCCGCACATAGCCGACCCGCAGGCTCTCGATCAGCAGGTCATGCGTGCCCTTGTTGGCCGCAAAGCTCGCATCGGTCAACAGGTTCAGCGTCGTGGGATCGCTGACCTTGAGGTCGGTCAGCTGGCTCTTGATCAGCGTCTTCAGAAAGGTCTGGGCCGCCGCCGCCGAACTGAGGGGCGCCAGCGCGGCCGTGCTGGGCGCGGCGAACACGGTGCGGGGCTCGCTGCCGAGCGAAAGCGCCACGATGGCATCGCTGAGCGGTGTCACATGGGCCACCATGCTGGAGGCGGCACTGCTCACGATGGAATGCAGCAGCTGCGGATTGCCGGCCGCATCCATGCCCGACACCTGTATCAGCAGCGGCGCGGTCGGCGTCTTGCTGAGCGTCAGGCTGTAGCTGCCTTCGGAGGGATGGGAGGTGGTCGTGCCCAGCGAGGTGCCCGAGGCGTCCAGCACCGTGACCTTGGCATTGCCCAGCGGCGCGCCGGCGGCCGCAATGCCGCTCAGCGTCACCGTGGTCGTGCCACCACCGCTGCTACCACCGCCGCTGCTGCTGTCGCCGCCGCCTCCGCCGCCTCCGCCACAGGCGCTCAAGGCCAGCAGCAGAGCGGAAATCAGGTGGACCGGGGTGATGGGCGGCTTCATGGCGGACGTACGGGCAGGCAGACAAACAGGCGGTTCTACAGTCCCTGCCAGTATTGGCCGGTGGCCCCGGCCTCAAAGCCTGCTTGAAAGGGCCAAAGCCGGCCCTGCTCGCCGGATCAGTGCTTGTCGGCCTGGGTCCAGAACTCGTCCAGGTTCTTGAAGCCCCAGTCGCCCGGCGCCTCGCGGCCGACGATGCGGTCGGTGCTGCGCGTCAGGTCCAGCAATTCGACCGGGATCGGCATCTGCGACTTGGTCGAGTAGAAGACCTTGACCGTGGGCGCCACCAGGTTGCTGGCATGCTGGTCCACCACCACCGCCAGCCGTCCCGAGTGCAGCTTGACCAGGGTGCCGACCGGATAGATGCCCACGCATTTGACGAAGGCCTGGAAGATGCGCGGGTCGAAATGCCCGTTCCACTGGGCCATGCGCTGCAGCGAGCCGGCGGCGTCCCAGGCGTTCTTGTAGGGCCGGTTGGAGGTGATGGCGTCATAGACGTCGCAGACCGCGCCCATGCGAGCCAGCAGGCTGATCTGCTCGCCGGCCTGCTTGTGCGGATAGCCGCTGCCATCCATCTTCTCGTGGTGATGCAGGCAGACCTCCAGCGCCGAGGCGGGCACGGCCGAGCCGTCCTGCAGCGCCTCGAAGCCGCGCATCGGGTGGGTGCGCATCACGGTGAACTCGTCGTCGGTCAGCTGGCCCGGCTTGTTCAGCACCTCCAGCGGCATCATCATCTTGCCCACGTCGTGCAGCAGGCCGGCCAGGCCGGCCTCGCGGGTCTGCGCCTCGTCCAGGCCCAGCTGGCGGGACAGCGAGACCATCAGCGCGCAGACCGCCACCGAATGCAGGTAGGTGTAGTCGTCCTTGGTCTTGAGCCGCGCCAGGCTGATCAGGGCCGAAGGATTGCGAGCCACCGAGCTGGCCACTTCCTCGACCAGGGGCAGGCATTGCTCGGCATCGACGGCCTTGCCCAGACGGGCTTCGCCGAACAGATTCATCACCTGCTGGCGCGAGCGATTGACCAGGGCCGCGGCCTTTTCCATCTCGGCCCCTGCCGGCACCCGCACGGAGGCGACGGGCGGGGGTACAGCCGCAGCTGACACAGGTGCCGGCGCAGCCACCGGGCTGCCCTGAGGTGCAGCCACCACATCGACGCCCTTGCTGGCGTCAATCCAGACTGCCGGCACCTGGCTGCGCAGCAGCGCCTCGAGATCGGAGGCATCCCCGAGCAGGAACTTGGTTTTCCAAAAGGGATGCGACAGCCAGGGCCCGTCCAGCGCCTGGATGAACATGCCTAGCCTGACCTGAGACGTGGGTATCTTCTTGAGCATGGCCTTGCCGCTGAGCAAGCGGCCCAGCCCGAAGCCCCGAGTATCAGCCGCGGCCGATATGGGGACGCCATGATCAAACGCAAAAAAGCCGCCTGATCAGGCGGCTTTGTCACGCTTGCCGCGACCCGGGGCCGCGGCTGGCATTTGCTTCAGCGCATCTTGGCTTGCGGCACCGTACGCAGCTCGCCGGGCAGCGAGGCGATGTACTTGGCGATGGCCTTCAGCTCTTCGTGCTTGAACTGCTTGACCTGGCCGGCCATGATCGCGTTGCCGCGGCCGACCATGGGGTTGCCCTCGGTCTGGTAGGCCTTGAGCGCCACGTACAGGTAGTCGGCATGCTGGCCGGCCAGCTTGGGATAGGCGCCGTCGACGGGCTTGCTGAAATTGGCACCGTGGCAGGAAGCGCAGGCGCCCTTCTCCAGCAGCTTGGCCACGTCGGTCGAGGCGGCAGCCGGGCCTTCGGCCGGGGCCGGCGCCTTGGCCTGCTGTTCGTAGTAGGCCGAGACGTCGGCAATGTCCTGCTCGGTCAGGCTCTGGGCGATGCCGCGCATCGTCGGGTGCTTGCGCTCACCCTTGGCATAGGCGTTCAGCGCGGCGCTGATGTACTTGGCGCCCTGGCCGGCGATCATCGGCACCTTGTGGACTTCGGGGAAGCTGGCCTGGTAGCCCGGGATGCCGTGGCAGCCGATGCACATGGCGATCTTCTTCTCGCCATTGGCGACGTCCTGGGCCTGGACGGAGCCGGCGATCAGGGCCAGCGCGGCGAGCGAAATCTGCAGCAGTTTCTTCATGATCCCGAGGGTTCTGTTCTTACACCGGCGGGCATTATAGGGCGGCCCGTATACTGGTCCGCCGCCTCTGTCGTCCTTGATCCACGCCATGAAATTCGCAGGTTCCGACCAGTACATCGCCACCGACGACCTGATGCTGGCGGTCAACGCCGCGATCAAGCTGCAAAGGCCGCTGCTGGTCAAGGGCGAGCCCGGCACCGGCAAGACCATGCTGGCCGAGGAAGTGGCCCGCACCCTGGGCATGCCGCTCTTGCAGTGGCACATCAAGTCGACCACCAAGGCCCAGCAGGGCCTGTACGAGTACGACGCCGTCAGCCGGCTGCGCGACAGCCAGTTGGCCGGCATCGAAGGCTCGGAGCGGGTGCGCGACATCCACAACTACATCGTCAAGGGCGTGCTGTGGCAGGCCTTCGAGGCCGAGCAGCCGGTGGCCCTGCTGATCGACGAGATCGACAAGGCCGACATCGAGTTCCCCAACGACCTGCTGCGCGAACTCGACCGCATGGAGTTCTACGTCTACGAGACCCGCCAGCTGGTCAAGGCCCGGCACCGGCCCCTGGTCTTCATCACCTCGAACAACGAGAAGGAGCTGCCCGACGCCTTCCTGCGCCGCTGCTTCTTCCACTACATCAAGTTCCCGGACGCGGCCACGATGCAGAGCATCGTCGACGTGCACTTCCCCGGCATCAAGGGCGAGCTGCTGGCCGCCGCGCTGAAGAGCTTCTACGAGGTGCGCAATCTGCCGGGCCTGAAGAAGAAGCCCTCGACCTCGGAGCTGATCGACTGGCTCAAGCTGCTGCTGGCCGAGGACATCCCGGTCGAGCAGCTGCGCGCCGAGGGCGACAGCAAGGTCACGATCCCGCCGCTGGTCGGTGCCCTGTTGAAGAACGAGCAGGACCTGACCCTGTTCGAGAAGCTGGTCTTCATGCAACGGAACAACCGCTGATGGCGGGCAACATCCTCGAGCCCGTCACCCTCGCGGGCCGCCACGCCCGCCTCGTTCCCCTGTCGGCCGACCAGTTGGAGGGCTTGAAGCAGGCCTCCGCCGACGGCGAGCTGCACCGGCTCTGGTACACCAGCGTCGCCGCGCCCGAGCGCATGGAAGCCGAGATCGCCCGCCGCCTGGCTCTGCACAAGGCCGGTTCCATGCTGCCCTTCACCGTGCTCGACGCCGAGGGACATGTCGCCGGCATGACGACCTACATGAACATCGACCTGGTGCACCGCCGGGTCGAGATCGGCTCCACCTGGTACGCCCGCCGCGTCCAGCGCAGCGGCCTGAACACCGAGTGCAAGCTGATGCTGCTCACGCACGCCTTCGAGACGCTGGACTGCATCGCCGTCGAGTTCCGCACCCACCGGCTCAACACCCAGAGCCGCCGCGCCATCGAGCGCCTGGGCGCCCAGCTGGACGGCATCCTGCGCGCCCACCAGCGCACGGCCGACGGCCATCTGCGCGACACCTGCGTCTACAGCATCACGGCGGCCGAATGGCCGACGATCAAGGCCCATCTGCAATGGCAGCTGGAGAAACCCAGGGATTGAATCGGAGGCCCCTCGCCCGGTCTTGCTCCGCTGAACGCGAGCAAGCCCGGTCGGTCCCCCGAGGGGACGACGATGCATGCGGCGTCGAGCCGCATGAGCATCGCCAACGCGGGCCGGCTTGGGAGCGGCCCGGCGCTCGGCCCACCACTCGATAGATAGGCATTGCTATGGCCAACGGCAGAAAACCTTTTGACATCGATGCGCTGTGGGCGCTGGACCGGGTCGGGGCGCCCAGCCTGTCCCCCGACGGTGCCCAGGCCGTGGCGAGCGTGGTTCGCTACGACATGGAGAAGAACCAGGCGCGCTCCAGCCTGCATCTGCTGTCCACCCTGGGCGGCGAGCCGCGCGAGCTGACCCAGTGCGGCGACAAGGACGGCGCGCCGCAATGGAGTCCGCAGGGCGACCAGATCGCCTTCATCGCCCGCCGCGAGCAGCAGGGCGAGAAGGACGAGACGCCCCAGCTCTACCTGATACCGCCCGATGGCGGCGAGGCCCGCCGCATCAGCCAGCTGGCCACCGGCGTCGAGTGCTTCAAGTGGTTTCCGGACGGCCAGCGCATCGCCTTCGTCTCCTGGGTGTGGCCCGGGCTCAAGGGCGCAGCCGCGCAGGCCAAGGCCTGGGCCGCCCACAAGGATCGCAAGGCGACCGGCCAGGTGACCGAGGAAGCCCAGTACCGCTTCTGGGACCACTTCATCCCCATGGGCCGGGTGGCCCATCTGCATGTGCTGGACCTGAAGACCGGCAAGACCCGCGACCTGTTCGAGGGCACGGACTACGAGCTGGCCCGCGACGACCCGGGCCATGACGGCTTCGACATCTCGCCCGATGGCCGCCGCATCGTCTTCGCCTTCGATCCCGCGGCCGAGCAGCGCCTGGACCATTGCCAGGCGCTGGCCGAGATCGAGGTCCGCAGCGGCGCCGTCCAGCTGCTGCTGCAGGACAAGGATTGGGACTTCACGGCTCCGGTCTACAGCCATGCCGGACACCACCTGGCCTTCCTCGCCAGCCACCAGGCGCTCAAGAGCACGGCACCCAAGCAACTGGCGGTGCTGGACACGCAAGGCCATTGGGCCGTGCTGTCGGAAGACTGGGACCATGAGGTCGAAGCACCCTTGCGCTGGGATGAGGACGACCTCGGCCTGATGTTCTGCGCCGAGGACCGCGGCCGCCGCCACCTCTGGCGCTTCGACGTCAAGACCTGCGCCGCCTTCGTGATCTTCCGCGGCGGCCATGCAGCCAGCTTCGCTCTGGAGGCCGGCACCCTGCTGGTCAACCACGATGCACTGGACCATCCCTCGCGCCTCTCGGTGCTCGAAGCCGAGGGCGACGAGGAAGGCGAAGGGGCGCGCTGGCAGCGCATCGAGCAGTTCAACGACAAGCAGCTGGCCGGCCAACGCTTCGGCAAACAGGAGGAGCTCTGGTTCGAGGGCGCCAAAGGCGAGCCGGTCCAGATGTGGCTGCTCTACCCGCCCGGCTTCGACCCGCGTCGCAAGCAGCCGCTCTTGCACCTGATACACGGCGGGCCGCACACGGCCTTCGGGGACAGCTGGCACTGGCGCTGGAACCACCAGGTCTTCGCCGCCCAGGGCTATGTGGTGGCCAGCGTCAACTACCACGGCTCCTCGGGCTTCGGCTACCAGTTCCTCGATTCGATCACCGGCGACTGGGGCCCGCTGGAGATGCAGGACATCGAGGCCGCCACCGACCTGCTGCTCAAGCGAGCCTGGGCCGACAGGCGCCGGCTGTTCGCCAGCGGCGGCAGCTATGGCGGCTACATGGTGGCCTGGATGAACGGCCACCTGAAGGCCGGCCGCTACCAGGCCTATGTCTGCCATGCCGGCTGCTTCGACTGGCAGGCCATGATGGCCGACGACGTCTACGGCGGCCATGCCCGCGAACTGGGCGCCTGGTACTGGGACGACGCGAAGCAGATCTCCAAGCAGAGCCCGGCCAGCTACGCCGGCGCGATGAAGACGCCGACCCTGGTGGTCCACGGCGCGCTGGACTACCGCGTGCCCGACGCCCAGGGCCTGGCCTACTACAACACGCTCAAGGCCCGCGGCGTGCCGGCCCGCCTGGTCTGGTTCCAGGACGAGAACCACTGGATCCTCAAGCCCCGCAACAGCCGGCTCTGGTACGGCGAGTTCTTCGCCTGGCTGGAACGCCACGACCCGGGCCGCAAATCCCGATAATTGCCCGACCATGCTGATCCCCTTCTTCTTCACGCTGCGCGCCGCCAAGCTGCCGGTCTCGGTCAAGGAGTACCTGACCCTGATCGAGGCGCTGAAGAAGGGCGTGATCGGTGGCGACGAAGGCACGCCTTCGGTGGACGACTTCTACTTCCTGGCCCGCACCTGCCTGGTCAAGGACGAGGCCCATTTCGACCGCTTCGACCGCGCCTTCTCCGCCTACTTCAAGGGCGTGGAGCTGCTGACCGATTTCAGCAAGGAAGTGCCGGCCGAATGGCTGAAGCAGCACCTGGAGCTCAACCTCACGCCCGAGCAGAAGGCCGCCCTCGAGAAGATGGGCTGGGACGAGCTGATGGAGACGCTGAAGAAGCGGCTCGAGGAACAGAAGGAACGCCACGAAGGCGGCAACCGCTGGATAGGCACGGGCGGCACCAGCCCCTTCGGCAACAGCGGCTACAACCCGCAGGGCGTGCGCATTGGCGGCAAGGGCGGCAACAAGAGCGCGGTCAAGGTCTGGGAGCAGCGCAGCTACCGCGACTACGACGACCAGCTGGAGCTGGGCACGCGCAACATCAAGGTGGCGCTGCGCCGGCTGCGCCGCTTTGCCCGCGAAGGTTCCGACCTGGAACTGGACCTGGACGACACCATCCACAAGACCGCCGCCAACGCCGGCTTCCTGGACATCCGCATGATTCCGGAGCGGCACAACAAGGTGAAGGTCCTGCTCTTGATGGACGTGGGCGGCACCATGGACGAGCACATCCACCGCGTCGAGGAGCTGTTCTCCGCCACCAAGAGCGAGTTCAAGCACCTGGAGTTCTATTACTTCCACAACTGCGTCTACGACTTCGTCTGGAAGAACAACCGCCGCCGCTTCGCCGAGAAGTTCCCGACCTGGGACATCATTCGCAAGTACAACCGCGACTACAAGCTGATCTTCGTGGGCGACGCGACCATGAGCCCCTACGAGATCCTGCAGCCCGGCGGCAGCGTGGAATACAACAACGAGGAGGCCGGCGCCGAATGGCTGCAGCGCCTCACCCATGCCTTCCCCAAGTACGCCTGGATCAACCCCGAGCCGCAGGGCGTCTGGCAGTACCGCCAGAGCATTGCACTCATCCAGCAGCTGATGCACCAGCGCATGTTCCCGCTGACGCTGACCGGCCTGGAAGGGGCCATGCGCCTGCTGTCCAAATGACGGGCCTGCGTCTGCTTTGCGCCGCGCTGGCCCTCAGCCTCGGCGGCTGCGCCCTCTTGCGCAGCGAGTCAGAGAAGCCGGCCGCCAAGGCCGAGCAAGCCACGCTGGTCCAGGCCTACGAGCTGCAGATCGAGGCTCCGACCTCCAATCTGCGCGAGCTGCTTGAAGAGCACCTGGACCTGGCCCGCTTCCAACGCACGCCCGAGGCCGAGCGACCGAGCAGCGTCGAGCTGGACCGCTTGCGCCTGCTGGCCCCGGCCCAGGCCAAGGCCCTGCTGGAAACCGCCGGCTATTTCGATGCCCAGGTCGAGGCCAGGCTGGAAGCCCGCGACAGCAGCAAGCCGCTGATACGCATCCAGGTCACGCCTGGTACGCCCAGCCGGGTCCGCAGCATCGCCTGGGCCTTCGAGGGCGAGGTCGCCGGCCCCCAGGGCGCTGCGCTGCGCGAAGCCCTGCAGTCCAACTGGCCGCTGGAAGCCGAGTACCGATTCACGCAGACGCGCTGGGCCACGGCCAAGAGCGAGGCCCTGGCCCGCGCCCGCACCCAGGGCTATCCGCTGGCCCGCTGGGCCGACACCGCCGCGCGCGTGCTGCCGGCCGAGCATGCGGTGGACATCAGCCTGAGCTTGGACAGCGGCCCGCTGTTCCGCCTCGGCGAGCTGCGCATCGAGGGCCTGGAGTTCTACCCGGCCGAGGCCGTGCAGCGCCTGGCCGGCTTCGAACCCGGCCAGCCCTACAGCGAGAAGGCCCTGCTCGACTTCCAGGACCGATTGCTCAAGACCCAGCTGTTCGACGCGGTCACCATAGACATCCAGCGCGAAGCCGAGCAGTCCAGCGCCACGCCGGTGATCGTGCGGGTGCGCGAGGCGCCGCGCCAGCAGGCCACCACCGGCATCGGCTATCACGCCAACACCGGCCAGCGCGTGCTGCTCGAGCATCTGCACCGCCAGCCCTTCGGCCTGCCGATCCGGGCCCGCACCAAGCTCGACCTGGGCCGCGACCTGCGCGCGGCCGAGCTGGAGCTGTCCTCCTACCCGCAGCCCGACATGCAGCGCAACCTGATGGCCCTGCGCGGCGCCCAGGACCGCTCGGGCGACAAGATCGTCGACAGCTTCAGCATCCGCCTGGGCCGGCTGCGCGAGACGGTGGAGAACGAGCGCCTGGTCTTCGTCGAGGCCCTGCGCTCGCGCGAAAGCTCGGCCACGGGCCGCATAGACGGCGGCGCCCTCTCGCTCAACGGCAACTGGACCCGCCGCCGCCTGGACAGCGTGCTGTTGCCCACCGAAGGCCATTGGGCCAAGCTGGAACTGGGCCTGGGCCGCGCCGACAGCAGCGTGGCGCAGAACGGCATCTTCGGCCGCGCCCTGCTCAAGCTCGGCTGGTACAAGCCGGTCGGCGGCTGGTTCGCCAGCGCCCGCACCGAGGTCGGCCAGCTGCTGGCCGCCGATGCCGTGGGCATCCCCGAGACCCTGCTGTTCCGCGCCGGTGGCGACGACTCGGTGCGCGGCTATGCCTATCGCTCGCTGGGGCCGCTCAAGAGCGGCCTGGCCGTGGGCGGCCGCTCGCTGTGGACCGGCAGTGTCGAGCTGGCCCGGCCGGTGAGCGCTGAGCTGTCCAGCGTCTGGGGCGCGGTCTTCGTCGATGCCGGCCAGGCGGCCGAAAGCTTCGGCCAGCTGAAGCCCGACCTCGGCTGGGGCGCCGGCGTGCGCTGGCGCAGCCCGGTCGGGCCCTTGCGGCTCGACGTGGCGCGCGGCCAGGCCACGGGGCGCTGGCGCTTGCACTTTAGTGTCGGGATTGCGCTATGAAGCGCGGCCATCGCTGGTCCCTGCTGCTGGCGGTGCCGGCCGTCGCGCTGTCGTTGGCGGCCGGCACGGCCCTGCTGCTCAAGACCGAAGCCGGCACGGCCTGGCTGCTGCGCCATCTGCCTGGCGTCGAGGTGCAGGCACCTCAGGGTCCGCTGCTGGGCAGCTTCTCGGCCCGCCACGTGTCGCTGGACATTCCCGGCGGCGACCGACTGCTGATCCAGGGCCTGCGCTGGCAAGACCTGGCACTGGACCTGTTCCCGCTGAAGCTGGCCACGCCGCTGCTGGCGGCCGACAAGCTCGAATACCGCAGCGCGCCGACCGCCAAACCCAAGCCGCTGCAGGCACCTACGGATCTGCATTTGCCACTGGCTGTGGAGGTCGACAAGCTCGAGCTCGCCGAGCTGATCGTCCCCGGCCTGGAGAAACAGCCGCTGCGCCAGCTGCAGGCCTCGGTGACTCTGAATGGCCGGCATGAGATCAAGCTGCGGCGCCTCAAGTGGGACCGGCTGCAGATGGAAGGCCAGCTCCATCTCGGCGCCGATGCTCCACTGCTCTTGCAGGCGACGCTGAAGCTGCAGGACGACGGCAGCCTGGGCCGCCCCTGGGATGCGCATTTGCAGCTGAGCGGCCAGCTGAGCGAGATCGCGGTCCAGGCCGGCCTGCGGGCTGAGGCGCAGGCAATGCAGGTCCAGGCCCGCGTCCAGCCCTTTGCCGCCTGGCCGCTGGCCTCGCTGCAGGCTCAAGTCGATTCGCTGGACCTGGCTGCCCTCTACAGCCAGGCGCCGCACACCAGGCTCACGGGCAAGGCCGAATTGAAGTCCATCGGCTGGCAGCAGCCGGCCCAGTTGCAGCTTCAGCTCAGCAATCCGCAGGCCGGCCGCTGGGACCGCGAGCGCCTGCCGATCCGCCAGCTGCAGGCCAGCCTGCAAGCGAATCCCGAGCATCCCGAGCTGTGGCATCTGCAGTCGCTGGACCTGGACCTGGGCAGCGCCGGCCGCGTCACGGCCCAGGGCCGCCAGGCCGCCGAGCAGCGCTGGCAGGTCGAGGCCCGCGTGGCCGAGCTGCGCCTGGCCGAGCTCGATGGCCGGCTGGCGCCGCTGCGGCTCTCCGGCCCGCTCAAGCTGCAAGGCCAGGGTCTCACCGGCAAGCGCAGCCTGCAGGCCCAGCTGGAGGGCCGGCTCGAATCGCGACCGGCCACGCCGCTGCAGGTCCGCCTGGCGCTGGACAGCCAGGACCAGCATCTGCAGCTGCGCCAGCTGCTGCTCGAATCCGGCACGGCCAAGCTGCAGGCCACGGCCGAGCTGGACCTGGCCGAACGCTGGCGCGCCAGCGGCCAGGCTACGGTCCAGGCACTCGATCCGCGTCTGCTGTGGGCCGGCCAGGCCGGGTCGGCCTGGCAGCGCGGCGAGCATGGCCTGAATGCCGAGGCGCGCTTCGACTTGCGAGCGCCTGCTTCATCGGCCTCTCGCTGGCCGCTGGGGACGGCGAACCTGCAACTGCTGCCGAGCAAGCTGCAGGGCCAGGCCCTGCAGGGAGAGGCCAGCTACCTTGGCGAGGCCGACAGCCGCCTGCAGGCCAGCTTCGCCAGCGGTGAGAACCGCTTGCAGCTGAGCGCAGACCCGACCGGCGCGCGCGCCGAGCTGAAGGCGCCGCAGCTCGCCAGCCTCGCTCCGCTGCTGTCGCTGTGGCAGATCAAGCTGGCGGGCGCCGCCGAGGGCAAGCTCCAGACACGGCTCGATGCCGCACTGAAGCCTGTCGCCGCCACTGTTGAACTGCAGGGCCGCGACCTGGTCGTGGCCAGCCCCGGCAGCAAGGACTGGAAGGCCACGCGCCTGAACGTCTCCGGCGAGCTGGCCAGCGCGCTGGACGCTCCGCTGCGCCTACAGGTCCAGCTCGACGGCCTGGGCCAGGGCCAGGGCCACATGCTCGGCCGCGGCCTGCTCGACCTGCAAGGCAGCTGGGCCCGCCACCAGGCCCGTATCGAACTCGATGCACAACTGGCGCTGAATCCCACGCTGCAGTCCTTGCTGGCGGAAGGCCCGACGCTACCCAGCCAACTGCGCAGCTCCTTGCAAGGCGGATTCGACCAAACACCGCTGGCAGCGGGCGACCACGCCCTGCGCTGGCAGGCCAGGTTCTCCGAACTGCTGGCGCGGCCCGCGCGGCCGCAGGCCCAGCCCTGGCTGAGCGGCAAGGACCTGGGCCTGGCCCTGGACTTCGATGCCGGCCTTTTCGTAGGCCCCAGCCGCTTCTCGCTGTTGCCCGGCCGGGCCGAGATCGGTGGCGCCGCGCTGGCCTGGCAGTCCGGCCGCTGGCAGGCCGCTCGCCAGCAGGCCGAGCCCGGCCAGCTGCAGGCCGATCTGAAGCTGGAGCCGCTGGCCATTGCACCGCTGCTCAAGCGCTGGCAGCCCGACTTCGGTTGGGGCGGCGACCTGGTGGTGGCCGGCCGCCTGCAACTGCGCGCCACGCCCCAGGTGGAGCTGGACATCGAACTGCAACGCGAACGTGGCGACCTCAGCGTGACCGACGAGCGCGGCCCGCAGCAGCTGGGGCTCTCGGCCCTGCGCCTGGCCCTGCAGGCCCGAGACGGGCGCTGGCAGCTGCAGCAGCAGTTCGAAGGCAGCAGCCTCGGCCGCTTGAGCGCCACGGCCAGCGCCAAGGCAGAGCCGCTGGATCTAATCCCCGGGCCGAAGTCGCCGCTGGACGGCAAGCTGCAGGCCGATGTGGCCAACCTGGGCCTTTGGGGCCGCTGGGTGCCGCCGGGCTGGCGCGTGGGCGGCCAGCTCGAGGCCGGCATGCAGCTGGCCGGCACGCTGCAGGCGCCGCAGCTGATAGGCCAGGTGCAGGGCCGCCGGCTCTCGCTGCGCAATCCGCTGCTGGGCGTGGACGTGCGCGACACCGAGTTTCTGCTCAAGCTCAATGGCGAGAACGCCCAGCTCGAACGCCTGCTGGCGCGCGGCCCCGAAGGCCTGCTGACCGCCAGCGGCACGGCCCAACTGGGCGAGAAGCCGCAGGCCAGCCTGCAGCTCAAGGCCGAGGGCCTGACCCTGCTCAACCGCGTGGACCGCCGCGCCCAGATCAGCGGCGAGGCCAAGCTGGCCCTGGCCGAGCAGTCGCTGGAGCTGGACGGCAGCCTGCGCCTGGACAGCGCCCTGTTCGACTTCTCGCGCGGCGACGCGCCGACGCTGGATGACGACGTCACGGTCGTGAGGCCGCAGCAGCAGGCCGCGCCGCCGACACCGGTCGCACCGGCCAAGCAGCGCCGCGTGCGGGTCGACATGCAGCTGGACATGGGCGAGAAGCTGCAGCTGCGCGGCCGCGGCTTCGAGAGCCGCCTGGTCGGCCAGCTCAAGCTGAGCCAGCGCGACGCGAGCATCCGGCTGAACGGCATCCTGCGCACCGAGGGCGGCACCTATGCAGCCTACGGCCAGAAGCTGGAAATCGAGAAAGGCGAGCTGATCTTCACCGGCCCCTACGACAACCCGCGCCTCGACGTGCTGGCCCTGCGCCCGAACACCGACGTGCAGGTCGGCGTGGCGCTGGGCGGCACCGCGATCTCGCCGCGCATCAAGCTCTACTCCGACCCGGAGATGAGCGATACCGACAAGCTCTCCTGGCTCTTGCTCGGCCGTGCGCCCGAAGGCCTGGGCCGCGCCGACACCGCCGTGCTGCAGCGCGCCGCCCTGGCCCTGCTCAGCGGTGAGGGCGAAAGCCCCTCGGGCCGCTTGATGAAGAACCTGGGACTGGACGAGCTCTCGCTCTCGCAGAACGAGGAAGACAGCCGCGGCACCGTGGTGCGGCTGGGCAAGCAGCTGTCACGGCGCTGGTACGTGGGCTACGAGCGCGGCCTCAACGCCACCTCGGGCAGCTGGCAGCTGATCTACCGCATCGCCCAGCGCTTCACGCTGCGGGCTCAGAGCGGGGACGAGAACGCGCTGGACCTGATCTGGCAGTGGCGCTGGAAATAGGCAGGCTCAGCGCGGGACCGGGCCGGCCGGTGCGTGCAGCGCCTCGACCAGGTCCTGATGCTCCTGCGCCGGAGCGCGAGTCAGCAGGCTGACTGTGATGCAGGCCGCAAAGGCCGCCGGCACGCCGAACACACCGGCCGACAGCGGCTGTATGCCCCACCAGAGCTCGGGCGGCCCGGCCAGCTTGAAGGCCGAGCGCAGCCAGGGATGGGCCGTGACCATGTAGTAGGCGGTCACCGAGAGGCCGCAGAGCATGCCGGCGATGGCCCCGGGGCCATTGGCCCGTTTCCAGAAGATGCCCAGCACCAGCACCGGGAAGAAGGCCGAGCCGGCGAACGAGAAGGCCGCCGTCACCAGGAAGAGGATGTCGGCCGGCTTCTGCGCCGCGATGGCCGCGGCAGCCAGGGCGGTCAGCAGCAGCAGGGCCTTGGACAGGGTCACGCGGCGCGAGGCCGAGGCGCGCGGGTTCAGCGTGCGGTAGTAGACGTCGTGTGACAGCGCGCCTGAAATCGTCAGCAGCAGGCCGTCGGCCGTGGACAGCGCCGCCGCCAGGCCGCCCGCCGCCACCATGCCCGAGACCACATAGGGCAGGCCGGCCATCTCCGGCGTGGCCAGCATGATGATGTCGCCGCCTATGCGCATCTCGCCGAGCTGCAGCAGGCCGTCCTTGTTGACGTCGGTCACCGAGAGCAGGCTGGAATCCACCCTCGCCCATTGCGAGATCCAGGCCGGCAGCTGGTCGAAGGGCGTGCCCACCAGGTTGTTGAAGATCTCGTACTTGACCATCACGGCCAGGGCCGGCGCGGTGAAGTACAGCAGGCAGATGAAGAACAGCGACCAGCCGACCGAGCGGCGCGCCTCGGCCACGCTGGGCGTGGTGAAGTAGCGCACCAGGATGTGCGGCAGGCCGGCCGTGCCGACCACCAGGCAGAACACCAGGGCCAGGAAGTTGCGGCGCGACTCGCCGAAGGCCTGTCGCTGCTGGGCATTGCCCTCGGGGTCGCCAGCGAACTGCTGGGCATGGGGCGGCATGCCGCCCAGCGGCTTCGAACGCTGCTCGGCCTGGGCTTGCGCGCGGCGCCATTGCTCCTCGGCATCGGCCGGCGTGCGCGGCAACGCGGCCCGGCGCTTCTCGGCGTGCTGGATCTCCGCCAGCGGCGCGTCCTCGGCCTTGAGCGCCGCCACCTGGCGCGTGGCCGCGAGGCGCTCGCGCGCCAGGGCGGTGTTCACGTCAAGCAGCTTCTCGCGGTAGTCCTCGGCCTGCTTGGCAAAGTTCTGCATCACGACCAGCTCGCGCGGATCGTTCATCAGCTCGCGCTCGCGCTGGCTGACGCTTTGCAGCTGGTAGCCATAGGCCAGCTGCGGCACCGGTGCGCCGGTCTGCTTGATCGACAGCCAGACCACCGGCACCACATAGGCCAGGATCAGGATGATGTACTGGGCCACCTGGGTCCAGGTGACGGCCCGCATGCCACCGAGGAAGGAGCAGACCAGCACACCGCCCAGGCCGACGAAGACGCCGATCTCGAAGGTCAGGCCCGAGAGCCGCGTGGTGATCAGGCCTATGCCGTAGATCTGTGCCACCACGTAGATGAAGGACACGAGGATGGCCGCCGTCACGCCCACCAGGCGCACGGCATTGCCGCCGTAGCGTTCGCCCAGGAAGTCGGGCACGGTGTAGCGGCCGAACTTGCGCAGATAGGGCGCCAGCAGCAGGGCCACCAGGCAGAAGCCGCCGGTCCAGCCGACCACGAAGGCCAGGCCGCCATAGCCCGACAGGTAGAGCGTGCCGGCCATGCCCAGAAAGGTGGCGGCGCTCATCCAGTCGGCACCGGCCGCCATGCCGTTGTAGAAGGCCGGCACCTGGCGGCCGGCCACGTAGTACTGGTCGGCATCGGTGGTGCGACACAGCACGCCTATGCCGGCGTAAAGCAGCACCGTGGTCAGCAGGAAGATGAAGCCTATCCAGCTCTTGGGCAGACCCATGCGCTCCAGCACCGCCAGGCCCAGCACGAAGGCCACGAAGCCGACGGTGAAGCCACCGTAGATGCGGTGGAGCTTGCGCTGCAGCACCGAGGTGCTGCTCGAAGGGTCTTGCTGTGCCATCGGGCGCCGATCATGCCGGCCGGCGCCGCGGGCTGTCGATACCGACGAACCCGCGAGCGGACGACATCAGCGCCTAGACCTCACTTGCGGACGGCCAGCCTTTGCCATGTGTCAATCACCGTGTCGGGATTGAGGGAGATGGAGACTATGCCTTCCTGCGCCAGCCATTCGGCGAAGTCCGGATGGTCGCTGGGGCCCTGGCCGCAGATGCCTATGTACTTGCCGGTGGCCCGGCAGGCGGTGATGGCGCGCGAGATCATGGCCTTGACCGCCGGATCGCGCTCGTCGAAGTCACCCGCCAGTTGCTCCAGGCCCGAGTCGCGGTCCAGGCCCAGGGTCAGCTGGGTCAGGTCGTTCGAGCCTATCGACATGCCGTCGAAATGCTCGAGGAAGGCCTCGGCCAGGATGGCATTGCTGGGCACCTCGCACATCATGATCACGCGCAGGCCGTTGCTGCCGCGCTTGAGACCGCGCTCGGCCAGCATCTCGACCACGCGCGAGGCCTGGCGCACGGTGCGCACGAAGGGCACCATGATCTCGACGTTGTTCAGGCCCATGTCGTTGCGCACGCGCTTGAGCGCCTCGCATTCCATGGCGAAGGCGTCGCTGAACTCGCCGCTGATGTAGCGCGAGGCGCCGCGGAAACCCAGCATCGGGTTCTCTTCGTCCGGCTCGTAGCGCGAGCCGCCGATCAGCTTGCGGTACTCGTTGCTCTTGAAGTCGGACAGGCGCACGATCACCGGTCGCGGGAAGAAGGCGGCGGCAATCGTGGCGATGCCTTCGGCCAGCTTGTCCACGTAGAAGGCGCGCGGCGAGGCATGGCCGCGAGCCACCGACTCGACCGCCTTCTTCAGGTCGGCGTCGATGTTCGGATAGTCCAGGATGGCCTTGGGGTGGACGCCTATGTTGTTGTTGATGATGAATTCGAGGCGGGCCAGGCCCACGCCGCCGGACGGCATCTGCGCGAAGTTGAAGGCCAGCTGCGGATTGCCGACGTTCATCATGATCTTGATCGGGCAGTACGGCAGCTCGCCGCGGTGCACCTCGCTGACCTCGGTCTCCAGCAGGCCGTCGTAGATGTAGCCGGTGTCGCCTTCCGAGCAGGCCACGGTGACCAACTGGCCGTCCTTGAGCTTCTCGGTGGCATCACCACAACCAACCACGGCCGGGATGCCCAGCTCGCGAGCAATGATGGCGGCGTGGCAGGTGCGGCCGCCGCGGTTGGTGACGATGGCGCTGGCGCGCTTCATCACGGGCTCCCAATTCGGGTCCGTCATGTCGGTGACCAGCACATCGCCCGGCTGCACCCGCTCCATCTCGGCCACGCTCTCGACCAGGCGGACCGGGCCGGTGCCTATCTTCTGGCCGATGGCGCGGCCCTCGGCCAGCACGGCGCTGTGGCCCTTGAGCTTGTAGGTGTGCTCGACCTGGCCCTCGGCCTGGCTCTTCACCGTCTCGGGGCGGGCCTGCAGGATGTAGAGCTTGCCGTCCTCGCCGTCGCGGCCCCATTCGATGTCCATCGCGCGGCCGTAGTGCTGCTCGATGATCAGCGCATAGCCGGCCAGCTCGACCACCTCGGCATCGTTCAGCGAATAGCGGTTGCGCTGCTCGGGCACGGTGTCCACGGTCTTGACCAGCTTGCCGCTGGCGGCCTTTTCTTCCGGCGTGGCGAACTCCATGCGTATCAGCTTGGAGCCCAGGTTGCGGCGGATCAGCGGGAACTTGCCGGCCTTGAGCGCCGGCTTGTGGACGTAGAACTCGTCCGGGTTCACGGCGCCCTGCACCACGGTCTCGCCGAGGCCGTAGCTGGAGGTGATGAAGACCACGTCGTTGAAGCCGCTCTCGGTGTCGATGGTGAACATCACGCCGGCCGAGCCGAGGTCGGAGCGAACCATGCGCTGCACGCCGGCCGACAGAGCCACTTCGCTGTGGGCGAAGCCCTTGTGCACGCGGTAGCTGATGGCGCGGTCGTTGTAGAGGGAGGCGAACACCTCCTTCATCTTGTGCAGCACTTCCTCGATGCCATGCACGTTCAGGAAGGTTTCCTGCTGGCCGGCGAACGAGGCGTCGGGCAGGTCTTCGGCCGTGGCCGACGAGCGCACGGCGAAGCTGACGCCGGGGTTGTCGGCGGTCAGCTGGGCGAAGGAGCTGCGGATCTCGGCTTCCAGCGCGGCCGGGAAGGGCTGAGCCTCCAGCCAGCCGCGGATCTCGGCCCCGGCCTCGGCCAGCGCGCGGACGTCGTCGGTGTTGAGCGTGGCCAGGCGCTGCTCGATGCGCTTGTCCAGGCCCTCGTACTTGAGGAACTCGCGGAAGGCATGGGCCGTGGTGGCAAAGCCGCCGGGCACGCGCACGCCGGTGGCGGCGAGCTGCGAGATCATTTCGCCGAGGCTGGCGTTCTTGCCGCCAACCACCTCGACGTCGGTCATTCTCAGATTCTCAAAGGGAACGACCAGGGCGGTCGCGTCGAAGCGAGAGGACATGGGAGGACTCCGTGATGTTGAAAACCGGGGGCTCCCGCCGACCGCGGGTCGGCGCAGCGGGCCTCAAGAGACGATGCCGCGGCCGACCCAGGATTTCTGGATTCTTGTGAGGCTGGGGGGGCGTACATCGGAGGCGTCGCTGGGGGCGTTGCGGGCGATTCTAAGGGGCAAGCCCACTTATGATGAACCCAGTTTCCAAGGGGTTACCGCATGCCCAATCACACCGTCTACTTCGTCTCGGACGGCACAGGTATCACGGCCGAGACCTTCGGCAATTCCATCCTGGCCCAGTTCCCGGGCAAGTTCCGCCATGTGCGCCGGCCATTCGTCGACACCGCCGAAAAAGCTTACGAGGTGGTAAGGGAAATCAATGCCGCCGGCGAGGCCGAGGGCCGCCGGGCCATCGTCTTCGCGACCTTGGTGAACCGGGAGGTGCTGGCCATCTTCCGCGAGCATTGCCAGGGCAAGATGCTGGACATGTTCGGCACTTTCATCGAGCCGCTGGAGGAGGAGTTCCAGGTCAAGAGCAACCACCGCGTGGGCCGCTTCTCCGACGTGGCCAAGAGCCAGGAGTACCACGACCGCATCGAGGCGATCAATTTCTCGCTGGCCCATGACGACGGTCAATCGGCCAAGAACCTGGATTCGGCCGAGGTCATCCTGGTCGGCGTCAGCCGCTGCGGCAAGACGCCCACCTCGCTCTACCTGGCCATGCAGCACGGCATCAAGGCGGCCAACTATCCGCTGATCCCCGAGGACTTCGAGCGCAACAAGATCCCCGGCTCGCTGGCGCCCTACAAGGCCAAGTGCTTCGGCCTGACCATCGATCCGGACCGGCTGAGCCAGATCCGCAACGAGCGCCGCCCGGGCAGCAAGTACGCCGACCTGGTGAACTGCCGCTACGAGGTCAACGAGGCCGAGAAGATGATGAAGCGCGAAGGCATCTCCTGGCTGTCCTCGACCCACAAGTCGATCGAGGAGATCGCCACCACCATCCTGCGGGACATCCGGCCTGATCGCCTGATCTACTGATGCCGGCTACCGCCATCGCGCTGGTGCTCTGCGCCGCGCTGCTGCATGCGCTCTGGAACCTCGGGGCCAAGAAGGCCCAGGGCAACCACCATTTCGTGCTGGCCTGCTCGATGGGTGTCAGCCTGCTGTGGGCGCCGCTGGCCCTCTACGTGGGCTGGGACCAGTTTCCGCAGTGGAGCACCCAGGCCTGGCTGGCCGCGCTGGCCAGTGCCGTGCTGCATCTGGTGTATTTCAATTCACTGCTGGCCGGCTACCGGGCATCGGACCTGAACGTTGTCTATCCGGTGGCGCGAGGCAGCGGCCCAGCCTTGTCGGCCACGGCGGCCGTGCTGCTGCTGGGCGAGCAGTTGGGCACCGCGGGCTGGCTGGGCTTGGCGGGCGTGGTCGGCGGCATCCTCTTGATCGCGGCCGGGCCCGGCCTCTGGCGCAAGGGTGATCCGATCGCGGCCGAGCGGCGCAAGAAGGGCATCGCCTGGGGCGCGCTGACCGGCGCGCTGATCGCCGGCTACACCGTGGTCGACGGCTATTCGGTCAAGGTGCTGATGATCTCGCCGCTGCTGCTGGACTGGGTCTGCAATGTGCTGCGCGTGCCCTTCATGCTGCCCGCCGTGCTGCGCGACCACCAGGGATTCATGCCGGCGCTGCGCCGGCAATGGCCTTATGTGCTGATGGTCGCGGCGATGAGCCCGCTGGCCTACATCCTGGTGCTCTATGCAATGCAGCTGGCGCCGCTTTCGCGCGTGGCGCCGGCCCGCGAACTGTCCATGCTGGTGGCCGCCCTGCTGGGCGGCCAGCTGCTCAACGAGGGCGAGCGCCACTGGCGCCTGGTCGGCGCCGCCTGCATCGCGGCGGGCGTCGTGGCCCTGGCGCTCTGAACCGCTCTGCCGATCAGCCGCGCGGCAGGGTCAGCAGGTAGTTCAGGACCTCGATGGCCTGGGCCTCGCCGCCGGCCATGCTGGGCGAGGTCAGGTAGCGGCCGTTCACCGCCAGCGTGGGCACCGTGTAGGTGTCGCCCATATAGCTGCGGATCAGGGCTGTGGCCTGCTGGCAGCGGGCTTGAACGGTGAAGGACTCGTACTGCTGGGCGAACTTGGCCGTGTCCACGCCCAGCTTCTTCATCAGGCCCTGGATCTCGGCCAGCTCGCCCAGCGCGGCCGGGTCGGCCTGCACGGCAGCGAACACCTGGGCATGCAGGGATTCGGCCAGGCCCATGCCCTGCAGCGCGAAGAAGATGCGCTGATGGGCCTTGCTGGCGCCGTGGATGATGGCCGGGCTGCGGCGGAAGGCCAGTTGGGCCGGCTTGCGCGCCAGCCACTGGTTCAGCGTCGGTTCGAAGCGATAGCAATGCGGGCAGCCGTACCAGAAGAACTCGATCACCTCGCCGGTCTTGCTGGCCACCGGCTGAAGGTTCTGCAGCTTGCGGTAATGCTGGCCCTCGACAGGCTTGCCCTGGGCCCAGGCCGGCAGGGCGAGGGTCGTGGCCGCCAGGCCACCGGCTTGCTGGATGAATTCACGTCGGGTCGTCGTCATGCCGGAAATGCTCCACTGGGTCGTACAGGCTGGCGCATTCTGCACCAGGGTTCGGGCCTGGGCCCGTGGTCAGCCAACGCGGCAATCAAACCAGGCGCTGACGTGCACTTTCGTAAAGGCAGATGGCGGCGGCACTGCCCACGTTGAGCGACTCCTCGCCACCCGGCTGAGGGATGCCCACCGTCAGCGAGCAGCGCTGCATCAGCTCGGGCTGCACGCCCTGCCCTTCATGGCCCATCACCCACGCGCAGGGGCTGGGCAGGCGCAGCTGGTGCAGCTGCTTGTCGGCATGGGAGCTGGTCGCGACCAGGGGCACTTGCAGAGCGTCCAGGTCGGCCGGCGCCAGGCCCTCGACCAGGCGCAGCCCGAAATGCGCGCCCATGCCGGCCCTGAGCACCTTGGGCGACCACAGGGCGGCCGTGCCTTTGAGCGCCAGCACCTGGCGAAAGCCCAGGGCCGCGGCGCTGCGCAGGATGGTGCCCACGTTGCCGGCGTCCTGCAGACGGTCGAGCACCACCGAGTCCAGGCCGGGCTCGGGCCGCGCGTCCAGCGCATGCGGCACCTCGAAGCCGATCTGGGCCGGTGACTCCAGGCCGCTGATGGTCTTGAACAGGGCCACCGGCACGACCAGCACCCGCGGCGCCGCTTCGGCCAGCTCGCGCAGAGCATCGATGGCCCAGGCGGCTTCGGTGATCACGGCCAGCTGGACAGCATGCTGCCTTTGCAGCGCAGCGCGGGCCAGGTGGTCGCCTTCCAGCCAGACGCTGCCAATCTTTCGATAAGCACCCGGATCGGCTGCCAGCTTACGCAGCCGCTGCAGCACCGGGTTGTCGCGCGAGCTGATGTGGAGGATTTTGCTTTCGCTCATGATTCTTGGAGGACCTCGCGCACCGGCGCGAACGAGCGCCTGTGCCAGGGGCTGACGCCATGCTCGCGCAGGGCGGCCAGGTGTTCGGCCGTGGGATAGCCCTTGTGCATGGCGAAGCCGTATTCGGGATGGGCTTCGTGCATGCCGAGGCAGAGCCGGTCGCGATGCACCTTGGCCAGGATGGAAGCGGCCGAGATGGCCGGCACCTTGGCATCGCCCTTGACAATGGCCTCGGCCGGGATCTTGAGCACCGGCAGGCGGTTGCCATCGACCAGCACCAAGACCGGCTTGAGGCGCAGGCCCTCGACCGCCCGGCGCATGGCCAGCATCGTGGCCTGCAGGATGTTGAGCCGGTCGATCTCCTCGACCGTGGCCTCGGCGATGCAGCAGCACAGGGCCTTGGCGCGGATCTCGTCGAACAGGCGCTCGCGCTTCTTTTCGCTCAGCACCTTGGAGTCACCGAGGCCCGCGATGGGCTGCTCGGGATCGAGGATCACGGCCGCGGCCACGACCGGGCCGGCCAGCGGGCCGCGGCCGGCCTCGTCCACGCCGGCCACCAGTCCGGGCGCCTCCCAGGCCAGGCCCAGCTGCTCAGGCGCGGCCAATGACTTGCGCAATCGCATCGGCGGCCACCTGCGCGGTATTGCGGCGCAGCACCTCGTGTTGTTCGGCAAAGCGCAGGCGCACGCGGGCGCAGCGCTCGGGATCGTCCAGCCAGGCCAGGCCTTCGCGGGCCAGGTTCTCGGGCGTGCATTGCTCCTGGATCAGCTCGGGCACCAGGAACTCGCGGGCCAGCACATTGGGCAGGCCGTACCAGGGCTGGTAGTTGCGGCCCTTGATGCGCCACCAGTTGAAGGCGTGCATCTTGTAGGCGATGACCATGGGCCGCTTGAACAGTGCCGCCTCCAGCGTGGCCGTGCCGCTGGCGACCAGGGTGATGTCGCAGGCGGCCAGGGCCTCGTGCGAGCGGCCGTCCAGCACGCTCAGCTTCAGGCCTTGGCCGTGACGCTGGATCAGCGGATCAATCAGCTTGCGCAGCCCCGGCGCCACCGGCATCACGAAGCGCAGCCCGGGCCGGGCGGCCTGCATCTGCTGGGCCGCCTTCAGCAGCGGCTCGGCGATGTAGCGCACTTCGCTGCGGCGGCTACCCGGCAATAGCGCGACCACCTCGGCATCGGCCGGCAGCTGCAGCAGCTCGCGGCAGGCCGCCTGGGGCGGCTCCAGCGGAATGGCATCGGCCAGCGGATGGCCAACATAGGTCGCGCCGATGCCATGCTTGACCAGCAGCTCGGGTTCGAACGGGAACAGGCACAGCACATGGTCGGCCGAGGCCTTGATCTTGGTGACCCGCTCGGCCCGCCAAGCCCAGATCGAGGGGCAGACGAAATGCACCGTCTTGACCCCGCCCTCGCGCAGCCGCCGCTCCAGGCCGAAGTTGAAGTCCGGCGCGTCGATGCCGATGAAGACATCGGGCTTGCGCTCCAGCAGGCGATTGCCCAGCTGCTTGCGGATGGACAGCAGCTCGTGCAGGTTCAAGAGCGCGTCCACATAGCCGAAGATGGCCAGCTTGTGGTGCGGCCACCAGGCCTCGAAGCCTTGTGCCGCCATCTTGGGACCGCCGATTCCGACTGCCGTGAGCCCGGGCCAGCGAGCCTTGAGGCCCTGCAGCATCAGGCCGGCGAGCAAGTCACCGGAGGCCTCGCCGGCCACCATGCCAAGCCGAGGCGCAGTGTCTTGCTTCATGGCTTCAGCGGACGATGCCGCGCTGGGCCTTGCTCAGGAAGTCCAGCATCAGCTCGACTTCAGTGTCACCACCCTGCCCGCGCAGCTGGCCAATCTCGGTGATGGACTGCTCCAGCGTCAGGCTGCTGCGGTACAGCAGCTTGTGGATCTGCTTGATGACCGCCAGCTGCTCGCTGGTGAAATCACGGCGGCGCAGGCCGATCAGGTTGAGGCCACGGGCCGACAGCGGATGACCGTCGACCATCATGAAAGGCGGCACGTCCTGCGAAACATGGGCCTGGAAGCCGATCATCGCGTGGTCGCCAATGCGCATGCGCTGCAGCACGCCGGTGAGGCCGCCTATGGTGACCCAGTCGCCCACCTGCACATGGCCGGCCAGCGTGGCGCCATTGGCCAGCACGCATTGGTTGCCCAGCACCACGTCATGGGCCAGGTGCACGTAGGCCATGATCCAGTTGTCGTCGCCGACCTTGGTCTCGCCCCGGTCCTGCACCGTGCCTATGTTGAAGGTGCAGAACTCACGCACAGTATTGCGGTCGCCTATCACCAGCGTGGTGGGCTCGCCGGCGTACTTCTTGTCCTGGTTGGCCGCGCCAATCGAGCTGAACTGGAAGAAGCGGTTGTCGCGGCCAATGGTCGTGTGGCCTTCGATCACCACATGGGGGCCGACGACGGTGCCGGCGCCAATGCGCACATGGGGGCCGATCAGCGTGTAGGCGCCGACCTCGACCGAGCCGTCCAGCTCGGCCGCCGGATCGATGATCGCGGTCGGATGGATGCGGCTCATGGACGTATCAGGCCTCGATACGACGCATCGTGCACATCAGCTGCGCCTCGGCGGCGACTTCCTCGCCGACCAGGACCTTGCCGCTGAACTTGTAGATGCCGGCCTTGGCGCGCTCCAGGGTCACGTCCAGGAACAGCTGATCGCCGGGCTCGACCGGACGCTTGAAGCGGGCGCCGTCGATGCCGGCGAAATAGACCACCGACTTGTCGTCCAGCTCCATGTCGGCACTGACCAGGGCCAGCAGCGTGGCCGCCTGGGCCAGGGCCTCGATCATCAGCACGCCGGGCATCACGGGACGATGCGGGAAATGGCCGTTGAAATGCGGCTCGTTGATGCTGACGTTCTTCAGTGCGCGGATGTACTTGCCCTTCTCAATCGTCAGCACGCGATCCACCAGCAGGATCGGGTAACGGTGGGGCAGCTTCTTCAGGATCTGGTGGATGTCCAACATCGTCTCGTTCATTTTGAATTCTTCTCCAGGGCGCGGACTCGCTCGCGCAGGGCGTGGAGTTGGCGCAGCGTGGCCGCGTTTTTCTCCCAGCTGGCATTTTCGTCGAAGGGGAACATGCCGCTGTAGACCCCCGGCTTGTTGACCGAACGCGTGATGGCCGTGCCGGCGGAAACATGGACACCGTCGACCAGGCTCAGGTGGCCCAGGATGATGGCCGCGCCGCCGACTGTGCAATGCTTGCCAATCACCGCACTGCCCGCCACGCCGACGCAGCCGGCCATGGCCGTGTGCTCGCCTATGTGCACGTTATGGGCGATCTGGATCAGGTTGTCCAGCTTGACGCCGTTCTCGATCACCGTGTCGCCCAGGGCGCCGCGGTCAATGCAGGTGTTGGCGCCTATCTCGACGTCATCGCCGATGCGCACCGCGCCCAGCTGCTCGATCTTGACCCACTGGCCCTGGCTGGGCGCGAAGCCGAAGCCATCTGCGCCTATCACCACGCCGCCATGGACGATGCCGCGTTCGCCGATGCTGCAGTCGAAGCCCAGCGTGACTCGCGCCGCCAGCCGGGTACCCGCACCAATGCGGGCATGGGCTTCGATCACGCAATGCGGTCCGATGCTGGCGCCGTCACCGATGACGGCACCGTCCTCGACGACGGCCAGGGCGCCGATGCTCACGCCGGCCCCGATCTGCGCCGTGGGCGCAATGACGGCCGAAGCGTGGATGGTGGCCGCGGCCTGGGGGCGCACGCGGCGGGCCCACCACTGGGTCAGCCGGGCGAAGTACAGGTAGGGGTCAGCGGTGACGATGGCGGCGCCACGGGCGGCGGCCGCTTCGGCCAGCGCCGGCGCCACGATCACGCAGGCAGCGCGGCTCTCAAGCAGCTGGGACTGATAGCGCGGATTGGCCAGGAAGGCCAGGGAATGCTCGCCGGCTTCGGCCAGCGGCTGCAGGGCCAGGATCTGCGTTGAGGGATCACCAAGAAGATCGCCGCCCAAGGCGGCGATGACTTCAGCCAGCGTGGTGGCGGTGGCGGCCACTCAGTCAGGCCCTTGTCACTTCTGGGCGTTGAGCACGTCGATCACCTTCTTGGTGATGTCGACGCGCGGGCCGGCCATGATGGCGTCCTGCAGGATCAGGTCGTACTTGTCGGCATCGAACACCTGCTTCACCGCACGGTTGGCGCGGTCCAGGATGTTGGCCATTTCCTCGTTCTGGCGGCGGACGAAGTCTTCCTTCAGCTCGCGCTGCTTGCGCTGCAGGCTCAGGCCCTCTTCGGAGAGATTGCGCTGGCGCTTGATGCGCTCGTTCTCGCTGAGGCTCGGGGCTTCCTTGTCCAGCTTCTCTTCAGCCTGGCGCAGCTTGGTCTCGACGTCCTTGAGATCCTTGTCGCGCTTGCTGAATTCGGCCTGCAAGCGCTGCTCGGCGGCCTTGGCCGCATTGCTTTCACGCGTGAGGCGCTCGGTGTTCACATAGCCGATCTTCAGTTCCTGGGCCTGAGCCGACAGGCTGGTCACGGTGGCGACGGCAGCCACGGCCATCGCAAAAAGCAGCTTGCTCTTCATCAGAATGCAGTCCCGATCTGGAATTGGAATTTCTCGATTCTATCTTTGCCGTACTTGCGCACCGGCACGCCATAGCTGAGGCGCAGCGGGCCCATGGGCGACATCCACGAAAGGCCGATACCGGCCGAGGCGCGAATCATGTCGGGACCATCGATCAGATTGCCATTGCGGCCCTTGCTGTCGCGGTCCCAGCGCAGCTTGGTGTAGTCAGCCCAGACGCCACCGGCGTCCACAAATCCGAAGAGTCGGAAGGTCTTGTCATTGCCACTGCCTGGCACCGGCAGGTAGAGCTCGGCATTCAGGTTGACGCGGCGATTGCCGCCGGAATAGGAACCGGTCACGTCGACCGGACCCAGCGACCCGGCCTCGAACACGCGGATCGAACCGAGGCCGCCGGCATAGAAGTTCTTGAAGATCGGGTATTCGTACTTGCCGAGGCCGGCGCCATAGCCGATTTCACCGTTGATCATCAGGGTGAACTTGGGACCGTAGACCTGGAAGAACTGCTGGTACTGCAGGTTGGCACGCAGATAGCGCAGGTCGCCGCCCGGGCTCAGCTCGAAATTGGCGCGCTGGTACTTGCCGGCCATGGGTGACAGCACGCTGTCACGGTTGTCGCGCTGCCAACCAATCGTCAGCGGGAAGGCGTTGCTCTTCTGGCCATTCTGGTGGCGGTACAGGAAGTAGCTGTTGGGCAGGCCGGCCGAGGTGGTGATCTTGGTCTCTTCGTAGCCGGCGCCGAAGAAGACCGTGTCTTCTTCGGAGAATGGCACGCCGAAGCGCAGGTTGCCGCCGTGCGTGACCAGTTGGTAGAACTCGCCCAGCGTGTTCAGCGGCTTGGTCGTGCGGTAGAACACATCGAAGGCGCGCGAGATGCCGTCCACCGTGTAGTACGGGTCCACCGTGCTGAAGGTCAGCGCGCGGCCGGTCTTGGCCGTGTTGACTTCGACGCCCAGGTAGTTGCCTGAGCCGAACACGTTGTCCTGACGGATCGAGCCGGTCAGCGACATGCCCATCTGGCTGGAGTAGCCGGCGCCGACCATGATGTTGCCGGTCGGACGTTCGGTCACCGTCATCACCACATCGACCTGGTCCTGCGCGCCCGGCACTTCATTGGTCTCGAAGTTGACGTCCTTGAAGTAGCCCAGCCGCTCGACGCGATCGCGCGAGGCCTTGATGCGCTGGCCGTCGTACCAGGCCGATTCGAACTGGCGGAACTCGCGGCGGATGACTTCGTCACGGGTACGCGTATTGCCCGAGACGATCATCTTGCGCACATAGACACGGCGCTGCGGGTCGGCCACGAAAGTCACCGTCACGCGGCCGGTCGTGCGGTCGATCTCCTGGCGGCTGTCGGCCCGCGCGAACGCATAGCCGTAGGTGCCGTACAGGTCGGTGAAGTTGCGCGTCGTGGCATTGACCGCTTCCAGGCGATAGGGCTCGCCAGGCTTGAGCGCGATCAGGCGCTTGAATTCCTCGTCGCGGCCCAGGAACTCGCCTTCCATCTTCACGTCGGTCACGATGAAGGGCTGGCCCTCGCGCACGGTGATGGCGACGTTGATGTGCTGCTTGTCCGGCGAGATCGTCACCTGGGTCGATTCGACGGCGAAGTCCAGGTAGCCGCGGTTCAGGTAGTACGAACGAATCGTCTGCAGGTCCGCATCGAGCTTGGTGCGCGAATAGCGGTCGGTCTTGGTGTACCAGGTCAGCCAGCCGGTCGTCGTCTGCTCCAGCAGGCCCAGCAGCGTGCTCTCGGAGAACACCTTGCTGCCCAGGATGCGGATCTCGCCGATCTTGGCCGGGTCGCCTTCAACCACGGTGAAAGCCACGTTGACGCGGTTGCGCTCAAGCGGCGTGATCGTGGTCGTGACCTGGGCGCCGTAGAGGCTACGGGTCAAGTATTGGCGCTTGAGCTCCTGTTCGGCGCGATCGGCCAAGGCCTTGTCGAAGGCCTTGCCTTCGCCGATGCCCACGTCCTTCAGCGACTTGGACAGCGCCTCGGTGTCGAATTCCTTCAGGCCGATGAAGCTGACGTTGGCGATGATGGGGCGCTCTTCGATCACCACCACGACGGTCGAGCCGTCGATGTTGATCTTGACGTCCTTGAACAGGCCGGTAGCGAACAGGGCGCGCAGCGCGGCGGCACCCTTTTCGTCGTTGTAGGTATCGCCGATCCGGAACGGCAGCGATGCGAACACCGTGCCCGGGTCGGTGCGCTGTGCGCCCTCGACTCGGATGTCCTTGAGGACGAAGGGATCGATGGCCCAGGCCGAACCGGAGTACAGGGCAACGGCAAGCGCCAAGGTCAGGGCTGACGGGCGCAGGCTCGCGCGGTGACTATTCATCAGGGACATGCGAGAGGAAATTCAGTGCAGACCCAGCAGGCGGGTCATATCGTTGGACAGGGCTAGAGCCATCATCAGCAGCAGAACGAAAGCGCCGGCGCGCTGCAGCTGCCTGTGCCACCACTCCGAGACGGGGCGACCGCTCAGACCCTCGAAAAGATAATACATCAGGTGTCCCCCATCGAGCATCGGCAGCGGCAGCAGGTTGAGCACGCCGAGGCTGACGCTGACCAGGGCCAGGAAGGCCAGGAACTGCGTGGGGCCGAGCTGGACGCTCTGGCCGGCCTGCTCGGCAATCGTGAAAGGGCCGCTCAGATTCTTCAGCGAAGCCTCGCCGATCAACATGCGACCCAGCATGCGCAGCGTCAGCGCGGACAGCTCCCAGGTACGGCTGGCACCATTTGCGAGGCCGTCGACGAAGCCCCGCTGGACCAGCACCCGCTCGGCCCGGCCACTCAGCGGTGCGTCGATACGGCCAAACGTCTGCCCGTTCTGCGTGGCGACGGCGGGCACGACCTCGGCCTCCAGTACCTGGCCCCGCCGCTCGATGCGGAACAGCAAGGGTCGGCCCTTGTCGCCGTCCACCGCACCCCGAACAGCTGCAACCATGGCAGCGCCATCGGCCACGGCGCGGCCGTCGATGCTCAGCACCTTGTCGCCTGCCTGAAGCCCGGCACGCGCAGCCGCACCGTCGGGCCCCGGCGCACCGAGTACCACCTCGACATAAGGACGGCTGATGCCGACCTTGTTCAGCACGCTGGCATTGATTTCGCGCGTGGCCAGAGCCTCTGTGTCCAGCACCCGCACGCGGCGGCCATGCCCGGGCTCGCGCGTTGCCAGGTGCAGCTTGCCCCCTTGCGAAAGCGCACCTACCAGGTGCCAGTGCAGATCCGACAGGGTCTGCACCTGCTCCCAGGAATGGCCGTCCAGCGAGGCCTCCTGCACCAGCTCGCCGGCCTGCATGCCCGCGGCCTCGGCCAGGCTGCCTGCCGGCGGCGTGGCCAGCACCGGGCGAAGCTCCTCGACGCCCATCCAGCTGACCCCGGCCAGCAGCACGATGGCCAGCAGAAAGTTGGCGACCGGGCCGGCGGCGACCACGGCGGCGCGCTGCCACAGCGGCTTGTTGTTGAAGGCCTGGTCTCGCAGCGACGGAGCCACCGGGCCTTCGCTCTCGTCCAGCATCCGTACATAGCCACCCAGCGGCAGCAAGGCCACGGTGAACTCGGTGCCGCCTGGCTCTGGCTGGCGGCGCCAGATCACGCGGCCGAAGCCAATAGAGAAGCGCAGCACCTTGATGCCGCAAGCTCGCGCCACACGGAAGTGGCCGTATTCGTGCACGACGATCAGCACGCCCACGGTGAGGGCGAATCCGATGAGCTGGTAGAAGCCGATCACGCGTGCAGCTCTTCTTGCATCAGCTGCAGCGCATGACGGCGCGCCCGCTGGTCCAGATTCAGCAGGCCCTCGACGCTGGCGCATTCGCCGGCCTCCGGCAGGACCTGCTCCAGCGTCTGGCGGTTGAGCTGGTGGATCTGGTCGAAGCGGATGCGGCGGTCCAGGAAGGCGGCCACCGCCTCTTCATTGGCGGCATTGAGCACGGCCGTCGAACCCTCGGCGCCGCGCAGGGCCTGCCAGGACAGGTGCAGGCCCGGGAAGCGGCGCTCGTCCGCCTCCTCGAAGCTGAGGCTGGCGCAGGCCAGCAGGTCCAGGCGCTTGGCGCCCGACTCCACCCGCTCGGGGAAGGACAGCGCGTAGGCAATGGGCACGCGCATGTCCGGCGTGCCCAGTTGGGCCAGCACCGACATGTCGCGGCAGACCACCATCGAATGAATGATGCTCTGCGGATGGATCAGGACCTTGACCTGCTCGGGCTGCAGGTTGAACAGCCAGCGCGCCTCGATCACCTCGAGCGCCTTGTTCATCATCGTGGCCGAATCGACCGAGATCTTGCGGCCCATCACCCAGTTCGGATGGGCGCAGGCCTGCTCGGGCGTGACATCAGCCAGCGTGGATGGATCGCGCTGGCGGAAGGGGCCACCGGACGCCGTCAGCACGATGTGGTCGATGCGCTGGTGCCAGGCCGCGCGTTCTTCGGGCAGGCACTGGAAGATGGCCGAATGCTCGCTGTCCACCGGCAGCAGCGTGGCCCCGCCCTGCTCGACCGCCTGCATGAACAACGCGCCGCCCAGTACGATGGCTTCCTTGTTGGCCAGCATCAGGCGCTTGCCGGTCCGGGCCGCGGCCAGAGCCGGTGCGAGGCCGGCCGCACCAACGATAGCGGCCATCACGGCATCAACGTCCGGATGCGAAGCAATCTCGCAAAGCGCCTGGGCACCTTGCAGCACCTCGGTGCGCGAACCCTGGTCGCGCAGCAGGGAGCGCAGCTGAGCAGCCAGCGCCGCATCTGGCATCACGGCAAAGCGCGGCTTCCACTGCAGACATTGTGCGGCCAGTTCGTCGACCCGGCTCATCGCGCTGAGGGCAAACACCTCGTAGCGCCCCGGATGCCGGCCGATCACGTCCAGCGTGTTGGTGCCGATGGAACCGGTGGAACCCAGCACCGAGACGCGCTGGGGTCGCGCAGACGGGGATTGAATGCTCATAGGCTACTCAGCGCCAATGCCAGCGGGAAGACCGGCAGCAGCGCATCGACTCGGTCCAGCACGCCGCCGTGGCCGGGCAGCAGCTGGCTGCTGTCCTTGGCGCCAACGGCGCGCTTGATCAGCGATTCGAACAGATCGCCAACGACACTCATCGCAGCAAGGAATATCAGGGCCAGCAGGTTCACCAGCCAGCCCTGGCGCTGCAACAGCTGGAACAGGCTGGGCGAATCGATGCTCAGCCTGGGCTCGATCACCCCGGTCCACAGCACGGACAGCAGCAGCACGCCGGCCATGCCGGTCCAGACGCCCTCCCAGCTCTTGCCCGGCGAGATCGCCGGCGCCAGCTTGCGCTTGCCCATGGTGCGGCCGCCGAAATAGGCCGCGACATCGGCCATCCAGACTAGGCAGAAGATGGACAGGATGAAATTGATGCCCTGGGCCTTGGCCTGGGCGATGGCCAGCCAGGCGGCCCACAGGGCCACGGCCCCGAGCACCAGGCGGAGAGCCAAGGCGATCTTGGGCCAGCCGGCAACGCCACTGCGCAGAGCCTGCGCGCCACCCAGCACCCACAGGGCACCGGCAATCCACCAGCACCAGGCTGGCGGCGCAGCAAGACCCAAGGCCAGCAGCGTCCCACCACAAGCGGCTGCGATCAGGCCGCCAAAGGCCAGGGACGGCACCCGGGCCAGGCCGTTGAGCTTGGCCCATTCCCAGCCGCCGGCACCGATCATCACCAGGGTCAGCATCGCGAAAGGCCAGGGCGAGGCTGCGAACAGGGCCGGAAGCAGCACCGCCAGCAGGACGATGGCCGTGATCACGCGGGTGCGCAGCATGGAGCTTCAGACGCCGGCCAGGGCCGGGCTTTCCTTGACGCCACCGAAGCGGCGATCGCGCTCGCGGAAGGCCTCGATGGCGGCGTCGAGTTGAACCGCACCAAACTCCGGCCATAGGCAATCGGAGAACACGAATTCCGTATAGGCGACCTGCCAGAGAAGGAAATTGCTGATGCGCACCTCGCCACCGGTGCGGATGAACAGATCCGGATCCGGCGCGTAGTTCATGGCCATGAACCCGGACAGACGCGCCTCGGTCAGCTCCTGCGGCGACACGCCGGCTTCCATGGCAGCCTTGCAGGCTTGGACGATGTCCCAGCGGCCACCATAGTTGAAGGCCACGGACAGCGTCAGCTTCTTGTTGTCCTTGGTGCGGGTCTCGGCTTCATTCCAGGCATTGCGCAGTTTCTCGGACACGGCCTCGCGGTCGCCGACGATGCGGATGCGAACGCCCATGGCGCCGATGCGCGCCAGGTAGCGGGAAACAGCGGCCAGTACCAGACCCATCAGACCGGAGACCTCGTCGCTGGATCGCTTCCAGTTCTCGCTCGAGAAGGCAAAGACGGTCAGGTACTCGATCTCACGATCAATGCAGGCCTGGATCACGTTGACCAGGGCGTCCACGCCTTGCTTGTGACCGAAGAAGCGCGGCAGGAAGCGCTTCTTGGCCCAGCGGCCATTGCCATCCATGACGATGGCGACATGGCGGGGCACCGCCTTGCTTGTACTCTCGCTCACGGGACTCAGACGGCCAGGATCTCGGCTTCCTTGCCGGCGATCAGCTTGTCGATCTCGGCAATGACGCGGTCGGTCAGCTTCTGCACCTCGTCCAAGCTGCGGCGCTCTTCGTCCTCACCGATTTCCTTGTCCTTGAGCAACTTCTTGGCCTGCTCGTTGGCATCGCGGCGCAGATTGCGGACAGCCACCTTGGCGTCTTCACCGGCATTGCGCACAACCTTGGTCAGGTCGCGGCGGCGTTCTTCGGTCAGCGGCGGCATGGGCACGCGGATCAGGTCACCCTGCGTGGCCGGGTTCAGGCCCAGGTCGGATTCGCGGATCGCCTTCTCGATCTTGGCTCCCATGCCCTTTTCCCAGGGCTGGACGCTGATGGTGCGCGCGTCGAGCAGGCTCACATTGGCCACCTGCGAGATCGGCACCATGGAACCGTAGTAGTCGACGCTGACCTGGTCCAGCAGGCCAGGGTGGGCTCGGCCGGTGCGGATCTTGTGCAATTCGTTCTTCAGGGCTTCGACCGACTTGGCCATCTTGGCCTCGGCGTTCTTCTTGATGTCAGCAGTGCTCATGATTACGACCTTGAACGGGTAACTTGTTCTCTTGTCAGACGTGGACCAAGGTGCCTTCGTCCTCGCCCTGCACGACACGCCGGAGCGCGCCTTGCTTGAAGATCGAGAAAACCTTGATCGGCAGCTTCTGGTCGCGGCACAGCGCGAAGGCCGTGGCGTCCAGCACTTGCAGGTTCTTGGCGATGGCTTCGTCGAAGCTGATACGTGCGTAGCGGGTCGCCTCGGGATCCTTCTTGGGATCGGCGGTGTAGACGCCGTCCACCTTAGTGGCCTTGAGCACGATCTCGGCGCCAATCTCGGCGCCGCGCAGCGCGGCGGCGGTATCGGTGGTGAAGAAGGGGTTGCCGGTGCCGGCGGCGAAGACGACGACCTTGCCTTCTTCCAGGTATTGCAGCGCCTTGGGGCGGACATAAGGCTCAACGACCTGCTCGATCGCGATGGCAGACATCACGCGGGCCGTCAGCCCCTCCTGGCGCATGGTGTCGGCCAGAGCCAGCGAGTTCATCACCGTGGCCAGCATGCCCATGTAGTCGGCCGTAGCGCGGTCCATGCCGACCGAGCCGCCAGCGACACCGCGGAAGATGTTGCCACCGCCGATGACGACCGCCACCTCGACGCCCATCTGCGTGATCTCCCGGACCTCCTGGACCATGCGCACGATGGTGGCGCGATTGATGCCGTAGGCGTCGTCGCCCATCAGGGCTTCGCCGGAGAGTTTGAGCAGGATGCGCTTGTACGCGGGCATTGTGTGACCTCGGGTCTGCGTTGGATGCGTTGGAATGAGGCACTGCGCCACAGCTCCTCAGCAGCGGTGCAGGCACAAGTGTAAAGGGCGCCAGAGGCGCCCTTTGTTTCTGTCGAACGCTTTACGCGTTCTTTGCAGCGGCGGCTGCTTCGGCAGCAGCCTTCTGGGCCGCCACTTCGGCCGCGAAGTCATCCACCTTCTTCTCGATGCCTTCGCCGACCACGTACAAGGTGAAGCTCTTCACCGTGGTGGCCTTTTCCTTCAGCATGGCAGCGACGGTCTGCTTGCCGTCAGCGGCCTTCACGAAGACCTGGTCCAGCAGCGAGACTTCCTTCAGGAACTTCTGCACCGAGCCTTCGACCATCTTGGCGACGATGTCGGCCGGCTTGCCGGATTCGGCAGCCTTCTCGGCGGCGATCTTGCGCTCCTTCTCGACCAGGTCGGCCGGCACTTCGGCCGACGACAGGGCGGCCGGCTTCATGGCGGCGACGTGCATGGCGACATCCTTGGCGGCCACATCATCACCATCGAACTCGACCATCACGCCGATGCGGGTGCCGTGCAGGTAGGAAGCCAGCTTGCTGCCGTTGGCATAGCGCTGGAAGCGGCGGATCGTCATGTTCTCGCCGATCTTGCCGATCAGGCCCTTGCGCACGTCCTCGACCGTCGGGCCGAAACCTTCTTGCGACAGGGCCAGGGCCGACAGAGCCTCGACGCTGGCGGGATTGTGCTCGGCGACCAGGGCGGCGGCGGCATTGACGAAGGCCAGGAAGGCGTCGTTCTTCGAGACGAAGTCGGTCTCGCAGTTCACTTCGACCAGGGCGCCGACGCCATTGGCCACGGCCGTGGCGACCACGCCTTCGGCGGTGATGCGCGAGGCGGCCTTGCCGGCCTTGTTGCCCAGCTTGACGCGCAGGATCTCTTCAGCGCGGGCCAGATCGCCTTCGGCCTCGGTCAAGGCCTTCTTGCACTCCATCATCGGAGCGTCGGTGCGAGCGCGCAGCTCGGCCACCATGCTTGCGGTAATTGCAGCCATCTTCGGTCTCCAGGGTCAGGGCGGCGATGCCGCCCAAACAAAAATCAACTTAGCAAAAAGGGGCTGAAACAGCCCCTTCTGATGGGTGAGCGAGAAGCTTAGGCGCCTTCGCTGACTTCCACGAACTCGTCACCAGCCGGGGCCACGGCGGCAGCCAGCTCGGCGCCGGCGTTGGCACGGCCTTCCAGCACGGCGTCGGCGATGGCCTTGGCGTACAGGGCGACGGCCTTGGCCGAGTCGTCGTTGCCGGGGATGATGTAGTCGATGCCTTCGGGCGAGTGGTTGGTGTCAACCACGCCGATGACCGGAATGCCCAGCTTCTTGGCTTCGGCCACGGCAATCTTGTGATAGCCGACGTCGATCACGAAGATGGCGTCCGGCAGGGCGCTCATGTCCTGGATGCCGCCGATGTTCTTTTCCAGCTTGGCGATGCCGCGCTGGAACATCAGGGCTTCCTTCTTGATGGCGGGCTGGGTGCCGGCCTCGACCTGGGCTTGCATGTCCTTCAGGTTCTTCAGCGAACCCTTGACCGTCTTGAAGTTGGTCATCATGCCGCCGAGCCAACGGTTGTCGACGTAGGGCATGCCGCAGCGAGCGGCTTCAACGGCCACGACGTCACGGGCTTGACGCTTGGTGCCAATCATCAGGATCGTGCCGCGCTTGGCAGCCAGCGAACGCACGAACTTCATCGCTTCCTCAAACTTGGGCAGCGTCTTTTCGAGGTTGATGATGTGGATCTTGTTGCGATGGCCATAGATGAAGGGGGCCATCTTGGGGTTCCAGAAGCGGGTTTGGTGACCGAAATGGACACCGGCTTCCAGCATTTCGCGCATCGTGACGGACATGAGTAACTCCGAAGGTTGGGTCTAAAATCCGGCCCGAATCGACGACGCCCCGATGCTCTTGGAGCGCAGCCGACACCTTAGTTGGACCGGTTTGCGATTTGTTCTGCGTGGCAACACCCTTGCACAGCGCAGCGGGCATTCAGCAAAACCCAGAGAGTATAGCACGAGCAATGCCCGACGACCTGATGGCCGCCCTGCAGCGGCGGCAAGCGGGGACCCTTCAAGCCAGCGGTGCGCTGGCAGCCAGTACCGAGGCGGCACGCAGCTCGGCATGCCGCTTCGCGTTCGTCCGCCAATTCACCGAATCGGCCCAACTGATCGCGCGCCAAGCTGACGAGCAGTCCGCATCCGGCATGCCGTTACCCCCGTTAGCCGGGCTGTCGATCAGCGTCAAGGATCTGTTCGACGTGGCAGGCCACCCCACCACCGCCGCGTCTGCGTCGCTGGAGAGCTCGTCAGCCGCGCAAAGGGATTCCGCGGTTGTCGCCCGGCTTCGTGCGGCTGGCGCATGCCTGATCGGCCACACCAATATGACGGAGTTCGCATTCTCCGGCCTGGGCATCAATGCCCATCACGGCACGCCGCCGAATCCGGTCACTCACGCACTCGACGGGGTTGCGCGAATACCGGGCGGATCCAGTTCGGGCGCTGCCGTCAGCGTGGCGACCGGTGCTGCCTGGGCGGCACTGGGTACGGACACGGGTGGCTCGATCCGCATTCCCGCAGCATTCCAGGGGTTGGTCGGCTTCAAGAACACCGCCGCGCTGACGCCGCGCGAGGGTTGCATCCCGTTGTCCACTTCGCTGGATACGGCCTGCGCGATCACTCGAAGTGTGCGGGATGCGGTGCTGATGCATGAACTGCTGGCAGCCCGACGCGTCACCATCGATCCCCGCCCGCTCCGTGTCAGGCGCCTTGCCGTGGTTACCGAACCATTGCTGCTCGATGGCATGGATGCCACGGTTGCCCGAGCCTTTGATCGCAGCCTTCGCAGACTCCGGCAGCAAGGCGCTCAGATCGACGAAATCGCCCTGCCAAGCCTCGCCGGACTATCGCTCCTTCAGGCGCAAGGAGGTCTGGTGGCCGCCGAAGCGTGGGCCTGGCACCGCAACAGAATGCAAGACCTGACCTCTCTATACGACCCACGCGTGGCAACCAGAATACAACGCGGCGCGACCATCAGCGCTGCCGACTACATCGCGATGCAGCAGGCGCGCGCTGCTTGGATTTGCGCAATGCAAGCCGAACTCGCAGGCTATGACGCCCTGCTCTGCCCGACGGTGCCCATCGTCGCGCCTGAACTGGCTACGCTGGAAGCTAGCTTGGATGCCTACATGGCAACCAACGCCTTGGTCCTGCGCAATCCAGCAGTGGTCAATATGCTCGACGGGTGTGCTATCAGCCTGCCGTGCCACATGAACGGCGAGTTGCCTGTTGGCCTGATGTTGTGGAATGCGGCGGGTCACGACGACCGCCTGCTGTCGATTGCCCTGCAAGCCGAGGCGGCATTGGCCGCGGGAGTGCAGTGATGCGCATTGCCGTGATCGGTGCCGGCATTGCCGGCGTTTGCAGCGCCTTCGAGTTGGCCATGGACGGTCACGAAGTCACCGTGTTCGAACGGCTGGGCGGCGTTGCCGGCGATTCGAGCTTCGCCCATGGCGGCCTGCTCGCCCCCAGCTTCCTGACCGCCTGGAGTGCGATTGGCCGGCGGGCGCTGCTGCAGCCGCGTCGGCGCCACGCCTCGCTGCAACTCAGTGCATCGCGTCTGCTTTCGCCTGCGCTCTGGCGTGCGGTTCGTTTCGACCCGGAGGTGGCGAGGAAGCTGCAGCCGCTGCTCAGCTACAGCCAATCGCGTCAGACTGAACTCCGGCATGCGCTCAAGCTCGACTATGAACGTGAGCAAGGCCTCCTGATGCTGCTGCGCGGCGAGCGGGACCGGGCCGCCGTGCAGGCCGGCATCGACTTGCTCACCGATCTGAAACTGCCTCACAAGCTGCTCGACGCCAGCGAATGCCTTGCCCTGGAGCCTGGCCTCAGCCCTGACACGCCTCTAGTCGGCGGCATCCAGTTGCCTCAGGACGAGATCGGCAACAGCCGCCAATTCGCGCATTTGATCCGGGTCGAAGCGCGCCGCCTCGGCGTGCGCTTCCGCTTCCACACTACGGTGCGCAAGATCGAGCCGGGACCCCAACCACAACTGCTTCATGCGTACACACCGCCAATGGAAGCCATCCAAGTCCAGGCGGCGGACAGCGACTCTGGCGGAGACACGCGCCCCGAGACACTGGAGCCCCGACTGGAGAGCTTCGACGCAATCCTGGTCTGCACAGCGGGCGATTCGAGCGCCCTGCTGCGACCACTGGGTCTGAAGCTGCCGCTACAGACCTGGCAAGGCCATTCGATCACCGCACCGTTACGCCAGCTGGAAGCACACCCCGACCTGGGCCCGCGCAGTGCCTTGGTAGACGCGGCATATCACGTCAGCCTGAGCCGGCTTGGCCAGCGGGTGCGCGTGACCGGCGTCACCGAGATTGGCGGCCATGCCAGCCGCATCAGCGAGCGGGCCATAGGCACCTTGCACAAGGTGTTGCACGACTGGTTCCCTGGCGCAATCCAGCACGGCGCCGTGCAGCGCTGGCGCGGCAGCCGCACGCGCCTGCCTGACGGCTTGCCGCTGCTGGGCGCCAGCGGCTTGCCCGGCCTCTGGCTCAACCTTGCCCATGGTGACAGCGGTTGGTCTTTGGCCAACGGAACGGCCCGCGCGTTGGCGGATCAGATTGCGGGTCGCGCACCGGCGGTCGAAGTTGCCGGCATGGACATTTCCCGACTCGGCTGACAAGCTCGTGCCATGCTGACCCAGGTCCTGCCGGCGCAGCGCTCCCTCCCGCTGCTAAGTGCCGAACAATGTCGAGCCCTGGAGGCCGATCATCACCAACCGCCACTCATGGAGCGTGCCGGGCTCGCCGTCGCCAAGCTGGCATTGGCCTTGGCGCCATATCGCAAGCCCATCCAAGTCGTCTGCGGCCCCGGCAACAACGGTGGCGATGGCCTCGTCGCGGCAAGGCTGCTGCATTTGGCGGGGCACTCCGTCCAGGTCATTCTTCTGGCCGGATCCAAACCTGCGCCACCTGATGCAGCTGCGGCGCTGCTGCGCGCGCAGCAGGCCGGCGTCGCGATCGCCGGCTCCATGACTGGCCTGGGAGGCGCCTCGCTCGTCATCGACGCCCTGCTTGGCCTGGGCCAAGCCCGAGCGCCGACGGGCGAGATCGAACAGGCGATTGCCGGCATCAACGCCGGCAATGCAAAGGTACTAGCTGTCGACCTGCCCAGCGGCCTGTCCAGCGAGACCGGCCAGGTCCACGGCGAGGCCTGGGTGCGCGCCCATCACAGCCTGGCCTTGTTGGCCCTGAAGCCTGGTCTGTTCACAGGGCACGGCCGCGAGGCGAGCGGCCAGATCTGGTTCGATGACCTGGGTGTCCAATCGGTGCACGGTTTTCGCAGCCAGTTGCTGGGGGCCGACACCATGCGCCCTGCGGCCCTGGCCTGGCATGCATCACACAAGGGCAGCCGCGGCGACGTCGTCGTGACAGGCGGAGCGCGGGGCATGCAGGGCGCAGCCCGGTTGGCCGGCCGCGCCGCGCTGGCAAGCGGCGCAGGCCGTGTTTACTTGGACCTTTTGGGCGAGTCCGGCGAAATGGCCGATCTCCAGCAACCGGAATTGATGTGCTGGCCAGCAGCACAGCGCACTGAAGTCGTCAGCTGGCGGGGCCGCGTCCTGGTGACCGGATGCGGCGCAGGGGGAGTCATCGCTTCCATGCTTTCAAGCCAACTCACGGCAGCGGAACGTCTCGTCCTTGACGCCGATGCTCTCAACTGCATCGCCGCTGATCCGAACCTGCAGCAGTTGCTGGCTGCAAGGAACTCGTTGGCGTTAGCCACGCTATTAACGCCACATCCACTAGAAGCTGCCCGCTTGCAGGGGGCGAGTGTCGCTGACGTCCAGGCGGATCGGCTGGCCGCCGCGGAAGCGCTGGCTGAACGCTTCGCTTGTACGGTCGTCCTCAAGGGTTCGGGAACCATTGTCGCCACGGCCGACAGGCGGACGGCCGTCAATGGCAGTGGCAACGCCGCGCTTGCCACGCCAGGCAGCGGCGATGTGCTTGCCGGTTGGTCGGGCGGGCTCTGGGCCCAAGCGGGCATCGACGCCGACGTGCATGAACTGGCTTGCAGCGCCGTCTACTGGCACGGCGCCGCGGCGGATCTGCAGGCCGCAGGGCCGCTGCGCGCCAGCGACTTGATCGAGCGCATGCACAGCCTGCATACGCGCTGATCCAAGCACTCAGCGACGCTTGCGGCCGCGCGCCTCAGCGCTCGCCCTGGCCTTGCCCTTTGCCACCTTGACTGGATGCGCCGGCAATGCATCGACAGTCGAAGCCTTTGCCGGTCGCGCCGGCTTGATCGACTTCGTCTTGCGCCCGGCCTTGACGGCGCGATCGGCCCGCCGCGCCTGCTCCAGCGCCTCGACAGCCGTGGTTGGCGCAACCTTTGCCGCCGCCGAGGCTTTCTCGCGGCTGGTCCGGCTGCTCTTCTCGCGCTGTTCCTCACCTTCGCGCACCAGGCGGAAGTCAATTTTTCGGCCATCAAGATCGACACGGCTGACCTGCACCTGGACCCGCGCACCTGTGGCATAGCGGATGCCAGTACGCTCGCCCCGGAGCTCCTGTCGCACTTCGTCGAAACGGTAATACTCGCCACCGAGCTCGGTGATGTGGATCAACCCTTCGACATAGAGCTGGTCCAGTTGCACGAACAGCCCAAAGCTGGCGACGGCGCTGACCGTACCGCTGAACTCCTCACCAAGGTGCTCGCGCATATAGCGGCATTTGAGCCACGCTTCAACGTCGCGCGAAGCTTCGTCGGCACGACGCTCGTTGGCGCTGCAATGCGCGCCCACGACTTCCCAGCGCTCGTTTTCTGTCGACGCCAAGGCGGGGTTGATTGGCTTGGCGCGGCCGGGTCGCTTGGGCGGCTCCGGCACGTCCATCTTGCCTGCGTCAAGGTGGTAACGCTTGTTGGCCAGCAAGGCCTTGATCACGCGATGGACCAGCAGGTCCGGATAGCGACGAATTGGGCTGGTGAAATGCGTGTAGGCCGGATAGGCCAGGCCGAAATGGCCCGAATTCGCCTGCGTGTAGATCGCCTGCTGCATGGAGCGCAGCAGCATCGAATGGATCTGTGTGGCGTCCGGCCTGTCCTTGGTTGCCGCGGCAACCGCCTGGAACTCGCCCGGTGTCGGCTCGTCGCTGATGCCAAGGCCAATACCCAACGAACGCAAATAGGCTTGAAGTGCGGTTCGCTTCTCCGGAGTCGGCCCCTCGTGGACCCGGAACAGCGAGGCATGCTTGCCACCCGCAATGAAATCGGCGGCACAGACGTTCGCGGCCAGCATCGCCTCTTCGATCAGGCGGTGCGCCTCATTGCGCGTGCGCGGCACGATCTTCTCGATGCGGCCGTTCTCATCGCAGACGATCTGGGTTTCGGTCGTCTCGAAGTCGACTGCGCCGCGCCTGCCACGCTCAGACAGGAGGGCGCGATAGACCTCGTGCAGGTGGAGCAGGTGAGGCACCAGCTCGCGCCTGCGCGCGGCCTCGGGGCCGTGCGTATTGCCCAGCACGGCAGCTACTTCGGTATAGGTCAGGCGGGCATGCGAGTTGATCACCGCCGGATAGAACTGGTAGGCGTGGGTCTGGCCTTCGGTCGTCACGAGCATGTCGCAGACCATGGCGAGGCGGTCTTCATGCGGATTGAGGGAGCAAAGCCCGTTGGAGAGCTTCTCCGGCAGCATGGGGATCACGCGCCGCGGGAAGTAGACCGAGGTCGCACGCTCGTAGGCATCCTCGTCCAGTGATTCGCCCGGCTTCACGTAGTGGCTGACGTCGGCAATGGCGACGATCAGGCGCCATCCGTTGAAAGCCGTCTTGCCCCGGCCTTGCTTGTGCGGCTCGCAGTAGACGGCGTCGTCAAAATCGCGCGCATCTTCGCCGTCAATGGTCACCAGCGCCACATCACGCAGGTCCACGCGGTGCTTGAGGTCGGTATTGCGCAGCCGCTCCGGCAACTTGGCCGCCTGGGCCTGAGTGGCCGAACTGAACGCGTGGGGCACGTCGTACTTGCGCACCGCAATCTCGATCTCCATGCCGGGGTCGTCGATCTCGCCCAACACTTCGGTCACGCGCCCCACCGGTTGCGAGTACAGCGACGGCGGCTCTGTCAGCTCGACCGAGACGATCTGGCCTGCGGCCGCGTTGGCAATGGCGTTCTTGGGGATCAGGATGTCCTGACCGAAGCGCTTGTCCTCCGGCGCCACCAGCCAGACACCTGACTCGAGCAGCAGGCGGCCAATGATTGGCTTCTTTTTGCGGTCCAGAATCTCCAGCACCTTGCCCTCGGGCCTGCCACGCTTGTCGTAACGCACGATGCGCACCCGCAGACGGTCGCCATGCATGACAGCATGCATCTCCTGGGCCGCCAGATAGACATCAGGCTGGCCATCGTCGGGAATCAGGAAGCCATGGCCATCCCGGTGACCTTGGACCCGCCCCTCGACCTCGCTGAGCAGGGCCCCGCCACCGGTCGGGCCGGGGCCGCTTGCGTTCTTAAAATTTTTGATGATAGAATCCTAGTCTTGCCTGAATTTTGGAGAGCTCCGATGAGCTTTCCGAAAAACTAGCCCAGGTGGCGGAATTGGTAGACGCACTAGTTTCAGGTACTAGCGGGTAACTCCGTGGAGGTTCGAGTCCTCTCCTGGGCACCAGAACAATAAGAAAAGGCCGGCTTTCAAAGCCGGCCTTTTTCATTTCAGACGCTGAACTTCTTGGCCAGCTGATCGGGGCCCATGCCGTCGTATTCCTCGAACGGCTGATGGATCCAGGGGCTGGTCTCCAGCATCTCCACATAGTAGTCCGGCGTGTAGGTCGAGACCGACTTGGTCCAGATTACGGCCGAGCGCAGTTCCGAGATTGCCGGCATGCCGCGCAGACGCTCCACCACAGCCCTCAGCGTGACGCCGGAGTCAGCCAGATCATCGACCAGCAACACGCGCCCTGCCAGCTCGCCCTTGGGCATGGTGATGTACTTGGCGATGTCCAAACGACCCTGGATGGTGCCAGCCTCGGCGCGATAGGAGCTGGTGGACATGATGCCCAGCGGCTTGTCGAAAACGCGCGAGAGCACATCACCCGGGCGCATGCCGCCGCGAGCCAGGCACAGGATCTGGTCGAATTGCCAGCCAGACGCGTGGACCTTGAGAGCCAGGCGTTCGGTCAGCAGGTGGTATTCATCCCAGGACACATACAAATGCTTGCCGTCGTCGGTCAACATGGGGAACTTCTCCTGATTCGGTGATTGTTAGTGTCGGGGCTGCCGGACCGATTCGGCCTCAGGCCTTGTACGGGTGTTGCAGCAGGATGGTGTGATCGCGGTCCGGACCGGTCGAGACCATGGCGATAGGCGCACCGATCACCTCGCTGACACGCTCCAGGTAGCGGCGCGCATTCAGTGGCAGCGCATCCCAGGCGGTCACGCCAAAGGTCGTCTCGGTCCAACCCGGGAAAGTCTCGTAGATCGGCTTGCAAGCCGCGATCTCGTCGCCGTCCAGCGGCAGGATGTCGATAGTCTGGCCATTCAGCTCATAGCCCACACACATCTGGATCTCGGACAGGCCGTCCAGCACATCCAGCTTGGTCATGCATAGACCGGTGATGCCGTTAATGATGATGGATCGCTTCAGCGCTGCGGCATCCAGCCAGCCGCAGCGACGTGCGCGACCGGTGACCGTACCCTTCTCCTGACCGACGGTCGACAGGTGGTAGCCCACGGTGCCTTCCTTCTCCCAGTCCAGTTCGGTCGGAAACGGGCCGGACCCGACACGCGTCGTGTAGGCCTTCGTGATGCCCAGCATGTAGTGCAGCATCTGCGGGCCGACACCGGCACCGGCAGCAGCGTTACCTGCCACGCAATTGCTCGAGGTCACGTAGGGATAGGTGCCGTGGTCGATGTCCAGCAGGGTACCCTGGGCGCCCTCGAATAGGATGTTCGCGCCGGCCTTGTGGGCATTGTGGATCCGGTAGCCCACGTCGGCCATCATGGGCTTCAGCAGCTCGGCCATCTTCATGGCTTGGTCGAAGATGGGCTGGAACTCCAGCGCACCGGCCTTCAGATAGCCGGTCAGCGCGAAGTTGTGCAGCTCCAGCAGTTCACGAAGCTTCTTGGCGAAGCGGTCCGGATGCTTCAGGTCTTGCACGCGCAGAGCGCGACGGGCGACCTTGTCCTCGTAGGCCGGGCCAATACCCTTGCCTGTCGTGCCGATCTTGCCGCTGCCGCTACTCTCGCGCAGGGCCTCGCGGGCCTTGTCCACTTCCACATGGAAGGGCAGGATCAGCGGACAGGATTCGCTGATGAACAGGCGCGAGCGTACTTCGATGCCAGCCTTCTCGAGGCGCTCGATCTCGCCCAGCAGATGGGTCGGATCGACCACCACGCCGTTGCCGATGTAGCAGGCCACACCGTCGCGCATGATGCCCGAGGGGATCAGCTGCAGCGCCGTCTTGACGCCCTTGATCACCAGCGTATGGCCGGCGTTGTGGCCACCCTGGAAGCGGACGACGCCTTCGGCATGGTCGGTCAACCAGTCGACCACCTTGCCCTTGCCCTCGTCACCCCATTGGGTGCCGACCACGACCACATTGCGACCACGCGCGATTTCGCTTTGCATGACTTTCAGTTCCTACTTCGTTGCTGACGACGCCGGGCTCAGAGTGCCCGCACCGCCCAATGGGAGTCGACCGCGACCAGCTCGCGGTCGCAGTCGAATTCGTCGCCTTCGTGTTCGTGCCCAGGCAGCACGCACACCACGGTCTCACCTTGCTCGCGCAGCCGTCGAATGGCTGCGCGCAGCGCCTCATCCTCGCCCCAGGGCGCACGGATGGCCGCGCGCAGGGCACTCACCGGACCCAGGCTCACCAGCGCCTTGAGGTCGGTGCTGAAGCCGACGGCCGGACGGCGCCGGCCGAACACTGCCCCGACCTCGTCATAGCGGCCGCCGCGCAGCACAGCATCACTGCAGCCTTCTGCGTAGAGAGCGAAGCGAGCGCCGGTGTAGTACTCGTTGCCGCTGGCATCCGCCAGGTCAAAGCCCAGCAGCAGATCGGGATGAGTCTTGGCCAAGTGCTTGGCTAGCCAAGCCAGGTCGGCCAGGGCCGCCGCAATCAGCGGATGAGCAGGCAGCTGCTTGCGTGCCTGCTCAAGCACTTCGAGGCCGCCGTAGAGCCCTGGCAAGACCTGCAGGCCGCGGGCCACGGATTCCGGCAAGCCCGCACACAGCCGAGCCAACTCGGCCTGATCCTTGGCCGCCAGAGCTGCTCCCAGTTGCTCCAGCAAGTCCGCCGAAACCTCGGCATCGGCCAGCACACCCTTGAGGATGCGCGCATCACCCAGGTCCAGCGCGATGCCGACCAGGCCGGCACGGCGTAGCGAGTCGATGGCGAGTTCCTGGACCTCGAGGTCGGCTTCGAGTCCGGCATGGCCGTAGATCTCGACACCGAATTGCAGCGGCTCGCGCGTGGCGTGCAGGCCGGCGGGCCGCGTATGGACCACAGGACCGCAATAGCAGAGACGGGTAACGCCGGCCCGGTTCAGCAAGTGGGCGTCGATGCGCGCGACCTGGGGCGTCGTGTCAGCGCGCAGGCCAAGACTGCGGCCGGACAGCTGGTCGACCAGCTTGAAGGTCTTGAGGTTCAGCGAGCTGCCGGCGCCCGACAGCAACGAGTCCAGATGCTCGACCAGCGGGGGCATGACCAGTTCGCAGCCGTAGCCGCGGGCCATGTCCAGCAGCTCACGCCGCAACTCTTCGATGCGGCGCGCCTGGGAAGGCAGGACGTCAGCAATATGCTCGGGCAACAGCCAAGCAGAGCTCATGGACTTCGAGGGGGGTTAAAAGCGCATTGTACCGGCCCACGCAGACCTGCCGAGCGCGCTGTCGCGCCGCCGGCTGCGCAATTTGGGGCGCTCAGGACCAGTTCAACAGCAGGAGCAGCAGGCCCAGCAGCATGCTGGACAGACCGACGAAGCGGATCTGCCCATCGCTCATGGCGAGCACCTTGGAAAACACCTGGCGCCACAGGGCCGGGCTGACGAAGGGCAGCAGCCCTTCGATCACCAGCACCAAGGCCAGGGCGCCCAGCAACAGGTCCGACATCGACCGGATGCGTCCGAATGCTTACTTGCGGGGCGCTGCGGGTGCAGCACCGCTGCCGCTGCCACGCATGGCCTTGAAGAAGTCACTGCCCGGATCAACCACCATCACGTCCGACTTACTGCGGAAGCTGGAACGGTAGGCCTCGAGGCTGCGGTAGAACTGGGCAAAGTTGGGATCACGTCCGAACGACTCGGCGTAGATGGCCGACGCCTTGGCGTCGCCCTCACCCTTGAGCTTCTGCGCATCGCGATAAGCCTCAGCCACCAGCACCTCGTACTGGCGGTCAGCATCGGCCTTGATCTTCTCGCCCTCGGCGTTGCCGGTATAGCGCAGTTCGTTGGCCACGCGCAGGCGCTCAGCCTTCATGCGGCCGTAGACCGAATCGGTGATGCTGGCCGAGAAATCGACACGCTTGACCCGCACGTCGACGATCTCGATGCCGAACTGCTTGGCCTCGTCCTGCAGGCGCTGGCGCACGTCGGTCATGACCTTCTCGCGCTCGGTAGCCAGCATGGCTCGCACGGTGCGCTTGGTCACTTCCTCGTTCAGCGCGGCCTGGACGATGGGACTCAGCCGGTTCTCGATGTTGCGCAGGTCGCTGCCGTTGTTGCGGATGAACTGGCGCGGCTCAGACACCCGCCACTTGACCAGCCAGTCGATCACCAAGCTTTTCTTCTCGGCGGTGAAGATGGGGCGCGAATCGGGGCTGTCCAGCGTCTGGATGCGGCGATCCAGGAACACCACGTTCTGGAACGGCGGTGGCGCCTTCAGCTTGAGGCCGGGCTCGGTGATGATTTCCTTGATCTCGCCCAGCGCATAGACGACGGCGAACTGGCGCTGATCGACGATGAACAGGGTGGAGCTGGCCAGCATGAAGGCGGCCAGGGCGACGGCGATGATGGTGACGATGCGGTTCATGTCCTGGGTCCTCGCTCAGCGGCCATCGCGGTCACGGCTGCGCAGTCCGTCGCGCGAGCGCACGTCGCTGCTCAGGGGCACGCTCACGGGATCGGGCTGCACCGCCGCCGGCGTCGGCGGCGAAGCGGTCACTGTGCTGCCCTGCTGCAGCAGCTTGTCCAGCGGCAGGTACAGCAGATTGGAGCCATTGCGGCTGTCCACCATCACCTTGCTGACGTTCGCGTAGACATCGCGCATGGTGTCGATATAGAGGCGGTCGCGGGTCACGGCGGGCGCCTTCTGGTACTCGGCCAGCACGCTCTTGAAACGCTGGGCATCGCCCTCGGCCATGGAAATCACCCGCGACTTGTAGGCCTCGGCCTCCTGACGCAGGCGGGCAGCGCGCCCCTGGGCCTGGGGGATCACCTGGTTTGCATGTGCCTCGGCCTCGTTCTTGATGCGTTCGCGGTCGGCCGTGGCCTTCAGCGCATCGTCGAAAGCGGCCTGCACCTGCTCCGGCGCCTGCACCTGCTGGACGTTGACGTTCTTGATCAGGATGCCGGCCTTGAGCCGGTCGAGCTGGGCCTGGACCGACTTGGCCAGCTCGGCGGCAATGGCGTCGCGCTGCTCGTACAGCACCGAGTCCATATTGCTCTTGCCGACGATCTCACGCACTGCGGACTCGGCCGCCTGGACCACGGCCGCCTCTGGGCCGCTGTTCTCGAACATGAAATCGCGTGCGTCCTTCAGCAGGTACTGCACCGAGAAGCGGATGTCGACGATGTTCTCGTCCTGCGTCAGCATCGACGAGTCGCGCAGCCCGGTGGCGGCGACCACGCCGCTACGGCCTATCTCGACCGATCGCAGCTGGGTCACGGCCACCGTCTCGTGGCCTTGGAACGGGTAAGGCAGGCGCCACTGGAAGCCGGCGCCAACGGTCTTGCTGTACTTGCCGAACGAGGTGACGACGGCCTGCTGGCCTTCCTGGACGATGAAGAAGCCGCTGCCCATCCAGGCCAGCGCCACCACGCCGACGATCAGGCCGGCGCCAATGCCGGCGCTCTTCATGTCGGGCTGGAAGTTGTTGCCACCGCCGTTGCTGCCGCCATTGCCTTCGTTGCCCGGCCGCTTGCCGCCCCCGAACATGCCGGAGAGCTTGCGGTTGAAATCGCGCCAGAGCTCGTCCAGGTCGGGCGGGCCGTCGTTGCGGCCATTGTTTAACAGTCGGCCTGCCTGCCAGCGCAGGGTCTCGCCCAGACGCGCGAAGAGGCCCTGCGGAGCGGCGGAGGCCGGGCGGGACGCTTTCGGCTCGAAGGTGTTCATGCTCTTGCCTGTGGTTCGGTGATTGGCGCTGCCTGGACAGCCGCCTCCAGCGGCGTGCCGGCCCAGTCAGCTGGGGTCAGGTCTTGTGGATTCAAGCCGGCATTCTGCGCCCGCATCGCCTCGACAATGCTTGCACGCAGCACATCGAGACCGGTGCCGTCCAGCGCGCTGACGAAGACGCGCGGCGTACGGACGCCGCCTTCTCGCTCCACCCAGTCGCTGGCCGAACGCGGCCGTTGATTCTCTTCCAGCATGTCCTGCTTGTTGTAGACCAGGATCTGCGGAATGTCGCCAGCGCCGATTTCGGCCAGCACCCGCTCGACTTCCTCGCGCTGCTCGTCCAGCACCGGGCTGGCGGCATCGATGACGTGCAGCAGCAGGTCGGCATCGGCCGCTTCCTGCAAGGTGGCTTGGAAAGCCTCGACCAGCTTGTGCGGCAGGTCGCGGATGAAGCCCACGGTGTCGGACAGCGAAACGCTGGTGCCGGCATCCTCGAGATAGAGCGAGCGCGTGGTCGTGTCCAGCGTGGCAAACAGCTGGTCGGCCGCATAGGTACGTGCCTTGACCACGGCGTTGAACAACGTGCTCTTGCCGGCATTGGTATAGCCGACCAGCGAGACGCGGAACACGCCATTGCGCTGGCGGGCGCGCCGCTGAGTGCCGCGCTGGCGCTGGACCTTCTTGAGCCGCTCCTTGGTGACCTTGATGCGGTCGTCGATCATCCGGCGGTCCAGCTCGATCTGGGCCTCACCTGGGCCGCCGCGCATGCCGATTCCGCCGCTCTGGCGTTCCAGGTGGCTCCAGCGACGGACCAGGCGGGTCGCCAGGTATTGCAGCCGGGCCAGTTCGACCTGCAGCTTGCCCTCGTGACTCTGGGCTCGAGCAGCAAAGATCTCGAGGATCAGCGCCGTACGGTCGGCCACCGGGACACCCAGCAGGCGCTCCAGGTTGCGCTGCTGGGCCGGCGAGATCGCCTGGTCGAACAGCACGGTATGGGCCTGGTGAGCCTGCACAAGCAGCTTGATCTCGTCGGCCTTGCCCGAGCCCACGAACAGGGCGGCGTCCGGCGCCTTGCGGCGGGCCACGACCCGGGCCACGGGCCTGTCGCCGGCCGACTCGGCCAGCAGGGCCAGCTCGTCAAGGGTTTCGTCAAAGGGCGCGCCGCGGCCGAAATCGACGCCCACGAGAATGGCGCGCGCCGCCTCGGTGGGCGGCGTCGCGGCGGATTGGGAAGCGGAAGAACTCAAGGTCTTGGGGGGCGGGCCGGTTCAGCAGCCCGCGATCGGGTTCCGGCCGGTCAGGCGGAAGCGTCGACCTGGCCGTCGTTGGCGTGGAAATTGACAGCACGGCCCGGCACCACGGTGGAAATCGCGTGCTTGTAGACCATCTGGGTCACGGTATTACGCAGCAGGACCACGTATTGATCGAAAGATTCGATATGTCCTTGCAGCTTGATCCCGTTGACCAGGTAAATGGAAACGGGCACATGCTCCTTGCGCAGCAGGTTCAGGAACGGGTCTTGCAGGAGTTGGCCTTTGTTGCTCACGATATGCTCCGTGATGTGGGGAGTGGGGAGAACCCCACGTTAACACAGGGCGCCAAGGAGGCGCTTACGAGTCTCGGTAAGAACCCTAGGCGTGCTAGGCGTCCTTGTCCTCGAAGGGATTCTTGCCCGAGCGCAGCTCGATCTTGAGGGGCGTGCCGACCAGCTTGTAGTGGTCGCGGATCCAGCCTTCGAGGTAGCGCTTGTAGACCTCGGTCACGCCTTCCAGCGAGTTGCCGTGGATGACGACGATGGGCGGGTTCATGCCGCCCTGGTGTGCGTAACGCATCTTGGGTCGGAAGCCGCCCACGCGCTTGGGCGTCTGGTGCTCCACGGCCTCGTGCACCAGGCGCGTCAGCACCGGCGTGGTCATCTTCTTGTAGGCCGACGAGTAGGCAGCGGCCAGCGCGTCCCACAGCGGGCCCAGGCCCTGGCGCTTGAGCGCCGAGATATTGCAGATGGGCGCGAATTTCAGGAAGGCCAGGCGCTGCTCGATCGAGCGCTTGAGCTGCTCGCGCTGGTAGCTGTCGATGGCATCCCACTTGTTGACGGCCACTACCACCGCGCGGCCGCTCTCCAGCACATAGCCGGCGATGTGGGCATCCTGCTCGGACACGCCCTGCGTCGCATCGACCAGCAGCAGCACCACGTTGGCATCGGCAATCGCCTGCAGCGTCTTCACGACCGAGAACTTCTCGATCGCCTCGAAGACCTTGCCCTTGCGGCGCAGGCCGGCGGTATCGATCAGCTTGAATTTCTGGCCATGGCGCTCGAAGTCGACCGAGATCGCATCGCGCGTCGTGCCCGGCATGTCGAAGGCCACCAGGCGTTCTTCGCCCAGCCAGGTATTGATCAGCGTGCTCTTGCCGACATTGGGACGGCCGGCCACAGCCAGGCGGATGACGCCCGGCTCTTCGGCGGCCGGCTCTTCCTCGTCCTCGTCTGAGATGAAGGGCTCCAGCACCGCTTCCAGCAGGCTGCGAATGCCCTGGCCATGCGCGGACGAGATCGGATGCGGCTCGCCCAGGCCCAGCTCATGGAACTCGGCCAGCAGCGGCGAGTCGGCCATGCCTTCGGCCTTGTTGACCGCCAGAAGGATGCGCTTGTTGGCCTGGCGCAGGTAGCGGGCGATGTCCTGGTCCTGGCCCGACAGGCCGGTCCGCACGTCGACGACGAAGATCACCGCATCCGCCTCGGCCACGGCCTGGCGGGTCTGCTTGGCCATCTCCTTGACGATGCCGGTCGTGCTGTCGGGTTCGAAGCCCCCGGTGTCGACGACGATGAATTCCTGCTGACCCAGGCGACCGTCACCGTAGTGGCGGTCGCGGGTCAGGCCGGCGAAGTCGGCCACGATGGCATCGCGGCTCTTGGTCATCCGGTTGAACAAGGTCGACTTGCCCACGTTGGGGCGTCCGACCAGGGCGATGACGGGCTTCATGCGCGGTACTTCCTTGTTGTTGTTCTTCTGCCTGCGGCGCGCGACGAAGCCGGCCTCAGTCGACCTTGAGGCCGAACACGCCGCCCTTGGCGGTCACCACCACGATCAGGCCGGCCACGGCCTGCGGCGCCGCGACCACGGCCGAACCGTCGGTCGCCAGGCGCAGCTGGGTCTTGCCGGTCTCGCGCGACAGGAAGTGGACGAATCCCTCGCTGTCGCCAAACACGGCCAGCTTGCCGGTCAGCAGCGGAGCGCTGAGCTTGCGGCCCTGCAGCTGATCGGCCGACCAGGCGGACTCGCCGTTGGACAGCTTCCAGGCCGTGATGCGGTCGACGCTGTCGGCGCCGAGCACCAGGTCGCCTTCGGCCGAAACGCCCACCGTGCCGGCGTTGTTGCGGCTCCAGACCTGCACACCGCGCTCGGCGTTGATGCAGCCCACAGCCAGCTGGAAGGCACGGGCGCACAGCATTTCGCCGCTGCGCCCCAGGGGGCCGACCAAGTCGGCCAGGCGTTCGACTTCATTCGTGCCGCGCGGGCTGCCGACGACCGCTTCCCAGCGCAGGGTGCCGCGCAGCGGATCGACGCCCGCCAGGCGCGGGCCCTGCCCCACCACCAGCGTGTCCTTGTACGAAGACACCACGCCAGACTGGTTCAGCGTCAGCGGCTCGCCCGGACGGCGCATTTCCCAAAGCTTGCGGCCATCGAGCACGTCGAAGGCCATGACTTGGCGATCCACGGTCAGCACGAACACGCGCTCGCCGGCCACCAGGGGCGCGGTCTTGACCGGCGTGGTCAGTACCTTGGTCCAGACCTTCTTGCCGGCATCCAGCACGACCAGCTCGTTGTCTTCGGTGACGGCAGCGGCAAAGCGACCGTCGCTGCCCACGGCGGCCGAGGGCTTGCCCTTGATGTCGCCACGCCAGATCGACTGGCCGTTGGCCGGGTTCAGCGCCTGCAGCACGCCGTCGCTGTCGGCCACGACCAGGCGGTCGCCTACGACAACGACATTCAGCGGGAACTTGATGCTATCGACCTTGGTCGACCAGGCGGTCTTGCCGGTCAGCGTGGCCGTGAAGGTCTCCTGTGGCAGGCCCTTCTTGGGCATCACCCAGTCGACCACGGCGCAGCCGGACAGCAACGCGGCCAGAGCCAGCGCGCTCAAGGTGCCATGGCGAACCGTCATTGCTTCACCTCGTCGGCCGGCGCAGCGCCCAGACTGGCCAGCTTGGCCTCGATCAGGCGGCGGTAGTCCAGCTGCTTGTCCATGGCGGCATAGGCCTTGGTGTACTCGGCCTTGGCCAGGTCGGGCTTGTTCTGCAGCAGGGCGATGTCGCCACGGCGGTCGGCCACCAAGGCGGCGTAGTCGGGGGCGATGATGCCATCCAGCGTCTTGATTGCGGCGTCGTACTGCTTGGCATCGATCTGCAGGCCGGCGAGGCGCAGCTTGGCGACCTCGCGGTAGTCGGAGGCATTGTCTGCCGCCCAGCTCAGCGTGGCCTGGGCCGCTTCGGCCTGGCCCTTGTCGAACTGGATCTTGGCCGCCAGCAGCGCGCCCTGGGCCGCATAGGTGGTGCGCGGATAGCGGTCCTTCAGGTCGGCGAAGGCGCGGTTGGCCTTGTCCAGCTCGCCGGCCTTGCCGGCGGTTTCCAGCGCGTCGTACAGCGCCGTGGCCTTGGTGGCCTGGTCACGCTGCCACCAGTTCCAGCCCTGCCAGCCGGCAAAGGCCAGCAGGCACAGCGTGATCAGCCAGGTGATCAGGTTGCCGTACTTGTTCCAGAAAGCCTTCAGCTGTTCCAGCTGTTCCTGTTCTTCTAGGTCGAGATGCGAAGCCATGTGCGATACCGGGGAAAACCGTCTTGTTGCTTGGTTGAAGCGAGCCGCGATTATGCGTTGCGCAGTTCCGCCGCCCATCGGGCAGCCTGAGCGAGCTCGCGGGTGTACTGGGCCGCGCCTTCCTGGCGCAGCGGCTTGATGGCGACCTGGCCCTGGGCCAGCTCGTCGGGTCCGAAAACCAGGGCGAAGGCGGCGCCGCTGGCATCGGCCTTCTTGAACTGCGACTTCATGCTGCCTTGGCCGGGATGCAGGACCACGGCGACGCCGGCCGCGCGCAGCGACTCTAGCGTCACCATCACCTGGGGCAGGCCTTCGGCCGAAGGCACGATGGCATAGGCGTCCGGCGTCTGGGCCGGGATGGTGGCACCGACTTCCTCGAGCAGCAGGAGCAGGCGTTCCATGCCGAGGCCGAAGCCCACGCCAGGGGCCGGCTTGCCACCCAATTGCTCCACCAGGCCGTCATAGCGACCGCCGGCACAGATCGTGCCCTGCGAACCCAGGCGCTCGGTGACCCACTCGAACACCGTCAGGTTGTAGTAGTCCAGGCCGCGCACCAGGCGCGGGTTGATGCGGTAGGCCAAGCCTGCCGCATCGAGGATGGCGCGCACGCCGTTGAAGTGGGCCAGCGAGGCTTCGCCCAGGAAGTCCAGCAGCTTGGGCGCGGCCTCGGCCATGGCCTGCATGGCCGGATTCTTGGTGTCCAGCACGCGCAGCGGATTGCTGTGCATGCGGCGCTTGGCTTCCTCGTCCAGCACATCCTGGTGTTGCTCCAGGTAGGCGATGAGGGCCTCGCGGTGCGCGCGGCGCTCGTCCGGCTGACCCAGGCAGTTCAGCTCCAGCACCACGTCGCGGCCTTCGACCAGGCCCAGCTCGCGCCAGAGCAGGCGCGCCAGCAGGATGACTTCGGCGTCCACGTCGGGGCCGCTGAAACCCAGGGCCTCGATGCCCATCTGGTGGAACTGGCGGTAGCGGCCCTTTTGCGGGCGCTCGTGGCGGAACATCGGGCCCATGTAGTAGAGCCGCTTGCCGCCTTCGCGCAGGAAACTGTGCTCGACCATGGCCCGCACCACGCCGGCCGTGCCCTCGGGGCGCAGGCCCAGGTGGTCGCCGTTCATCTTGTCCTCGAAGGCATACATCTCCTTCTCGACCACGTCCGTGACCTCGCCCAGGCCGCGCACAAACAGCGCCAGCGGCTCGACGATGGGCGTGCGCACATTGGCATAGCCATAGCGCTGCAGCACGCTGCGCATCTGCGCTTCCAGCCATTCCCAGCGCGCCGAATCGGGCGGCAGGATGTCGTTCATGCCCTTGACTGCTTGCAAGGGCTGGATCTTCTTTTCAGACATTCAGACCGTGGCGCCGAAGCGCTTCTCGATGTAGTTCTCGACCAGCGCGTGGAACTCGGAAGCGATGTTCTCGCCGCGCAGCGTCAGCGCCTTCTGGCCGTCGATGAAGACCGGGGCAGCCGGCGCCTCGCCGGTGCCGGGCAGGCTGATGCCGATGTCGGCATGCTTGCTCTCGCCCGGGCCGTTCACGATGCAGCCCATGACGGCCACCTTCATGTTCTCGACGCCCGGGTACTTCTTGCGCCAGACCGGCATCTGCTCGCGCAGGAAGTCGTCGATCTGCTTGGCCAGCTCCTGGAAGGTCGTGCTGGTGGTGCGGCCGCAGCCCGGGCAGGCCGTCACGCTGGGATTGAAGTTGCGCAGGCCCAGGGCCTGCAGGATCTCCAGCGCGACCACCACTTCTTGCGTACGGGCCTCGCCGGGCTGGGGCGTCAAGGAGACGCGGATCGTGTCACCGATGCCCTCCTGCAGCAGCACCGACAGCGCAGCGGCCGAGGCCACCGTGCCCTTGGTGCCCATGCCGGCCTCGGTCAGGCCCAGGTGCAGAGCATAGTCGCAGCGCTGGCTCAGCGCGCGGTAGACCGAGATCAGGTCCTGCACGCCGCTGACCTTGCAGCTGATGATGATGTTGTCCGGGTTCAGGCCCAGCTCGCGCGCATAGTCGGCCGAGCTCAGCGCCGACTGAATCAGCGCCTGGTACATGACCTGCTGGCCGTCCCAGGGCTCGGCCCGCTGGGCGTTCTCGTCCATCATGGATGCGAGCAGCTCCTGGTCCAGGCTGCCCCAGTTCACGCCTATGCGGACGACCTTGTCGTACTTCATCGCCGCCTCGACCATCATGGCGAACTGGCGGTCCTTCTTGTCGCCCTTGCCCACGTTGCCGGGGTTGATGCGGTATTTGGACAGGGCCTGGGCCATGGCCGGATGCTCGGTCAGCAGGCGGTGGCCGTTGTAGTGGAAGTCGCCGACCAGGGGCACGTCTATGCCCATGCGGTCCAGCTGTTCGCGGATGTAGGGCACGGCCTCGGCCGCCTCGGGCGTGTTGACCGTGATGCGCACCAGCTCGGAGCCGGCGATGGCCAGCTCCTTGACCTGGATGGCCGTGCCAATCGCGTCCACCGTGTCGGTGTTGGTCATGGACTGCACGCGCACCGGGGCGTCGCCGCCTATGGTGACCACCCGCGATCCCCAGACGACCCGCGCCTGGCGCGTCAGTCGGCGGCCGGCGCGTGCGGCGGCAATGGCTTCTTGCAGGGGACGGATCTCACTCATCGGGACTGGCGCAATCAGACAGAGGAAACGGACAACAGGCGAATCAGTTCAGCTCGAGTCGAGCCACGTTATTGCTGGACTGGGCAGCCAGGTCGACAGAGACGCCCCGCAGGCTCAACTGCGTACCGGCCACATTGCCGATGCGGACCTTGACCGGCGTCTGAACGGACAGCTCGGACACTTCGCCGCTTCGCAGCAGCTTGGACAGCAAGACCTGGCCCTGAGCATCGATCACCTCGATCCAGGTATCGGCCGTGGCCTTGACGCGCAGGGGGACCTGGCCGGCCACCGGCGCCGGTGAGGCATTGGCCCCAGGCGCTGGAGCCGAAGCGGCCGGCAGGTCGGCACGGATCGCAGCCTCCGAAGCGGCCTGGGCTGGAAGGGTGACAGCCTGCGAGGCAGCCGGCTCCAGCAGCACCGGCGTGGGCGCCGAGGCCGTAGTGTCTGGCGCCGCCACCTCGGTGGCCGCAGGACGGTTGAACTGTTCCAGCCAGCTTGAGGGCATCAGGTAGACCGCGGCAGCAGCCAGCAGCAGCAGCAGCGGACCCCAGACCACGGGCCGCTTGAGGATGTCGAGGCTCAGCGTCTCGTCACGCGTGGCGCGCTCGCGGAACGGCTGGTTCAGGCCGCGCGACACCCGTTCCAGGCCGGGATCCTGTACACGAGGCAGCAGTTCCAGCACGGTGGCAGCGTCAACCTTCAGGGCCCGGCACATGGCCTGGGCCAGCGCGCGCACAAAGGTCGGATCGGACAGGTCCTGGTAGCGGTCAGCCTCTATCGCCTCCAGCTTGGACTGCGGCACCTTGAGCGTGGCGGCCAGCACGGCGATGTGCATGCCCTGGGCCTGTCGCACCTGGCGCAGCCAGGCGCCTGCCGTGCGCGGAGCCGGCGCCGTTGTCGGCGCCTCGCCCACCGTGGATTCCATGCTGCGCTCCCCTTCAGTCATCGAAACGTCCATTGTCCAGGGCCAGGGTCTCAGGCGACTGCGGGAAGCGCTTGCGCAGTTCCTGGGCCAGTTCGGTCACGGCGCTCGAATTGTTCAAGCGGCGCTCGATCTTCAGAGCCAGCCACAGGCTCTGGGCATTGCTCTGTTCCGGATTGCCGTTGACGCGCTTGATGTAGAAGCGCGCCCGCTCGGCCTGGCCATTGCGCAGCAGCACTTCGGCCAGGTTGACCTGCACAGCCGGGTTGCCCGGCTCGAGCTCGAAGGCCTTGCCCAGGCTGCGCTCGGCTTCGGCCATCTGCAGGGCACGGGCCTCGCAGACACCCTTGGCCAGCCACGACCGGGCCGGGCCGCGGTACTGGGGTTGGGCCAGCGCCTGCTCGAACTGCGACGAGGCCTCGCCCCAGCGCTTGAGCTGGCACAGGAACCAGCCGTAGTTGTGCAGCGTGTCCGGATCGCGAGGAGCGAGAGCCAGCGACCGCTTGAAGCTTTCGTCGGCCAGGCCGGTCTCGCCCAGGGCCGCATAGATCAGACCGCGCAGGGTCAGGGCCTCGGGCATGTCAGGCTTGATGGACAGAACCTGTTTGACCTCGTTCAGCGCCGTGCCGTACTGGCCACCAGCAAAGTAGCCCGAGGCCAGCTCCAGGCGCACGCCGGCACGGCGGTCGGCATCGGTTCGGTCGAAGTCCGTGCGAGGCACATTGCCACTGCCTCCGGAGGGCGCCTGGGCGCCACCGCCCTGGGTGCCGGCGCATCCCGTGACCAGACCCACCAGCGCCACGGCGCAGGCGGCACGAATCAGCTTGTCGAGGTGCTTGTTCATAGCCGCGGATGGTAGGTGCAATCAGCCCGCAGCCGAACCCGGTTTACCCGGTCTGAGCACCACCGGTGCGCGCACCATGCGCACTTGCACATTGGTGCGGTCCTTCACCTCGCCAGCCAGCTGGCCGCAGGCCGCGTCGATGTCGTCGCCGCGGGTCTTGCGGATCGTGGTGATGAGGCCGGCCTTGATCAGGATGTCGGCAAAGGCCTTGACCCGCTCGTTTGAGCTGCGCTTCAGGCCCGACTCGGGGAATGGATTGAAGGGAATCAGGTTGAGCTTGCAGGGCACCTTGCCCCGCACCAGTTCGACCAGTTCGCGGGCGGCTTCCGGCGTGTCGTTGACGCCGTCCAGCATGCAGTATTCGAAGGTGATGAAGTCGCGCGGCGCCTTGTCCAGATACTGGTTGCAAGCCGCCAGCAATTCGGCAATTGGGTACTTCTTGTTCAGCGGCACCAGCTGGTCGCGCAGCGGGTTGTTGGGCGCGTGCAGGCTCACGGCCAGGGCCACGGGACAATCCTCGCGCAGACGCTCGATCATGGGCACCACGCCCGAGGTGGACACCGTCACGCGGCGGCGCGACAGGCCGTAGCCATGGTCGTCCAGCATGATGCGCAGTGCCGGCACCAGCGCCGAGTAGTTCTGCAGCGGCTCGCCCATGCCCATCATCACGATGTTGCTGATGACGCGCTCGTCGCTGCCGAAGCGCTTGCGCAGGCTGTGCTCGGCATACCAGAGCTGGGCAACGATCTCGCTCGTGTCCAGGTTGCGACTGAAGCCCTGATGGCCGGTCGAGCAGAAACGGCAGCCGACGGCACAGCCGGCCTGGCTGGACACGCACAGCGTGCCGCGGTCGTCTTCGGGAATGAACACCGCCTCGACGGCATTGCCGGCGCCCACGTCGAACAGCCACTTGACCGTGCCGTCGGCGCTCTGATGTTCGGAAATCACTTGCAGCGCAGCGATGTGCGCGCGGCTGGCCAGCTTGTCGCGCAGCGACTTGGCCAGGTCGCTCATCTGAGCAAAGTCAGAGGCGCCCTTTTGATGGATCCAACGAAAAAGCTGGGTGGCGCGGAAACGCTTCTCACCCAGCTGTTCGCAGTACGCGGCCAGTCCGTCTAGATCGAAACCAAGCAGATTGACCGTGTCCATCGTCGTACTTTCAATCCCCCCGCGCCTGGCACGGGGGAAGGTCCATCAACGCGAGTAGACGTTCATGCCGGGGAAGAAGAAAGCCACTTCCTGGGCGGCCGTTTCAGCGGCGTCCGAGCCGTGGACGGCGTTGGCGTCGATGCTGTCGGCGAAGTCGGCGCGGATCGTGCCCTTCTCGGCCTTCTTCGGGTCGGTGGCGCCCATCAGGTCACGGTTCTTCAGGATGGCGCCTTCGCCTTCCAGGGCCTGGATCATCACCGGGCCGGAGATCATGAAGCTGACCAGGTCGTTGAAGAACGGGCGGGCCTTGTGCACGGCGTAGAAGGCCTCGGCCTCGCCACGCGACAGGTGCACCATCTTGGCGGCCACGACCTTCAGGCCGGCGGCTTCAAAACGGGCGTAGATCTGGCCGATGACGTTCTTGGCGACTGCATCGGGCTTGATGATGGAAAGGGTGCGTTCGATCGCCATTGATGTTCTCCTGGAATTTTGGGACTAGGCAAAACCCTGAATTGTAGTCTGGAAAGATGAGCCCGCCGTGTAGGCGGGCTCTCTATCAGGGCTGGATTTCGCTGGATCAGCGGTGGCGACCGCCGCCGCCGCCGCGACCACCACGGCCGCCTCGGTTACCACCACCACCGCCACCACCCTTGCGGTGGAAGGCGTCGGCGCCGATGTAGCCCATCGAGGTCTGCATGGGATCCGGCTCACGCGGGCCACCGCCCTGCTTGTTGCCCCCCTTGCCGCGACCGCCTTGGCCCTGGCCCTGACCACGGTCCGGACCCGAGCCGCCGGCACCGAAGCCCTGTGGGATGCGCTTGCTGCCGGTGGCGAAGCGACGGTCAAATGTCTGCTCCAGCGGGTTGATGTTGCGCGGCATGAAGTCGTCGTCTTCGTCCTCGTCGCGGCCACGCGGCGCGCTGCGCTCGCTCTGGCGCTCCACGAAACGCTGCTCGTTACGCTGCGGCTGTTGCGGCGCCTCGGGGCGGCTGGGACGCGGGCCGCTGCCGGAACCGCGGTCGGAGCGGCGCTTCTTGTCGCGGCCCTGCTCCTGATTCGCACCCGGCTCGCGCATCTGGTGGCCAGCCAGGCGGCGGATGATGCGCACGTCGTCGTCGCTCATCTCCACCCAGACGCCGCGCTTGAGGCCGCGCGGCAGCACCACGGTGCCGTAGCGGATGCGGATCAGGCGGCTGACCGCCAGGCCCACGGCATCGAACAACTTGCGCACTTCGCGGTTGCGGCCTTCGGTGATGACCACGCGATACCAGCGATTGACGCCTTCGCCGCCGCCATCCTCGATGCTCTTGAACTGGGCCTTCTGGCCTTCGATCTCTACACCTTCCAGCAGGCGAGCACGTTGCTCGACATTGAGCGAACCCAGCACGCGAACCGCGTACTCGCGCTCGACGCCGAAGCGCGGATGCATCAGTTGGTTGGCCAGTTCACCGCTGTTGGTGAACAGCAGCAGGCCTTCGGTGTTCAGGTCCAGGCGGCCGACCGACTGCCACTTGCCGTTCTGCAGCTTGGGCAGGCGGCGGAACACGGTGGGGCGGCCCTCGGGATCGTTGAAGGTCACGACCTCGCCGACCGGCTTGTGGTACGCCAGGATGCGCGGCGCCGGGGGCGTGATGCGCACCCTGATCGGCTTGCCACCGACAGACACGCGGTCGCCGAAGGAGATGCGCTGACCGATGTGGGCGACCTCGCCATTCACCTCGATCTTGCCCTCGGCGATCATGTCCTCGATGTCGCGGCGCGAGCCGACGCCGGCCTGGGCCAGCACCTTCTGCAGCTTGGGCGCATCCGGGTCGGCGGCCAGCACACGCTTGGACTCGGCCTCCTCGGCTTCCTTCACTTGCTGCTCAGGCTCGGGCAGAGCTTCCTCGCCATCGAAGGCACCGGCCAGCACGTCGGCGAAACGCTCGCCCACGGCCTCAATCACCTCGGGTTCGACGGCCACGGCCTGCTCGGTCGGCCAGTTGTTCTGGCGTTCGGCTTGAGGCTGGCCTTCGCCGCCCTCGCCCCGACCCTTGCGACCGCGACGGCGGTTGCGGCCGCGGCGGCCTTCGCCTGCTTCTTCGCCATCCACCTCGCCTTCGGCGCGCAGGCCCTCGCCGGATTCACCGGCTTCGCCCGGCGGTGCCGGAGCCGGCGGCGGCGCTTCAGGCTCGACCGGAGCCGGCGGCGGCGCCTCAGGTTCACCGGGCGACGGCGCCTCGCCGGCCGCAGCCGAAGCGGCGGTCTTGCGCGGAGCGCGGCGCTTGGGCGCAGGCGCGGCCTCGGTCACGGCCGACTCGGCAGCGGCAACCTCGGTCACGGCAGCTTCGTCAGCCGCGGTGGCCGTCTTGCGGGGGGCGCGCTTGCGGGCCGGCTTGGCTTCGGCGGCGGCGGACTCGTCGACCGCGGCGGCCGTCTTGGCCGGAGCGCGGCGGCGCTTGGGGGCTGCGGGCTCCGCAGCGTCGGCGCCGGGCAGGTCGGCTGGGTTGGTGGGGTTGTCTTGGTTCATGCGTCAGCTTGCGCCTGAGGGGCGTCGTCGGACTCGGGAGCCGGCTCGGCCGGCGGTGGCGGAGCAGCGTCGACCACGGTCGGCGCCTCCTCGGAAACAGGGGATTCGGAAACTTCTACGGCAGCCGTTTCGGCCGCCGGCTCGGCGGCCTCGTCCAGCAGCGAAGCCTGCAACTCGGCCGGCAGCTCCAGGCCCGGCAGCGGCTGGCCGCCAGCTTCCAGGGCCGGTAGCTGTTCCAGGCTGGACAGACCGAGGTCGTCGAGGAACTGGCGCGTCGTGGCGTAGAGGGCTGGTCGCCCCGGCGCCTCGCGGTGGCCGATGGCGTCGATCCAGCCGCGGTCCTCGAGCTGCTTGATGATCTGGCTGGAGACCACGACACCGCGGATGTCCTCGATGTCACCGCGAGTCACCGGCTGGCGATAGGCAATGATGGCCAGCGTCTCAAGCACGGCGCGCGAATAGCGCTGCGGCTTCTCGGGGTGCAGGCGGTCCAGGTATTCGCGCAGCTCGGGGCGGCTCTGGAAGCGCCAGCCACTGGCCACCGGCACCAGCTCCACGCCGCGACCTTCCCAGTCGCGCACCAGCTCGTCGAGCAGGCTGCGCAAGGTATCGGCGCCGAGTTCATCGGCAAACAGCGTACGCAGCTCGCGCAGGGTCAGAGGCTGCTGGGCGCAAATCAGCGCGGTCTCGAGGACGCGCTTTGCATCCTGTGTATTCATTGACTCTCGTCAGCGTTCCCGTTGGTAACAAACGGCTGGTGCCCGCCGGTTCATTGCGGCGGACGGTACTTCTTGGGCCCGTGCGGCTGCGCCTGCGCTACTGGAAAGCGCGGAATTCGGCAACGTTCGGGCGGGTGCTGGGCGCTCGGGCCGGGTCCGGTCAGACCCGTGGGCAGCGCGTCCAGCGCTTGGGATGCGGCGCTGACCCGGCTGGGCCGGTCGCGACAGGAGCGCATCGTCTGGGCACGCATTGTAGCCTTGCTACCCAGCGCCCTCAGGCCAGCGGATCTGCGGGCAAACCCAGGGCTTGCCAAGCCGCGGCCAAATCGGCAGGCAGCGGGGCGACGAATCGCAGGCTGGCGCCGGTGATCGGATGAGCCAGACTCAAGCGCGCCGCATGCAAGGCCTGCCTCTGCAGATCCAGGGCTGGCGTCCCGGCGTAAAGCGCATCCGACACCAGCGGATGGCCGCGCGAAGCCAGGTGGACCCGGATCTGGTGGGTGCGCCCGCTGTGCAGCACGCAGTGCACGCCGGTGATCGTGCGCTCCTGCCAGACCGTAGTGCCAAGCGGGAACACGTCGGTCCGCGAGGGCTTGCCGCCGGCCAGCACCGCCATCTTCACGCGAGACACCGGATCGCGGCGCAGCGGCGCATCAATCTCCAGGGGCGCGGCGATGCGGCCATGGGCCAGCGCCAGGTATTCGCGGTGGACCTCGCGGGCCGCGATCATGCGGCTCAAGGCCGTGACCGCCTCCAGCGTCTTGCCCACCACCATCACGCCCGAGGTGTCCTTGTCCAGCCGGTGGACGATGCCGGCCCGCGGCAGGCTGGCCGCGGCCGGGTGATGGGCCAGCAAGCCGTTCATCACCGTGCCCGACCAGTTGCCCGCCGCCGGATGCACCACCCGGCCGGCCGGCTTGTTCATCACCAGCAGATGCTCGTCCTCGTGGACGATCGCCAGGTCCATGGCTTCGGCCCGGAACGCCCGGCTCTCCGCCGTGGGCTGCAGCTCGACCTCGACCCGCTGGCCGGCCTGCAGCTTGCGCGAAGCCGTGGTGATGGTCTGGCCGTTGACCCGCACGCAACCGCGCTCGATCAGGCTTTGCAGATGGTTGCGCGAGAACTCTGAGGCCATCTCGACCAGGCAGCGGTCCAGCCGCTGGCCATGCCAGGCGGCGCCGGCTTCGGCACGGCGCGTCTCGACCTCTTCTTCGCCCTGATCGCCTTGCTCGGCCTCCTCGCCGATGCCTTCCCAGCCGGGTCCCAGCTCATCCATATAATCCGCGTTCCTATTTCTGCACCGGGTCGGCCAAGCGCCTGCCCCAAGGGATCATGAGTGAAAAAACGCTGGAGCTCCGGGGCTCCATGCAAGCGCCGGCCCAGGGCTCCCTGCGCTCGACGCGCGGCTCCAAGGCCGCCTGGCTGATTGGCGCCATCGCCATCGCACTGGCCGGCTGCTCCACCGACCCGAAGGATGACCCGAACTCGCAGGCCAGCCTCGACAAATTGTATTCAGAGGCCAAGTCCGATCTGGAAGGCGGCGCCTACGACCGCGCGATCAAGTCGCTGGAAAAGGTCGAGGGCCGCGCCGCCGGCACGCTGATGGCCCAGCAAGCGCAGCTGGACCTGGCCTGGGCCAACTACAAGAGTGGTGAACGCGCCGCGGCGATCACGGCCCTGGACCGCTTCATCAAGCTGAACCCGTCGAGCCCGGCCATCGACTACGCCCTCTACATGAAGGGCATTGTGAACTTCAACGAGGACCTGGGCCTGTTCGGCCGCCTGGCCAGCCAGGACGTCGCCGAGCGCGATCAGCAAGCCTCGCGTGATGCGCTGCTGGCCTTCCGCCAGCTGGTCGACCAGTACCCCTCCTCGCGCTATGCCGAGGACGCCAAGGTCCGCATCGACTTCATCACCAACACGCTGGCCACCTATGAGGTCCACGTGTCGCGCTACTACTTCAACCGCAATGCCTTTGTTGCCGCAGCCAACCGCGCGCAGAACGCAGTGCTGGAGTTCCCGCGTGCCCCGGCCGTCGAGGAAGCGCTGTACCTGATGATGCAGAGCTACGAGAAGCTGGGCCTGAAGCCGCTGCGCGATGACGCCGAGCGGGTGCTGACCAAGAGCTTCCCGCAGAGCAAGTTCCTGGTGCAGAACCAGGCCGAGCAGCAGAAGAAATCCTGGTGGAAGTTCTGGTGATTCCGGCCTGAGGCCTGTCGCCCCGCAAGAAGCGCGTGCCGGTCACGCGCTTTTTTCTTTCTAGAGAGGCAGTTCGTGATCGGCCGCCAGCTCGGCCAGCCAATCGAGGGCTTCCTGCTCATGCTCCAGCCGGGTCATGGGCGGCAGGGCCTCGCGCAGCCGCCGGCCGTAGTTCATGCCGGCCATGCGCGGGTCGCAGACTACCAGCAGGCCGCGGTCGCCCTCGCTGCGGATCAGGCGGCCGCCGCCCTGCTTCAGGGCAATCGCCGTCTCGGCGATGAAGTACTCGGCGAACGCGTTCCGCCCCGCGGCTTCCAGCCGCTGCACCCGGGCCTCGACCAAGGGATCGTTGGGCGGCGGGAACGGCAGCTTGTCGATCAGCACGCATTGGAGTGAATCACCGGGCACGTCTATGCCCTCCCAGAAGCTGGCCGAGCCGACCAGCACGGCGCGCGGATCGGCCATGAACTGGGCCAGCAGCACCCGCTTCGTGGCCGTGCCCTGCTGAAGCACGCGGATGGTGTCGCCGCCCTGTTCGAAGTCTTCGCGTAGCGCGTCACCTATCGCCTGCAAGGCCCGCAGCGTGGTGGTGAGCACAAAGGTCCGGCCGCCCAACGAGCGGGCACAGCGCGCGGCCAGCGCCGCGACCTCGCTTGGATGATCAGGCTCGGCCGGCTTGGGAAAGCGGCGCGGAATGTAGAGCCGCGCATGCTCTGGATAGTCGAAGGGGCTGCCGACCCTGAGGACGATGGCGTCGTCCAGGCCGGCCGGTTCGGTGAACCAACTCAGCCGCTCGTCCTCGCCCAGCGTGGCCGAGGTGAAGACCCAGGCCTTGGGCGGCCCGGCCAGCTGTTCCTGCATGGCCTGGCGGATGTCCAGCGGCGACTCGACCAGGCGCGCCTGCTGCGGACTCAGGTCTATCCAGCGGACCGCGCCGTCGGCAGGCTCGCCAGCGAAAGTCGCGGCCAGCGACTCCAGCTGCTCGGCCCGCTCGTGCAGGCGCTGGGAGTCGGGCGACATCTCCATCACCGTGGCCAGGGTCTCGCGGGCCAGGGTAGCGGCTTCGGCCACGCTGCTCAGGGCCTCGGCGAAGCCGGGCCGCTCCGCCCTCTCCTTCCAGGCCAGCTTGAGCAGGCCCCGCACTTCCTTCATCGGGCCAGCACAGGCCAGGCGCAGCTCGCGGGCCGCCAGTTCCAGCCGCGACTGCAGCCCTTGCCAGTCCTGCAGGCCGCGTGCATGGGCCAGGCCCTGGGCCAGCACGTCGCGGGCAAAGTCGATCAGTTGGCCTGTGCCCAGCAGGGTGCCTAGGAACTGCACGCCCACTTCGGCCAGCTGGTGGGCCTCGTCAAACACCGCCAGCTCGACCGAGGGCAGCAGCTCGGCCACGCCGCTTTCTCGCAAGGCCAGATCGGCAAAGAACAGATGGTGGTTGACCACCACCACGTCAGCCTCCATGGCCTCTCGCCGCGCCTTGACCACGTGGCAGTCGCGGTAGTCCGGGCATTCCGTGCCCAGGCAGTTGTCGCGGTTGGAGCTGACGATGGGGATGATGGGAGAACGCTCGTCCAGGCCCTCCAGCTCGGCGAAGTCACCGCTGTGGGTCTGCTGGGCCCAGCGCTCCACGCGGGCCAGCATCATCACGGCGCGGCGGTCCGGCAGCTCTGCGCTTTGCCTTGCCTGCTTCATGCGGTGCAGGCAGAGGTAGCTGCCGCGTCCCTTGAGCAAGGCGGTGCGCACCGGCACATGCAAGGCTTCGCAAAGCCGCGGCAGGTCGCGCAGGAAAAGCTGGTCCTGCAGGCTCTTGGTCGCGGTGCTGATCAGCGCCCGGCTGCCCGACAAAAGCGCGGGCACAAGGTAAGCGAATGTTTTGCCGACGCCGGTGCCGGCCTCGACCACCAGGGTCTGGCGGCGCGCCACGGCGCGGGCCACGGCCTGGGTCATCTGCAGCTGGGGCTCGCGCGGCGAATAGCCGGCATCGGCCCGGGCCAGCGGGCCGCCGGCGTCGAAGGCCGCGGCCACCCATTGCTCCAGCTCGCTGGGCGGGTCCTCGCCGGCGCTGACGGGGGACTCGGCGTTCAAGTCAGGCAGGTTCCTGGGGATCGCAGACCTGCTCCAGGCGGGCGATCTGGTCGCGCAGCGCCAGGCGGCGCTTCTTCAACCTTTGCAGGGCCAGTTCGTCCAGCGGCGACTGTTCGACCAGACGGTCGATCATGCCGTCGAGGTCGGCATGTTCAATGCGCAACTCGATCAAACGGCGCGACAGCGAGTGAAGTTGTTCGTCCATGGCGGCTAGCGGCGCGATTATAGTTTTGACCCAACCCACGATTCGGATTTTTCCGGCCTACCGCATGACACGTCCCGCCCCCGGCTTCAGGCTCAATGCCGCCACCGGCACCCACCGCGGCGACCGGCTCTACCAGCAGGACCAGGTCGAGGTCATCAGCCATCCGCGCAATGCCGGCTGGATGCTCTCGGTGCTGGCCGATGGCATGGGCGGCAAGAGCGGCGGACGCAAGGCGGCCGACCAGGTGGTGATGACCGCCCACCAGCTGTTCGAGCGCTTCTCGCCGGAGGAAGAAAACCCGGCCGAGCTGCTGCGCCAGCTGGTCTCCGAGGCCCATCTGATGATCAAGCTGACGGCCATCTCCACCGAGGAGGAGCCGCACAGCACCATCGCCGCCTTCCTGGTCACGCCGGACCGGCGCTGCTACTGGATCCATACCGGCGACTCGCGGATCTACCATTTCCGCGGCCCCAACATGATCAAGCGCAGCTTCGACCACTCCTATGTGCAGCGCCTGGTCGACGAGGGCCAGATCACCGAGGACGAGGCGATCAGCCATCCGCAGTCCAACCTGCTGACCGGCTGCCTGGGCACGGTGCAGGACCCGACGCCCAGCGAAGACCAGATCGAGAAGCTGGAGATCGGCGACAGCCTGCTCTCCTGCAGCGACGGCCTCTGGCACTACTACAACGACCGCGAGCTCGGCACCGTGGTGCACAGCCTGCCACCGCGCGAGGCGGCCGAGTTGCTGATCAGCAAGGCGCGTCAGCGCGCCAAGGGCAGCGGCGACAACCTTTCGATGAGCTTGATCCGCCTAGACGCCATCGCCTAACGGCTGGCCGGTTGCGCCGGCAGCGCGGCTATCGAAGCCGCGGTCGGCACAGGCAGCGGCACGCCCTTCTTGCCATCGCGGCGCGCGTTGCGCTGCTCCACATCGCGGGCATGCTCGGCCAGCCTGGCCTTGCGCAGCTCGGTCTGGCGAGCTCGCTCGGCCGCCTGCAGGGCTTCCTTCTCGGCCTGCTCGACCTTGCGCTGTGCATGCGCCTGCTGGCCCGAACGCACTTGCTTCAGGCCGGCTTCGGACGAAGCCTTGGCCGGCAACGACGCCCGCGCCCCAGGGCCGGCGGCCGGTGGATCCTGCCGCGCCGAGCTGCGCAGCTCCTGCACCAGGGCCCGGTGCTGGCGCGCCTGCTCATCCATCTCGCGCTCGCGAGCCTGGATCGGATGCAGCTTCTGCTTGTACTCGGCGTTGGCCTGCGCCCGGCAGCGATTGACCTCGAAGCGCTTGCCGCATTCGGCCAGCTTCTCGGCATGGGCCGCCTCCAGTTCGCGCTGCTGCTGGCGCAGCTGGGCGCGCTCGTCGGCACCAGGGTCCGCGGGACGAGACATCGCCGCGCCGGCCGCCAGCATCAGCAAGGGAATCAGCAGCAGTCGCACAGCATTCACACTCGGCCTCAGGTCAGCGAAGTATCGACCTCGCGCCGGGCCAGCGACAGGTATTCCTGCGACTGCATTTCCTGCAGCCGCGACACGGTGCGCGGGAACTCGTGCGCCAGCGGACCCTCGGTGTAGAGCTGGTCCGGTGGCACGGCGGCCGAGATGATCAGCTTGACCCGGCGGTCGTAGAGCACGTCCACCAGCCAGGTGAAGCGCCGCGCCTCGCTGGCCAGGCGGACAGGCATCTCGGGCACGTCCGACAGGATCAGCGTGTGGAACTGGGCCGCCAGCTCCAGGTAGTCGTTCTGCGAGCGCGGCCCGCCGCACAGGGTCTGGAAATCGAACCAGACCACGCCGCCGGCGCGCCGCCGCGCACGCAGCTCGCGGTGCTCTATGTGCAGGCGCGGGTCTTCGTCGCGCGCCTCGGCCAGCGACTCGAAGGCCGTGGTCAGCGCTGCATCGGCCTTGTCGTCCAGCGGTGTGTGATACAGCTCCACATGTTCCAGCGAGCGACGCCGGTAGTCGGTGCCGTTGTCCACGTTGATCACCTCGAGCTTCTCCTTCAGCAGCGCGATGGCCGGCAGGATGCGGTCGCGATGCAGGCCGTTGGGATACAGCTCGTCGGGCTGGAAGTTGGAGGTCGTGACTATGGAAACGCGGTGCTTGAACATAGCGTCCAGCAGCCGGTGCAGGATCATCGCGTCGGTCACGTCGGCCACATGGAATTCGTCGAAGCAGATCAGGCGGAAGCGCTTGGCGATGCGCTTGCCCAGCTCTTCCAGCGGATCGGCGATGCCCTTCAAATCCTGCAGCTCGCGATGGACCTCGCGCATGAACTCGTGGAAGTGCAAGCGGGTCTTGCGGGTCAACGGCACGGCCTGGAAGAAGCAGTCCATCAGAAAGCTCTTGCCGCGTCCCACGCCACCGTACATGTAGACGCCGCGCGGCAGTGGTGGCCGTACCAGAAGCTTGGTCACCGCATTGCTGCGGCGCGCCTTGTAGTCGGCCCATTCGTCCTGGCAGCGCTGCAGCGCCGCCACGGCGTTCAGCTGAGCCGGGTCGGCCGTGTAGCCGCGCTCGGCGAGGGTCTGCTTGTAGAGCTCGGTGACAGTGGTCATGGGCCTTGAAATGAGAAGGGGCGACTTGGTCGGCCGCCCCTTGTTCGCTTTCGCTTCGCGCTCAGGCGATCAGAAGTTCAGCGTGCGCTTGTCCACGGCCAGGGCCGCTTCCTTGGTCGATTCGCTCAGAGACGGGTGGGCATGGCAGATGCGCGCGATGTCCTCGGCCGAGGCCTTGAACGCCATCGCCACCGTGGCTTCGGAGATCAGCTCCGAGGCGAAGGGGCCGATGATGTGCACGCCCAGGATCTCGTCGGTCTGGGCATCGGCCAGGAACTTGACGAAACCGGTGGTGTCGCCCAGCGCCCGTGCGCGGCCATTGGCCAGGAAGGGGAACTGGCCGGCCTTGTAGGCGCGGCCTTCGGCCTTGAGCTGCTGCTCGGTCTTGCCGACCTGCGCGATCTCGGGGCTGGTGTAGATCACCGACGGGATGATGTCGAAGTCCACATGACCATGCTGGCCGGCGATGCGCTCGGCAACTGCCACGCCTTCTTCCTCGGCCTTGTGCGCAAGCATCGGGCCGCGCACCACGTCGCCGACCGCCCAGACATTGGCCAGGTTGGTCTTGCAGTCATGGTCGACCACGATGGCGCCGCGCTCATCCAACTTCAAACCAACAGCTTCCGGGTTCAAGCCAATGGTGTTGGGCACGCGGCCGATCGAGACGATCAGCTTGTCCACGTCCAGGGTCTGCTCGGCGCCCTTGGCATCGGCATACGAGACGCTGACGCCCTTCTTGTCCGCCTTGACGGCCGAGATCTTGACGCCCAGCTCGATCTTGAGGCCCTGCTTCTTGAAGACCTTGGCGGCCTCCTTGGCGACCGACTCGTCGACGGTCGGCAGGAAGGCCGGCATGGCCTCCAGCACCGTGACCTCGGCACCCAGGCGGCGCCAGACCGAACCCAGCTCCAGGCCAATGACGCCCGAGCCGATCACGCCCAGCTTCTTGGGCACGGCGCCGACGCGCAGCGCGCCGTCGTTCGACAGCACCAGCTCTTCGTCGAACGGCGTGCCCGGCAGCGCGCGGGCATTGGAGCCCGTGGCCACGATCACGTGCTTGGCCTGCACCATCTCATCGCCGGCCTTCAGCTCATAGCCGCCGTCCTTGGCGGCGACGAAAGAGCCGCGGCCGTGGAAGAACGTGACCTTGTTCTTCTTGAACAAGTAGAGGATGCCGTCGTTGTTCTGCTTCACGACGGTGTCCTTGCGGGCCAGCATCTTGGCCACGTCCATCTTGACCTCGCCGGTCGAGATGCCATGGTCCGCGAAGTGGTGCGTCGCGTGCTCGAAGTGCTCGCTGGACTGCAGCAAGGCCTTGGACGGAATGCAGCCGACGTTGGTGCAGGTGCCGCCGGGTGCGGGGCCGCCCTTGTCGTTCTTCCACTCGTCCACGCAGGCCACGTTGAAGCCCAGTTGAGCGGCGCGGATGGCCGCGATGTAGCCGCCGGGGCCGCCGCCGATGACGACGACGTCGAATTGCTTAACAGCGCTCATGAATCGTCTCTTGGCTTCTTAGATGTCGAACAGCAGGCGGGCCGGATCTTCCAGCGCTTCCTTCATCGTGACCAGGCCCAGCACGGCTTCGCGGCCGTCGATGATGCGGTGGTCGTACGACATTGCCAGGTAGTTGATCGGGCGCACGACCACCTGGCCGTTCTCGACCACGGCGCGGTCCTTGGTGGCGTGAACGCCGAGGATGGCCGACTGCGGCGGGTTGATGATGGGCGTCGACAGCATGGAGCCGAAGGTGCCGCCGTTGGAGATCGAGAAGGTGCCGCCGGTCAGGTCGTCGATCGAGATCTTGCCTTCCTTGGCCTTCTGGCCGAACTCGGCGATCTTCTTCTCGATGTCGGCGAAGCTCAGCTGGTCGGCATTGCGGATGATGGGCACGACCAGGCCGCGCGGCGAGCCGACGGCGATGCCGATGTCGAAGTAGCCGTGGTAGACGATGTCGTTGCCGTCCACCGAGGCGTTCAGCACCGGGTACTTCTTCAGCGCGGCGACGGCCGCCTTGACGAAGAAGCTCATGAAGCCCAGCTTGACGCCGTGCTCCTTCTCGAACTTCTCCTGGAACTTCTTGCGCATCTCCATCACCGGGGCCATGTTCACTTCGTTGAACGTGGTCAGGATGGCGTTGGTCGATTGCGACTGCACCAGGCGCTCGGCGACGCGGGCGCGCAGGCGGCTCATGGGCACGCGCTGCTCCGGGCGGTCGCCCAGGTTCTGCTGAACCGGCGGCTGCACGGCCGGCAGCGGCTTGGCCACGGCCGGGTTGGCGGCGACGGCCACAGGCGCCGGCACGGCGGCCTTGGCGCCACCGGCCACAGCCGCCAGCACATCGCCCTTGGTGACGCGGCCGTCCTTGCCGGTACCGCTCACGTCACCGGTCGACAGGTTGTTGTCGGCCAGCAGCTTGGCGGCGGCCGGCATGGCCACGTCGCCCTTGCTCGCGGCAGCGGCCGGAGCAGCCGGCGGCGGCGCAACCGGGGCAGCAGCCGCCGGAGCGGCGGCAGCGCCGGCCTTGCCTTCGCTGTCGATCTTGGCGATGGTCTCTTCGCTGGTGACGGCGGAGCCGTCAGCCTTGACGATCTCGGCCATCACGCCGGCCGACGGCGCGGGCACTTCCAGCACCACCTTGTCGGTCTCGATCTCGACCAGGATCTCGTCGATGGCGACGGCCTCGCCGGGCTTCTTCTTCCAGGTCAGCAGCGTGCCTTCGGCCACGGACTCGGACAGCTGGGGAACTTTGACTTCTACGATTGCCATGATTTGTTCTTTCGATTCTGTTCAGTGCCGGGCGCTGATCACTTGGTCAGGATGAAGCCCTTGAGCTTCGCGAAGGCCTGATCCAGCAGCGCCTTCTGTTGCTCCTGGTGCAGGTGCGCATAACCGCAGGCCGGCGAGGCCGAGGCCGGGCGACCGGCGAAGCCGAGCTTCTGGCCGTCGAGCATGTTCTCGTGGATGTAGTGCTGCACGAAGAACCAGGCGCCCTGGTTCTGCGGCTCGTCCTGGCACCACACGATGTCGGTGGCGTTCGGGTAGCGCTTGATCTCAGCAGCGAAGGCCTTGTGCGGGAACGGATAGAGCTGCTCGACGCGGATGATGGCCACGTCGTTGGACTTCTTGTCCTCGCGCTTCTTGACCAGGTCGTAATAGACCTTGCCCGAGCAGGCGATCACGCGCTTGACCTTGGCGGCGTCGATGCCGGCATCCTGCTCGCCGATCACCGTCTGGAACTCGCCCTTGGTGAATTCGCTCAGCGGCGAGGTGGCGTCCTTGGCACGCAGCAGGCTCTTGGGGGTCATGATGACCAGCGGTTTGCGGAACATGCGCAGCATCTGGCGACGCAGCACGTGGAAGATCTGCGAAGCCGTGGTCGGCTGGACCACCTGCATGTTGTTGTCGGCCGAGAGCTGCATGAAGCGCTCCAGGCGGGCCGAGCTGTGCTCGGGGCCCTGGCCTTCGTAGCCGTGCGGCAGCATCAGCACCAGGCCGTTGGCGCGGCCCCACTTCACTTCGCCGGAGGCGATGAACTGGTCGATCACGACCTGGGCACCGTTGACGAAGTCGCCGAACTGGGCCTCCCAGATGGTCAGCGTGTTCGGCTCGGCCGCGGCATAGCCATATTCGAAGCCCAGCACCGCCTCTTCGGACAGGATGGAGTCGATGACGACGAACGGGGCCTGGTTCTCGGCCACGTTCTGCAGCGGGATGTAAGTGCCTTCGTCCCAGTTCTCGCGCGCCTGGTCATGGATCACGGCATGGCGGTGGGTGAAGGTGCCGCGGCCGCAGTCCTCACCGGACAGGCGCACCGGGTAGCCCGAGGACACCAGCGAGGCGAAGGCCATGTGCTCGCCCATGCCCCAGTCGATGTTGGTTTCGCCGCGGCCCATGGCGGCGCGGTCGGCGATCAGCTTCTGCACCAGGTTGTGGGCGACGAAGTCCTTGGGCAGCGTGGTGACGCGCTCGGCCAGGCGCTTCCACTCCGACATCGGGATCGCCGTGTCGCAGTTGTCGGTCCACTTCTTGCCAAGGAACGGCGTCCAGTCGGTCGCGTACTTGCTCTTGAAGTTGGTCAGCACCGGGTCCACCGTGTGGCGGCCTTCGTCCATGGCGGCGCGGTAGGCCTTGGCCATGTTGTCCGGCTCGTCGGCAGTCAGCGTGCCCTGCGCCACCAGCTTCTCGGCATACAGCTTGCGGGTACCAGGGTGGGCGGCAATCTTCTTGTACATCAGCGGCTGGGTCAGGGCCGGCGTGTCCTGCTCGTTGTGGCCCAGCTTGCGGAAGCACACGATGTCCAGCACCACGTCCTTCTTGAACTGCTGGCGGTAGTCCATGGCCAGCTGCGTGGCCCAGACCACGGCTTCCGGATCGTCGCCGTTGATGTGCAGCACCGGGGCCTCGATCATCTTGACCACGTCCGAGCAGTACTGCGTGGAACGCAGGTCGCGCGGGTCGCTGGTGGTGAAGCCGATCTGGTTGTTGATGACGATGTGGACCGTGCCGCCGGTGCGATAGCCGCGGGTCTGGGCCATGCACAGGGTTTCCTGCACCACACCCTGGCCTCCGAAGGCCGCATCGCCGTGCACAAGCACGGGCAGCACTTGCGAGCCGGCGCTGTCGCCGCGGCGGTCCTGACGGGCGCGCACGCTGCCTTCGACCACCGGGTTGACGATCTCGAGGTGCGAGGGATTGAAGGCCAGGCTCAGGTGCACCGGGCCGCCGGGCGTCGAGACGTCGCTAGAGAAACCCTGGTGGTACTTGACGTCGCCGGCCGGCAGGTCGTGCGCACCCTTGTGCTCGAACTCGGCGAACAGTTCCGAGGGCATCTTGCCCAGCGTGTTCACCAGCACGTTCAAACGGCCACGGTGGGCCATGCCGATGACGATTTCCTGGACGCCGTTCGCGCCGGCACGGCGCAGCAACTCATCCATCGCGGCGATGAAGCTTTCGCCGCCTTCCAGCGAGAAGCGCTTCTGACCGACGTACTTGGTGTGCAGGTAGCGCTCCAGGCCTTCGGCCGCGGTCAGGCGGTCGAGGATCTGCTTCTTCTCGGCGGCGGTGAAGCTGGGCTTGCTGCGCGCCTTCTCCAGGCGCTCCTGCCACCAGCGCTTCTCGGCCGGGTCGGAGCCATGCATGAACTCGGCGCCGATGGAGCTGCAGTAGGTCTCGCGCAGCGCCTGGACGATCTGGCGCAGCGTCATGGTCTCGCCGCCGAAATAGGTGTTGGCGGCCGAGAACGAGATGTCCATGTCGGACTCGCTCAGGTCGTAGAAGGCCGGATCGAGTTCGGGAATGCGAGGACGCTCGCCGCGCTTGAGCGGGTCGAGCTCGGCCCAGCGGTTGCCGAGGAAGCGGTAGGCGGCGATCAGGCTCTGGACGTGAACCTGCTTGCGGGCCACGGCCAGGTCGGCGCTGGAAGCCTTGTTGCCGAGGGCATTGGCCTTGGCACGCTGAGCGAAGGATTCGATGACAGGCGCATGGGCCACGTCACGGGATTCGGAGCCGTCGGTGGCGGGAACGTTCTGCAACGCGTCGAAGTAGGCGCGCCAGTTGTCGGGCACCGAGCCCGGGTTGTCGAGGTAGGCCTCGTACATCTCTTCGACGTAGGGCGCATTGCCTCCGAACAGGTACGAGTTGGACCTGTATTGCTGCATCATTTCGCTCACCTCATGCCCCGATTCCCAAGGCTGTTGGCTGGTTAGTAAACCTTCCGCGACACGGCTTGACCGGTTGGCGGATTGCGACCCGCCTTTGCTGTTGCCAGAAAAGGGGACGGGAAGGACCACAAAGTCTCAAGGGCCGGACTGTAGCACCGACCGCTTGCCCCACCGCGCCGGCCCGGCTTGCTGAAATCGGCAGTAATCCTCGCGCCACTGCGGCCTTCAAGCCGATCTTGTCCCCAGCTTTCCCAGCAGAAGTTGGCCCGCCTGATCTTGCGCAAACCCCGTGGCCAAACGTTTGCGATTCGGGGCGCCAGGGCTTAGACTTCGCCCCTGCGCGGCCAGGCCCCGCCATTGAATGGCCTGCCGTAGGGATAGCTTCAGGAGAAAGATCCCATGCAAGTCCGAGTCGTCGACTACCGCGCGCCCGATGCCGCGGAGCAATTCACCCGTTCGCTGCACGAAACCGGCTTCGGCGTGCTGGTCAACCACCCGATCCAGCAGGCGCTGGTCGAAAAGATCTACGCCGACTGGCTGAGCTTCTTCAACACCGAAGAGAAGCACCAGTTCGCGTTCTCCCAGGAAAAGCAGGACGGCTACTTCTCGACCGAGATCTCCGAGACCGCCAAGGGCGCGACGCAGAAGGACATCAAGGAATACTTCCACATCTACCCCTGGGGCCGCGTGCCGGCGCAGCTGAAGGCCGATGCGGACTCGTACTACAAGCAGGCCAATGAGCTGGCCGAAGAGCTGCTGTCCTGGGTCGAGCGCTACACGCCGCCCGAGATCGCCAAGCATTACCGCGAGCCGCTGTCCAACATGATCAAGGGCAGCCAGCAGACGCTGCTGCGCGTGCTGCGCTACCCGCCGCTGACCGGCAATGAGCCGGCCGGCTCGATCCGCGCCGCAGCCCATGGCGACATCAACCTGCTGACCATCCTGCCGGCCGCCAACGAGCCGGGCCTGCAGGTGCAGGGCAAGGACGGCAGCTGGCACGACGTGCCCTGCGACTTCGGCACGCTGACCATCAACATCGGCGACATGCTGCAGGAAGCCTCGCAGGGCTATTACCCCTCGACCCAGCACCGCGTGGTCAACCCGACCGGCGAAGGTGCAAAGAAGAGCCGCGTCTCGCTGCCGCTGTTCCTGCATCCGCGCAACGACGTGGTGCTGTCGGACCGCTACACGGCGGACAGCTACCTGCAGGAGCGCCTGCGCGAGCTGGGCGTCAAGAAGTAAGCCGCGTTTGCCCCGCTCCAGGCCGCCTTCGAGGCGGCCTTTTCTTTTGCAGCCTTCCTATGATGGCCGCGTGAGCCGCCACTACCGTGTCATCCTGATCCAGTCCGAGGCGCCGCCCAAGCCGGCGCTGGGCCAGCCCTGCAACGGCTGCGGCCTGTGCTGCCTGGCCGAGCCCTGCCCGGTCGGTGCCCTGCTGAGCCTGAAGCTGCGCGGCACTTGTCGCCTGCTGAGCTGGGACAGCGAGCAGCGCCGCTACCTCTGCGGCGCGCTGATGGCGGCCCCGACCGGCTGGCCGCGCCGCCTGATGTCGCGCTGGATTGCCGCCGGCGTCGGCTGCGATGCCGAGCTGGAATCCGCCCCGGGCAAGCCCTAGGCGCGCAGCCCGGCGCGCCCGCCCTAGCATCCGACGTCGTCGCCACGTCCCAGGGATGCCTCGTGTTCCTTCGCAAGCTCAAGCAAACCGCCGTCCTGCTGCTGACCATGCTGGTCATGGCCGCGCAGGCCAGCACCCTGCGCTGGGCCGCCCAGAACGACATCCTGAGCCTGGACCCGCATTCGCAGAACCACACGGTCACGACCGCGCTGCTGATGCATTCCTACGAAGGCCTGACCCGCTACAACGCCCGCTATGAATTGGAGCCGGCCCTGGCCAGCAAGTGGACGGTGGTCTCACCCACCCTCATCCGCTTCGAGCTGCGCAAGGGCGTCAAGTTCCACGATGGCACGCCGTTCACCGCCGACGACGTGGTCTTCAGCTTCAACCGCATCCGCCAACCGCAAGGCACGATGCAGATCTACGTGACCGGCATCAAGGAGATCCGAAAGCTCGGCCTGCACGAGATCGAGCTCCAACTCGAAGCCACCAATCCGCTGCTGCTGAAGAACCTGGTCGACTTCCGCATCGTCAGCAAGCCCTGGGCGGAGAAGCACAAGTCGGTCCAGGTGCAGGACTACCGCAGCAAGGAAGAGAACTACGCCTCGCGCAACGTCAACGGCACCGGGCCCTACAAGATCACCGGCTGGCAGCCCGACCAGAAGGTCTCGCTGACGCTGAACAAGGACTGGTGGGACCAGCACCACAACAACGTCGCCGAGGTGCAGTACCTGCCCATCAAGTCGGATGCGACGCGCGTGGCCGCCCTGCTCTCCGGCGACGTGGACCTGCTGACCGACCTGCCCACCCAGGACGTGGCCCGTCTCAAGTCCGACCCTCGCATCAAGCTGGTCGAGGGGCCCGAGACCCGCACCGTGTTCTTCGCCCTGGACCAGGGCAGCGAGGAGCTGCGCGGCAGCAATGTGAAGGGCAAGAACCCGTTCAAGGACAGGCGGGTGCGAGAGGCGATGTCCATCGCCATCGACCGCGAGGCGATCAAGCGCACCACCATGCGCGGCCTCTCGATCCCGGCCGCGCTGATGATTCCGCCCGGCGTCAATGGCCACTCTGCCGAGCTGGACGCCGTGGTCCGCCCCGACCTCGACAAGGCCCGCAAGCTGCTGGCCGATGCCGGCTACGCGCAAGGTTTCGAGGTGCCGCTGTACTGCCCCAATAACCGCTATGTGAACGACGAGGAGATCTGCCTCGCCGTGGTCTCCATGTGGGCCAAGATTGGCATCCAGGCCCGCCTGGTGGCCCAGCCCATGTCGCAGCACAGCCAGGCCTTCCAGCGCTTCGAGGCGCCGCTCTACATGCTGGGCTGGGGCGTGCCCAATTTCGACGCCCAGTTCACGCTGCAGGCGATCACCCACACCCGCACCGGCGGCCCTGACGGCAGCTTCAACTACGCCAAGGTCAGCGACGCCAAGCTGGACCAGCTGATAGACGCGCTCAAGGTCGAGCCCGACATGGCCAAACGCAACGCGCTGATCCGCGAGGCCCTGCTGAGGGTTCGCGACGAGCACTTGTTCATTCCGCTGCACCACCAGATCCGGCCCTGGGCCATGAAGACCAACGTGGACACGGTGCACCGCTCGGACGACCGGCCCGAGGCCCGTTTCACCTCCATCCGCTGAAGGGAATTCGCATGAGCAAGAGCCTGCATCGTGGCTTCACCCTGGCCCTGCTGTCGCTGGCCTACGGCCTGGCCTCGGCCAATGCCTTGCGCTGGGCGGCGCAGAACGACGTGCTGACGCTGGACCCGCATTCGCAGAACCATTCGACGACCACCGGCCTGCTGGCCCATGCCTACGAGGGCCTGACCCGCATGGACGCCAAGTACGAGCCCGAGCCCTGCCTGGCGACCAAGTGGACCATGGTCACGCCGACGCTGTGGCGCTTCGAGCTGCGCAAGGGCGTCAAGTTCCATGACGGTTCTCCCTTCACCGCCGACGACGTGGTCTTCAGCCACGGCCGCGTGATGCAGCCGCAGGGAAACATGCAGATCTACGTCACCGGCATCAAGGAAGTGAAGAAGATCGACAGCCACACGGTGGAGCTGGTGCTCAGCGCGCCCACGCCGCTGCTGCTGCGCAACCTGCCCAACTTCCGCATCATGAGCAAGGCCTGGGCCGAGAAGAACAAAGCCCAGAACACCCAGGACTACAAGGCCAAGGAAGACAGCTACGCCTCGCGCAATGCGATGGGCACTGGCCCCTACAAGATCACCGCCTGGCAGCCCGACCAGAAGCTGACCATGGTGGCCAATGAAGACTGGTGGGACATCAAGAACCGCGGCAATGTCACCGAGCTGAGCTACCTGCCGATCAAGAGCGACCCGACCCGCGTGGCCGCCCTGCTCTCGGGTGACGTGGACCTGCTGACCGACCTGCCCACACAGGACGTGGCCAGGCTCAAGACCGACTCGCGGCTGAAGGTGATCGAGGGTGCCGAGAACCGCACCATCTTCATCGCCATGGACCTGGGCAGCGACGAGCTCAAGGGCGCCAGCGTCAAGGGCAAGAATCCGTTCAAGGACAAGCGGGTGCGCGAGGCCCTGTCCATCGCCATCGACCGCGAGGCGATCAAGCGCACCATCATGCGCGGCTATTCGATTCCGGCCGCCCTGATGGTGCCGCCCAGCGTCAATGGCAATACGCCCGACATCGACGTGGCGCCCAAGGCCGACCTGGTACGCGCCAAGGCCCTGCTGGCCGAGGCCGGCTATGGCCAGGGCTTCGAAGTGCCCTTCCACTGCCCCAACAACCGCTACGTGAACGACGAGGAGATCTGCCTGGCCGTGGTCTCCATGTGGGCCAAGCTGGACATCAAGGCCCGGCTGACGGCCCAGCCCTGGTCGCAGCACACGCAGACCTACCAGCGCTTCGAATCGCCGCTCTACCTGCTGGGCTGGGGCGTGGCCACCTTCGACGGCCAGTACACGCTGCAGGACATCATCCGCACCCGCACCAGCGGGCCGGACGGCCACTCAAACTTCTCGCGCGTCAGTGACGCCAAGGTCGATCAGCTGGTCGACGCGATGAAGGTCGAGACCGACGTGGCCAAGCGCAATGCCCAGATTCGCGAGGCCCTGGTGAGGGTGCGGGACGAAGTGTTCTTCATCCCCCTGCACCACCAGATGCGGCCGTGGGCCATGCGTGCCAACGTCGAGGCGCCGCACCGGGCCAATGACAACCCGGTGAGCTGGCGGACCTGGGTCAGGTAAGGCTGAGACGCTGGCGCGCAGCCTGGTATTCGCGAGCCAGGCGCGCGACCAGTTGGGCCGCCGGCACGACCTCGCGCACCGCGCCTATGCCCTGGCCGCTGCCCCAGATGTCCTTCCAGGCCTTCTTGGCGCCAGCGCCACCGAAGTCCATGGTCTTCACATCGCCCTCGGGCAGGTTCTCGGGGTCCATGCCCGAGGCCACGATGGAGCCGCGCAGGTAGTTGCCGTGCACGCCGGTGAACAGGCTGCTGTAGACGATGTCGTCGCTGTTGCTGTCCACGATCATCTGCTTGTACTCGGCCGGCGCGCGTGCTTCTTCCGTCGCGATGAACGCCGAGCCGATGTAGGCGAAGTCGGCGCCCATCGCTTGCGCCGCAAGCACCGCGTCGCCGGTGGCCATCGAGCCGGACAGTGCCAGCGGGCCGTCGAACCATTCGCGGATCTCGTGGATCAGCGCGAACGGACTCTTCACGCCTGCATGGCCGCCCGCACCGGCCGCGACGGCGATCAGGCCGTCGGCGCCCTTCTCGATCGCCTTCTTGGCGAACTTGTTGTTGATGATGTCGTGCAGCACGATGCCGCCCCAACCATGCACTGCCGCGTTCACATCCTCGCGAGCACCGAGGCTCGTGATGATGATGGGCACCTTGTACTTCGCGCACAGGGCCATGTCGTGCTCGAGCCGGTCATTGCTCTTGTGCACGATCTGGTTGATGGCAAAAGGTGCCGCCGGCTTGTCCGGATTGGCCGCGTTGTAGGCGGCCAGCTCGGTGGTGATTTCTTTCAACCACTCTTCAAGCAGCTCGGCCGGGCGCGCGTTGAGCGCCGGCATCGAGCCGACCACGCCGGCCTTGCACTGCGCGATCACCAGCTTCGGATTGCTGATGATGAACAGCGGCGAGCCGATGATGGGCAGGGGCAGGTTCTTGAGGATGGGGGGCAGTGCCATGACTACAAAGGTGCTTAGAAGGCGTCCAGGGACAGGGCGGTGACGCTGTCAGCGCCCTCGACGATGGCATCGCGCAGCGCACCGCAGCGCGGCAGGATGTGCTCGGCGTAGAAGCGCGCGGTCGCGACCTTGGCGGCCATGAAGTCGGCGTCCTCGGCCTGCTTGTCCTCGGCCACGATCAGCGAGCGGGCCAGCTGCCAGCCCGCGACCAGGTTGCCGGCCAGCATCAGGTAGGGCACCGAGCCGGCATAGGCGGCATTCGGGTTGCCCTTGCCCTGAACCGCGATGAACTCGACGGCTTGCAGATAGGCCTCGCGGGCCGCCTTCAGGCGCTTGGCCACCGACTGCGATGACGCACTGCCACGGGCGGCCAGCTCGGCTTCGGTCTTCTCGATCTGGCCGGCAACGGCCTTGGCCAGCGTGCCACCGTCGCGCGTGGTCTTGCGACCCACCAGGTCGTTGGCCTGGATCGCGGTCGTGCCTTCGTAGATGGTCAGGATCTTGGCATCGCGGTAGTACTGGGCCGCGCCGGTCTCCTCGATGAAGCCCATACCGCCATGGACCTGCACGCCGAGGTCGGTGACCTCCAGGCTCATCTCGGTGCTGTAGCCCTTGACCAGGGGCACCATGAATTCATAGAAGGCCTGGTTCTGCTTGCGGGCCTCGGCATCCGGATGGTGGTGGGCCGCGTCATACGCTGCGGCGGCCACGATGGACATGGCGCGCGAGCCTTCGATCAGCGAGCGCATGGTCATCAGCATGCGGCGCACATCGGGGTGGTGAATGATGGTGGCGGCACCGGGCTTGGAGCCGTCGACCGGACGCGACTGCACGCGGTCGCGGGCATAGGCCACGGCATGTTGGTAGGAACGCTCGGCGACGGCGATTCCCTGCACGCCGACGCCAAAGCGGGCCGCGTTCATCATCACGAACATGTACTCGAGGCCGCGGTTCTCCTGGCCAATCAAGTAACCCACGGCGCCGCCGTGATCACCGAACTGCAGGACCGCCGTCGGGCTGGCCTTGATGCCCATCTTGTGCTCGATGGAGACGCAATGCGCGTCGTTGCGCGCGCCCAGCGAGCCGTCGGCATTGACCATGAACTTCGGCACGATGAAGAGGCTGATGCCCTTCACGCCTTCCGGCGCACCCACCACGCGGGCCAGCACCAGATGGACGATGTTCTCGGCCATGTCGTGCTCACCATAGGTGATGAAGATCTTGGTTCCGAAGATCTTGTAGGTGCCATCGGCCTGCGGCTCGGCGCGGGTGCGCACCGCCGCCAGATCCGAGCCGGCTTGCGGCTCGGTCAGGTTCATGGTGCCGGTCCAGCTGCCATCGATCAGATGCGGGATATAGGTGGACTTCTGCTCTTCCGAGCCGGCGGTCAACAGCGCCTCAATTGCACCGTCCGTCAGCAGCGGGCACAGGGCGAAGCTCAGGTTGGCGCTGTTGACCATCTCGCCGCAGGCGGCACCGATCGTCTTGGGCAGGGCCTGGCCACCGTACTCGGCCGGATGTTGCAGGCCTTGCCAGCCGCCCTCAGCGAACTGGCGGAACGCTTCCTTGAAGCCCTTGCTGGTGAAGACATTGCCGTCTTTCCAGTACGAGGGGTTCTTGTCGCCTTCGACGTTCGTGGGGGCCACCACGTCTTCGTTCAGCTTGGCGCATTCCTCCAGCACGGCCTGGGCAGTATCGACGCCATAGTCGGCGAAGCTGGGAATCTGTTCGGTCAGGGCCTGCAGGCCAGCGAGATGCTGCATGTCGAACAGCATGTCTTTGACGGGGGCACGGTAGCTCATGGCTTTGTCTCCGGATACAAGAAGGGCGCCGCGACCTCTGGTGGCGGCGCCCCGTTTAGGCTGTCTCTCTCTGACGAAAACTTAAAGGCTGCTGACCAGTTCCGGCACGGCCGTGAACAGGTCGGCCTCGAGGCCGTAGTCGGCCACCGAGAAGATCGGGGCTTCCGGATCCTTGTTGATCGCGACGATCACCTTGGAGTCCTTCATGCCGGCCAGATGCTGGATCGCGCCGCTGATGCCGGCGGCGATGTAGAGCTGCGGGGCGACGATCTTGCCGGTCTGGCCGACCTGCCAGTCGTTCGGCGCGTAGCCGGCGTCCACCGCGGCGCGCGAAGCACCCAGGGCGGCGCCCAGCTTGTCGGCCAGCGGCGTCAGCACTTCATTGAACTTGTCGCTGGAACCCAGGGCGCGGCCACCGGACACGATGATCTTGGCGGCGGTCAGCTCGGGGCGGTCGCTCTTGGTGACCTCGCGGCCGACGAAGCTGCTCTTGCCGCTGTCGGCGGCGGCGGCGATGCTTTCAACAGCGGCCGAGCCACCGGTGGCGGCAGCCGGGTCGAAGCCGGTGGTACGCACGGTGACAACCTTCGTGGCGTCGCTCGATTGCACGGTGGCGATGGCGTTGCCGGCGTAGATCGGGCGCACGAAGGTGTCGGCGCTGACGACCTTGGTGATGTCGCTGACCTGGGCCACGTCCAGCAGCGCGGCGACGCGCGGAGCGACGTTCTTGCCCGAGGCGGTGGCGGGGAACAGGATGTGGCTGTAGTTGCCGGCGATGGCGATCACCTGGGCGGCCAGGTTTTCGGCCAGGCCTTCGGCCAGGGCTGCAGCATCGGCGTGCAGGACCTTGGCAACACCAGCGATCTGCGCGGCAGCGGCTGCGGCGGCAGCGGCATTCGAGCCGGCCACCAACACGTGCACATCACCACCGCAGGCGGCGGCGGCCGTGACAGTGTTCAGCGTGGCGCCCTTGATCGAGGCGTTGTCGTGTTCAGCAATGACGAGAGCGGTCATGAGTCGAATCTCCAAATCTTGTGTTCAGCGGACGAGGCTCAGATGACCTTGGCTTCGTTCTTCAGCTTGCTCACCAGGGTGGCCACATCGGGCACCTTGACGCCGGCGCCGCGCTTGGCGGGCTCTTCGACCTTCAGCGTCTTGATGCGCGGCGTCACGTCCACGCCCAGGTCGGCCGGCTTGACGATGTCCAGCTGCTTCTTCTTGGCCTTCATGATGTTGGGCAGGGTGACGTAGCGCGGCTCGTTCAGGCGCAGGTCGGTGGTGATCACGGCCGGCAGGGCCAGCGACACGGTCTCCAGGCCACCGTCCACCTCGCGGGTCACGGCCACCTTGCCGTCGGCCGCTTCGACCTTGGAGGCGAAGGTGCCCTGGGGCATGCCGGTCAGTGCGGCCAGCATCTGGCCGGTCTGGTTGCAGTCGTCGTCGATAGCCTGCTTGCCCAGGATCACCAGCTGCGGCTGTTCCTTGTCGACCAGGGCCTTGAGCAGCTTGGCCACGGCCAGCGGCTGCAGTTCGGCATCGGTCTCGACCAGGATGGCGCGGTCGGCACCGATGGCCATGGCGGTGCGCAGGGTTTCCTGGCACTGCGTGACACCGCAGGAGACGGCGATCACCTCGGTGATCACGCCCTTTTCCTTCAGGCGCACGGCCTCTTCGACGGCGATCTCGTCGAAGGGGTTCATCGACATCTTGACGTTGGCGATGTCCACGCCAGTGCCATCGCTCTTGACGCGCACCTTGACGTTGTAGTCGACGACGCGTTTGACAGGGACCAATACCTTCATCGCAGCACTCCAGAGCCTGATTGACGTTAACGTTAATTAGAGATTCTACGGGCCACCGTCGAGGCCTCAGAGTCACCTGGATGTCTCTGCGAGGCCTGGGAGGTGGAAAAATAGCACGATCGTTCGATTCTAACCATGGCGCGCCGGCTCCCCGCTCGCCGCTAGACTGCCGGCCGCGATGACTGCTGCCCCCGTTTCCCCAAGCATCGGCGTGTTCGACTCCGGCGTCGGCGGCCTGACTGTGCTGCGCGAACTGCACCGTCAGCTGCCGGATGTGCCACTTCACTACATCGCCGATGCGGCTTATGCCCCCTATGGCGAGCGAAGCCCGGCCTTCCTGGCCGAGCGCAGCACCCGGCTGACCCAGCGACTACTGGACCAGGGCGCGCGGCTGATCGTCATCGCCTGCAACACCGCGACTGCGCATGCGATCCAGGCGCTGCGAGAGCGCTGGCCGGGATTGCCTATCGTCGGCACGGAGCCCGGTATCAAGCCCGCCGTGGCAGCGAGCAGCAATGGCCGGGTGGGCGTGCTGGCGACTCCGGCGACGATTGCCAGCCAGCGCTACCGTACGCTAGTGCATCGGCACGCCGGAAGCGCCGAGGTCTTCAGCCAGCCCTGCCCCGGACTTGCCGACCTGATCGAACGCGGCAATTTGCAGAGCCCCGAACTCGCAGAGCTGATTGAGCAGCAATGCGCGCCGCTGCGCGAGGCTGGCGTCGATACCGTGCTGATGGGCTGCACGCATTACCCCTTCGTCCAGACCGAGTTGCAGCAGGCCCTGGGCCCCCAGGTACGTCTGCTCAATATCGAGACGGCCGTGGCGCAGCAGGCGCGACGGCTATGGGAAGCGCTGTCGATCGCACCGGCGCAAGGTGGTCTGCAGCTGGCCACGACCGGCGATGCCGCCACCCTAACCCGCTTTGCAAATCAGATGTTGGGCTGGCAGGTCCAGGCAGAAGCGGTCGTCATCTAGGCGCTCTGGCGATGCGCGGCATCGATGCCGCGCTGCAGGTCGATGCCGCGCAGGACCAACCAGCCGACCACGAAGAACACGCCTGTACCCAGGATGCCCAGGCGGTGGTTGCCGCCGCTGGCCCAGGTGATCAGGCCGTAGCTGAGCGGGCCGATGATGGCGGCCAGCCGGGTTGCAAAGGTCCAGAGGCCAAAGAACTCGGCCAGGCTCGCGGCAGGCGCGAAGCTGCCGGCCAGCGCCCGGCCACAGCTCTGGCTGGAGCCCATGCACAGGCCGGCAATGACGGCGGCGATCCAGAACAAGGTGGCATCGGTCGCCAGGTAGGCCAGCGTCACCATCAGGATCCAACCCCACAGCGTGATCGAGAGCGCGCGCTGATGACCGACGCGATCCTCGAAATAGCCGAAGCCGAAGGCGCCGATCGCGGAGGCGATGTTGACGAGGAAGACCAGGGCCATGGTCTGCGCCTGTTTGAAGCCCAGGGCCTGTTCCGCATAGACCGCCGCCAGCGCGATCACCACCGAGATGCCGGCCTGGTAGCTGGTGCCGCAGGCCAGCAGGCGCAGGAAGTCGGGATAGGAGCGCGCCTTCTGCCACGAGGCCCATAGCGTCGCCAGACCCGAGGCCTTGGGCTTGCTCAGGTCGGGCAAGGCGCGTTCACGAAGCAGCAGGAAGGTCGGGATCGCCGCCACGGCGTAGACCACGGCCGTGATGTACATGGTGACCGGCACGAACTCGGTTGCTGGCTTGCCCTGCGCCTGCGCGTGCAGCACATAGGCGAGGCTCAGTCCCAGCGAGAGCATGCCGCCGAAATAGCCGAACGCCCAGCCCCAGCCGGAGACGCGACCCAAGGCATCGCGCCGCGCGAGTTCCGGCAGGAAAGAGGCGATCAGCGATTCGCCGTAGGAGTAGCAGCAATTGGAAATCACGACGGCCATACCGGCAGCGACGATCTCGCCGCGCCCGGCCAGGCCGAGGCCGATGGTGCTGACCACGCAGCCCGCCGTCGTCGCCAGCAGCAGCCGCTTCTTGGCTCCGTGGCGATCAGCGTAGGCGCCCAGCACCGGCATGCTCAGCATCACGATCAGGCTCGAGAGCGCGATCAGCAAGGTCCAAAGTAGCGTGGCCGACGGGCTGTTCTCTGCGATCACGCCGACGAAGTACGCGTTGTAGACCGCGGTCAGGACGACCGTGGTGTAGCCCGAGTTGGCAAAGTCGTACATCGACCAGCCCAACACCTCGCGCTTGCGGACGCCTTCGTTCAGCAGGTCCTGGTCGAACATTCCCACGCATCGCTCCTCGGCGCCCACCTGGCGCGGCCCGCAGTGTGGCACAGGCCAGTGACGCCTATCATCGTGCGCCTGTCATCACGGAGAACCGCATGTTGCTGTCGTCCAAGCCCCGCCTTCTTGCTGCCCTTGGGCTGGCGTTTCTAGCGACGGCCACACTGGCCGCCGAGCCTCCGCTGGTGGCCATCAAGGCGGGCAGGCTGGTCGACGTGGAAGCCGGCCGTGTCTTGAACGACCAGGTCCTGCTGATCCAGGGCGACAAGATCAAGGCTGTCGGCCCGGCCGCGCAGACCCAAATTCCAAGCGGAGCCAGGCTCATCGACCTGAGTCGCAGCACCGTGCTGCCGGGGCTGATCGATGTCCACACGCACCTGACTGCCGACGCGCAACTGCAGGGTTACAAGCAACTGGGAGTCTCGGACACCCGGGCCGCGCTCTACGGCGTGAGAGCTGCCAGACTGACGCTGATGGCCGGCTTCACTACCGTCCGCAACGTGGGCGCCTCGGGGTTTGGTGACGTGGCCTTGCGAGATGCCATCAACGACGGCGACTTTCCCGGCCCACGCATGCAGGTCTCGGCCTATGCCCTAGGCATCCAGGGCGGCCATTGCGACGACAACCTGCTGCCGCCCGACTACAAATTCACCGGACGCGGCGTGGCCGATGGCCCCTGGGCCGCACGTGCCAAGGTGCGGGAGATGGTCAAGTACGGCGCCGACCTGATCAAGATCTGCGCCACCGGCGGCGTGCTCAGCAAGGGCGATTCGCCGGGTGCCCTGCAGTACACACCTGAAGAGATGAAGGCCATCGTCGAGGAAGCTCACAAGCTGGGCCGCAAGGTGGCGGCCCATGCACACGGTGCCAGTGGCATCGTGGAGGCCATCAAGGCGGGGGTCGATTCGGTCGAGCATGTCAGCCTGCTGGATGACGAAGGGCTCAAGCTGGCCCTGGCCCGCGGTACCTATCTGGTCATGGACATCTACAACGATGACTACATCCTGCAGGAGGGCGAGAAGGCCGGCATCCTGCCTGAATCGCTGGAGAAGGAAAGGCAGATCGGCCAGCAGCAGCGCGACAGCTTCGCCAAGGCCTGGAAGGCCGGTGCCACCATGGCGTTCGGCAGCGATTCCGGCGTCTATCCGCACGGCGACAACGCCAAGCAATTCGCCTACATGGTCAAGTACGGCATGACGCCCATGCAGGCAATCCAGGCCGCGACCTTCAAGGCGGCCAAGCTGATGGGCTGGGACGCCCAGATCGGCAGTCTCAAGGCCGGCAAGCTGGCCGACCTGATCGCGGTCGATGGCGATCCATTGGCCGACGTAAATCGGCTGACGCAGGTCGACTTCGTGATGAAGGGCGGTGAGGTGGTCAGGGCGGGCGGCAGCCGACCCTGAAGCAGATACCGCGGGATATGGAGCATGTGCTGAGGTGCAGCGCATGACTAGCATGTGGCATCAACTATGCCGCCGGGAGCCTCATGCCCATTGCACATGCTGACTTGCGAGCCGTGGCCGGCGTCCTGGATCGACAGGCCATGCGTCCGGCGCTCGAGGCGGTGGCGCAGGCCACTCGGGGCTCTGGCCGCTCACTGGCCCTGCTCACGCTGGACATCGACCACTTCAAAGACTACCAGGACGAGCACGGTCCAGCGCAGGCGCAGCAAGTACTGACCCAACTGGCAATGCTGTTGCAACAACTGCTCCCCCCTGGTGCGAGCCTGGCCTATATGGGCGCTGACGAATTCGTCGTGATCTTGCCCGAAACCAGCCTGGCGGCCGCGGCCGAACTGGGTGAACGCCTGCGTGATCGGATTGCCAGTGCGCTGGCTCAGCTAGGCGGCTTGCGGCCATTGACGGCAACTGTGGGTGTCGCAGCAAGCCCGCCCAACCAGGGCTGGCAGGCCAACACTCTTTTGGCCCTGGCCGACGCCCGAATGACCTTTGCCAAACGACGCCTGCTGCCACACCACAACCTGGTCTGGGCCGGAACGCTGCCGTCCGATTGGTATTTGCGCCTGGAAGTGCAAGCCGGCGTTTGGCCGAGCCTCTGAACCTAGCGGTTCGATTCACGCGCGCTTTGGTGCCCAGGACGGGACTCGAACCCGTACGCCCCTCTCGAGGCCGCGGATTTTAAGTCCGCTGCGTCTACCAATTTCACCACCCGGGCGCTGGCGCCAAGCCTGCGGATTATGGCCGCCACCACCAACGAAAAAGGGAAGCCGACTGGCTTCCCTTTTTTCTTCCAACTGGAGCGGGTAACGAGGCTCGAACTCGTGACCTCAACCTTGGCAAGGTTGCGCTCTACCAACTGAGCTACACCCGCATTTCTCTCTGGCTTGGTGAACCAGAGACCGGCGCGAACCGGGATCTTGGAGCGGGTAACGAGGCTCGAACTCGTGACCTCAACCTTGGCAAGGTTGCGCTCTACCAACTGAGCTACACCCGCATGTTTTCTGGAGGCGCGGGCCGGAGTCGAACCGACCTACACGGATTTGCAATCCGGTGCATAACCGCTTTGCTACCGCGCCGAAGAAACCATCAATTCATTACCGGCCTTTGGTGCTGCCGATAAAAATGGGAAGCCTGGGCTTCCCATCATGTGCCTGGAGCGGGTAACGAGGCTCGAACTCGTGACCTCGACCTTGGCAAGGTCGCGCTCTACCAACTGAGCTACACCCGCATAGTTTCAACACACTGCTCGCTGGACTTTAGGTCCTGCGCCGTCTGCGCTGAAGCAGCTATTCTATACCGAATTTCTCTACTCGTGCAAGGCTCTTCCGTCTTGCACGAGTCAGGTTCAGTGAGTCGCCGTCGGCGGTGCCACCACTGCAGTTTCTGCCTTGGCGGCAACGGCCGGCTCCTCGTCCGGCAACGGCACGGGGTTCGATTCGAGCGCAACTTCGAGCACCCGGTCGATCCAGCGCACCGGCACGATCTCGAGCTGGTTCTTCACGTTCTCCGGAATGTCCTGCAGATCCTTGACGTTCTCTTCCGGGATCATCACGGTCTTGATGCCGCCGCGGTGAGCCGCGAGCAGCTTTTCCTTCAGGCCACCGATGGCGGTGACTTCACCACGCAGCGTGATTTCGCCGGTCATCGCCACGTCTGCGCGAACCGGGATGCCGGTCAGGGCCGAAACGAAGGCGGTCGTCATCGCGGCACCAGCACTCGGGCCGTCCTTGGGCGTAGCGCCATCCGGCACGTGGACGTGCACGTCGCGCTTCTCAAAAGCCTCGTCCTTGATACCCAGGCGACGGGCTCGCGAACGAACCACGGTGCGCGCGGCCTCGACCGATTCCTTCATCACGTCGCCCAGCGAGCCGGTACGGATGATGTTGCCCTTGCCGGGCATGGCCGTAGCTTCGATGGTCAACAGATCGCCACCGACTTCCGTCCAGGCCAGGCCGACAACCTGACCAACCTGGTTGGTCTTCTCGGCACGGCCGAAGTCGTACTTGCGTACGCCCAGGAAGTCGTTGAGGTTTTCCTCGTGCACCACGACCTGGCCTTGGTAGGTCTTGAGCGCCAGGCCCTTGACCACCTTGCGGCAGATCTTGGAGATCTCACGCTCCAGCGAACGCACGCCAGCTTCCCGCGTGTAGTAGCGGATAATGCCGCGGATGGCCGACTCGGTGACGTCCATCTCGTCGTCCTTGACGCCATTGTTCTTGCGCTGTTTGGGCAGCAAGTAGCGCTGGGCGATGTTGACCTTCTCGTCTTCGGTGTAACCCGACAGACGAATCACCTCCATCCGATCCAGCAGGGCCGGTGGAATGTTCAGCGAGTTCGAGGTGGCCACAAACATTACATCGCTGAGGTCGAAGTCGACCTCGATGTAGTGGTCACCAAAGGTGTGGTTCTGCTCGGGATCCAGCACTTCCAGCAGAGCCGATGACGGGTCTCCACGGAAGTCCATGCCCAGCTTGTCGATCTCGTCGAGCAGGAACAGCGGATTGCGCGTACCCACCTTGGACAGCGACTGCAGCACCTTGCCCGGCATGGAGCCGATGTAGGTGCGACGGTGACCGCGGATCTCAGCTTCGTCACGCACACCACCCAGAGCCATGCGGACGAACTTGCGGCCGGTGGCGCGCGCCACCGACTGGCCGAGCGAGGTCTTACCGACGCCCGGAGGGCCGACCAGGCACAGGATGGGCGCCTTGACCTTGTCGACGCGCGCCTGCACCGCAAGATATTCAAGGATGCGGTCCTTGACCTTGTCGAGGCCGTAATGGTCTTCGTTCAGCACTTCCTCGGCATGGCCCAGGTCATGCTTGATCTTGGTCTTCTTGCTCCAGGGCAGGCCGACCAGGGTGTCGATGTAGTTGCGCACCACAGTGGCTTCAGCCGACATCGGCGACATCAGCTTGAGCTTCTTCAGCTCGGCCTCGGCCTTCTTGCGCGCTTCCTTGGGCATGCGCGCGGCCTGGATCTTCTTGTCCAGCTCTTCCAGGTCGGCGCCTTCTTCGCCGTCGCCCAGCTCCTTCTGGATGGCCTTGACCTGCTCGTTCAGGTAGTACTCGCGCTGGCTCTTCTCCATCTGGCGCTTGACGCGGCCACGGATGCGCTTTTCCACCTGCAGGATGTCGACTTCATGCTCGAGCAGATCCAGCAGCTTCTCCAGCCGCTTGGACACTTCGGACAGATCAAGCACCGCCTGCTTGGCGTCCAGCTTCAGCGGCAGATGCGCGGCGATGGTGTCAGCCAGCCGACCGGCATCGTCGATACCGGCAATCGAGGTCAGGATCTCGGGCGGGATCTTCTTGTTAAGCTTGACGTATTGGTCAAATTGCTGAGTCACCGCGCGACGCAGCGCCTCGACTTCGGGTTTGGTGTCGGCCTCGGGCGGGATAGGCAGCACGACGGCGCTGAAATGCTCCTCGCCATCGGTGATCTCCTGCGTGCTGGCGCGTTGCAGGCCTTCCACCAGCACCTTCACCGTGCCATCAGGCAGCTTGAGCATCTGCAGGATGCTTGAGACGCAGCCGACCTCGAACATGTCTTCGGGCTTGGGCTCGTCCTTGCCGGCGGCTTTCTGGGCCACCAGCATGATCTGGCGGCCGGCTTCCATCGCCGCTTCCAGGGCCTTGATGGACTTGGGGCGGCCGACGAACAGCGGAATCACCATGTGCGGGAACACCACCACGTCTCGCAGCGGCAGCAGCGGCAGGGTGATGGGTTCGGCGGGCAGAACGGGATGACCGGACATGAAAACCTCTCTTTCTCAGGCCGATCTATGGCCTGAGAGAACAATTGCAAGGCGCTGCTTGGGCGGGCGGCGGTGGGCGGCTTTCAATGCGGCTGGTGTCAGGCGCTGGCCTTCGACTCACGATAGACCAGCAGGGGCTTGGCATCCTCCTCGATGTTGTGCTCGTCCAGGACAACCTTGGCCACGCCATCAAGGGCGGGCAACTCGAACATGGTGTCGATCAGCGCATGCTCCATGATGGAGCGCAGACCGCGGGCACCGGTCTTGCGAGCCAACGCCTTGCGCGCAATCGCACCCAAAGCCGATGGCCGGACCTCAAGCTCCACACCGTCCATAGAGAACAAGTGCTGGTACTGCTTCAGCAAGGCGTTCTTGGGCTCGGTGAGGATCTGCACCAGGGCGTCTTCCGTCAGCTCGCCCAGCGTGGCGACCACCGGCAGGCGGCCGACCAGTTCGGGAATCAGGCCGAACTTGATCAAGTCCTCAGGCTCGACTTCGCGGAACACTTCGGAGACGCGACGCTCGCTCTTGCTCGTGACCGAAGCGCTGAAGCCGATGCCGGACTTCTCTGAACGGTTCTGGATCACCTTCTCCAGGCCATCGAAAGCACCGCCGCAGATGAACAGGATGTTGGTCGTGTCGATCTGCAGGAAGTCTTGATTGGGATGCTTGCGTCCCCCCTGAGGCGGCACCGAAGCCATCGTACCTTCGACCAGCTTCAGCAGGGCCTGCTGCACGCCCTCACCCGACACATCGCGGGTGATCGAGGGGTTGTCGGCCTTGCGTGAGATCTTGTCGATTTCGTCGATATAGACGATGCCGCGCTGGGCACGCTCGACGTCGTAATTGCAGTTCTGCAGCAGCTTCTGGATGATGTTCTCGACATCCTCGCCCACGTAGCCCGCCTCGGTCAGCGTGGTCGCATCGGCGATCACGAAAGGCACATTGAGCAGGCGTGCCAGCGTCTGGGCCAGCAACGTCTTGCCCGAGCCCGTCGGACCAATCAGCAGGATGTTGCTCTTGGACAGCTCAATGCCGTCCTTGGCGCCGCCACCGGTCATGTGACGCAGCCGCTTGTAGTGGTTGTAGACCGCCACCGACAAGGTTCGCTTGGCCACATCCTGGCCGATCACGTAGTTGTCCAGGCTGGCCTTGATCTCGCTGGGCACCGGCAGATCGGACTTGCTGGCGCGGGCCTGCGGAGCCTCGGTCGGCGTTTCGTCGCGGATGATGTCGTTGCACAGCTCGATGCATTCATCGCAGATGAACACCGAGGGGCCTGCGATCAGCTTCTTCACCTCATGCTGGCTCTTGCCGCAGAAGGAGCAGTACAGAACCTTTTCGCTGGAATTGCCTTTTTTCTCGGCCATGGATTCGCTCGACAAACTTCAGGCGCGGGTCGCCTGAACTGATGATAGTTCAAATGAGAAGAGGGCCCTTTTTCGGAAAAGGGCCCCTTGGCGGCACCAGTTGGCACCGGTTGTCGCTTTGATCAGGGGCGCTTGCTGATCACCTGGTCGATCAGGCCGTAGCCTGCGGCCTCGTCGGCGGACATGAAATAGTCGCGCTCGGTGTCGGCCTGGATCTTTTCCAGCGGCTGGCCGCTGCGCTCCGCCAGGATCTTGTTCAGCTGGTCACGGGTCTTGAGGATCTCGCGGGCGTGGATCTCGATGTCCGTGGCCTGGCCCTGTGCACCGCCCAGCGGCTGGTGGATCATGATCTTGGAGTTCGGCAGCGCAAAACGCTTGCCCTTGGCCCCAGCCGCCAGCAGGAAGGCGCCCATGCTGGCCGCCATGCCCATGCACAGGGTCGAGACCTGGGGCTTGATGAAGTTCATCGTGTCGAAGATCGACATGCCGGCCGAAACACTGCCACCCGGCGAGTTGATGTACAGGTTGATGTCCTTGTCCGGGTTCTCGCTCTCCAGGAAGAGCAGCTGGGCAACGACCAGGTTGGCAACGGCATCATTGACCGGGCCGACCAGGAAGATCACTCGCTCGCGCAGCAGACGGCTGTAGATGTCGTAGGCGCGCTCACCGCGGCCCGACTGTTCGATGACGATGGGCACCATGCCCAGGTTGCTTGTCTCAAGCGCGCTCATGCAGCAAATCCTCGAATAAGAAACATTGCGTGTCCGGCGATTATGTCCGCTCGCCGACGGACCCGCCGGAAACGACAAGGGCGCCGGCCTTGCGGCACGGCGCCCTTGGTGGGCACTACCCGGCGGGCAATCAGTTGCCGGCGGCCATCAGCTCATCGAACGGCAGGGCTTTGTCGACGATCTTGGCCTTGGCCAGCACGAAGTCGGTCACGTTGTTCTCGACAACGACAGCCTCGACTTCAGCCAGGCGCTCGCGGTCGCTCAGGTACCAGCGGACCACGTCGGCCGGCTTTTCATAGCTCTGCGACAGCTCTTCGATGTGGGCTTGCAGTTGCTCGGGCTTGGCTTGCAGGTTGTTGGCACGGACCAGCTCGCCGACGACCAGGCCCAGGCGCACGCGGCGCTCGGCCTGCGGCTTGAACAGCTCTTCGGGAATCGGGGCCTTGTCAGCATCCTTGACGCCGCGCTTCTTCAGGTCTTCGCGGGCACCGGCGACCATGCGCTCGGTCTCGCCAGCCACCAGGGCGTTCGGGATGTCCAGCTCGGCCACGGCGACCAGGGCATCCATCACGGCGGCCTTGTTGCGGGCCAGCACGCGGAACTTCACTTCGCGCTCAAGGTTCTTCTTGATGTCGGCGCGCAGGGCCTCGACCGTGCCGTCCTTGATGCCAAGGGCCTTGGCGAAGGCCTCGTTCACTTCGGGCAGGTGCTGGGCCTCGACCTTCTTGATCGTGACCAGGAAGTCAGCTTCCTTGCCGGCGACGTCAGCACCGTGATAGTCAGCCGGGAAGGCCAGCGGGAAGGTCTTGCTTTCGCCCGACTTCATGCCGCGCACTGCCTTCTCGAAAGCCTCGAGCATCTGGCCTTCGCCGACCAGAAACTGGAAGCCTTCGGCCTTGCCGCCGGCGAACGGCTCGCCGTCGATCTTGCCTTCGAAGTCGATGGTCACGCGGTCGCCTTCGGCCACCACATCGGCCGCAGCGCGCTGGGCGAAGGTGCGGCGCTGCTTGCGCAGGATCTCGACGGTCTTGTCGATAGCTTCTTCGCTGACGTCGCTGGCGACGCGCTCGACCTCGGCCGTGGCCAGGTCACCGATCTTGACTTCCGGATAGATCTCGAAGGTGGCGTCGAAAGCCATGGTGCCTTCGGCAGCCTGGTCCTTCTGGGCGATGCGCGGCATGCCGGCAACGCGCAGCTTGGCTTCGTTGGCGGCGCTGGCGAAGGCTTCGCCGAGCTTGTCGTTCATCACTTCGTACTGCACCGAGTAGCCGTAGCGCTGGGCCACGACGCTCATCGGCACCTTGCCGGGACGGAAACCGTCGGCCTTGACGGTACGGGCCAGCTTCTTCAGGCGGGTCTCGACTTCGCTGTTGATGTCAGCGGCCGCCAGCGTGAGCGTGATGCGGCGTTCGAGCTTTTCGAGGGTTTCGACGGTAACGGCCATGTTGGACTCAATACAAAGTTAGCTGGTGCGCGGGGCCGGACTCGAACCGGCACGCCGGTGAAGGCGTCAGGACCTAAACCTGGTGCGTCTACCAATTTCGCCACCCGCGCGGCGTTTGTTCCAGGCCTGCCGCCGCTGAAAAAACTGCGGCGACACACCTGTGGCGATTCGGCAAACCGGCGATTGTAGCCGCTTCGAAACGCGAAAAATCAGCCCCCCGAGAATCGGGTGGGCTTGGCCATTTTTCAGACCGGTCGACGCACCCGGAACCAGGCCGCGTACATGGCCGGCAAGGCAAGCAGCGTCAGCACCGTAGCGACGATCAGTCCGCCCATGATGGCCACGGCCATCGGCCCCCAGAACACCGAGCGCGACAGCGGCACCATGGCCAGCACCGCAGCGGCGGCCGTCAGCACGATGGGCCGGAAGCGGCGCACCGCCGATTCGACGATGGCATCCCAGGCCGGCACGCCCCGCTCGCGGTCCTGCTCGATCTGGTCGATCAGGATCACCGAGTTGCGCTGGATCATGCCCATCAGCGCGATCACCCCCAGCAGCGCAACGAAGCCGAACGGACGGTTCAACAGCAGCAGCGCCCCGGCCACGCCAGCAATGCCAAGCGGACCGGTCAGGAACACCAGCATGGCGCGCGAGAAGCTCTGCAGTTGCAGCATCAAGAGCGTGAAGGTGATGAACAGCATCATCGGCACGCCGGCCGCGATCGAGCCCTGCCCCTTGCTGCTTTCCTCCACCGCGCCGGCCACGTCGATGTGATAGCCCAGCGGCATCTTGGCCTGCAGCTTTTGCAGCTCCGGCCAGATCTCGGCCGTGACCGTGGCGCCCTGCATGCCCTCGACCACGTCGCCCTGCACCGTCACCGCGTAGTTGCGGCCCTCGCGCCACAGCACGCCCGGCTCCCAGTCGAATCCGACCTTGGCGATCTGCGTCAGCGGAATTGCGCGGCCGCTGGCCGTGGGGACATAGGCATTGGCGATGTCCGAGATCGCATTGCGCTCGTCGGCCGGCTGGCGCAGCACGATGTCGATCAGGCGATCACCCTCGCGGTACTGGCCGACTATGGAACCCGACAGCAAGGTACGCGAAGCCTGGGCCAGGCTCTGGCTGGTGACGCCGAGCGCGCGTGCCTTGTCCTGGTCCACGTCCAGCTTCAGCGCCTTGACCGACTCATTCCAGTTGTCGTTAACACCGCGCATGTGAGGATTCAAGCGCAGGATGGCCTTGGCCTGATCGGCCCAGGCCCGCACCGTCTTGACGTCCTGGCCGACGACGCGGAACTGCACCGGATACGGTACCGGCGGACCGTTGGGCAGCAGCTTCACGCGGCCGCGCACGTCCGGGAACTCGCTGGCCAGCAGGGCCGGGAGGCGCTGGCGCAGCGTCTCGCGCTCTGCCAGGCTCTTGGGCAGCACGATGGCCTGAGTGACGTTGGACTGCGGGAACACCTGGTCCAGCGGCAGATAGAAGCGCGGCACGCCGCTGCCCACCCACATGGTGACCGAGGAAACACCGGCCTCGCTCATCATCCGCGCCTCGAATCGCTTGGCGACAGCCTCGCTCTGCTGGATGGTGGCGCCCTCGGGCAGCCAGAGGTCGACCATGATCTCGGGCCGGCTGGAGTCCGGGAAGAACTGCTGTTGCACCTTGCCCATGCCGACCAGGCCGAGCGCGAACAGCAGCACGGTCATGCCAATGGTCTTCCAGCGATGCTCGACGCACCAGTTCACCATGCGGCGGAAGCGGCTGTAGAACGGCGTGTCGAACAGCTCATGCGGCTCCTCGGCGCCATGCGGCCTGACCTTGAGCAGCAGCGCGCCCAGATAGGGCACGAAATAGACCGACACCACCCACGAGATCATCAGCGCCGCGGCCGTGACAGCAAAGATGGCAAAGGTGTATTCGCCGGTCATTGATTTGGCGAGGCCGATGGGCAGGAAGCCGACCGCCGTGATCAAGGTGCCGGTCAGCATCGGCATGGCAGTCACGTCGTAGGCGAACGTGGCCGCATGCATCTTGTCGTAGCCCTCTTCGAGCTTGCGCACCATCATCTCCACCGCAATGATGGCATCGTCCACCAGCAGGCCCAGCGCGATGATCAGCGAGCCCAGCGAGATCTTGTGCAGGCCCACGCCCCAATAGAACATGGTGACGAAGGTGATCGCCAGCACCAGGGGGATGGTGATTGCCACGACCAGGCCGGGCCAGATGTCGATTCGCAGCGGCCGGGTATGCAGGCCCAGCGAGATGAAGCTGACAGCCAGCACCACCACCACCGCCTCAATCAGCACCTGGACGAACTCGTTGACCGAGCGCGCCACGGCCTGCGGCTGGTCTTGCACCTGCTGCAGCTCGATGCCGGCAGGCAGGCCCGAGCGGATCTGCTTGGCCACCTTCTGCAGGTTCTTGCCCAGGGCGATGATGTCGCCACCCTTGCCCATGGACACACCCAGGGCGATCACTTCCTTGCCCTGGTGCCGCACCTTGACCGCCGGCGGGTCCGAATAGGCGCGCTGTACCGTGCCTATGTCGCCCAGCTTGATCGAGGTGGCGGCGCCCGTGGCCGGGTTGAAGCCGCGGATCGGGAATTCCTTCAGCGCATCGACCGAGTTCAGCTGGCCGGCCACGCGCACCTGCAGATTGCTGCTGCCGGCGTTGAGCACGCCGGCGCCTTCGACCGCGTTCTGCGCATTCAGTTGACCGACGACCTGATTCAGGTCCAGGCCCAGCTCGGCCAGGCGCTTGTGCGAGATCTCGACGAACAACTTCTCGGGCTGCACGCCGAACATCTCGACCTTGGCCACGTCGGTGACCTTCAGCAGCTCGCTGCGCACCCGCTCCGCATGCTGACGCAGTTCCTCGAGGGAAAAGCCTTCGGTGGTCAAGGCAAAGATCGAACCATAGACATCGCCGAACTCGTCATTGAAGCCCGGGCCAAGCACGCCTTGCGGCAAAGTCGGCCGCATGTCGCCGATCTTCTTGCGGACCTGGTACCAGACCTCGGGCACTTCCTTGGGCGGCGTGTTGTCGCGCAGCTGGAAGATGGTCAGCGATTCTCCCGGCTTGGTGTACGAGCGAATCTTGTCGGAGTAAGGCACCTCCTGCAGCGTGCGCTCGATCTTGTCGGTCACCTGCTCGGCCACCTGCTGGGCGGTCGCGCCGGGCCAGTAGGCCTGGACCACCATGGCGCGGAAGGTGAAGGGCGGATCCTCGTCCTGGCCCAGCTGGAAATAGGCGGCGAAGCCCATCACCATCAGCACCACCATCAGGTAGCGCGTCAGGGCCGGATGCTCAAGCGCCCAGCGGGAAACGTTGAAGCTGGAGCTCACCTGCGAGCGGCTCGGCGTGCTGTTCATGCGCGGGCTCCCGGATCAGCGCGAGGCCGCGGGCTGAACGGCCGCCGGCTTGCCCGGCGTCTCGTAGCGACGCACCTTCTGACCCGGGGTCAGCACATGGACGCCGGCCACCACCACTTCCTGGCCAGGCGTCAGGCCGGCGGCAATCACGACCTCATTGCCATCAACGCCACCCACCTGGACCGCTTGCGACTTGACCGTCATCGACGGGCCATCGAGCACCCACACGCTGCTCTTGCCCTGCAGTTCGAGCACAGCGCTGAGCGGCAGCTTGATGACGTTGTTGGTGCGAGGGAGTTCCAGCAGCACCGTGGCCGTCTGGCCTAGCTTCAATTCACCCCGGCCGGCATCGGCCTTGAAGAGGAAGGTGCGGGTCACGGGATCGGCCGCCGCCGACACCTCGCGCAGCGTCAGCGGCTGCACGGCCTGGCCCTGCCCCCAGGGCCGGATCTTCAGAGCTCCTGACTGGCTGGCCGCGGCGCGCAGCAGGCTGACCTTGTCTTCGGGCACGGCGAACACCACGTCGCGCGGGCCGTCCTCGGCCACACGCACGATGGGCGTGCCAGCCCCGACCACCATGCCCGGCTCGGCATCGACGCCGGTGACCACGCCAGCATGGTCAGCGAGCAACTGTGCATAGGTCGCCTGGTTGCCCTGGACGCTGGCCTGGGCGCGCGCCTGTTCCAGCTGAGCCTGGGCTGCCTTGAACGCGGCATCGCGCCGCTCCAGTTCAGCCGCGCTGATGAAGCCCTGCTCGCGCAGTTCCATGAAGCGTTTCAGTTCGGCGCCGAGTTGGTCGCGATTGGTTCGCGCGGCCAGCATGGCTGCCTTGGCGGCTTCCTGCGCCAGCACCAGGTCCTGCGAATCCAGTTGCGCCAGCACCTGGCCCGACTTGACCATGTCGCCGAGGTTGACTTTGCGGCTAAGCAGCTTGCCGCCTACGCGGAACGACAGTCTAGATTCGGTCCGCGCCTTCACCTCGGCAGCGAACTCCAACACCATGCCGGCGCTGGCACTGTCCAGCTTCAAGGTCCGCACTGCCCGCTCGGGCTCCGGGGCGGCCGCCTGCTTGCTGCAGGCAGCAAGCGCCGCCAGGGCAAGGAGGACCAGGGCAGTTCGAACTTTGGGCATGAGTACCTCGTGAATGGCAGACCCGGCCGACGCCGGGCCTGGCAAAGACCCGCGGCAAGCCCGTACTGCAGTAACTGACTAATCGGTCAGTAATGTATTCAGCCCCCTCCGGACTGTCAAACCGCCGGCGAGGGACAAGGCCACCGCGGGGCCTCGACAAATGCACCCACAATGCCGCTCGTGAGCATAGAGCACTACGAGAATTTTCCTGTCGCTTCCTGGCTGTGCCCGCCGCGTCTGCGGCCGGCTGTCGTCGCCATCTACGGTTTCGCACGCACCGCCGACGACTTGGCCGACGAAGGCGAAGACACGCCGGCCCAAAGAGCGCAGGACCTTCAGGCCTACCGTGCCGACCTGCATGCCATGGCGCGCGGCGCCCGCTGGTCGCATCGCTGGGCCCCAGTCTTCGACAGGCTCTCGCCCCAGTTCTCGCAGCATGGACTTCCGCTGCAACTGCTCGACGATCTGCTGGACGCCTTCCTGCAAGACTTGCACAAGCAGCGCTATGCCGACCGACCCGAGCTGCTCGACTACTGCCGCCGCTCGGCCAATCCCGTGGGCCGCCTGCTCCTGCATCTCTACGGCGTCACAGATCCAGAAGCCTTGCGTCGCTCCGACGCCATCTGCACCAGCCTGCAGCTGATCAACTTCTGGCAGGACCCGAGCCGCGACATCCCCAACGGCCGCTGCTATGCGCCGGCCAGCGACTTGGCCCGGCACGGCATCGACAGCGAGACCTGGCTAGCGGGGCAAGACAGCAGCGCAACGAAAGCCAGCTTGGCCGATCTTTGCGCCTGGGCCGGCGAGCTGATGGAGTCCGGCGCGCCACTGGTTCATCAGATTCCGGGACGGGCCGGCTGGGAGTTGCGCCTGGTCGTGCAGGGCGGGCTGAGGATTCTTGAGAAAATCGCCGCCATGGATTTCGCCACGCTGCGGCAGCGCCCTGCCCTCAATGCCCTAGACACCCTGCCCATGATGTGGCGCGCGCTGTTCATGCGCGCCAGGCAAGACCTGGCCCTGGAGGCACGCTCTTGACCCCCGAGCAGTACGTGCAGGACAAGGCGGCCAAGAGCGGCTCCAGCTTCTACTACGCCTTCCTGTTCCTGCCACCGCCGCGCCGCGCCGCGATCACGGCCTTCTACGCCTTCTGCCGCGAGGTGGACGACGTGGTCGACGAGATCCAGGACACCGGCGTGGCCGCCACCAAGCTTGCCTGGTGGCGCAAGGAAGCCGCCAGCGCCTTCGCCGGCCAACCCCAGCATCCGGTGATGAAGGCGCTGATGCCGCACTGCGAGGCCTACAGCATCCGATTGGAACACCTGATGGCGGTGATCGACGGCTGCCAGATGGATCTGGAGCAGACGCGCTATCTGGACTACCCCGGCCTTCAGCGCTACTGCCATCTGGTGGCCGGCGTGGTCGGCGAGGTGGCGGCCCGCATCTTCGGCCAGCAGCACGAGCAGACGACGGCCTATGCCCACAAGCTGGGACAGGCCATGCAGCTGACCAACATCATTCGCGACGTCGGCGACGACGCGCGGCGAGGCCGCATCTATTTGCCGGTCAGCGAGCTGCAGCAGTTCGACGTGAAGGCCCACGAGATCCTCAAGCGCGACAAGCCCTGGGGCTACAGCGAGCGCTTCACGGCGCTTATGCAGTTCCAGGCCCAGCGGGCCCATGCGCTCTACGACGAGGCCTTCGCCCTGCTGCCCGAGGCCGATCGCCAGCCGCAGAAGCCGGGCCTGATGATGGCCAACATCTACCGCGCCCTGCTGCGCGAGATCGAGGCCGAGCAATTCCAGGTGCTGCACCAGCGCATTTCGCTGACGCCGCTGCGCAAGCTGTGGATAGCGATGCTCACCAACTGGCGCGGCCGCTGATGGCGGCTGTGCGGCCGCGAGTCGCAGTCATCGGCGGCGGCTGGGCGGGGCTGGCGGCTGCAGTCCGGGCCTGTGAATTGGGTGCACAGGTCGCCCTGTTCGAGATGGCTGCGCAGTTGGGCGGCCGTGCCCGCAGCGTCAGCGAACGGGATCCTGGCCTCGACAACGGCCAGCACATCTTGATCGGCGCGTATTGCGACACGCTGAGCCTGATGCGGCATGTCGGTGCCGACCCGGACAAGTTGCTGCTGAGAACGCCGCTACGCCTGCGCTATCCAGACCATGAAGGCCTGCGCCTGCCGGGCGGGCAGCCCTTGCTCTCATTCCTGCGCGGCGTTCTCAGCTATGGCAACTGGCCCTGGTCGGCTCGCTGGCGCTTGCTCGCTCAAAGCACGATCTGGCTGGCCAAGGGCTTTCAATGCGAGCCGGAACTCAGCGTGGCCGACCTTTGTGCCGGCCTGCCTCGCCCGGTGTTGAAGGACCTGGTCGAGCCGCTCTGCGTCGCCGCGTTGAACACGCCGGCCGACCAGGCCAGCGGCCAGGTGTTTCTGCGGGTACTCCGGGACGCGCTGTTCAGCGGACCGGGCTCGGCTGATCTGCTGTTGCCCCGCAAGCCGCTAGGCGACCTGCTGCCTGAGCCGGCAGCCGCCTGGCTGAACGCGCACGACGCGACGCTCAAGCTGGGCAGCCGGGTTCAGGCTTTGGAAACCATGAGCGACGGTAGCTGGCGTGTCGATGGCGAGCGTTTCGATGCCGTTCTGCTGGCCTGCCCGCCCATGGAGGCCGCACGGCTGGCTGCCGCGGTAGCACCGGCTTGGGCCGAGCAGGCCCTGGCCCTGCGCTACGAGCCCATCGTCACCGTCTACCTGCGATGTGAAGGCCAAAGCCTGCCGGCGCCCATGATCGCCCTGCACGAGTCGCCGTCGGCGCCGGCCCAGTTCGCCTTCGACCATGGCCAACTGAGCGGCCAGCCGGGTCTGTTCGCCTTCGTCATCAGCGGCGCGCGACCCTGGGTCGAAGCCGGACTGGATGCCACCACCCAGGCTGTCGAGACGCAGGCCAAGACCTGCTTCGGCTGGAATGGCGCCATCGAACGCGTCCGCACGCTGGCCGAAAAGCGAGCGACCTTCGCCTGCACGCCAGGTCTGCTGCGCCCCGCCGCAGCCATCGCGCCCGGCCTTTGGGCGGCCGGCGACTATGTGGCGGGTCCATATCCCGCAACGCTGGAGGGCGCCGTGCGCTCCGGTCTCGCCGCCGCGACAGCTGCCGTTTCGCCATGCAAAACGATGGGGAAATCGCACACAATCGCCGCATGAAAAACAAAGAGCTCGCCACGCCCGCCATCCAGGTGCTGGAACGCACCTTCGCCTTGTTGGACGTGCTGGCCAGCCACCAGGATCCGGTGTCGCTGAAGCTGATCAGCGAGTCGACCGGCCTGCACCCCTCCACCGCTCACCGCATCCTGAACGACCTGGCCATAGGCCGCTACGTCGATCGGCCCGAGGCTGGCAGCTACCGCCTAGGCATGCGGCTGCTGGAGCTGGGCAACCTGGTCAAGGCCCGGCTCGACGTGCGCGACGCTGCCCTGGGCCCCATGCGTGAGCTGCACAAGTTCACCCATCAGCCGGTCAATCTCTCGGTGCGCCAGGGCGACGAGATCGTGTACATCGAGCGCACCTATTCCGAGCGTTCGGGCATGCAGGTGGTCCGCGCCGTGGGCGGCCGGGCGCCGCTGCACCTGACCTCGGTCGGCAAGCTCTTCCTGGCCAGCGACGACCCGCAGCGCGTACGGTCCTATGCCACGCGCACCGGCCTGGCCGGTCACACCAAGAACAGCCTGACCGAGATCGGCGCACTGGAACGCGAGATGGCGCTGGTGCGTCAGCGCGGCGTGGCCCGCGACGACGAGGAACTAGAACTTGGGGTGCGCTGCATGGCCGCCGGCATCTACGACGACCAGGCCAAGCTGGTGGCCGGCTTGTCGATCTCGGCACCGGCTGACCGGCTGGAAGAAGGCTGGAGCACGCGGCTCAAGGAAACGGCCGCGCAGATCTCGTCGGCCCTGGGCTACCGCGGCTGAGCGCCGCTGCCAGCTGAAGGCTTATTCGGCCTTGCTGCCCAGCGCGGTGAGTCCGCCGGGGTTGTTGGTGGTCAGCCACTTGCGGATGCGCTCGGCATCGCCGATACGGGCGTATTTGCCGGTCGAATCGAGGAAGACCATGATCAGCTTGCGACCCGCGAGCTGAGCCTGCATCACCAGGCATTTGCCGGCCTCGTTGATGAAGCCGGTCTTTTGCAGGCCGATGTCCCAGTCGCGGCTGCGGACCAGGCCATTGGTGCTCTGGAAAGCCAGCTGGCGACGGCCGACCGTCACGCTGTAATTCTTGGAGGTTGAGTACTCACGCAGCAGCGGCACCTCATGCGCCACCTTGACCAGGGCCGCCAGGTCCTTGGCGCTGGACTGGTTGCGGCTGGACAGGCCGGTCGGCTCGACATAGTGGGTGTCGTCCATGCCCAGGGACTTGGCCTTGGCATTCATGGCCGCGACGAAGGCCTCCTCGCCACCGGGATAGTGGCGGCCCAGCGCATGGGCGGCACGGTTCTCGGAGGCCATCAGGGCCAGGTGCAGCAACTCGCCGCGCGGCAGCGAAGTGCCAACGGCCAGGCGCGAGCCAGTGCCCTTCTCGGTGTCCTTGTCAGCGTCGGAAATGGTCAGCTTCTCGTCCAGCGGCAGGCCCGCCTCGACGACGACCAGGGCGGTCATCAGCTTGGTGATAGAGGCGATGGGCAGCACCGCCTCGGGATTCTTGGAAAACAGCACCTCGTTGGTGTCCTGGTCCAGGACCAGGGCCACGCTGGACTTCAGGTCCAGCGGGTCGTCCACCGAGTGCAGGCCATAGAGCTGGCCGAACGTGGGGGCGGCGACGATGGCGGCCTTGCGCGGAGCCTTGGCGGCCGGCTTGGCCTTGCGCACGCTTTGCTGGTTGGTCTTGCTGGCGGTGGCGGCCTCGGCTTGCCCGCTCAGGAGCAGGCCGCTTGCCATCAGGCTACCGCACAGTACGGCCGACGAGACAAAGGTGGCAATCGACTTCAAACGCATCCCCATGAGACCAGGGCGGCAGTCTATTTGATCGGCAAAACTCCTGCAAGATCAAAAACTTAACCGCTACTGTTCAAGTTCAACCTTGCGCTGCGACGCGCTCGGTCTTGCTTTGCAGCTTGTTCAAGGCGCTCAAATATGCCTTGGCCGATGCGACCACGATATCGGGGTCGGCCCCGACACCGTTGACGACCCGGCCCGCATGCTGCAGACGAACCGTGACCTCGCCCTGCGATTCTGTGCTGCCGCTGGTGATTGCGTTCACTGAGTACAGGATCATTTCTGCGCCACTTTGCACGGCAAGCTCGATTGCGCGCAGCGTGGCGTCCACCGGACCGTTGCCGTCGCTCTCCATCCGATGCTCGACGGCACCGGCGGCGAACACGATGCTGGCATGCGGCCGCTCGCCCATTTCCGATCGCTGCGACAGGGCCAGCAGCCGGTAATGCTCCTGCTCAGCTGTAACAGACTCGTCCATCACCAGGGCCAGGATGTCCTCGTCGAAGATCTCGTTCTTGCGGTCGGCCAGGTCCTTGAAACGCAGGAAGGCCGCATTGATCTCGGCCTCGGACTCCAGGGCGATGCCCAGTTCCTGCAGGCGCTGCTTGAACGCGTTGCGGCCGGACAGCTTGCCCAGCACGATCTTGTTGGCGCTCCAGCCCACGTCCTCGGCCCGCATGATCTCGTAGGTGTCGCGCGCCTTCAGCACGCCGTCCTGGTGGATGCCCGAGGCATGAGCAAAGGCATTGGCGCCGACCACCGCCTTGTTGGGCTGGACCACGAAGCCGGTGGTCTGCGAAACCATTCGCGAAGCCGACACGATCTGCGAGGTGTCAATGCCCACGTCCAGGCCGAAATAGTCGCGGCGGGTCTTGACCGCCATCACCACCTCTTCCAGCGAGCAATTGCCGGCGCGCTCGCCCAGGCCGTTGATCGTGCACTCGACCTGGCGCGCGCCACCGATCTGCACACCAGCCAGCGAATTGGCCACCGCCATGCCCAGATCGTTGTGGCAATGGACCGACCAGACGGCCTTGTCCGCGTTGGGCACCCGCTCGCGCAGCGTGCGAATGAAGTTGCCGTACAGCTCGGGGATGGCATAGCCCACGGTGTCGGGGATGTTGATCGTGGTCGCGCCCTCGGCGATCACCGCCTCGACGACGCGAGCCAGGAAGTCCGGATCCGAGCGGTAGCCGTCTTCGGGCGAGAACTCCACGTCGCCGCACAGATTGCGGGCAAAGCGCACGGCCAGCTTCGCCTGCTCCAGCACCTGCTCGCGGGTCATGCGCAGCTTCTTCTCCATGTGGAGTTCGCTGGTGGCGATGAAGGTGTGGATGCGCGAGCGGACCGCGCCCTTCAAGGCCTCGGCTGCACGCGAGATGTCCCGATCGTTGGCGCGCGCCAGCGAGCAGACCGTGCTCTCACGTATCACGTCGGCAATCGCCTTGACCGCCTCGAAGTCGCCGTTGCTGGAGGCCGCAAAGCCGGCCTCGATCACATCGACGCGCAGGCGTTCCAGCTGACGGGCGATGCGCAGCTTCTCGTCCTTCGTCATCGAAGCGCCGGGCGACTGTTCGCCGTCGCGCAGGGTGGTGTCGAAGATGATCAGCTTGTCGGCCATGGCAGGACTCCCGTTGAGGCGATGGATCTTAGGCGACGGTCGCAGGGCGGCCGCCGACGATGGAGACGTGCTGCGCACGGCTCAGGCCCGAGGCGATGGCCTTCAGCGAGGCGCGAACGATGTTGCCGTCCATGCCAACGCCGAAGCGCGTCTGCGCCGCCTCGCCCTCGCCTATGCGCAGCTCCAGGTAGGCAACGGCGCGGGCATCGGCGCCGCTGCCCATCGAGTGCTCGTGGTAGTCCAGCACCCGCACCGGCACGCTGGTAGCCTTGACCAGGCCGGCGACGAAGGCGTCGATGGGGCCCGTGCCCTCGCCTTCGACGCTCACGCGGTGGCCCGACACCACGACCTCAGCTCGAAGGTGCACGGCATCGCGCCCCTGCTCCGTAATGCTCGGATTCACCACCTCGACCCGGGCCCGGTCGGCGATGGCGTATTCGCGCTCGAAAACATTCCAGATGTCGGCCGCCGACAGCTCCTTGCCGCTGTCATCCATCACGGCCTGCACCACCTGGCTGAACTCGATCTGCAGGCGGCGCGGCAGCTCAAGGCCATACTCGTTCTCCAGCAGGTAGGAAATGCCGCCCTTGCCCGACTGGCTGTTGACCCGGATCACCGCGTCATAGCTGCGCCCCAGGTCCTTGGGATCGACCGGCAGGTAAGGCATGTTCCAGATCTCACCTTCCTTGCGCGCCGCGAAGGCCTTCTTGATCGCATCCTGGTGCGAGCCGGAGAACGAGGTGTAGACCAGGTCACCCACATACGGGTGGCGCGGATGGACCGAAATCTGCGTGCAATGCTCGACGCAGCGACGCACCTCGTCGATGTCCGAGAAATCCAGCTCAGGGTCGACGCCCTGGGTGTAGAGGTTCAGCGCGATGTTCACCAGGTCCACATTGCCGGTGCGTTCGCCATTGCCGAACAGGCAACCTTCGATGCGGTCGGCACCCGCCATCAGGGCCAGTTCGCCAGCGGCCGTGCCGGTGCCGCGGTCGTTGTGCGGATGAACCGAGAGCACGATGGACTCGCGCCGCTCCAGATGCCTGTGCATCCACTCGATCATGTCGGCAAAGATATTGGGCGTGGAATGCTCGACCGTCGAAGGCAGGTTGATGATGCACTTGCGCTCAGGCGTCGGCTGCCAGACGGCTGTCACCGCATCGACCACGCGTTTGCTGAAGCCCAGCTCGGTGCCAGAGAACATCTCCGGCGAATACTCGAAGCGCCAGTCCGTCCCGCTCTGGCGGGCCGCGCATTCGACGATCAGGCGGGCATGCTCGGTGGCGAGATCAACGATGCCGTCCTCGTCCATGCCGAGCACCACCTGGCGCATCACCGGTGCCACCGCGTTGTAGAGGTGCACGATCACGCGCTTGGCACCGACCAACGCTTCGAAGGTCCGCTCGATCAGATGCGAGCGGGCCTGGGTCAGCACCTGGATGGTCACGTCCTCGGGGATGCGGTCTTCGTCGATCAGCATCCGCAGGAAGTCGAACTCGGTCTGCGAGGCCGAGGGGAAACCGACCTCGATCTCCTTGAAGCCCACCTTGACCAGCAGCTCGAACATGCGCAGCTTGCGCTGCAGGTCCATGGGCTCGATCAGGGCCTGGTTGCCATCACGCAGGTCGGTGCTCAGCCAGATCGGTGCGCGGCTCAGCTGGGCGTCGGGCCAGCGCCGGGCGGGCAAGGCGACCCGGGGGAAGGCTCGGTACTTCTGGTTCGGTTGCTTCAGCATGGTGCTTCCAAGGGGGTTCTCGGGAGCAACCAGCAGACTCGAACAAAAGCAAACGGCCCGCTGCTGGTTGCATACGGGCCGTTGAGGACTAAGACGCGTGGACGTGCTTGCCTAGCGAACCCGTAGGTCCTCTAGCGATAGCAGCAGCGTGCAAGCGAAGTTCATGGCGGCGAAATTTAGCATGGCTTGCCTGGAAAGGCTTCGCGATCAGTGGAGGCCGCGTTCGTCGGGCTCGTCGGTCGAGGTGGCGATCACGCTCACCGGCTTGCCCTTCATGCGCTTGTAGACATAGACCACATAGCCCGACAGGCCGTACAGGCAGAACACGCTGAACAGCACGATGGGCGGGTGGATGTTGATCACGGCGATGCCCAGGGCAATCGCGACGATCACGATGAAGGGCACGGTGCGCTTGAAGCTGATGTCCTTGAAGCTGTAGAACGGCACGTTGGTGACCATGGTCAGGCCGGCATACAGCGTGAAGCCGAAAGCCACCCAGGCCAGATGGGGCTGCGTGTGGACGGCGGTGTAGCCGAGATCGTCCATCACCCAGACCAGGCCGATGACCAGGGCTGCGGCCGCCGGGCTGGGCACGCCCTGGAAGAAGCGCTTGTCCACGACACCGATGTTGGTGTTGAAGCGGGCCAGGCGCAGGGCCGCGGCGGCGCAATAGACGAAGGAAGCGATCCAACCCAGCTTGCCCAGACCCTGCAGCGCCCAGACATACATGATGAGCGCAGGAGCCGCACCGAAGGACACCATGTCGGACAGCGAATCCATCTGCTCGCCGAAGGTGCTCTGGGTATTGGTCATCCTGGCCACGCGGCCGTCCAGGCTGTCCAGCACCATGGCGCAGAAGATGCCGTAGGCCGACTGCTCGAAGCGGCCGTTCATGGCCATCACGACCGCATAGAAGCCACCGAACAGGGCGGCCAGCGTGAACAGGTTGGGAAGAATATAGATGCCCTTGCGACGGGGTCGCACCGGCTCGGGCGTCTCCACGTCGTCGTCGTCCAGCTCGGGACGGGCATTGGCTTTGGGATCGGTCATGGGGCGGGAGGATACAACAGCGGTCCCAATGAAAAAGCCGCGGCGGGGCCGCGGCTTTCCTTGCGCAAGATCCGCTTAGTTCTTGCTCTGGTCGACCAGGCGGTTCTTCTTGATCCAGGGCATCATCGCGCGCAGCTTCTCGCCGACTTGCTCGATCGGGTGCTCGGCCGTCAGACGGCGGCGCGACAGCAGGGTCGGGGCACCGGCCTTGTTCTCCAGGATGAAGCTCTTGGCGTACTCGCCGGTCTGGATGTCCTTCAGGCACTGGCGCATCGCGTCCTTGGTGGCCGAGGTCACGACCTTGGGGCCGGTCACGTACTCGCCGTATTCGGCATTGTTCGAGATCGAGTAGTTCATGTTGGCGATACCGCCTTCATAGATCAGGTCGACGATCAGCTTCAGCTCGTGCAGGCACTCGAAGTAGGCCATTTCGGGCGCATAGCCGGCCTCGGTCAGCGTCTCGAAACCTGCCTTGATCAGTTCGACGGCGCCACCGCACAGCACGGCCTGCTCGCCGAACAGGTCGGTTTCGGTTTCTTCGCGGAAGTTGGTTTCGATGATGCCGGCCTTGCCGCCGCCGTTGGCGGAAGCGTAGGACAGGGCCAGGTCACGCGCCTTGCCGGTCTTGTCGGCATAGACGGCGATCAGGTGGGGCACGCCGCCACCTTGCGTGTAGGTGCCGCGCACCGTGTGGCCAGGGGCCTTGGGGGCGACCATCCAGACGTCCAGGTCGGCACGGGGCGTGACCTGGCCGTAGTGGACGTTGAAGCCGTGGGCGAAGGCCAGCGAAGCGCCCTGCTTGATATTGGGCTCGACCTCGCTCTTGTAGACACCGGCGATCTGCTCGTCGGGCAGCAGGATCATGACCACGTCAGCGGCCTTCACGGCCTCGGCGATCTCGGCGACCTTGAGGCCGGCGTTCTCGGCCTTGGCCCAGGAAGCGCCGCCACGGCGCAGACCGACGGTGACCTTGACGCCGCTGTCGTGCAGGTTTTGCGCATGGGCGTGGCCTTGTGAGCCATAGCCGATGATGGTGACGTTCTTGCCCTTGATGAGGCTCAGATCGGCGTCCTTGTCGTAGTAAACGTTCATGTCGGTCTCCAGGGAAAAATCAGGTCGGTGTTCGGGGTGGAAATTGGGAATCAGACGCGCAAGATGCGCTCGCCGCGGCCGATGCCGCTGGCGCCGGTGCGCACGGTCTCAAGGATGGCCGTGCGGTCGATGGCGTCTATGAAGGCATCGAGCTTGCCGGCGTCTCCGGTCAGCTCGATCGTGTAGGTCTTTTCGGTCACGTCGATGATGCGGCCGCGGAAGATGTCGGCGGTGCGCTTCATCTCCTCACGCTCCTTGCCGACGGCGCGCACCTTGATCAGCATGAGCTCGCGCTCGGTGTAGTGGCCTTCGGTCAGGTCGACGACCTTCACGACTTCGATCAGGCGGTTCAGGTGCTTGGTGATCTGCTCGATCACCTCGTCGGAGCCTGTGGTGACTATGGTCATGCGCGACAGTGAGGGGTCCTCGGTCGGCGCCACGGTCAGGCTTTCGATGTTGTAGCCCCGTGCAGAGAACAAGGCCACGACGCGCGACAGCGCACCCGGCTCGTTCTCGATGAGCAAAGCAATGATGTGTCTCATGTGAATCTTCGTCCTTCGCGCTCTTCAAACCGGCGGCGGTAACCGACGGCTCTTGGCCACGCTCTTCGATGGAGGGGATTGCTGGGTTGGTCCGCTGAGCGGCACGTCTGCCACCGGGTCAGGCCGGGCGCGGTAACGCCCGGCTTGCTCGGCAGCTTCAGCGCCTCACAGGTCTTCGGAGCCCAGCAGCATTTCCGAGATGCCCTTGCCCGCCTGGACCATGGGCCAGACGTTCTCGGTCGGATCGGTGCGGATGTCCAGGAAGACCGTGCGGTCCTTCAGGCGCTTCGCTTCGCGCAGCGCGCCCTCGACATCGCCGGGCTTCTCGACCAGCAGGCCCACATGGCCATAGGCCTCGGCCAGCTTGACGAAGTCCGGCAGCGCTTCCATATAGCTGTGCGAGTAGCGCTTGCCGTAGTCCAGCTCCTGCCACTGCCGCACCATGCCCAGGTAGCGGTTGTTCAGCGACACGACCTTGACCGGCGTGTTGTACTGCTTGCAGGTCGACAGCTCCTGGATGCACATCTGGATCGAGCCCTCGCCGGTGATGCAGAACACGTCGGCCTGCGGCTTGGCCAGCTTGATACCCATGGCGTAGGGCAGGCCCACGCCCATCGTGCCCAGGCCACCAGAGTTGATCCAACGGCGCGGTTCGTCGAACTTGTAGAACTGCGCGGCCCACATCTGGTGCTGACCGACGTCGGAGGTGATGTAGGTGTCGTCGTCCTTGGTCAGGTTCCACAGGGTCTCGACCACCATCTGTGGCTTGATCACCTCGCTGGACGACTTGTAGGCCAGGCAGTCGCGGCGGCGCCATTCGTTGATCTGGCTCCACCAGGCGTTGATCGCGGCAGCATCGGGCCGGGCCTGCGCCTCGCGGATCTGGTGGATCAGCTCCTGCAGCACGTCCTTGACGTCGCCGACGATGGGGATGTCGACGCGCACCCGCTTGGAGATCGACGAGGGGTCGATGTCCACGTGGATGATCTTGCGCTCGACCGAACCGAAGTGCTTGGGGTTGCCGATCACGCGGTCATCGAAGCGCGCGCCCACGGCCAGCAGTACATCGCAGTGCTGCATGGTCATATTGGCTTCGTAGGTGCCGTGCATGCCCAGCATGCCCAGGAAACGCGGGTCGCTGGCCGGCATCGAACCCAGGCCCATCAGCGTGTTGGTGCAGGGATAGCCCAGCAGGTCGACCAACTCGCGCAGTTCTTTGGAGGCCTCGCCCAGCACCACACCACCGCCGGTATAGATATAGGGTCGCTTGGCCTGCATCAGCAGTTGCACCGCCTTGCGGATCTGGCCGGAATGGCCCTTGCGCACCGGGTTGTAGGAGCGCATCTCCACATGGCTGGGGTAATTGAAGTGCGCCTTGTTCAGCGACACATCCTTGGGGATGTCCACCACCACCGGGCCGGGACGGCCGGTCCGTGCAATGTGGAAGGCCTTCTTGATCGTCACCGCCAGGTCACGCACATCCTTGACCAGGAAGTTGTGCTTGACGATGGGTCGGGTGATGCCGACGGTGTCGCATTCCTGGAAGGCGTCCAGGCCGATGGCGGGCGTCGGCACCTGGCCCGTGATGATCACCATGGGGATCGAGTCCATGTAGGCGGTCGCGATGCCGGTTACGGCATTCGTGACGCCAGGACCCGAGGTCACCAAGGCGACGCCTACGTCTCCAGTGGCGCGGGCATAGCCGTCTGCCGCATGGATAGCCGCCTGCTCATGGCGCACCAAAACATGCTGGATGGAATCCTGCTTGTAGAGCGCGTCGTAGATGTACAGCACGGCGCCGCCGGGATAGCCCCAAAGGTACTTGACACCTTCGGCCTGCAGGCAGCGAACGAGGATTTCAGAGCCGTTCGGCTCCGAGGAGGGGGGATTGGTTTGCGGTTGTGCACGGCTTTCCATAGCCGATGCACGCTTGACGTCCGCGGCAGACATGTCCATGTCGAACCTCTGTGAATTTCTCTAACGAAAAACCATCGGTGCCCCTTCTCGCGCCCTTGTGAGGCGGATTCGGAGCCTGCGCGGTCAAAAACGAGGCGCCCCGGTTGGGCGGCCAGCTTGAGACCCAGAACTCATTGTGCGAAGCAGCATTATGCACAGAATCCGCGGAGCCCCCAGGAATTCCCTAGGGCCAGCCTTCGCGATGCAATAATCGCCACCCTTTGCGATCGCTACAGTCCCGTCGAGTCCCTTGGCCACCGATAAAGAACTGAACGACTTCCTGCGCGGCGTTGACCGCCGTGCCTTCAAGCGCACGGTCTATCTGGTCCGCGACGAGGATGCGGCACTGGACATCGTGCAGGACGCGATGATCAAGCTGGCCGAAAAGTACTTCGACCGACCGGCCGAGGAACTGCCGCTGCTGTTCCAGCGCATCCTGTCCAACGCGACCATGGACTGGTTCCGGCGCCAAAAAGTGCGCAGAGCGGTCATGACCAACATGTCCGATTTCGAGTCAGGGGATCCCGACGACGATTTCAATCTGCTTGAATCACTGGAAACCAGCGATGGGGCCATGGGTGCCCTCAGCGCGGCTGACGAAGTATCCAAGGCCCAAATCTTGCAAGTGATTGAGGCGGAAGTCGCCGAATTGCCGGCGCGTCAACGCGAAGCCTTCCTGCTCCGTTACTGGGAGGAATTGGATGTCGCGGAGACAGCTTCCGTTATGGGTTGCTCGGAAGGCAGTGTGAAAACCCACTGCTCCCGTGCGGTACACGCACTCGCGAAATCGCTGAAGGCAAAGGGGATCACGCTATGAACGAGTCACGCCAAACGACCCATGACACGGATGAACTGGTGTCGCGCTTCGCTTCGCGCGTGACCGCCAGTCTTGACCAGCAAATGACTGCACTGCCGGTGGACATCACCGAGCGGCTGCGCTTTGCCCGTGAGCAAGCACTGACAAAGGCGCGCCGGGAGCGGGCCTTGGCCGCCGCGTCGGCCGTCAAAGCCGTCGCAGTTGGCGGCGGTGCCATGGCGCTTGCCGGCAATGGACGTTCTCCGCGCTGGCTGAAGCTGGCCTCACTCTTGCCGCTGCTGCTCCTGATCGCCGGCCTGCTGCTGATCCAGCAAAGCCAGTGGTACGAGCAGATCACGGCTGCCGCCGAGGTGGATACTGCGTTGCTCTCCGACAAGCTGCCACCGGCCGCCTATAGCGACCCCGGCTTCAAGGAATATCTGCAGGAAGACGAGCAGCAGCAATCGCGGCCGCAGCTGCAACAACAGCAGCAGCCACAAAAACAAGAGTGACGAGCCCCCGCCTATGACCCGTCGGCCTCCGCTGGCAACCCGGTTTTCTTTTGCCCCCCTCACCGTCCTGTTGTTAGGCCTGGGCGCTGTTGCGTCGCAGGCTCAGTCGAGCGAGGCTGCCGCCAGCAGCGCTGTGGCAACAAAGCCGGCGGCGAGCGCCGTTGCGACATCCGGTGCACGCTGGCGCGGTCTCAGTGGAGCCCATCAACGCATCCTCGCTCCGCTGGAGAAGGATTGGGACAGTCTGGACGCCCAGAGTCAGGGCAAGTGGCTGGAACTTGCCGGACGCTACAACACCCTGCCCGCCGCGGAACAGCAACGGGTTCAGGAACGTATGAGCGAATGGGCCAATACCAGCCCGGCCGAGCGACAACGTGCCCGTGTGGGCTACCAAGGTGCGCAACAAATCAAGGTCGATGACCGGCAGGCCAAATGGGAGGCCTACCAGTCATTGCCGGCCGAGAAACGGCAGGAACTGGCAGCCAAGGCTGCAGAGAAAGCCAGCGCCGCCTCGGTCAAGGTGCCCAGCCCTGGTGCGGGAACCAAGTCCAATCTGGTGCCTGCTGCATCGACGGCGCCTGTGGCGCGCCCCGTCGCCCCGTCTGTCTTGCAGGCCAAGCCCGGGGCAACGACGGTATTGATCACCCAGGCTCCGGCCCGCCCCAGCCACCAGATGCCCGGCATGCCCAAGCTGATTGCCGACCCCAGCCTGGTTGACCCCAAGACCCTGCTGCCCCGGCCCGCCTCGGCACCCGTCCAATGAGCGGACCGAATCCAGACTTGCCGGGCCTGGCCCGACGCATGGCTTGTTTCGTCTACGAAGGGGTGTTGCTCTTCGGCGTCGTCTTTGTGTCCGGTTACCTGTATTCAACCCTGACCCAGCAACGCAATGCGATGCAGGGCCAGCACGGGTTACAAGCCTTCCTGTTCGTAGTGCTGGGCGTCTACTTCATCTGGTTCTGGTCGCATGGCGGCCAAACGGTGGCCATGAAAGCCTGGCATGTCAGGGTGCTGACCCGTGAGGGCTTGCCGCTGAGCCAGGCCCGTGCTGCGGTTCGCTACCTGCTGTCCTGGTTGTGGTTCATGCCGGCCTTGGTGAGCGTCTACATGTTCGGTTTGCACGGGCTGGGTGCCATCTTCGGCAGCATGGCGGCCGGCGTCTTCGCGTATGCCTTGATCAGCTACCTGCAGCCCGAGCGTCAATTCCTGCACGACACGCTCTGCGGCACACGCCTGGTGACGCAATTGCCCGCCAAGCGATGAGCAAGACCAACCCCCACAAGGGCCGCGCCGGCCTGGATCGCATCATTCATGCGGCCGGCTATTCAATGGAAGGATTGAAGGCAGCCTACACAGGTGAAAGCGCTTTCAGGCAGGAAACCTGGCTGTGCGTGGTGGCAACGCCCGTCGCTTTCTGGCTGGGACGCAACTGGGTGGAGGTCGCTCTGCTGCTGGGCTCACTCGCCCTGCTGCTGATCGTCGAGTTGCTGAATTCGGCAGTCGAAGCGGCCATCGACCGGATCTCGTTCGACCGCCATGAACTGTCCAAGCGCGCCAAAGACATTGGCAGCGCCGCCGTGTTCATCGCACTGATGCTCTGTGCCGGCATCTGGGGCACGGCGCTGTGGCAGCGCATCGCCGGCTGATCAGACGACTCAGACGGCTGCTTCGTCGGTCTCGCCGGTGCGGATGCGCACCACCTGCTCCACCGGGGTGACGAAGATCTTGCCGTCGCCGATCTTGCCGGTCTTGGCGGCCTTCAGGATGGCATCGATGCAGCGGTCGACCTCGTCGTCCTTGACGACCACCTCGACCTTCACCTTGGGCAGGAAGTCGACCACGTATTCAGCCCCGCGATACAGCTCGGTATGTCCCTTCTGGCGGCCGAAGCCCTTGACCTCGGTGACCGTCAGCCCCGAAGCCCCGACTTCGGCCAGCGCCTCGCGCACTTCGTCGAGCTTGAACGGCTTGATGATGGCGGTGATCTGTTTCATGGCGGCGAGCTCCAGCGAATTGCGATTGGCTCCGATTTAAGCACGGAACTTCGAGGTGATCGGATAGCGCCAATCGCGGCCGAACGCCCGGTGGGTGATGCGGATTCCCACCGGTGCCTGACGCCGCTTGTACTCGTTGAGCTTGATCAGCCGCGTCACACGTTCGACATCGGCTTGCGAATAGCCGGCGGCGACGATTTCGGCGATGGAACGGTCCTCTTCCATATACATGGCCAGGATGGCGTCCAGCACCTCGTAAGCCGGCAGGCTGTCCTGGTCCTTCTGGTCCGGCCGCAGCTCGGCAGACGGCGGGCGGGTGATGATGCGCTCCGGAATCACCGGCCCCACGGTGCCGTCGGCGCGCCGGCTGGGCTGCTCGTTCTTCCATCGCGCCAGCCGGAACACCAGCGTCTTGGCCACATCCTTGATGACTGCAAAGCCGCCAGCCATGTCGCCGTAGAGCGTGCAGTAGCCGGTTGCCATCTCGCTCTTGTTGCCCGTGGTCAGGACGATGGAGCCGAACTTGTTCGACAAGGCCATCAGCAGGGTGCCGCGGATGCGCGCCTGGATGTTCTCCTCCGTAGCGTCGAGCGCCAGCCCCTCAAACTCGCTGGCCAGGCCTGCGTTGAAGGCCTCGAACATCGGCACGATGGACTTCTCGTCGTAGCGCACGCCCAGGCGCTCGGCCATGTCACGCGCATCGATCCAGGAGATGTCGGCCGTGTATGGCGAAGGCATCATCACGGTCCGAACCTTGTCGGCGCCCAGCGCGTCAACGGCAATGGCCAGCACCAGGGCCGAATCGATGCCGCCGGACAAGCCGATGATGGCGCCAGGGAAGCCGTTCTTGCCCACGTAGTCGCGCACACCCATCACCAACGCGCCCCAGACCTGGGCCTCCGGCTCCGGCAGCGGCGTCACCGCACCACGCGGCCGACCAAACGCATCCAGATCGACCGTCGTCAGCGCTTCCTGGAACATCGGAGCCCGCGCGGCGATTTGCCCTTCGGCATCGAGCGCAAACGAGGCACCATCGAACACCACCTCATCCTGGCCGCCGACCAAGTGCGAATACAGCAGCGGCAGACCGACGTCGCGGGCCCGCTCCGCCATCCGCTGCTCGCGCTCCTCGACCTTGCCCATGTGGAAGGGCGATGCGTTCATCACGCACAGTAGCTCGGCGCCCGCGGCCTTGGCTGCACGGGCCGGTTCGTCGAACCAGGCGTCTTCGCAGATCAGCAGGCCGAAGCGCCGACCGTCGACTTCGAACACCACAGGCGCTTCACCCGCATCGCGGCCGGAGACGAAATAGCGGCGCTCGTCGAAGACCTGGTAATTCGGCAGCTCGCGCTTGCAGTAGGTGCGCAAGACCTGCCCCTTGGACAAGACCGACGCTGCGTTGAAGCGCCGAGGCACACTCAGGCTTCGCGACCTAAGATCGCCCTCGCGCTGATACGGATGACCGACCACCACATGCAGACCTTCGCAATCCGCCAGCGCCCGGGCGATGCCGGCAAGCGCATCGTCGCAGGCCTGCATGAAGGCCGGACGCAGGAGCAGGTCTTCGGGCGGGTAACCGCACAGGCTGAGCTCCGGCGTCAGCACCAGGTGCACACCCTCGGCATGGGCACGCCGGGCCCATTCCACGATCTTGCCGGCATTGCCCGCGAGGTCACCGACCGTGACATTGATTTGAGCCAGCGCGACTTTCAGGGACATGGATAGCGGCACCAAAACTGAGGCTGGGAATTATGTCATCCGGGTTCTCACCGACCCGGCCGAGATCCCCATAGAAGCCTGGAATGCTCTGCTGGAAACACAGAGCCAGCCGACGCCCTTCATGCGTCTTGAGTACCTGTCGTCCTTGGTCAGCTCCGGCAGCGCCTGTGCAGACACTGGTTGGCAACCGCAGTTCATTGCCATCACGTCGGGCGACGAACTGATCGCCGCCTGTCCAGCCTGGCTCAAGTCGCACAGCTACGGAGAATATGTGTTCGACTGGGCCTGGGCCGATGCGTACCAGCGCCACGGCCTGGCCTACTACCCCAAGTTGCTGGTGGCCGTGCCTTTCACTCCGGTGCCAGGCAGTCGCTTGCTGGCGCGTGATGCCGCCTCGCGAAGCCTCCTCGTTCTCGCACTTCAAGCTATGGCCGAGCAGCAGCAGCTGTCGTCAATTCACCTGCTCTTCGGTACTTCGGACGACCACGCGGCGGCTGGCGAACGGCAATGGCTGGAACGGCATGGCGTGCAGTTCCACTGGACCCAGCCGTCGGGCACTGAGCCTTGGTCGGACTTCGCAAGCTTCCTGGCTTCGCTGCAACGGGACAAGCGAAAGAAAATCCTGCAGGAGCAGCGCAAGGTCAGAGAAGCAGGCGTCAGCTTCGAAGCGAAGCTGGGGCCGGCCATTGCGACGGAGGACTGGGATTTCTTCTACCGCTGCTACCAGCTGACGTACCGGGCCCATCACAGCACGCCCTACCTTAGCCGCGACTTCTTTGCGCATATGGCCGACAGCATGGCCGGCTACTGGCTGCTGTTCATCGCCCGCCACGATGGCGAGCCTGTCGCCGCCTCGCTAATCGCACTCGACCCGGAGCGTCGCGCGGCCTTCGGCCGCTACTGGGGCGCCGTCGCAGACATCCCCTGCCTGCACTTCGAGGCTTGCTACTACCAGCCGCTCGCCTGGTGCATTGCGAACGGCTACAGCCGCTTCGAAGGTGGAGCGCAGGGGGAACACAAGATGGCCCGAGGCTTGCTGCCCGTGGCTACACAGTCCTCGCATTGGCTGGCGCATCCGGACTTCAGCGAAGCCGTGGCGGACTTTCTGGCCCGGGAGGGTCAGGCCATGCAGGGCTACGTCAGCGAGTTGGAGCAGCACCAGCCCTTCAGGCTCTGAAGCAAAAAGGGCACCCATGGGTGCCCTCTTCGCGGATGGCCAGTTGGCCAATCGGCCTGCCTGATTACTTCTGCTGCGACTTCGCGTAGTTGGCGATGCCGGACACGATTTCGGCCTTGGCGGCCTCAGGGCCTTCCCAGCCCTTGACCTTGACCCACTTGCCCGGCTCCAGGTCCTTGTAGTGCTCGAAGAAATGCTGGATCGCGTTGAGGCGCATCTTGTTCACGTCCTCGGGCTTCTGCCAGTGGTCGTACATGGGCAGGATCTTGCTGGTGGGCACGGCCAGCAGCTTGGCATCGCCGCCCGCCTCGTCGTCCATCTGCAGCACGCCGATTGCACGGCAAGTCACCACCACGCCTGGCGTCAGGGCGTAGGGCGTGATCACCAGCACATCGACCGGGTCGCCGTCGTCCGAAAGCGTCTGCGGGATGTAGCCATAGTTGCAGGGGTAGTGCATGGCCGTCGTCATGAAGCGGTCCACGAACAGCGCGCCGGTCTCCTTGTCGACCTCGTACTTGATCGGGTCGGCATTCATCGGAATCTCGATGACGACGTTGAATTGCTCGGGCGCCTTGGCGCCGGGGGTGACGTTGTGCAGGCTCATCGCGGTTCTTCTCGGTGGAATGCAGGGGAAACCCGGATTCTAAGGCGGCGGCTTGCCCCGCCCTGACGGGACGCAAATCCACGCTGGTTTTCCCGCGGTTCGCTGGTAAACACCAGAGCGCCCCCTAGCGCTCCTCCTTAGCATGCCCGCAGCGACCGGCGCACCCCCACAGGGCCAGAACAGTGGGCCGGCGTGAAATCCGAAACGGCTGAGACAGACTGACTGACTAAAGGAGACATGTTCATGTCGACGAGTATGGCGCTGGGCTTCGCGCTGGCCTGCGGAGTTGCCGCGGTTCTTTATGGTTTCATTCAACGCAGCTGGATCCTGAGTCAGGACGCCGGCAATGCCCGCATGCAGGAGATCGCCGCGGCGATTCAGCAAGGTGCGGCAGCCTATCTCGCACGGCAGTACAAGACCATAGGCATGGTCGGTGTGGTGCTGGCGGTGCTGATCGGCTATTTCCTAGACATGCAGACGGCTATCGGCTTCGTCGTCGGCGCCGTGCTTTCCGGCGCCTGCGGCTTCATTGGCATGAATGTCTCGGTGCGCGCCAACGTGCGCACCGCGCAGGCAGCCACCAAGGGCATGGCCCCGGCACTGGACGTCGCCTTTAAGGGTGGCGCCATCACCGGCATGCTGGTGGTCGGCCTCGGCCTGCTGGGCGTTGGCCTCTTCTACTGGCATGTGAGCAAGGGCGGCGTAGAGAACAGCTCGGCCGCGCTGAAGCCTCTGCTGGGCCTGGCTTTCGGCTCCTCGCTGATCTCGATCTTTGCCCGCCTGGGTGGCGGCATCTTCACCAAGGGCGCCGACGTGGGCGCCGACCTGGTGGGCAAGGTGGAAGCCGGCATCCCCGAGGATGACCCGCGCAACCCTGCGGTGATCGCCGACAACGTGGGCGACAACGTCGGCGACTGCGCCGGCATGGCCGCCGACCTGTTCGAGACCTATGCGGTAACGCTGATTGCCACGATGGCCCTGGGTGCTCTGATGGTGGCCAATTCGGCCAGCGCCATGGCCATCGTCTACCCGCTGGTGCTGGGTGGCGTGTCCATCCTGTTCTCCATCGTCGGCTGCTACTTCGTCAAGGCCTCGCCCGGCATGAAGAACGTGATGCCGGCCCTGTACAAGGGCCTTGCGGTGGCGGGTGCGCTGTCGCTGGTGGCCTTCTTCTTCGTCACCAAGGCGATGTTCCCGCAAGGTCTGGCCCTGAGCAGCGGCACGACGGTTTCTGCAATGGCCCTGTTCGGCACCTGTGCCGTGGGCCTGGTGCTGACAGCCGTGCTGGTCTGGATCACCGAGTTCTACACCGGCACGCAGTACAGCCCGGTGCAGCACATCGCCCAGGCCTCTACCACCGGCCACGGCACCAACATCATTGCCGGCCTCGGCGTCTCCATGCGCTCCACCGCCTGGCCGGTGCTGTTCGTGGTGGCCGCCATCCTGGCCGCCTATCAGCTGGGCGGCCTGTATGGCATTGCGGTCGCAGCCACATCCATGTTGAGCATGGCCGGCATCGTCGTCGCCCTTGACGCCTATGGCCCGATCACCGACAACGCCGGCGGCATTGCCGAGATGTCGGAGCTGCCCGACAGCGTGCGTGCGGTCACCGACCCGCTGGACGCCGTGGGCAACACGACCAAGGCCGTGACCAAGGGCTATGCCATCGGCTCGGCCGGCCTGGCAGCCCTGGTGCTGTTCGCCGACTACACCCACTCGCTGCAGGACCGCGGCATCACGACCACCTTCGACCTGAGCGAGCCGCGCGTCATCGTCGGCCTGTTCATCGGTGGCCTGATCCCCTACCTGTTCGGCGCCATGGCCATGGAAGCCGTCGGCCGAGCCGCCGGCTCGGTGGTGGTCGAGGTGCGTCGCCAGTTCAGCACCATCAAGGGCATCATGGACGGCACCGGCAAGCCTGAATACGGCAAGGCGGTCGACATGCTGACCACCGCTGCCATCAAGGAGATGGTGGTTCCGTCGCTGCTGCCGGTCGTCGTACCGGTCATCGTCGGCCTGCTGCTGGGCCCCGCAGCCCTGGGCGGCCTGCTGATGGGCACCATCGTCACCGGCCTGTTTGTCGCCATCTCCATGTGCACCGGCGGCGGCGCCTGGGACAACGCGAAGAAGTACATCGAAGACGGCCACCATGGCGGCAAGGGCTCCGAGGCCCACAAGGCTGCGGTGACCGGCGACACCGTGGGAGATCCGTACAAGGACACAGCCGGTCCGGCCGTGAACCCCTTGATCAAGATCATCAACATCGTCGCCCTGCTGATCGTGCCGCTGCTGCCGATGTCGGCAAGCACCAAGCCAGTCGAGCACGCGCCGGTCACGGCTGCGGCCAGCGCCCCGGCCATGCCGGCTGAAGCCGCCTCTGCGGCGGCACCAGCTGCCAGCGGCGCCTCGCAGCCCTGATCCGGCTCCAACATCCGAAAACAAACAGCCCCGCTTAGGGGCTGTTTCTATTTCTGGGTGTCGCCGGAGCAGCGAGAATCGGCCCATGTGCTGGATGGATTCGCGCCGTGATGAGTGAGGGACTGGCCCTGTCGCGCCACGCGCTGGCCCGCCGCCAGAGCGCGCTGGCTGACCTGCGCCGCTACCTGGCTATCCAGGAGCAGGACTACCAGCTGCTACGCGCAACGCTCTTCCAGTTCATGCAACGCTACAAAGGTGAACTGGGCCCGCTCTACCGGGAGCTGGATCGCACCGAAGACCAGTTGCACGCCATCGTCTGCCAGTTGGGCGGCCAAGACATTCCCGCCGCACCGCGAATTCGGCACGCTGCGATGCAGGCGCTGACCCAGCCATTGCCACCCGCGCCGTCCCTGCCCGCCGAGCCAGGTACGACAGCGATTGCCAGCGGCGAGCCTCTCAGCCTCAAGCAGCTCTACCGCCGCGCCGCCATGCGGCTTCACCCCGACCGCGCGCCGGATGAGTCGATCCGGGCGCAGAACCAGCTCAGCATGGTGGCCGCCAATGCCGCCTATGCCCGGGCTGATCGCCACGCATTGGAAACGTTGCTGATCGCCGCTGGCGAGGATGCCGCCCTGGTCAGCGGTCCGGTGCATCCGCGCCTGGCCTGGCTGCGCCAGGCTGAGCGCATGGTGCAGGATCGCTTGTCTCTGGTGCAGCAGCACCGCCGGCAGTTGCAAGACCATCCGCTGCACAGACTCTGGGAAGCAGTCAGCCGTGCCGAGACCAAGGGCCTGAGGCCGCTCACGATCATGGCCAACCGCTTGCGCACCCAGATCTCGGAACGACGCCGCGAGCTTTACATTGGCCAGCGGCTGCATCCCGCCTCTCTGCTGGCCCAGACCTTCTTGGCCGAGCGACGGGCCAGGCTGGAAGCCTGAGTTCAGACCTGGCGGTCGGCCTGCTGCGCTTGCAGCTCGTCGAGGGTGTTGAGATTTCTGAAGGCCTTGGCGTCGTCGAAGATCACCTCGGCGCATCGCTGCTCCAGAGCCCAGCGCTCGATACGCCTCCCCCCATCGGCCATGTATTGCTCAAGGCCTGGCCGCAGGGACACCTTCATCAGACTGAACACCGGTTGGCGTTGAAGGCTGCCATCCGCATCTCTCGTGACCGCGATGGCAATCTCAGCATCGGCGGCGCTCAAGCCTGCAACCAAGCGCTCCACCAGATCAGCAGGGAACCCTGGACAGTCGCACGGCACTGTCGCGAGATATGGCGTGGCGCAATGCACCAGGCCGGCCACGAACCCGGCCAGCGGGCCTTGAAAAGACGAATCGGCGTCGCTGCAGACCGGGAAGCCGAATCGCTCGTAAGTCTCGAGACAACGGTTGGCGTTCACCATCAGTGCGCCGACCTGCGGTGCCAATCGCCGCAGCGCATTCAGTGCAAGCGGCTGCCCACCCAGCAGCTGCAGGCCTTTGTCTACGCCGCCCATGCGGCTGCCACGCCCACCGGCCAGCACCAGGCCCGTGATCTGGTCCCGAATTGACGAAAGCTGGGCCATGAGTGCGGAGGTCAGGACAATTTGCGGATTCGCCGAGACCCTGCCAAGAGCCGAGTCCAGATGGAGAAACGGGCCAGATGCTTGCGCATCTGGCCCGTTGGTTTCTCGCTATTCAGTGGTCGGGACGGCGGGATTCGAACTCGCGACCCCTTGCACCCCATGCAAGTGCGCTACCAGGCTGCGCTACGCCCCGACTGAAGCGTGAGAGTATATACGAAAACACAGGCCTCTCAGAGGAGCAGCGTTTCGCGAATCGCCTTGAGCTCCTGTCGCAGTTGCAGCATCGACAACTGCTCGCCAACGACAGGCGGAGGCACGGAATTTTCATGTGCCATTTCGGATTCAAAGTCGTCCAACGCCTCAAGTCGAGCGGCCCCTTGATCCGCCAACTGATTGCGCGCCCCACTGATCGTAAAGCCCTGGTCGTAGAGCAGGTCGCGGATGCGACGGATCAGGAGCACTTCGTGGTGCTGGTAGTAGCGACGGTTGCCGCGTCGCTTCATCGGGCGAAGCTGGGTGAACTCCTGTTCCCAGTAGCGCAGCACATAGGGCTTCACACCGCAAAGCTCGCTCACCTCACCGATGGTGAAGTAGCGTTTGGCGGGGATAGCGGGCAGCGCTTTCTCCATTGAAATCAAGAGCTTCAGCCGGGGAGGTCAGACTCTACTCGAAGTCTTCTACGGCAGGTGCATCACCTTGTACCTGGTCTTTCAACTTGTGGCTGGCGTGAAACGTGACCACATTGCGGGCATTGATCGGTATCGATTCGCCGGTGCGTGGATTGCGCCCCGGGCGCGGCGCCTTGCGACGGATGTTGAAGTTGCCAAAGCCCGAGAGCTTGACGTCGTCACCGCGGACCAGGGTCTGGTGAATGATGTCGTAGAACGCCTCGACCATGTCTTTGGATTCGCGCTTGTTCAGGCCCAGCCTGTCGAAAAGCAGGTCAGCCAGTTCGGCCTTGGTCAGCGTCGGTGTTTCCAGGCTGGGCAGGAGCACGCTCATCACGGCGGGCTTGATGTCTTCTTGGTCGTCGCTCATTGGTTGTCGTCTCCTCGCCGACTTGTCTTCAACCGCGCAAGCGTGCGCCGAGCTTTTCACTGAGTGCCGCCAGCACGCGAGCCACCGCGGGCTCGATGCGCTCGTCGGTCAGCGGCGTTTCTTCGTCCAGCAGCTCCAGGCGCACGGCCATGCTGCGCTCGCCGGCCTGCATCTCGGCATTGGCCTGGCCTGGCTTGAACACATCGAAAAGCTTGGCAGAGCGGATCAAGCCATCATGCGCGGCGTTGATGGTTCCGATCAGCGCGTCGTGCGTGACCTGCTCGCCGACGATCACAGCGATGTCGCGCAACACTGATTGCTGGCGCTGCACGCCCCGGCCCTTGGGCAGGGTCAGGCTCAGCACGGCATCGACGTCCAGCTCGAACAGCACAGGCGCCGAAGGCAGCTCATAGCCCTGACGCCACTTGGGGTGCAGTTCGCCGACCACCCCGATCTCACGGCCATCCAGCAATACGCACGCGCTGCGGCCCGGATGCAGGGCCGGATGCTCGGTGGCCACGAATTGCAGCTGACGCGGCGCGAACAGCGCTTCCAGGTCGCCCTTCACATCGAAGAAGTCAACCGCAAGATCACGCTGCGACCATTGCTGCTGTTCGGCAGCGCCCCAGGCCAGCGCGGCCACGCGCATCGGCTGACGGACACCTGTGATGCTGCTGTCGCTCTCGACCACCGTGGCATCGCGCAAGAACACACGACCAATCTCGAACACGCGCACTCGCGGTGCTTTGCGCGTCAGGTTGTAGCGCAACACCTGCACCAAGCTGCCGATCAGGCTGGTGCGCATCACTGCCAGCGGCGCGGCGATTGGATTCAGGAGCTGGATCGGGTTGGCATTGCCAGCCAGCTCCTGCTCCCATCGCGCCTCGACGAAGCTGAAGTTGATCGTCTCGAAGTAGTCGCGGCCGGCCAGGGCATGACGCAGCGCATGGATAGAAGCTCGCGACTCCGAGCGCACCTTGCCAACGACCGGCGCCAGCGGCGGCGTATTCGGAAGCTTGGGATAGCCCAGCACGCGGATCACTTCCTCGATCAAGTCTTCCTCGATCTGGATGTCAAAGCGCCAGCTCGGCGGCGTGACCGTCAACGTGCCCTCACCTTCAACAAACTTCAGGCCCAAGCGCTGGAACACCGTGGTGCATTGCGCCTGCGTCAAGGGCATGCCGATGATCTTGGCGGCGCGCGCGACGCGCAGCGTGACCGGCTTGCGCGTGGGCAACTGCGTCGTTTGATCGTCCATCGGACCGGCCTCGCCGCCGCAGATCTCGAGGATCAATTGCGTGATGCGCTCGATGTGCTCCACCGTCTGCGCCGGGTCAACGCCGCGCTCGAAGCGATGGCCGGCATCGGTCGAGAAATTGAACTTGCGCGAACGGCCAGCGACTGCCTTGGGCCACCAGAAAGCCGCCTCGACATAGACGTTCTTGGTGTCGTCAGACACGGCCGTCGCGTCGCCGCCCATGATGCCCGCGAGCGATTCCACTTCTTTCGAATCGGAGATCACGCCGACCGTTTCGTCCAGCTCGATCGTGTTGCCGTTCAGGAGCTTCAGCGACTCGCCCTGCTTGGCCCACCGCACGGTCAGGCCGCCGTGGATCTTGTCGAGGTCGAAGATGTGGCTCGGACGACCGAACTCGAACATCACGTAGTTCGAAATGTCGACCAGCGGCGACACCGATCGCTGGCCACAGCGCGCCAGTCGCTCGACCATCCAGGCCGGCGTTTGTGCCTTGATGTTGACGCCGCGAACGATGCGGCCCGAGAAGCGACCACACAGATCGGCCGCCTCGATGCGCACCGGCAGCTTGGCATCGTGCTTGACGGCCACGGGCGTGAACTCAGGCTTCAGCAGCGGCGAGCCAGTCAACGCCGAGACCTCACGGGCAATGCCGAATACGCTCAGGCAATGCGCCAGATTGGGCGTCAGCTTCAGCGTGAACAGCGCGTCGTCCAGCTTCAGGTGCTCGCGGATGCTCTGGCCAATCGGCGCGTCGGCGGCCAGCTCCAGCAGGCCGCCGTGGTCTTCGCTGAGCTTCAGCTCGCGGGCCGAGCACAGCATGCCGAAGCTCTCGACACCGCGCAGCTTGCCCTTGCCGATCTTGAACGGCTTGCCGTCCTCGCCTGGAGGCAGCTCGGCACCGATGGTGGCCAGCGGCACGCGGATGCCAACGCGGGCATTGGGGGCGCCGCAGACGATCTGCAGCAGCTCGGCACCACCGGCGTTGACCTTGCAGACGCGCAGCTTGTCGGCGTTCGGATGCTGCTCGGCCTCGACGATCTCGGCCACGACGATGCCGCTGAACGGCGGCGCCACCGGCCGCAGTTCCTCGACCTCCAGGCCGGACATGGTCAGCAGCTCGGCCAGCTCTTGGGTGTTCAGCGCGGGATTGCAGAAGCTCCGCAGCCAGGACTCAGGGAATTGCATGGTGTTCTGTTCTCTTCAGGCGTTCGGTTCGCGGGACTTGCACTTCACTTGAATTGCGACAGGAATCGCAGATCGCCATCAAAGAACAGACGCAGGTCGCCGACGCCATAGCGCAGCATGGCCAGCCGGTCGATGCCAGAGCCGAAGGCAAAGCCGATGTATCGCTCGGGGTCCAGACCCATGTTGCGGATCACCTGCGGGTGAACCTGGCCCGATCCCGACACTTCCAGCCAGCGCCCTTGCAGCGGACCGGAGCCGAACATCATGTCGATCTCGGCACTGGGTTCGGTGAATGGGAAATAGCTGGGGCGGAAGCGGATCTCCATGTCCGTGGTCTCGAAGAACTCCTGCATGAAGTTCAGGTAGACCGACTTCAGATCCTTGAAGCTGATGTTCTCGCCCACCCACAGGCCTTCTACCTGGTGAAACATCGGCGAGTGGGTTGCATCGCTGTCGACGCGGTAGGTGCGGCCCGGCGCGATCACGCGGATCTCGGGCATAGCTCGGCCAGCATCGATCAAATGCTTGTGCTTCTTCACATGCTGCACCGCATAGCGGATCTGCATCGGGCTGGTGTGCGTGCGCAGCACATGACCACCCTCGATGTAGAAGGTGTCGTGCATCGATCTCGCCGGATGATCCTCGGGCGTGTTCAGTGCCGTGAAATTGAACCAATCGTTCTCTATCTCGGGGCCATCGGCCACGTCGAAGCCCATGGAACCAAAGATGGCTTCGATGCGCTCCATGGCACGCGTGATCGGGTGCAGGCCGCCGGTGCCGCGCTGCCGACCCGGCAGGGTCACGTCCAGCGCCTCGGCCTTGAGCTGTTTCTCGAGTTCGGCATCAAGCAGGGCCTGGCGACGCTCGTTCAGCGCAGCCTCGATGCCCTGCTTGAGCTTGTTGATCTCGGCCCCACGGGTCTTCTTTTCTTCGACCGTCAGCGCGGCCAAGCCCTTCATCAGCTCGGTCACCTGGCCGGACTTGCCCAGGAAGCGGGCCTTGGCGTTCTCCAGGTCGGAGGGCGTGGCAGCGGCAGCGAAGTCCGCCTGCGCTTGTTGCAGCATTTGATCGAGATCGTTCATCGCGGGGCGATCATTGGATTCGGAGTCTGTGCGGGGCACAAATGAGAAAAGGCCGAACACCTGGGGTGTCGGCCTTTAAAGGCGCGCCCCGGCTTACGCCGGGGCTGCCGCTGCCGCACGAGGCGACAGACCGGCAATTAAGCGAGAGCGGCCTTCACCTTGGCGAAGATGCTGGCAAAACCAGCAGGATCGTTGACGGCGAGATCGGCCAGGACCTTGCGGTCGATGTCGATCTGTGCCTTCTTCAGGCCAGCCACGAACTTGCTGTAGGTCAGTCCCAGGCCACGGCTTGCTGCGTTGATACGAGCAATCCACAGCTGACGGAACACGCGCTTCTTGGCACGGCGGTCACGGTAGGCGTATTGGCCCGCCTTCATCACCGCCTGCTTGGCGATGCGGAAGACGTTCTTACGACGACCACGGAAGCCCTTGGCAAGAGCCAGGACCTTCTTGTGACGGGCACGAGCGGTAACACCACGTTTAACGCGAGGCATATTGAATCTCCTTTAGTTAAGCGGTGGGTTTACAGGCCAGCAAAGGGCAGCATCTGAGCGATGTGACCCATGTTGGTTTCATGCACGTTCACAGCGCCGCGCAGCTGACGCTTGTTCTTCGTGGACTTCTTGGTCAGGATGTGGCGCTTGAACGCCTGACCGCGCTTGACGGTGCCACCCGGACGAACGCGAAAACGCTTCTTCGCGCTGCTCTTGGTCTTCATTTTGGGCATGTGATGCTCCTTTTAAGTACGTCCCAGGGGCGGTTGCGGGACTCGCAACACTTGCCGGCCTCTGGAGACTAATAAGCCCGCCGACGACCAAATCGACGGGCTGAATTCCTTACGTGGGTCTCAGCGCTTCTTGGGCGCCAGGACCATGATCATCTGCCGGCCTTCCAGCTTGGGCATGTTTTCGACCACCGAAACATCGGCCAGTTCGTCGCGGATTCGCTCCAGCAGACGCATGCCGATTTCCTGGTGGGTGATCTCGCGACCGCGGTAACGCAGCGTCACCTTGCCCTTGTCACCATCTTCGGCGATGAAGCGGCGCAGATTGCGCATCTTGATCTGGTAATCGCCCTCGTCCGTACCCGGCCGGAACTTCACTTCCTTGATCTCGATGATCTTCTGCTTGGCCTTGGCTTCGGCAGCGCGCTTCTGCTCCTGATACTTGAACTTGCCATAGTCCATCAACCGGCACACGGGCGGGTTGGCGGTGGGCGAGATTTCGACCAGATCCACATCCATATCACCTGCCATGCGCAGGGCTTCCTGGATGCTAACGACGCCCAGGGGCTCGTTCTCAGGCCCGTTCAGACGGACCTCGGGATGCATGATTTCGCGGTTCAGCCGGTGCTTTCGCTCGGGAATGGCACGACGGTCAGCAAACGTAGCGATGGTGCTTACCTTTCAATGGACCCAAGGCGAGGCCCGACAAGAACGAAAGCGCGCCCTGGGTCGGACCTTTCAGGCCTTGGTGGTGATGGATTCCGACAGCTTCGACTGGAAGTCTGCCAGCGACATCACCCCCAGGTCTTGGTTGCCTCGGGCGCGCACCGCGACGGCCCCGTTTGCCTTCTCCTTGTCGCCGACGACCAGGATGAACGGAACCTTCTGCAAAGAATGCTCGCGGATTTTATACGTGATTTTCTCGTTCCGCAAATCAACCGCTGCCCTAACTCCTTGTTTTTGCAGCGATTTCACGATCTCCGCGGCATATTCGGCCTGCGCGTCCGTGATGTTGGCCACGACCACCTGCACCGGCGACAGCCAGGCCGGCAGGGCACCGGCATGCTGTTCGATCAGGATGCCGATGAAGCGCTCCAGGCTGCCGACGATAGCCCGGTGCAGCATGACCGGGCGGTGGCGCGAGCCGTCTTCGCCGACGAATTCGGCATCCAGCCGCTCGGGCATGTTCGGGTCCACCTGGATGGTTCCGCACTGCCACTGGCGACCCAGAGCGTCCTTCAGCGTGTACTCGATCTTGGGGCCGTAGAAGGCACCCTCGCCCGGCAGGTACTCGAATTCGCATCCGGACGCGCGAAGGCCTTCGGCCAGCGCGGCCTCGGCCTTGTCCCAGCTTTCCTCGGTGCCGATGCGCTTCTCGGGGCGCGTAGACAGCTTGTAGAGAATCTCGGTGAAGCCGAAGTCCTTGTAGACCTTCTGCAGCAGGCTCGTGAACGACTGGACCTCGGCCTGGATCATGTCTTCCGTGCAGAAGATGTGGCCGTCGTCCTGCGTGAAGCCGCGCACGCGCATGATGCCGTGCAGGCCGCCCGTGGGCTCGTTGCGGTGGCACTGGCCGAACTCGCCGAAGCGCAGCGGCAGATCGCGGTAGCTCTTGATGCCCTGCTTGAAGATCAGGATGTGGCCAGGGCAGTTCATCGGCTTGAGCGCGTAATCGCGCTTCTCCGATTCGGTCGTGAACATGTTCTCGCGGTACTTGTCCCAGTGGCCGGTCTTCTCCCACAGCGACTTGTCGATGATCTGCGGGCCCTTGACCTCCAGGTAGCCGTTGTCGCGATAGACACGGCGCATGTACTGCTCCACCTCCTGCCAGACCGTCCAGCCCTTGGGATGCCAGAACACCGTGCCGGGGCTGTGTTCGTCGATGTGGAACAGGTCCAGCTCGCGGCCCAGCTTGCGGTGGTCGCGTTTCTCAGCCTCCTCCAGCATGGTCAGGTACTTCTGCAAATCGTCCTTGCTGGCCCAGGCCGTGCCGTAGACGCGCTGCAGCTGCTCGTTGTTGTGGTCGCCGCGCCAGTAGGCGCCGGCCACCTTCATCAGCTTGAAGTGCTTGAGCTTGCCGGTAGAAGGCACGTGCGGGCCGCGGCAAAGGTCGGTGAACTTGCCCTCGGCGTACAACGAGACGTCCTCGTTGGCCGGAATGCTGGCGATGATCTCGGCCTTGTAGGCCTCGCCTATGCCCTTGAAATAGGCCACGGCCTCATCGCGCGGCAGCACCGAGCGGGTCACGGCCTCGTCCTTCTTGGCCAGCTCGGCCATCTTGGATTCGATCGCCGCCAGGTCGTCCGGCGTGAACGGGCGCTTGTACGAGAAGTCGTAATAGAAGCCGTGCTCGATCACCGGGCCGATGGTGACCTGGGCCTCCGGGAACAACTCCTTGACGGCATAGGCCAGCAAGTGGGCCGTCGAATGACGGATCACTTCTAGGCCGTCGGCGTCCTTGTCCGTGATGATGGCCAGCTGGGCATCAGCGGCGATCAGGTGGCTGGTGTCCACCAGCTTGCCGTCAACGCGGCCGGCCAGCGCAGCCTTGGCCAGGCCGGTGCCAATGGAAGCGGCCACCTGGGCCACCGTGAGGGGCGCGTCGAACTCGCGCTTGGAACCGTCGGGCAATTGAATCGAGATCATGGGAAAACTCCGGGAGAAAACAAAAAGCGCGGCCAGGTGCCGCGCTTTGTTGTTCTGAAAGAAAGAAGACGTGACGTGCCGCGGCCGACTAAACCTCGAAGGGGGTGGTCGTAGTTCGCGGTGTCATAACCAGGTCGCCTTTCTCATCCTTGCTGGTGGGAGGAGCGGCGATTGTAGCCAATCAAAGCGGCAGGGCCTGGATGGAGTCCCGCTCGGCCAGGGCGGCGAACTCGTCACGCAGCCGCTCGCCCTCGCGCACCGCGCGCAGCCAGGCGACAGCCCTGCCTTGCAGGTCGTCGCCGTAGTGCTGGAAGTCGGCCCGGTCCGGCAGCTTGCCGCGCGGCAGGCCGCGGATGAAGTCCTCGCTGGGCGTCAGCACCACCACGTTGTCCAGGAACGCCGTCGGCGCGTGCCGATACCTGAGCGCCTTGTCTAGCCAGCCCGGCACGATGCTGCGCTGGAAATGCGGATACAGCACCAGCCCATCACCCAGCATCTGCGCGTAGTTCAGATGCAGGTGGTAGTCGGTGATGCCGCCATCCCAATAGGCGCCCTTGGGCGCACCGGGAATGTCGTGGACGGCGTTCAGCCAGAACGGGATCGAACAGCTGGCCAACAAGGCCTGTTGAAGATTTCGGGCCGACAACTCGACCTGTCGGCTGCGGTAGTCCTTCAGCAGCATGGGCAGCGGCGAGCGCAGGTCGGAGAACACGACCCGCTCCAGCCATCCACCCATTGCCTTGCGAGAGACCAGGTTGGTCGCGAAGGCGCCGAAATAGCCCAGCGGCGTGCGCACCCGCCCTTCCCGTCCCAGCAGATGCCGGCCTCGCGACGTGAACAGATGCAGCCGGTAGCGCGGATGGCTGAGCACTTCGCACTCGCGACCGCCAAACACCTGGTCTAGCTTGGCGGCAAAGCCCTTGCTCACGGAGGACGCCGTCGGCGGCTTGCCCGGAGCATGGTCGTAGTCCTGATGGGCGTATTCCTGGGCCAGCCTTTCGAACTCGGCCTCGGCGTCACCCAGGCAGGCGGTCGCCATTCGCCAGGCGCCGATGGAAGCACCCAGCAGATGGACTTCCTGCTGGCTCGCGCCCAGCCATGGGCCGAACAGATGCCGGTCCAGGGCGTTGAGGATCAGCCCCTTGGGACCACCGGCCGCCGCGGGAATGATGCGCACATCCTCGGCGCGCAAGCCGCGCTCGGCCAAACGACTGCGGGCCCGAGGGCCCGCATGGAACTGCAGTGCTTGCATGCGCCGCAGTGTAGGACCCTCGGGTCCCTTAGAGCTTCTGATCCCAGGACAGGCCGAACTGCGTGCGGCCGCTGCGCTCGCCGCGGCTGTAGCCGCTGGTGACGAAGGTCGTCTGACGCGTATCGACCGCCCACAGGTTGTTGGCCGAAAAGCGGATCGAGCTGGTACGGCTCAGCGTCCACTGCGCAAACATGTCGATGCCGCGGTTGCGGGTCTGCTCCATGGACTGAGTCAGCGTCTGCGTCGTCACGTAGCCGGGCGTGAAGTTGAAGTTGGCACCCATGTTCACCGGCAGGCCCGTCAGGCGGTAGTCGAAGCCGGCATTGACCGACCAAGGCTGCTGGCCGTCCAGGCGGTTGTCAGGTCCGGGCAGGCCCTGGACTTTCGACTTGTAGTAGTTGAACGAAGCCCGCAGATTCAGCGGCAGCTTGGTGTCGAAGACCGAGGGAATCAGCTCGCCGGCGCGGCCCTTGATCTCGAACTCAAGGCCGGCCGTCTCGGCGCGGGCGAAGTTGGTCGGGTGGTTGACGTAGCGGGCCTGCGTCTTGGAGACATTCAAGGCCGAACCTGCCGCCTCCAGCGTCGTGACGTTGCGCATCAGGTCGTTCACGCGGCGGTAGAAGCCTCCGATGCTGATCATGCCTCCGCCGCTGAGGTACTTCTCGTAGGCCACGTCCAGGCCGGTCGCCAGCTCGGGCTTGAGGCCCGGGTTGCCGATGAAGTCCGGCGCCAGGTAGGTATTGGGCGTGTTCGGGTCGGGGTACAGACCCGAGATGGCCGGGCGAGCCAGCAACTGGTTCAGGTTGGGCGCCTTGTAGCTGCGGGTCAGGCTGGTGCGGATCAGGTCGCGGCCCTTGGGGTCGATCTTGTAGTTCACATGCAGCAGCGGCGTCGTCACGCTGCTGCTGTTGCGACGCTGGGCATCGCCCTCGGCGGCGCTCTCGGTGACGATGCGCTCGGTGCGCAGGCCCAGATAGGCCGACCACTGAGGCGAGATCTCCCATTCGTCCTGGACGAAGAAGGCCTGGCGCTGGATGGTGGCAGCGAACGGCAGGCCGTCCACGCCCGGCAGCTGGGCCTGGCCGCCCACGGTCACGAAGCGAGTTTCCTCGCGCTTGCGCCATTCCAGGTCCCAGCCGGCCGCGAGGCTGTGGCTGTCATTGAGGACCTGGGCGTACTTGCCGGCCTGGGTGAAGTTGCGGTCGGAGTTGTCGCCGACGGAACCGCGCTGCAACTTGTCGTAGACGTAGTTCTTGAAGCTGCCACGCGCTTCCTGCACGCCGGCCTTCAGCTCGATGCGCTGGGTCTCGCTGAACTGGTTGTTGTATTGCAGGTTGCCGCGAACCATCTGCCAGGTGCCGATGTTGCGGGAGTTGTAGTCCTCGCTGGGCAGGCCGGCCTTGATCAGGGTCTCGTACTCGGGATTGAAGTGCCAGCGGCCCTGCTGAAGGAAGGCCATGGCGGTCAGGTTCTGCTCGTCGCTGATCTTCCAGTTCAGGCGCGGCGTGGAATTCCAGCCGGCGCCCCAGAAGTTCTGCTCCTGCTTCTGGCTGATCACCGAGGGCATGCCGTCCGTGCCCGGGGCGGCACGAGTGTTCACCGATTCATTGAGGCCGCGCCAGGAGAACAGCGAGAAGGGCACGGTGTAGGCCACGTCACCCTTCTTCTCGCCATAGGTGTAGGAGCCGGCGAGGCTGGGGCGCACGGCGTTGTAGCCCATGTTCAGGCGCAGGTCGCGCTGAGTGATCTTGGGCGCGTCCTTCAGGATGATGTTGATCGCACCGGCCACGGCCTGAGCGCTCTGGTCGGCGCTGGGGCCCTTGGTGACCTCGATGCGCTCCACCTGGGCCGGATCCAGCTGGGTAAGGTCGAAGCCCGGGGGCGCCGGGTCGCCGTTGAGCAGGATCAGCGTATAGCCGCTGCCCAGACCGCGCATGCGGGGGGCGCCACCGGCCACGTTGACGCCGGGCAGCCGCTTGAGCACGTCGGCCACATTGGTGTCGCCGAACTTGTCGAGCTCCTCACGGCCGTAGATCTGCTTGGCCACCTGGGACTTGCGGCGCAGGTCAGTATCGCTTTGCGGCCGGGCGCTGATCTCAACGCGCTCCAGCTTTGCACCGGCACGCGGTTGGCCGTCGCCGGGGCCCTGGGGGCCCTCCTGGGCCATGGCGGCGCCGGACAACATCAGCGCGCAGGCAGCGGCAATCGTGTGCTTCTTGGTATTCAAGGGGGTACTCCAGAAATCAATGCTGGGCGGCACGATAGCCGCCCGGGCCAGGCTCAGACAGTGGTCATGCGATCAACCGCCGGATTGCGGGGTTCAATGGCCGAGGCGGGTCGTCAGCCGCGCCCCTGCAGCTTGGCGAAGGCAGCGGCCATGGCCCCGCCGGCGCTGGGCGCTGCCTGGCCGCCCCGCGGCGCACCGGGCCGCTCGTTGCGGGCCGCCGGGCGAAAGCTGTTGTCCGTCGGCTTGCCTGCGGCCCGCGGTGCGGCGTCCAGCTTCATGGTCAGCGAGATGCGCTTGCGGGCCAGATCGACCTCCAGCACCCGGACCTTGACGATGTCGCCGGTCTTGACCACCTCGCGGGCGTCGTTGACGAACTTGTTGGCCAGCTGGCTCACGTGGACCAGGCCATCCTGGTGCACGCCCAGGTCCACGAAGGCGCCGAACTGGGCCACATTGGACACCGTGCCCTCCAGCACCATGCCCTCCTGCAGGTCCTTGATGTCCTCGACGCCGTCATTGAAGCGGGCCACCTTGAAGTCGGGGCGCGGGTCGCGCCCGGGCTTCTCCAGCTCGGAAAGAATGTCTTTGACCGTGATCGCGCCGAACCTGTCGTCGGCAAAGACCTCGGGGCGCAGCGCGCGTATCACGTCGCTCTTGCCGATCAGGTCGGCGATGGGGCGCTGCAGCTGATCCAGGATGCGCTGCACCAACGGATAGGTCTCGGGGTGGACGCCGCTGAGATCCAGCGGGTTGTCGCCGCCGCGGATGCGCAGGAAGCCGGCCGCCTGCTCGAAGGTCTTGGGACCGAGGCCGGACACGTCCAGCAGCTGCTTGCGGCTCTTGAATGCACCATTGGCGTCGCGCCAGCGCACGATGCTGGCCGCCACGGCGCCGGAGAGGCCCGACACGCGAGACAGCAGCGGCGCCGAGGCCGTGTTCAGGTCCACGCCCACCGAGTTCACGCAGTCCTCGACCACCGCGTCCAGCATCTTGGCCAGCTCGCTCTGGTTCACGTCATGCTGGTACTGGCCGACGCCGATGCTCTTCGGGTCGATCTTGACCAGCTCGGCCAGCGGATCCTGCAGGCGGCGGGCAATCGACACGGCGCCGCGCAGGCTCACGTCCAGCTCGGGCAGCTCCTTGGAGGCGAACTCGGAGGCCGAATAGACAGAGGCGCCGGCCTCGCTGACCACCACCTTCTCGATGGCTGTACCAGGAGCCAGCTGCTGGATGCGCTTGATCAGGTCGCTGGCCAGCTTGTCGGTCTCGCGGCTGGCGGTGCCGTTGCCGATGGCGATCAGATTGACGCCATGGGCGGCGCAGAGACGGCCCAGCGTGTGGATCGAGCCTTCCCAGTCCTTGCGCGGCTCATGCGGGTAGACCGTGTTCGTGTCCAGCACCTTGCCGGTGTCGCTGACCACGGCCACCTTGACGCCGGTGCGGATGCCGGGGTCCAGGCCCATCACCACCCGCTTGCCGGCCGGCGCGGCCAGCAGCAGGTCGCGCAGGTTCTCGGCGAACACCTTGATCGCCGTGGCCTCGGCCGCCTCGCGCAGCCGCGAGAACAGGTCGCGCTCCAGGCTCATGGCCAGCTTGACCTTCCAGGTCCAGGCCACGGTCTTGCGGATCAGCTCGTCCGAGGCCCGCTTGGCATGGCTCCAGCCCAGGTGGCGGGCGATGCGGCCCTCGGCCAGGCCGGGCTGGCCGGCAACGACCTCCTCGTCCAGCACCAGCTTGGCGTCGAGGATTTCCTGCGTGCGGCCGCGGAACACGGCCAGCGCGCGGTGCGAGGGCACGGTCCGGATCGGCTCGGCGTAGTCGAAGTAGTCGCGGAACTTGGCGACGTCGGGGTTGTTCTGGTCCTTGCCCTCGCAGAGCAGCGACTTGAACAGGCCCTCCTCCCACAGCCATTCGCGCAGCTTGCCTATCAGCAGGGCATCTTCGGCCCAGCGCTCGCTGAGCACGTCGCGCACGCCATCCAGCACGGCATAGACGTCGGCGAATCCGGCGTCGGGGTTCAGGAAGGCCGCGGCTTCGCCCATCGGGTCGAGCGAAGGGTCGGCGAATAGCTTGTCGGCCAGCGGCTCCAGGCCGGCCTCGCGGGCGATCAGGCCCTTGGTACGGCGCTTGACCTTGTAAGGCAGGTAGAGGTCTTCCAGCTCCTGCTTGGTCGGCGCCGCCTCGATGGCCGAGCGCAGCTCGCTCGTCAGCTTGCCCTGCTCCTCGATGCTCCTGAGCACCGCCGCGCGGCGCTCCTCGAGCTCGCGCAGATAGCCCAGGCGCGACTCGAGATCGCGCAGCTGCGCGTCATCGAGGCCGTCGGTGGCTTCCTTGCGGTAGCGGGCGATGAAGGGGACGGTGGCACCACCGTCGAGCAGCTCGACGGCTGCGTTGACCTGGGCCGGCCGAACTTTCAGCTCGGCGGCAATCTGCAGAAGTATCTTGTCCAAGACAGCTGGAACCCGGCAAAAGGCGAAGCGCGGGAGTTTGCCACAGGCCTCCCGCGCTTCCTGGTCCTGGCCGGCCTCAGAGCTTGAAGTTCAGCTCCAGCGACATCTTGCGCGGCGCGCTGATGTAGGCCGCCGGCGTGCCGGTGGCGAAGCTGGGCGCCGACATGTAGCTCACGTACTGCTTGTCCAGCAGGTTGTTGACCAGCAGGCCCAGGCCCCAGGTCTTGCTGGGCGCTTCCCAGCCCAGGCGCAGGTTGACCCGGTTGGTCGCTTCGCCCACGGCAAAGGCCGGCAACTGGCCGCAGGTGTTGCGGTTGCGGGTTTCGTCGTTGCAGCGCTGGGCGCCGGAATAGGCCCAGTTCAGGCTGGCCGTGGCCTGGCCGTCGGCCAGGCCGAAGCGGGCGTCCAGGCCCAGCGTGGCCGTCATGCGCGGCGTGCCGGCCGGCTGGCCGGCCATATTGAACACCACGCCGGCGCCGGGCGAGTAGCTGTAGCGCTTGTAGACCTGGTCGATGAACTCGGCCGCGCCGCTCAGGCGCCAGGTGCGATCAATCTGCCAGTAGGCCTCCAGGTCCAGGCCGGTCGCCTTCTGGTCGCTGACGTTGACCACATAGGTGGTCACGCCCGAGCTGCTCTTGGTCGTGCCGATGCTCTGCAGGTTGTTGAAGTCGTAGTGGAACAGCGCCGCCGTGTAGAACAGGCCGGTGCTCCTGACGTTGCCCTTGACGCCGGCTTCCAGGTTGGTGACCGTCTCGGGCCCGAAGGCCGCCACGCCCTGCTTGTAGATCGCGTTGAAGCCGCCGGCCTGGTAGCCGCGCGTGGCCGAGGCGAACAGCATGGTGTCCTTGTCCAGCCGGTGGTCCAGCACCAGGCGGGGGCTGGTGTTGGTCCAGGAGGCGCTGTCATACATCGGCGCCGCCGTGGCCGCGGGGCTGTTGAAGTTGACGTTGGTCGTCATCAGGCCGTAGAGCGCGTAGCCCAGCTGCGGCGGCAGGCCATTGGCCTGCAGGGCGCCGCGCAGCTGCGCATCGCTCAGGCCCATGCTGGCGGCGATCAGCGGCTGGTTGGCATTGACCCCGTCGAAGAAGCCGCCGGTAGTCGGCGGGCCCAGGGCCTTGAGCGTGGCATCCAGCTGCGGCGCCGTGCGGACCGGGTTGTGCCAGCTGAAGCGCTTGCTGTCGCGGGTGAAGCGGATGCCGGTCGTCAGGTTGGTGCTGGGTGTCAGCTTCCAGATCACGTCGCCGAACACGGCCGCGGCGCGCGAGCTGATGGTGTTGAACATGGACTCGGTCCAGGGCAGGCCGACCACGTTGACGCCCGGGATGCCGAACATGCCGGCTAGCTGGTTGACCGTGGCATAGGGCGCCAGCAGGCCGCCGCTGGCGCCGGCCATGATGGTGTCTATGGTGTCGGTCGCCGAGAACAGCGCAGTCTGCTGGTCGGCCTTCTCGTGGAAGGCGCTGACGCCTGCCACCCAGTCGATGCTGTCGTTGCTGCCGTTCAGGCGGAATTCTTGCTGCCAGCTGCGGCTGCCCTCGTAGTTGCCGGTGGACAGGTAGGCGTACTTGATCGCCGAGCCGTCGTTGTCCTGCACGTCCTGGGCGTTGAAGCGGCGGTAGCCGGTGGTGCTGGTCAGCTCGCCAATGGCCAGGCTGTGGCTGATCTTCAGCGTCAGGCCGTCGAACTTGCGCGACTCGATATTGGGGTCGGCGTCATTGGCCAGCTTGAGCGTGCGCGGGTCCTTCCAGGTGGCAGCGCTGCCGGTGAAGTCGGGCTTGGAGACCACGGCGAACAGCGGCCGCGCCGGCTGGTTCAGCACCTCGTGCTCCCAGCTCAGCAGGGCCGAGCTGTCGGCGTCGGCCCATTTCAGCGCCAGCTTGGTGCCCCAACCGTTCGCGCCGCCTTCCTTGCGGCCGTTGATCGAGTTGGTGACCCAGCCGTCGTCATGCTCGCGCACCGCCGAGAAGCGCAGCGCCGTGTTGTCGTTCAGCGGCGTGTTGTAGAGCAGCTCGCCGTGGTACTGGCCCTGGTTGCCCAGGCGCAGCAGGCCGCTGGCTTCGCGCTTCTGGCTGGGGTCGTTGGTGATGATGCTGACCGCTCCGCCGGCGGCATTGCGGCCGAACAGCGTGCCCTGCGGCCCCTTGAGCACCTCGATGCGCTTGACGTCGTTGAAGGTCAGCAGCGCGCCACCGGTCTTGCCGGCGTAGATGCCGTCGATGTAGAGGCCCACCGGCGCATCGGTGCCAATGCCGAAGTCGCCGGTGCCTATGCCGCGCATCGCGTAGTTGGGCTGGGTCGGCTGCGAAGCGTCCACGGTCAGGCCGGGCATCAGGCCGTCGAGCGCACCGATGTTGGCGGCGCCCACGCTCTTGATCTTGTCGGCCCCGACCACGCTGATCGTGATCGGTACGTCACGCAGTTGCTGGACGCGACTCTGGCCGGTCACCTCGACCACGCCCAGGCTCTTGACCTCCTCGGGCGCGGCGGCCTGCGGGGCCGGCGCCTGGGTCTGGGCCTGAGCCGCCCCCAGGCTCAGCAGAAGAATGGCCAGGGCACAGGGCGTGCGGGCAAAGCGTTGGTGCATGCAGGTCTCCATGGTTTGTTGTCTGTCTTCGAGGTCCGGCTCTAGCGGCCGGGTTGCTGGATGGGTTCGCAATGGCCGGGCAGTCCTTCGATCCACTTGCGTATCAGCTCGACGCCTTCCTCATGGACGATGGAGCGACCGAGCTCGGGCATCATCACGCCGCCTTCCTTGGAGGCCATGCGGAAGGGCAGGATGGATTCGTCGGGGTTGCCCGGCACGATGCCGAACAGCCGGTCGCCCGTGCCCTTGCCGGCCGCCACCGAGGGCTTGCACAAGCCCTGGCGCAGACCCAGCGGAGGAAACGGCTCCAGATTCAGCGAGGTGTTGTTGGCCGGGCCGCGCGGGTTGTGGCAGTGGGCACAGTTGATGTCGAGATAGGCACGGGCCCGCTGGTCCAGCGGCTGCTTGTCGTCGCGCCAGTTCACGGCCATGGGCAGTTGGTCCACCTTGGCCGGCAGCTTTTCCAGGTAGCCAACCCGCACCAGGTGCTCCAGCTGGTTCTCGGTCTTGCCGGAATAGGTCAGGCTGCGGTTCAGGTGGCGGGCCTTGGGGCCAATGGGCTGCAACTGCTTGGACTTGAGCTGCGTCATGTGGCAGCTGGCGCACTGGTTCTCGTTGGGCACGACATAGGTGAACTGCTCCGGCTTGCCCGGCGGCTTGGCCAGCTCCAGCGCCAGCTGGTCACCGGTGCGCATCAGCTCGGCATCGGTCTGCTGGTCGTTCCAGACATAGGGAAAGGCCACCCAACCCGCTTCGCGCCGCACCAGCAGCCGGGTCTCGATCAGGCGCACCTGGTTCAGGTCCAGGCCATGGGCGCCCAGCGCCTTGTCCGCGCCCGGGTCGACCACGCGCTGCAGGCGCACCGCGCCCTCCTTGGGGTAGTAGAAGGTCTTGCTGATGATGGTGCCGACCGGAAATTCGAAGGTGGCCTCGGGGTCGTACTTGGCCTTGCGACCGACCGGCATCCAGATCGTGCGCAGCTTGTGCGCATGGTCTGTGAACAGCGAGGAGTTCAACTCGTAGGGCTCGACGCCCTGGTTCAGGCTCAGCAGGCTGCCGTCCTTGATCAGCAAGCCCCATTCGCTTAGCAGGGCCGGCCGGCCCTGCTCGATGAACTTGACCGGGTCAGGCTCACGCGAGCAGGCCACCAGTCCCAGGGCGCACAGCAGCGCAGCGGCTGCGGCCAGCAACAGTCTCCGGTACAGCATGGGTCCCTCGCCGGCCTCAGGTGCGGCTCTTCAGGACCACCGGGCTCAGGCGCGGCAGCTCGCAGTCATGCGGCTTGTTGTCGACCTTGGGGTCCTTGTACTTGTTCGGCCCGTCGGCGTTGAGCACGTCGATCTTGCCGTTGCGAACGCAGATCCGGTCCTCGGCCACCCAGCCCTTCTTGGTGTCCACATAGCCGTCCCACAGCACGTCGGGCAGGCGGCCGTTGAGGCCGAACAGCACGGTCTTGAGCGTCTTCAGGTCCAGGCCGTCGGGCGAATCGCCGCCGCCCTTGAAGCGGTTCTCCAGCACATAGATGGCGCGCGGGTACGGGTCGTAGCCCTTCTCCACGCCGGAGTCGGTGAAGTAGCCGGTCGAGAAGTAGCTGGACACGATGACATTGGCCGTCTGGTTGTCGGCGATGTCGTTGTCGAAGATCTCGACCTTGGAATTGGCGTTGATCACCACACCCGAGCCGGCCGGCACGCTAGCCACGGCCGTACCCTTGGCGCCGAAGTTGTCGAGGTTGTTCTTGAACACCTGGTTCTTGTAGACCCGGGTGCCATGGCCGGCCTGCGAGAGGTTGGGCATGTTGAACACCAGGATGCCGCCGGTATTGCCGGTGGCCACGTTGTCGTAGACATCGGCATTGACCGTGTTCTCGATCTCTATGCCGGCCACGTTCTGCTCGGCCCGGCAGCGGCGCACGACCACGTCGGTGGACTGGCCTACGTAGATGCCGGCATCCGAGGCACCATAGGCCTCGGAATCCTCGATCAGCACGTTCCTGGTCTTGACCGGGTAGAGGCCATAAGCGCCATTGCTGGTCTTGGGGCCGCCGGTCCAGCGCACCCGGACCTTGCGGATGGTGATGTTCTCGCCGTCGTTGATCTTGACCGCGTCGCCCTTGCTGTCCTCGATGGTCAGGCCTTCCAGCGTGAAATCGCTGGCATAGACGATCAGGCCCTCGGGGCCGGCCACCTGGTTCTTGAAGGACAGGATGGTCTTGTCCAGGCCCGCGCCCTTGAGCGTCACGCCATTGGCGCGCAGCGACAGGCCGCGGTCGAAGTGGTAGTTGCCGGCCGGGATCTCGATCACCGAGCCCGGCTGGGCATCGAGCAGCTGTTCCTGGATCTTCTTCTGCAGGGCCGTGTCCACCGGCTGGTCGCCGACCTGGGCTGTGGTCTCGGTTTTCTGGCAGCCGGCCAGGGCCGCCAGCAGGACGAGCAGGCCACCGGCCCGCCAAGCAGCGCCCAGGGCGCCTGTGATCGATTGCCTCACCGATACCTCCGGTCATTGCAATGAGGCGCCAGCCTGAGGGCAGCTGGCGCCGGATTGCAGCAATCTATCGAGCCAAAGGCCCGGACAGCAGCGGGTTTGCCCGCGCTCTCGGGGAAGCCCTGCCCCCCGCGCCGAGGGGGCAGGCCGCTATGCGAACCTCAGTTCACACAAGCACCCGCTCGATGCCGCCGGCATTGGCCTTGGCCACGTAGTCGGGCATCCAGCTGTCACCCAGAATCTGCTTGGCCATCTCGACCACGATGTAGTCGGCCTCCAGCAGACCGTTCTGCAGGTCGTTGCCGTAGCGGCTGAGGCCTTGCAGGCAACTGGGGCAGCTGGTCAGTATCTTCAGGTTGTCGGCCGCGGCCACCTTGCCGCTGTCGCGCAGCTGGGTCTCGACCTTGCGCAGCTCTTCTTCCTTGCGGAAACGGATCTGGGTCGAGATATCGGGCCGGGTCACGCCCAGCGTGCCGCTTTCGCCGCAGCAGCGCTCGCTCTTGACCACCTCGGGGCCGACCAGGGCCTTGACCGTCTTCATCGACTCCTGCAGCTTCATCGGGCTGTGGCAGGGGTCGTGGTAGAGGTAGGCCTGCTGCGAGTCCAGCTTGACGCCCTTCTCCAGCAGGTATTCGTGGATGTCCACGATGCGGCAGCCCGGGAAGATCTCCTCGAACTTGTAGCCCTGCAGCTGGTCGTAGCAGGTGCCGCAAGAGACCACCACGGTCTTGATGTCGAGGTAGTTCAGGGTGTTGGCGACGCGATGGAAGAGCACCCGGTTGTCGGTGATCATCTTCTCGGCCTTGTCGAACTGGCCCGAGCCGCGCTGCGGATAGCCGCAGCACAGGTAGCCGGGCGGCAACACCGTCTGCACGCCGGCATGCCAGAGCATGGCCTGAGTCGCCAGGCCGACCTGGCTGAACAAACGCTCCGAGCCGCAGCCGGGGAAATAGAACACGGCCTCCGTCTCGGCCGTGGTGGCGGCCGGGTTGCGGATGATGGGCACGTAGTCCTTGTCCTCGATGTCCAAGAGCGCCCGCGCCGTCTTCTTCGGCAGGCCGCCGGGCAGCTTCTTGTTGATGAAGTGGATCACCTGCTCCTTGACCGGCGCCGGGCCCAGGGTCGCGCGGGGCGCGGCCGTCTGCTTCTTCGCAAAGCCCTTCAAGAGGTCGTGAGCCATGCGCTGGGCCTTGAAGCCCACGCCGACCATGGCCGAGCGCGCCAGCTTGATGGTCTCGGGATTGGTGGCGTTGAGCATGAACATCGCGGCCGCATTGCCGGGGCGGAAGCTCTTCTGGCCCATCTTGCGCAGCAGGTTGCGCATGTTCATGGTCACGTCGCCGAAGTCGATCTTGACCGGACAGGGATTGGCGCACTTGTGGCAGACCGTGCAGTGGTCGGCCACATCCTCGAATTCCTGCCAGTGCTTGACCGACACACCGCGGCGGGTCTGTTCCTCGTACAGGAAGGCCTCGACCAGCAACGAGGTGGCGAGGATCTTGTTGCGCGGGCTGTAGAGCAGGTTGGCGCGCGGCACGTGCGTGGCGCAGACCGGCTTGCACTTGCCACAGCGCAGGCAATCCTTCACCGAGTCGCTGATCGCGCCGATGTCGCTCTGCTGCATGATCAGCGACTCGTGGCCCATCAGGCCGAAGCTGGGCGTGTAGGCGTTGGTCAGGTCGGCATAGGCCGTGCCACCGCGAAGCAGCTTGCCTTTGTTGAAGCGGCCCTCGGGATCGATCCTGGCCTTGTAGCCGGCAAAGCCCGCCAGCTCCTCGTCGGACAGGAACTCCAGCTTGGTGATGCCGATGCCATGCTCGCCCGAGATCACGCCGTCCAGGCTGCGCGCCAGCTTCATGATGCGGGCCACGGCCTCGTGGGCCGTCTGCAGCATCTGGTAGTTGTCGGAGTTGACCGGGATGTTGGTGTGGACGTTGCCGTCGCCGGCATGCATGTGCAGGGCCACCCAGACCCGGCCGCGCAGCACCTCCTTGTGGACGCGCTTGCACTCCTCGACGATGGCGGCGAAGGCGCCGCCGGCAAAGATGCTCTGCAGCGGCTTCAGGATCTGCGTGCGCCAGGAGGCGCGCATCGTCTTGTCCTGAAGCTGGTCGAAGAAGCTGCGGCCGCTCTCGAGCTGGACCTCGTCCAGCCCGTCCTTCCACAGCTGCCATTGCGCGCCGACTTCCTTCAGCAGGGCCATAGCCTGCTGGACCCGGTCTTCCAGCAGCTCGGCGCTGGGGATCTCGCTGGCATCGTCGGTCTTGCCCAGCGGCAGCCGGCCCTGCGCGAAGAAGGCCTGCAGCGCCTCGGCCAGCTCCAGCTTGTTGCGCAGGCTCAGCTCGATGTTGATGCGCTCTATGCCCAGCGTGTACTCGCCCATGCGCTCCAGCGGAATCACCACGTCCTCGTTCACCTTGAACGCATTCGTATGCTTGGAGATCGCGGCGGTGCGCTTGCGGTCCAGCCAGAACTTCTTGCGCGCGTCGGCGCTGACGGCCACGAAGCCCTCGCCCGAGCGGCCGTTGGCCAGGCGCACGACCTCGCTGGTGGCGCGGGCCACCTGGGCCTCGTCGTCGCCGACGATGTCGCCGATCAGCACCATCTTCGGGAGGCCGCCGCGCTTGCTCTTGGTCGCGTAGCCCACGGCCTTCAGGTAGCGGTCGTCCAGGTGCTCGAGGCCGGCGAGGATGGCACCGTTCTCGCGTTTGGCCTCCGCGAACATGAAGTCCTTGATGTCGACGATGGACGGCACGCAGTCCTTGGGGTTTCCGAAGAACTCCAGGCAGACCGTGCGCACATGGGCCGGCATGCGGTGCACGACCCAGCGGGCGCTGGTGATCAGGCCGTCGCAGCCTTCCTTCTGGATGCCGGGCAGGCCGGCCAGGAACTTGTCGGTGACGTCCTTGCCCAGGCCTTCCTTGCGGAAGGTGCGGCCCGGGATGTCCAGCCGCTCGGTGCGCTCCAGCTTCCTGCCCGAGGCATCGAAGTAGCGCAGCTCGAAGCTGGCGACCTCGACGTCATGGATCTTGCCGAGGTTGTGGTTGAGGCGATGCACCTCCAGCCACTTGGCGTCCGGCGTGACCATTTTCCAGGAGGCCAGGTTGTCCAGGGCCGTGCCCCACAGCACGGCCTTCTTGCCGCCGGCGTTCATCGCCACGTTGCCGCCCACGCAGGAGGCCTCGGCCGAGGTCGGGTCGACGGCGAACACGAAGCCATGCTGCTCGGCCAGGTCCGAGACCCGCTGGGTCACGACGCCGGCCTCGCTGAAGATGGTCGCCACCGGCCGGTCCAGGCCCGGCAGCTGGATCATCTCGACGCCGCGCAGCGCCTCCAGCTTCTCGGTGTTGATCACCGCGCTGTTCCAGACCAGGGGCACGGCGCCGCCGGTGTAGCCGGTGCCGCCGCCGCGCGGGATGATGGTCAGGCCCAGCTCGATGCAGTCCTTGACCAACTGGGCCATCTCGGCCTCGCTGTCCGGCGTCAGCACCACGAAGGGGTACTCGACCCGCCAGTCGGTCGCGTCGGTCACATGGGCCACGCGCGACAGGCCGTCGAACTTGATGTTGTCCTTGGCCGTGTGCTTGCCCAGCAAGCGCGTCGCACGGCGGCGCAGCTCGGCCGTGCGCTCGAACAACGAGGCGAAGTCTTCGACCGACTTGCCGGCCGCCGCCAGCAGCTCGCCCACCAGGGCGTCGCGCTTGGCGTCACTGGGGTTGCGGCGCTTCTCGACCTCGTGCAACCGGTGGTGCAAGGCCTCGATCAGCAGGGCGCGGCGCTTGGGGTTGTCCAGCAGGTCGTCCTGCAGGTAGGGGTTGCGCTGGACCACCCAGATGTCGCCCAGCACCTCGTACAGCATGCGGGCCGAGCGGCCGGTGCGGCGCTCCTCGCGCAGCAGGTTCAGCGTCTCCCAGGCGGCAGCGCCGAGCAGACGGATCACGATCTCGCGGTCGGAGAACGAGGTGTAGTTGTAGGGAATCTCGCGCAGCCGGGCGGGCGGCGTCATCACGCCGTCCTCGGCGAGGGCGGTGGCTTCGGGCATCAGCGGATGCGGAGCGTTCATGGCGGCCTGGGCAATCTCAGCAGAAAAGGTCGCCGACCCTCGCACTGTTGGCAAGCCCGGCGCCATGGGTCATGGGCCGGCAAAGCGCCCGCGGTGGCCGGCCTGATGCGCCGGTGCCGCGGGTCACTGCCAGGCCGCCTCGGGGATGCGAGGGACCCAGCGGTCGTCGGAGTGCGATCCTACCGCAGTGCAACATGGCCGCTGGTCAGACAGGGCCTTGGCGCAATAGAGTGGCGCATCCATGCAATCGAAGGCCGCACAGCCATGACCAAGCCCTGGCCCCTCCCCTTCTGGATCGCCCACCGCGGCGCCGGCAAGCTGGCCCCCGAGAACACGCTGGCCGCGTTCCGCCTGGGCGCCGCCCATGGCTACCGCGCCTTCGAATGCGACGTGAGGCTGAGCCACGACGGCCGCCCCTTCCTGTTGCACGACGACAAGCTGAACCGGACGACCAGCGGCCGCGGGCCGGCCGGCCTTCTTTCCTGGCACGAGCTGAGCCGGCTCGATGCCGGCGGCTGGCACAGCCGGGCCTATGCCGGCGAACCCATTCCCAGCCTGGAGACGGTGGCCGCCTACTGCCGGCGCAACGGCTTCGGCCTGAACCTGGAACTCAAGCCCAATCCGGGCCAGGATGAGGAGACCGGCCGCGTCGTCGCCCTGGCCGTGCGCGAACTCTGGGCCGGCAGCGAACGGCTGCCGCTGCTCAGCTCCTTCAAGCCGGCCGCCGTCGCGGCTGCGCAGGCCGCGGCGCCCGAGCTGCCGCGTGGACTGCTGATCGACAAGGCCCGAGACAGCTGGACCGAGGAAGCCAAAGCGCTGGGCTGCAGCACCGTCATCACCAATTACGCGCTGATGGACAGGGCCATGGTCGAGGCCGTCCACGCGCTCGGAATGAAGGCGCTGGTCTACACGGTCAACGACGAGTCGGTGGCCCGCTGGCTGATGGCCAACGGCCTGGACGGCATCATCACCGACACGGTGGACAAGTTCAGTCCGGTTTGAACTTCACGTAGACGCAGCTGCTGCACAGTTCGCCAGCGGTGTTGACCGACTGGCCGCGCATTACCGACTCCAGCGTGAACCCGCAGCGCTCCGCAACGCCGCGGCTGCGGTCATTGGTTTCGTCACAGCGGATTTCCAAGCGCCGCGCGCGGAGCTGCGTGAACGCCATCTCGGCCATGCCATTCACAGCCTCGCTCATCAGCCCCTGGCCTTGCGCCGTGCGGCGCAGCCAGTAGCCGATCTCGAAACGCCGCGCGGCCCAGTCGAAGCGATGCAGGCCCATGGCACCGAGCAGGCGCCGGCCCTGCGGCTCCCGGCTGTAGATCTGGAACGGCAAATCCTCGCGCAGCACGAACGCTGCGACCTGCCGCCGAACCACGGCCTCCATTTCTTCGATCGTCGACGCCTGCTGTGCCCACGGCATCCAGCGCTTCAACTGGTCCATCGTCTCGATGACGGCCTCATTGAGCGCCGGCCCGACACCGGCCCGCGGCGCGGCTATGAGCAGACGCTCGGTCTCGATCTTCTCCGGCACTTCGATCAGGATGGGATCGCTCATGCTCATCACTTGCTAGGAATCAGCTCAGGCTCGTGCGCCGTGCCCACCTTGGGCAACTCGCGCACACCGCGGATGGTGGGCACACGCCAGGCCACGAAGGCCAGCAGCAAGGCGCCGCAACCCGAGAACAGCAGGGCCGCGCGCAGGTCCACATGCTCGCCCAACCAGCCGCCAATCAGGGCACCGGGGCCGGCCGGTATCAGGATCAGCCAACGCATGGTGCTGGTCATGCGGCCCAGCAGCGGCGCGGGCGTCACGGCCTGGCGCAGCGACAGGAAGTTGATGAAGATGAGCACGGCGCCAATGCCGAAGGCGAACAGCATGAAGGCAAAAGCCGCGATGCCCATCGCATTAGCCGGCGCGAGCGCCAGCGTCAACCAGCCCAGGCCGCAGACGCCGAAGCCCAGCACCAGCGAAGGCCCGGGGCCTATGCGATGCGACAGGCGATGACCGAAAACGCTGGCCAGCACCGTGCCGGCCCCCAGGCCTATGTAGCTCAGGCCGACCTGCTGGGCGCTCAGACCCAGCACCCGCGTGGCGAACAGGATCTGCACCACCTGTGCACCGTTGTGGAACAGCTGCCAGCCGCCCACGGCGCAGGCCAGGCTGACCAGCAGGCGCTGCTGGCGCACGAAGCTCACGCCGGCCTTGAGGTCGCGCCAGAAGTCCGCGCCGCTGCACTTGGCCGCCAGTTGCTCCTCGACCTTGATGCCGCGCAGGATCAGGGCCGAGACCAGCACCAGCAGGGCATCGGCCGCCAGCGCCATGGGCGCGCCCAGCAACTTGATCAGCAGACCGGCCACGCCCGGACCCGCCACTTCGGCACCCGACGAAGCGAGTGCGTTCTTGGCATGAGCCTCGACCAGGCGCTCGCGCGGCACGACCTGGGTCAGCACGATCTGGGCCGCGCTGCCTGCCACGGTGTAGACGCAGCCGAGCACGAAGCCGACCGCGTAGAGCCAGCCCATGCTGAGCCAGCCCAGCCAGGCGGCCAGCGGCACGGTAGCCACGGTCACGGCCAGCAGGGTCTCGCCGGCCACATAGACCGGCAGCTTGCGCACCCGGTCCAGCCAGACGCCGCCCGGCAGCGAGAACAGCACGAAGGGCACGATCTCCATCGAGGTCAGCAGGCCCATCTGTGTTGGCGTGGCATTGAGCAGCACGGCCGCGGTCAGCGGCAGGGCCAACATCGTGATCTGGCCGCCGAGCGAGCTGATCAAGATCGAGGTCCAGAGGCGGTGGTAGACGCGGTCGCGCAGCAGGTCACCGCTGGGCAGCGTCAGCATCTTCATCAGGCGGTCGCGCCAGGCGAGCAGCCGGTTCTGCAGAAGCATTCGATTTCTCCATGGCGGCGGCCCAGCCGGACCCTCGTGAGGTCGCGATGCGGGCGGCGGCCCAGAAAGCAGAGTCTAAGGAAAAGGGGGAATTCGGTCGTCGCTCGCGCTCAAGGCGGCGAGGACGACAGGCCATGACGCGCGACGCTGAACCCGGACGGACGCGGGCCGGCCACGGCGGTAGCCGGGCATCGGTCGCGGTCGAGCAGCTTGGTCATGGCCTTGGGAGGAAGAAGTCGGGCGATGGTAGCAGCCGATCTGCACCCATGGCAAAAGGCACCGGCTCAGGCCGGGCGCTGATCGCGCGAGGGCCGGCGCTGTGCGCCCCAATGGCGGGACGCCCGCATGAAGCCGAGCGACTCGTAGATGCCTATGGCCACTTCATCCGGGTCGGCACACATCACCAGTTGCTCCAACCTCTGATGTTCAAAGCCGAAGCGGCAGGCGGCCTCGACCATGGCGGTGCAAAGGCCGCGGCGTCGCCAGTTCGGATGGGTGGTCACATGCTGGAAGCGGCCCAGCCCACCGTCCCTGAACAGGCCGCAGTCGGCCACCAGCTCGTCGGCCCTGCGCACGCCCAGCCATTTGCCAAGCCCGGCCGACTGCATGGCGGCATAGCGATCCATCTGGCGCTCTCGATGCCGGCGGTAGCCCGCCGGTTCGAAACCCATCGCGTCGGCCGCGTTGCTGGCGCAATGCAGATCGACGACCGAGCGCCGCTGGGCGGCATCCTGCAGGTCGATCACGCTGAACTCATAGCCCTGAGGCAGCTCGCGGCGCCCGCCCAGCAATTGCATGGGCAACAGCCTCAAGGTCACGGTTTCGAAGATCTCGAAGCCGGCGCGCTGCCAGCTCAGCAACGGCTCATGCGCCTGCGTGGCGTCGAAACCAATGGCGACATGGCCGGACTCGCGGGTATGGCAGCCGATCTCCTCGTCGAAGCGCGCCAGCCAGTGAGCCAGTCCGTCGTCGCGCGGCGGTGCCGGCAGGATCAGGCAGTTGCCCCAGTAGAAGAGCGGGTTGTCGGGCGTGCGCACGACGACGCAGTCGCCGCGCTCCTCGACCAGGCCGCCGAAGCGGGCAAAGATCAGGTCGGTGCGCCAACCCAGAGACAGGCGTTGCTGCAAATCCATGTTCAGAACCCGACGGCCGCGCCATCCCGGCGTGGATCACTGGCGGCCACATAGCCCTCGACCGCCGGTTCGCCAAGACGCCAGATGAACTGGCCGGCCCCCAGGTCCAGCGACGGCTCATGCATGTCGCCGATCTGGTGACCCAGAGCACGCAGCCCTTGGACTGTGGCCGCTGGCATCTCTGGCTCCACATCTATGGACAGGCCCTCGTTGAAGCGCCAGCGAGGCGCATCGCAGGCGGCCTGCGGATGCTGGTGGAAGTCCAGCATGCGGACCAGGGTCTGCAGATGGCCCTGCGGCTGCATATGGCCGCCCATCACGCCGAAGCTCATCTGCGCCTGGCCGTCGCGCATCAGCATTGCCGGGATGATGGTGTGGAAGGGCTTCTTGCCCGGCGCCACGCAATTAGGATGGGCCGGGTCCAGCGAGAAGCCATGGCCGCGGTTCTGTAGCGAAACGCCGTAGCCGGGCAGCACCAGGCCCGAGCCGAAGCCCATGAAGTTGCTCTGGATGAAGCTGACCATCATGCCGCTCTCGTCGGCAGCGCTGAGATAGATGGTGCCGCCGCGCACCGGGTTGCCATGGCCGAAGTCCTGGGCCTTGCGCGGGTCGATCAGTGATGCCCGCTCGGCGAGGTAGGCCGGATCCAGCAACTCGGCCGCTGTCAGTTCCATGGCTAGTGGGTCGGCCACGAAGCGGTAGGTATCGGCAAAGGCCAGCTTCATCGCCTCGATCTGCAGGTGCTGGGCCACGACGCTGTCTGCCCCCAGGCCGCGCAGATCATGGTGCTTCAATAGGCCCAGCGCGATCAGCGCCGCGATGCCCTGCCCACTGGGCGGCAACTCATGCAGCTGATGGCCGGCGTAGGCCTGCGAAATCGTGTCCACCCATTGCGGCTGGTGGGCCGCCAGATCGGCGGCTGTCAGCTGGCCGCCGGTGGCCTTGGAGAAGGCCGCCAGCGCGGCGGCGATTTCACCCCGATAGAAGGCTTCGCCACGCGTTTCTGCGATCAGCTTCAGGCTGCGCGCCGCACCTGGCATGCAGAAGCGCTCGCCCACGGCCGGTGACCGACCATGCGGGAGAAAGGTTTCAGCAAAGCCTGGCTGGCCCACCAGTTCTCCAATGCCAGCAGCCAGCTGCCACTTGCGCTGCACGATCACGGGCACCGCATAGCCACGCTCGGCAATCTCGATGGCAGGTTGCATCAAGTCACCGAAAGGCAGCTTGCCGTAGCGCTCGCTCAGCGCGACCCAGCTGCTCACGGCGCCTGGCACGGTGACGCTGCTCCAGCCACGCTTGGGCGGCGCCTTTGCTGCATCTCCGAACTGCGCGCGCGTCCAGGCCGCTGGCGCGACACCTGCAGCATCCAGACCCTGGAGGCGCTGGCCGTCCCAGACGATGGCGAAGGCATCGGAGCCCAGGCCGTTGCTGCAAGGCTCCAGCACCGTCATGCAGGCCGCGGCAGCCACGGCTGCATCGACGGCATTGCCTCCGCTTGCCAGCATGCGCAAGCCCGCCTGGGCCGCCAGCGGATGCGAGGTCGCCACCACATTGCGCGCGAACAGCGGCGAGCGGCGGCTGGCGTAACCGCTCTTCCAATCGAATCCCTGCATGACCTGGGTGGGCGTTGTCATCGCTGCTGTCCGTACCTGCTCAAGATGTGCTGCGCCGCGATTCTGCTTCGGATGGAAAGCCCGGTGTAACGCATTGCAACGCTGCTCGCCCAGGGTCAACTCTTGCATGGGAGGCCTCGTTGTCTGCTTACCCTTTCACAACCGACGGAGAAATCCTGATGAATGCTCTGAAGACCGCTCTGATTCCTGCCCTGCTGGCTTTCACCGGTCACCTGGCCATGGCGCAGACTGCTAACACCGCAACGACTGCCCCCAAGACCGGAACGCCGCCTGCCACGACTGCGGCCACGAGCACCACTCCGGCACCCGCTGCAACGCCTGCGGCCACGCAGACGCCGGCCGCTACTGCAGCGGCCACCGCCACCACGACTCCGGCCGCAATGCCGGCCGTGACCAAACCCGCCACGCCTGCCGTCGCTACCACCACCGCGGCAGCTCCGGCCACGGAAGCCAAGCCGGCCGCCGCAGCCAAGCACGCTGCCAAGCATGCGAAGGCTCACAAGGCTGAAGCCAAGGTCGAGGCCAAGCCGGCCATGACCGCGACTCCGGCCCCGGCTGCGACTACCAAGTAAGCAGGCCCCTCCCAACAAGCTCCGCGCCGTCGCAAGACGCGCGGAGCTTGTCGTTTATGGCGCCCGTTAGCGCCGCTCCTCCATCAAGCCCACCAGGTTGTCGTCCGGGTCACGCACGAAGGCCATCCACAACTCGTGGTCCGGCATGCGGGCGATCAGATGCGGCGGCGAGTCGGTCTTGGCACCCCGGGTCACCAGGGCCGCAAAGCTCGTCTCCAAAGAGGCGGTCCGAAAGTACAGGACCGAGTTCTCGCCTACCGCGCCTGCGCCCTGCGGCGTGCTGAGCATCAGCCTCACGCCACCGGCCTGCAGGAAGGCCAGATTGGGTCCGGCACTGAACAGGAACTGCAGCCCCAGCACGTCGCGGTAGAAGCCCAGGGCCCGGCCCACGTCACTCACCGTGATCGCGATTTGCCCGATTTCGCCCAGGGCTGGCGTTGGGTTGCTGTCGTCCATGGCGCCATGCTGCGCCACGACCCATTGCTTGGGTCAGCGGGAAAACGCAGGGGAGACTGAGATCAGGCAGGCTGCAGCGCGATCACGCGCTTGCCCACATGGCCGGGCTCGGCCATGCAATGGGCCGCATCGTGGCAGCGGGCCACGGCGGCATCGAATTCCTCACGGGCACAGTCCAGGCAGCTGCCGCAGGCCGACGCCACCGAGGTCTCGTCCTGCAGCAACTCGAAGTTGCGCACGCCGGCCGACACCGCATGGCGGATGTCGCGGTCGGAGACGCGGTGGCAGAGGCAGACGATCATGGCGGGCAGCTGGACGATCAGGAATGGCCCATAGTCTAACGCAAATGCGAACCCTTCTCAATTCGTTTTGCATTGCCCCGCCGCCGGGCCGATCCAGTCAGCTGCCGGCTTCCTCGCCCACTTGGCTCTGCAGCCAGTTCTGCTCACCCAGTTGCGCCACCAAGCCGATCTGGGTTTCCAAGTGGTCGATGTGGCCCTCGGTGTCGTCGAGGATGCGGGTCAGGATGTCCCGCGAGACGTAGTCGCGCACCGCCTCGCAATGGGCGATCCCATCCTTGAGCGTGGTCAGCGAGCCGGTTTCGATGCGGAGATCGCATTCCAGCGTCTCGACCGCCGTCTCGCCGATGTAGAGCTTGCCGAGGTCCTGCAGATTGGGCAGGCCTTCGAGTTGCAGGACCCGCTCGATCAGCTTGTCCGCGTGCTTCATTTCCTCGATGGACTCCTCGTACTCATGCTTGGCAAGCCGGTTCAGGCCCCAGTTCTTCAGCATGCGGGCATGCAGGAAATACTGGTTGATCGCGGTCAGTTCGTTCTTCAGCTGGGCATTCAGATACTCCAGCACCTTGGCATCGCCTTGCATCTTGTTCTCCTTGGACTTGCAGTCGGAAAAGGGCTGGGCGATTGTGCTTCGATTCATTGGCAGGCCGGCCTAAAAGCCGCGCTGATCCGGCTGGGATACGACGCGTTCTCAGCCTGCCTTGGAATTAGATATATTTGCAATATTCCAAAGAGACAAACCATGCAGACCTACGCCAACTACATCGCCGGCCAATGGCTGGTCGGCCCCAGCCAGCGCCCCAATGTCAACCCGTCGGACACCGGCGATGTGTTGGGCCTCTATACCCAAGCCGATTCGGAACAAGCCGAGCAGGCCATTGCGGCCGCGCATGTTGCTGCGCCGGCCTGGGGACTGAGCAGCCCGCAGGTGCGGGCCGATGCGCTAGATCGCATCGGTAGCGAGATCCTGGCCCGCAAGGAAGAGCTGGGGGAGTTGCTGGCCCGCGAGGAAGGCAAGACCCGGCCCGAGGCCGTGGGCGAAGCAGCGCGCGCCGGAGCCATCTTCAAGTTCTTCGCCCAGGAGGCCCTGCGACTGCGCGGCGACAAGCTCGCCTCGGTCCGGCCTGGCATTGAAGTCGAGGTGACCCGCGAACCGCTGGGCGTGGTCGGCCTGATCACCCCCTGGAACTTCCCCATCGCCATCCCGGCCTGGAAGATTGCGCCGGCCCTGGCCTTCGGCAATGCCGTGGTGCTCAAGCCGGCCGAGCTGGTGCCGGGCTCGGCCTGGGCTCTGGCCGAAATCATTTCGCGGGCCGGACTGCCTGACGGCGTCTTCAACCTGGCGATGGGGCCGGGCTCTGTGGTCGGCCAGGCCCTGCTGAACGACCGCCGCGTGAACGGCCTCAGCTTCACCGGCTCGCAAGCCACGGGCCAGCGCGTCGCCATGGCGGCCGTGCAGCGCGGCGCCAAGTTCCAGTTGGAGATGGGAGGCAAGAACCCGCTGCTGGTGCTGGCCGATGCCGACATCGAGGCCGCGGTGAACTGCGCCGTGCAAGGTGGCTTCTATTCGACCGGCCAGCGCTGCACGGCCTCAAGCCGCGTCATCGTGGAGCGGGCCGTGTATGCCCGCTTCGCCGAGCGCATGGCCGAAGTGACCCAGGCCCTGCGTGTAGGCCACGCCCTCAGGCCCGAGACCCAGATCGGCCCGGTCGTCGATGCCAGCCAGCTGCAGCAGGACCTGGACTACATCCGTTTGGCAAAAGAAGAAGGTGCTCGCTTGCTGGCGGGTGGCCAGACGCTAACGTTGGATTGGCCCGGCCACTACCTGGCGCCGGCCCTGTTCGGCGACTGCGACAACGCCATGCGCCATTGCCAGGAGGAAATCTTCGGACCGGTGGTGAGCCTGATCCCCTGCGAAAACTACGAGCATGGGCTGGCCCTGGCCAACGACACACCCTTCGGCCTGTCCAGCGGCATCTGCACCGGCTCGTTGAAACATGCCCATCACTTCAAGCGCCATTCTCAGGCCGGCATGGTGATGGTCAATTGCCCGACGGCCGGCGTGGACTACCACGCGCCCTTCGGCGGCCGCAAGGCTTCGAGCATGGGCGCACGCGAGCAGGGCAGCTATGCGGCCGAGTTCTTCACCAGCGTGAAGACCAGCTATCTGCAGGCCTGAGTCGGACCCGCGATTCGTGCACAAGCTCACGACCTGAGCCGGGCACACCCGAACCCGGGGGCAGCCGCGAACAGCCCCTCTTCCTAGAATCCGCTCGCCGCAACGACTTGCGGTTAATAACGAATTGGATGAGGGGTAGAGGGAATGTCCACAAGTCAATCCAGACTGGGTGCCGCCACGCTGCGCGCCATCTGCACTGCGGCAATGCTGGCGATCGCCGGTGTTGCCCATGCCGGCCCGGTGATCAACCTGGGCGCTGCCGGCGACTACAGCGGCTTCTTCTTCGGCAACCTCACCGCGCACTCTGATATCGAAGGCCGCCTGGCAGTGCGCGGCAACCTGTCGCTCAACAGCATTTCGGTCGGCTACCGCAATCCGTCGCCCCATGGCGCCTCGGGCAGCCAGGACCCCAGCCTGGTGGTCGGCGGCAACATCAAGATCGGCGGCGGCGCCATCTACAACGGGCCCAGCAATCCCGCCGTCGATAGCAACGCCGGCATGGGTCCGACGGGCGCATCCTGGCTCACACAGGCCGGCGGCGTCGTGCAAGGCACCGGCGTCTACGGCGGCAACGACCTCGGCTCGGCCGGCTATCTGAGCCTCAGCAAGGGTGACCAGGCCTCCATCCAGCAGATGTTCACCGACACCGCGGCGCTGCTGCAGGGCCTGTCGGCCGACCTCGGCGCCCTGGCCAGTACCGGCACGGTCACGCGCGGCTGGGACCTGCTGCTGCGCGGCGGCAGTGCAGGCACCGGCGCAGGCCTGCAGGTCTTCAACATTGCCGACAACAACATCAAGCCCTTCACGCTGGATGCCGCGAGCTTCGATGCCGACGACTACATCATCATCAACCTGACGGCCGGCGGCACGCTGAAGTTTGGCTTCGACTGGCAAGGCAGCCAGCTGTCGCGCTATGCCGACCGGCTGATCTTCAATGTGCTGAACGCCGACAAGGTCGAGCTGCACTCCGGCTTCGGCACCCTGCTGGCCCGCCAGGCCGATATCGTCGCGGCGAGCTCGGGCCACTGGGAAGGCTCGGTCATCGCCAACAACATGCTGTCGACGCTGGAGATCGGCTACGAACCCTTGCGCGAGCAAGAGCCACCGGCACGCGTGCCCGAGCCGCAAGGCCTGGCCCTCGTCGCAGCCGCTCTTGGCGCACTGGCCCTGGCCATGCGCCGCCGCTTGCAGCGCTGATTACGCGATCAGCGCAGTTGCGCTGTCGCGCGCAGGGCCTTGACGGCGCCCTCGCCCATGGCCGCGCCGAAGCGCTTGGCCACACGTTCGGCGAGGTTGTCGCGCGGCGTGTAGTCGATCACCTCCTCGGCCTTGACCACCTCGCGCGCCACGTAGTCGAGGCTGCCGAGATCGTCGGCCAGGCCCAGCTTCACGGCCTGCTCGCCACTCCAGAACAGGCCGGAGAAGATCTCCGGCGTTTCCTTCAGGCGCTTGCCGCGGCCCTCGCGCACAACAGCGATGAACTGCTGATGGATCTGGTCCAGCATGGCCTGCGCATAGCCGCGCTGCTCGCTCGACAGCGGGGTGTACGGATCCAGCATGCCCTTGTTGCGGCCGGCGGTCAGCAGGCGCCGCTCGACGCCCAGCTTGTCCATCAAGCCTGTGAAACCGAAGCCGTCCATCAACACACCGATGGAACCGACCACAGAGGCCTTGTCCACATAGATTTCGTCGGCCGCCGCCGCGATGTAGTAGGCGCCCGAGGCGCAGATTTCCTCGACCACGGCGTAGACCTTCTTGTTGTGCAAGGCCTTGAGCCGCTGGATCTCGTCGTAGACGATGCCGGCCTGCACCGGGCTGCCACCCGGCGAGTTGATGCGCAGCACGACGGCCTTGGCGCCCTCGTCTTCGAAGGCATTCTTCAGCGCCGACAGCATCAGCTCGGCGCTGGCCTCGGTATCGACGGCAATTTCGCCCCGCAGCTCGATCAGCGCCGTATGCGGCGTGTTCGGCGCCTGGCCGTGATGGCGCTGCGAGAAGAACAAGACCCAGGCCAGGAAGACAAAGAACGCCAACCAGATCAGGCGGAAGAAGACCCGCCAGCGCCTTTCGCTGCGCCGGTCCGCGAGGTAGCTGGCGGCGAACTGCACCAGCAGCTGCTCATAGCCGCCGGCCTGCGAACTTGCAGGCGTGGGCGCGGGTGGCACGACCGCCGGCTGCGGATCGGGAAGGGGCGGAGGCAGGTCGTCGTTCATGGCTAGCTACGCTACGTCGTCTTTTTCGTCAATCTTCAAAGGCCGGCTTGGTGTCGCGGGAAGGATACCAATACACCCTGCCCTCGCTCTCGCTGACCTCCAGCTTGGTCAGGCCCATGCGGCCGCACATGCCGGTGACGCAGCGACCGGTCAAGGGGTCGTACACGGCGCCATGGATGGAGCACATGATGTATTGCTTGTCGGCATCGAGGAATTCACCTTCCTGCCAGTCCATCTCGGTCGGCACATGGGCACAGCGGTTCAGGTAGGCCACGACCTTGCCCTCGAATCGCAGCGCGAAGGCACGGGCCGGCTGGCTGTACTGCAGCACGTCGAAGCTGTGGGCGCGGCCCCGCTCCTCCAGCTCGTCGGAGCCGCAAAGAGGCAGGCCCTGTCGGTCTTGTTGTTCGTCAGGCATGGTCCAGCAGCCAGCGCTGCAGTTCGGGAATGGAGTGGCAAATATGCAGCGGACCGAATTCCTCCAGGTCCGCGGGGTCATGGGCACCATAGCCCACGCCCAGGCTGGCCGTCCCCGCATTGATGGCGAGCTGCAGGTCATGGCTGGTGTCGCCGATCATCAAGGTGCGCTCGGGTTCGGCGCCGAACTCCCGCATCAACTGCAGCAGCATGGTCGGGTCCGGCTTGCCGGCGGTTTCGTCGGCGGTGCGGCTGCCGTCGAACAGGCCTTGCAGGTCGGGAGTCTTCAGCAGCCGGTCCAGGCCCTTGCGGCTCTTGCCGGTGGCGACGGCCAGCCAATGGTGGCGCGCCTTGAGATGGCGGAGCATGTCCAGCGCTCCCTCGAACAGGCTCAGCTGATCCTCGGCCGCGAAGAAATGGCGGCGGAAGGCCTGGCCCAGCTCGGGATAGCGCTCCCGCGGCAAGGTCGGCATCGCGTGGGCCAAGGCTTGGTAGAGGTCGAGACCGATCACGTAGCTGGCCTGCTCGTCCGTAGGCACCGGCAGGCCGAGGTCGGCGGCGGCCGACTGGATGCACTTGCCGATCAAGGCCGTCGAGTCGTACAGCGTGCCATCCCAATCGAACACGATCAGGTCGAAGCGCTGCGGGCGGCCGCTCATGGCGTCACCGCCTGGACGAGCGCAGCGCAATCGGCCGGCAGGTCGGCCAGCAGCTCCATGGTCTCGCCGCTGGCCGGATGGGTAAATTGCAAGCGCTTGGCATGCAGGAACATGCGATCGAATTTCAACGGGCCGCGGGCCATGGCCTTGTTCGCCACGAAATCGCCGTACTTGGGATCGCCGACGATGGGGTGGCCGGCATGGGCCAGGTGCACGCGGATCTGATGGGTGCGGCCGGTCTTGATGGTCACGTCCAGCAGGCTGTAGCCCTGGAGCTTCCGGGCCACGCGCACCAGGCTGATGGATCGCTTGGCCTGTTCGGCCCCCTGGTCGTGCGAGCTGGTCACCGCCCTAACCCAGCGCTCGCCATCGCTGCCGACGAACTTCAGGAGCGGTACATCGATCACCTTCTTGTTCTCGGCCCAGTCGCCTATCACCAGGGCGGCATAGGTCTTGCCGGTCTCGCGCTCGCGGAACTGGTCTTGAAGGGAGGTCAGCGCACTGCGCTTCTTGGCGATCAGCAAGAGGCCCGAGGTTTCCTTGTCGAGCCGGTGCACCAGTTCCAGGAACTTGGCCGTCGGCCGCGCCTGCCGCAGTTGCTCGATCACGCCAAAGCTCACGCCCGAGCCGCCATGGACGGCGACGCCGGCCGGCTTGTTGACCGCGATCAGGTGCTCGTCCTCGAACACGATGGGGAACTCCCGCGCCGGCACCGCCGGGGCTGCCGCTTTTTCAGGCACCCGCACCGGAGGCACGCGGACCTCGTCGCCCAGTTCCAGCCGCGTGTCGGCCTGGGCCCGGCCCTTGTTCACCCGCACCTCGCCGGCCCTTATCACGCGGTAGACATGGGTTTTGGGCACGCCCTTGAGCTCGCGCAGCAGGAAGTTGTCCAGCCGTTGGCCGGCCGAGCCCTCGTCGACCGTCACCCGGCGGACCTGGGGTTTCTCCGTAGCCAACTCAGGCTTGGCAGCTTGTGGCCGGGCCGGCTTCTCAGCGGCGGGCCGCTGGGCTTTAGCCCGTATAATCTTCGTCACCACAAGTCCGCTCTAAGTGTTTGATTTTTCAGATTTTACCCGTGCAAGACACGCGGAAATGCTGAAAGCGGACGGTGGCGACAGGGTGGGAACGCGAGTTCCGGCCCGGTCGACAACCCGGTGATGCAGGGTGCAATCGTGGCGAGCGGGCCTGTTCCCCAAGTGATCAGGCGGCCTGCGGCGCTGCACCCCAAGCGCAAGTAGAGAAAGAGACGAGCCCTGTCGTCCCTGCCCTTTCGCAGGAACGCCAGCAGACAAAGGTTTTTTGAGTCACCAGGCCGGTCCAGCCTTCAGAGTTCGACCGCCTGGTGGCAGCGTCCCACAGTCCGCGCCATGAGCACGATTCCCCCCACCCCCCACCGCCTTTGTGCGCGACCCCGGCTTGAAGCCGGCGTCGCCCTCGGCCGTGGCCGGGCCGCAGCGCCAGGAGCGCTGCGTCAATGGGAGCTTGCCATCGCACCGCCTGAGGCCACGCACGCGCCAACGCTGCACTGCTGACCGACAAGATCGGCTCCAGCACCAGTCCAGGGCGATTCCTTCCTCGGCTCCTCCAAAGCGCATGCATCTGACAGTCGCCCTGGCCGCATGGCCAGGCGACGGCATGCTGCGCGCCTCGCAACCAAGAAGAGGCGCGCGAGGAGTGATGTATGAAGCGAATGTTGATCAACGCGACGCAGCAGGAAGAGCGGCGTCTTGCCATCGTTGACGGCCAGAAGCTGCTGGACTTCGAGACCGAGATCGAAGGCCGCGAGCAGCGCAAGGGCAATATCTACAAGGCGGTAGTGACCCGCGTCGAGCCCTCGCTCGAAGCCTGTTTCGTCGACTACGGCGAAGACCGCCACGGCTTCCTGCCGTTCAAGGAAATCGCCCGCCAGTACTTCCGCGAAGGCGTGGATGTGCGCAGCGCGCGCATCCAGGACGCGATCAAGGAAGGCCAGGAACTGCTGGTCCAGGTCGAGAAGGAAGAGCGTGGCAACAAGGGCGCCGCCCTGACCACCTTCGTCTCGCTGGCTGGCCGCTATCTGGTGCTGATGCCCAACAACCCGCGTGGCGGTGGCGTCTCGCGCCGCATCGAGGGCGAGGACCGCGAAGAACTGAAGGAAAACCTCGACCAGCTCGAGTACCCCAAGGGAATGAGTCTGATCGCCCGCACTGCCGGCATCGGCCGCTCGGCTGCCGAGCTGCAGTGGGACCTGAACTACATGCTCAAGCTCTGGAGCGCGATCGATGACGCGTCCAAGGGCGGCAAGGGTGCCTACCTGATCTATCAGGAGTCGTCGCTGGTGATACGCGCGATCCGCGACTACTTCACCGCCGACATCGGCGAAATCCTGATCGATACCGACGACCTGTTCGAACAGGCCCACCAGTTCATGAACCACGTGATGCCCGACCAGGGCCATCGCGTGAAGCGCTACCGCGACGACGCGCCGCTGTTCAGCCGCTTCCAGATCGAACACCAGATCGAAACCGCCTTCAGCCGCACGGTCAACCTGCCCTCGGGCGGCGCCATCGTGATCGACCACACCGAGGCCCTGGTCTCGGTCGACGTCAACTCGGCCCGCGCCACCCGTGGCGGCGACATCGAGGAAACCGCCACCCGCACCAATCTGGAAGCCGCCGATGAAATCGCGCGCCAGATGCGCCTGCGCGACCTGGGCGGCCTGATCGTCGTCGACTTCATCGACATGGAAGAGTCGAAGAACCGTCGCGAAGTCGAACAGCGCCTGCGCGATGCACTGCGCCAGGACCGCGCCCGCGTGCAGTTCGCCTCGATCAGCAAGTTCGGCCTGCTCGAACTGAGCCGCCAGCGCCTGCGCCCGGCGCTGAGCGAAGGCAACCACATCACCTGCCCACGCTGCAACGGCACCGGCCACATCCGCGACACCGAATCCTCGGCGCTGCAGATCCTGCGCATGGTCCAGGAAGAAGCGATGAAGGACAACACCGCCGCCGTGCACGTGCAAGTGCCGGTGGAAGTGACCTCCTTCCTGCTGAACGAGAAGCGCACCGAGATCACCAAGATCGAGCTGAAGCAGCGTGTCACCGTGCTGCTGGTGCCGAATAAGCATCTCGAGACGCCCAACTACAAGCTGGAGCGCCTGCGCCACGACGATCCGCGCCTGGAGAACCTGCAGGCCAGCTACACCATGATCGACGAGCCGCAGGAAGAGGTGGGCATCACCCGCCGCGGCGCCGACGACAAGGGCAAGAGCAAGCAGGAGCCGGTGATCAAAGGCATCCTGCCCGAGCAGCCCGCTCCCATCGCCCCGCCCAAGCCCGAGCCGGTCGCCAAGGCAGCTCCGGTGGCTGCACCAGTGGCGGCCCCGGCCGTCAGCGGCGGCTTCATGGGCTGGCTGAAGAAGATCTTCGGCAGCGAGCCCGAGGCCGCCCCGGCCCCGGCTCCGGTCGAGGCCAAGCCGGCCGAGCGCAAGGAAGGTGGCAAGCGCGGTGAAGGCCGTGGCGACGGTCGCCGTGGCGGCCGTGGTGATCGTTCCGAGCGCGGCGAGCGTGGCGAACGAGGCGAGCAGCAGCGCGGTGGCGAACAGCGCCGTGGTGGCCGCAACGAAGCCAAGGAAGCCGGGCGTGGTGAAGGCCAGCGCGGCGACCAGCGTCGCCGTGGCGATGCCAACAAGCCCGAAGGCCAGGAGAACCAGCAGCCGCGCGCCGAGCGCAACGAGCAGCAACCGCGTGCCGAGCGCGGTGAGCGCAGCGAGCGTGGCGAAGGCCGTCGCCAGCGTGGCGAGCGGACCGAGCGTGCGGTCGAGGCGGCTCAGGCCGAACTCGCAGCCAAGCCCGAGGCCCTGACCGAAAACCCGGCGTTCGCCGACACCCAGCCTGACGGCATCGAAGCCGCTGCCACCGAGGCCAGCAGCGATGAACGCCAGGGCCGCCGCCGCCGCCGCCGTGGTGGCCGTGGTGAGCGTGGCCAGGAAGGCACGGAAGCTCAGCAGCCGGTGGCCGAAGGCGATCAGGCAGCAGCACCCGAGGCCGCCGAAGAAGCCGTCGCCCAAGGCGCCGAAGGCGAAGGCCAGGACGAGGCTCGTAGCGAAGAAGGCCGTGAAGGTGGCCGTCGCCGTCGCAGCCGTGACCGCTATCGCCGCGAGCGCCGCGAGGACGGCCAGGCCGAGGGTACGCCCGCCGAAGAAGGCGGTCAGGCCCAGCTGGCCCTGGACGCCCCGGCTCCGGAGACCGACCTGCCCGAGTCGCCCGCTCCCGAGGCGCCCCCGCCGTACGCACCGCCTCCGGCTGCTCCGGCGCCGGCACCGGTGGTCGCCGCCGTGGCTCCGCCGCCGGCCGTCGAGCGCTTCGAGCTGCCGCTGGCTTCGCTGCACTCCATCGCCGAGGCCGCCGGCCTGCAGTGGGTGAATTCCGATGCCGACAAGATCCGCGAAGTCCAGGCCGCCATCGCCGCCGAGCCCAAGCCGGTCCATGTGCCGCGCGAGCGTCCGCCGGCCGTGGTGATCGACGAAGGCCCGCTGGTCCTGGTCGAGACCCGCAAGGACCTCAGCCAGATCAAGCTGCCGTTCGAGGTCCAGGGCTGAAACTGAGTCCGTTTCTGCCCTGACAATACGCACGCCGCCGGGCCACCGCCCGGCGGCGTTTCTTCTTGACCGCCACAAGCATCATTACGACGGAGAGAGACAAGCCGTGACCATCGCCCTAGACCCCGGCAGCAAGGCCGCAGCAGCGCCCAAGATGCCGCCGCAGATCCCCTACATCATCGGCAACGAAGGATGCGAGCGCTTCAGCTTCTACGGCATGCGCAACATCCTGACGGTGTTCCTGATGACCAGCCTCTTGCTGTCCATTCCGGAACCGCTGCGCAAGGGCGAGGCCAAGGATGTGTTCCACACCTTTGTCATCGGCGTCTACTTCTTCCCGCTGCTGGGCGGCTGGATCGCCGACCGCTTCTTCGGCAAGTACAACACCATCTTCTGGCTCAGCCTGCTTTACTGCTGCGGCCATGCCTGCCTGGCGGTCTTCGAGAACAACCTGCGAGGCTTCTACTTCGGCCTGTTCCTGATCGCCCTGGGCTCGGGCGGCATCAAGCCGCTGGTCAGCAGCTTCGTCGGCGACCAGTTCGACCAGAGCAACCGGTCGCTGGCCCAGAAGGTCTTCGACGGCTTCTACTGGATCATCAACTTCGGCTCCTTCTTCGCCTCGCTGCTGATGCCGCTGTTCCTGAAGAACTTCGGTGCCAGCGTCGCCTTCGGCATCCCTGGCGTCTTCATGTTCATCGCGACGATGATCTTCTGGGCCGGCCGCAAGAAGTACATCCACGTGAAGCCAACGGCCCATGAGGACCCGAACAGCTTCCTGAAGGTGGTGCGTACTGCGCTGGGCCAAGGCGCCCGAGGTCAGGCGCTGGCCCTGTCGGGCATGCTGCTGGCCGTTGTCGGGCTGTTTGCGTACAAGGACATCGGCATCGTCGCCGCCCTGTGCTCGGCCTTGGTGCTGGTGATGGGCTTCGGCGGCATCGGCGCCTGGGTCGAACTGCATCGCGCCGTGCCCAAGCATGGCGAGGCCGCGGTCGAAGCCGTGCGCACCGTGCTGCGCCTCCTGGTGCTGTTCGCGCTGGTGACGCCGTTCTGGTCGCTGTTCGACCAGAAGGCCTCGACCTGGATCCTGCAGGCCGACCAGATGAACAAGCCCGAGTGGTTCCAGTCCTCGATGATGCAGGCGCTGAATCCGGCCCTGGTCATGATCCTGATCCCGTTCAACAACATGGTGCTCTACCCGCTGCTGAACAGCCTGGGCCTGAAGGTGACCGCGCTGCGCCGCATGGGCGCCGGCATCGCCTTCTCGGGCCTGGCCTGGATCGTCGTCGGTGGCATGCAGCTGTGGATCGATGACGGCCACGCCGTGACCATCCTCTGGCAGATCCTGCCCTATGCGCTGCTGACCTTCGGCGAGGTGCTGGTCTCGGCCACCGGCCTGGAGTTCGCCTACAGCCAGGCACCGCTGGCCATGAAGGGCGTCATCACCAGCTTCTGGAACCTGTCGGTCACCATTGGCAACCTCTGGGTGCTGCTGGCCAACAGCAGCGTCAAGGGCGAGGGTGTGACCAACTACATCAAGAGCACCGGCACCAGCGTGACCGCCTTCCAGATGTTCTTCTTCGCCGGCTTTGCGCTGGTGGCGGCGGCCCTGTTCGGCCTCTATGCGCGCCGCTATCCGCTGCAGGACAACTACCGCAAGTAGCCCTGTTTCGCGCCCTATGATGCGCCCGGGTCGCCGCAACGCACGGCACCCGGGCGTTTTTGCATTCACATCCAATCAGGGGGAAAACCAATGAACCACCGTGTCCTGTCACGCCTGCTGCTTTGCGGCCTGCTTGCGACCGGCCTGCCGGCCTTGGCCGCCACGGCCGCACCCGCTGCCGAGAAGGCCATCGAGTTCCATGTGCTGCCGCTGCCCAATTCGCAGCAACAGCTCGACCAGCAGATGCGCATTGAGATGCGCATGAAGATCACGCCCAAGGCCGATGCCACGGACGCTGAGCGGGAAAAGATCGCCACGACGATGGCTGCCATGCCCTCGCCGATGGTGATGAGCACGCGCAGCAGCCAGCGCATCACCACCAGCACCGCCGACAAGCAGGGCCGCATCAAGGTCAGCTCCGAAATCCAGATGGGTGCCACCGAGATCCAGGCCGGCGAGAAGGGTGAGATCCGGCGCATGCCCGCCCAGGTCGGCAAGATGGGCTTCAGCGCGGTGCTGAACAACGGCCGTTATGAGCAGATCCAGTTCGGCCCTGAAATGAGCAAGGCCCTGCCGCCCGAGCAGGCCGAAGCCCTGTTCAGCAAGCTGTTCAACGCCATGGGCCAACTGGAAGGCGCCAAGCTCAAGGTCGGTGAGTTCATCGACGTGCCCTTCCCGCTCGACCTGCCCATCCCGGGCGCCCCGGCCAATGCCATGAATGGCAAGGTGTTCGGCCGCTACACGCTGACCAAGGTCGACAAGGGCGTGGCCGAGTTCGACGTGCAGATGCAGGTCAATATGCAGTTCGAAGCGCCCGCTGCAGCGGCCAGCGCTGCCAGCGCGCCCGTTATGCCCGGCTTCACGAGCCAGGGCAGCGGCGGTGGCAAGTTCAAGCTGCGCCTGGCCGACCGCCTCCAGCTGTCCAGCGCCATGGACTTGGACATGCAGATGCAGGTTCGCATGCCCGACGGCAACCTGATGGACATGTCCATGAAGATGGACATGCAGGTGCAGGGCCGCAGCCTGGCCAAGGCTCGCTGAAGCAACAGACTGCCGAGCCGGCCGGTCGGGCTCCTCAGCGGGTCTCGACCACCACGAAGGCAGCGGCGTACTCGCTCTCGTCGCTGACCGTCACATGAGCCTTCAGGCCCCTGGCCTCGAACCAGGAAGCCAGCTCGCCGTGCAGGCGGATCTCGGGCTTGCCGCTGGCGGCCTTGACGACCTCGCAGGCCCGCCAGGTCATGGGCATGCGCATGCCCATGCCTATGGCCTTGGAGAAGGCCTCTTTGGCCGAGAAGCGCGTGGCCAGATAGGCCACCCCTCGAGCTTCCACCTTGGCGCGGCGCTCGCGGAACACCGCCAGCTCATGCGGGCCCAGCACCTTCTCGGCAAAGCGCTCGCCGCGCCGCTCCAGCGTGTCGCGGATGCGGCGGATGTCGCAGATGTCGGTGCCGATGCCGTAGATCACAAGATGTAGGCCCTTTGGATGCTGCGTTGGTATTCGCGCACCGTCTCGGCATAGCCCAGCTCAAGCGCGTCGGCAACCAAGGCGTGGCCGATGGAAACCTCCTGCACGCCAGGCACCTCCTGCAGGAAACGGGTCAGGTTCTCGCGGTTGAGGTCGTGTCCGGCGTTGATGCCCAGACCCTGAGCAAGGGCCGCCCGAGCCGTGGCAGCAAAGCCGGCCACCACTTCGGCCTCGCGGGGGGTGCCGAAGGTGCTGGCGTAGGTTTCGGTGTAGAGCTCGATGCGTTCTGCACCCAGTGCTGCGACATGGACCATGGCCTCAGGCAGCGGATCCATGAACAGGCTGACGCGCACGCCCAGCTGCTTGCACTCGGCGATCAGCGGACGCAGGCGGTCCATGTCGGCCGGCAGGTTCCAGCCATGGTCCGAGGTGAACTGGTCTTCGGAATCGGGCACGAAGGTGACCTGGTGCGGACGGATCTCGCGCACGAAATCCATCAGGTTCTGGGTCGGATTGCCCTCGATGTTGTACTCGGCGTGGGGCCAGGCCTTGAGCAGCTCGGCCAGCTCGTTCACATCGCTGGAGCGGATGTGGCGGGCATCAGGACGCGGATGGACAGTTATGCCCTGGGCGCCGGCCAGCAGGCAAGCCTCGGCCGCCTTCAGCACGCTGGGAATGCCCAGGTGGCGGGTATTGCGCAGCAGCGCCACCTTGTTGACGTTGACCGACAGGGCGCAGCGCCCGCCCTGGGCGCCATCCGGCATCACGAGTGGATTCATGGTTCAGTCGAGCAGTTTCTGGACGTCCAGCATCACCTGGCGGGTGCGCAGCGGCCGGTGCCCCAGATGATAGAGAAGCAGCCCACGCAGCACCGTCTTCAATGCTGCCTGGTCGTTCATGCAAGCCTGCTGCAGCGCGCCGGCACTGCCGTGCAAGAGCGCGGCCTGGAGCTGGACCAGGCTGGCGCCAAGCAGCAGGGCTGAATCGTCGCTAGCGGCTATCACGCCTGACTCCGGCGACAAGGCATAGCGGCGTTCCGCCTCAAGCGGCTGCTGAGTCAGCGTCGCGACGCTCAGGTCGGGCAGCAGGCCGAGCTCCGACAGCATTCGAAGTTCGAAGGCGCGCAAGGCTGCCTGCGATTGAGCATCCTCGCTCGCATGCAGCTCGGGCAATGTCGCTGCATAGGCATCGAACAGTCGGGGATGCGGATCCTGGCGAGCCAGCAGCTTGAGCAGAAGCTCGTTCAGGTAGTAGCCGCTGAACAGGGCCGCACCGGCAGGCAAGGTATTCCCACCAGCCCACTCGGCCGTGCGCAGCGTTAGCACTTCGGGGGCGCCCTCCTCGGCCGTCTTGCCCGGCTTGGACAGGCCGACCTGGATGCGCTGGAACGGCAGCAGCACGGCACGCAGCTGAGAATACGGCCGCTTGGCCCCCTTGGCAACGACGGCCAGGCGACCCTGCTCTCGGGTGAACAGGTCCAGGATCAGGCTAGACTCGCTCCAGTCGTAGTGGTGCAGGACGAAGGCAGGCTGAACGGCTGGAACCCTGCGCATCACTCGTAGCCGTAGCTGCGCAGGTGCTCCTCGCTGTCCGCCCAGCCGGAGCGCACCTTGACCCACAGCTCCAGGAACACGCGGCCATCCATCAGATGTTCCAGCTCCTGGCGGGCCTCGGAACCAATGCGCTTGAGCACCTCGCCGCCCTGTCCGATGACCATGCCCTTGTGAGCATCGCGCTCGACCACGATGGAAGCCGAGATGCGACGCAGCTCGCCCTCGTCTTCCCACTTGTCAATGACCACGGTAGACGTGTACGGCAATTCGTCACCGGTCAGTCGGAACAGCTTCTCGCGGATGATCTCGCTGGCCAGGAACTTCTCGCTGCGATCGGTCAGCGCATCCTCGTCGTAGAACCAGCCCTGCTCGGGCAGGTAGGGCTTGAGGATCTTGAACAGGCGCTGCACGTCGGCCGCCTTCTTGGCCGAGATCGGTACGAACTCGGCAAAGTTGCGGCGCTCGGCCATGCTCTTGAGCCAGGGCGCCAGCTCGGCGCGGCGATGCACGGCATCCAGCTTGTTGGCAATCAGCACCACCGGCTTGTCCTCGGGCAGCAGCGACAAAACCTTGGCGTCGTCCAGCCCGAAACGCCCGGCCTCGACGACGAACAGCACGAGGTCCACGTCGCCCATCACGCCATGGACGGTGCGGTTGAGATTGCGGTTCAGCGCCGCGTTGTGCTTGGTCTGGAAGCCCGGCGTGTCGACAAAGACAAACTGCGCCTCCTCGACCGTGCGCACGCCGGTGATGCGGTGGCGGGTGGTCTGGGCCTTGGCCGAGGTGATGCTGACCTTCTGGCCGACCAGGGCATTGAGCAGGGTCGACTTGCCGACATTGGGTCGGCCGACGATGGCAATGAGACCGCAGCGCTGCGAGTTTTCGGAAGGGGCAGCGGCGGGAGGAGTGATGTCGGTCATGGTGTCAGTCGCGCGGGCCGGATCCAGGCCGGTCGCGGGCAATCAGTTCGTCAAGCATACGCCGGGCGGCGTCTTGTTCGGCAACCCTACGGGATCGGCCTTCGCCGCGGTGGCTCAGCGCCAACGCCGGCACAGCGCATTCGACCTCGAAGATCTGGTTGTGGGCTTGGCCGCGGGTTTCCGCAATGCGGTAGCTGGGTACGGCCAGCTTGCGGGCCTGCAGCCATTCTTGCAGGGCGGTCTTGGCATCCTTGCCGAAATTGGCACCGGCACTGATGCTGTTCTGGATCTGATCGCCGAACAGCATACGGACCATCCCGCGCGCGGCCTCGTAGCCACCATCAACGAAGCACGCGCCGATGACAGCTTCCAGCGCGTCGGCCAGGATGGAGGGTCGCTGAGCACCACCGCCACGGGCTTCGCCCTCTGACATGCGCAGAACAATCGGCAGGCCAAGGCCTAGGGCGAGTTTGTACAGGCTGTCCTCGCGCACCAGGTGGGCGCGAATGCGGGTCAGATCGCCTTCATCCGAATTGCCGAAGTGCTCGAACAGCAGGCTGGAGACCGCCAGGCTCAGGACTGCGTCACCGAGAAATTCAAGTCGTTCGTTGTGATCTGCCCCAAAGCTCCGATGCGTCAATGCGCGCTGCAGCAGGCCCGGTTCAGCGAAGCGGTGACCGAGGCGTTTTTGCAGGGCATCCAGCGCAGCGGAACTCATGGACGAAGGCTTCAGCGCGAGCGGCCTTCGTACTTGAGCAGCAGGAAAGCCGGACCGAACAGGTCGATCTCGCGGTTGTACGCGAAGCTGATGCGGACCTTCTCGTTTTCCTTGGTGATTTCCAGGTCGGCACCACTGATGCTCTGAATCGAATACTCCACCTGCTTGATGCGATCAAATTCGGCACGTGCTGCCGGCACGGTGGCCGGATTGCCAGAGGCGATCTTGTCCACGGCCTTCTGGATCGTGTAGTACTCCATCACCGTAGGAACGACCTTGGCGGTGATCACCCCAGCACAGGCCAGGAAGATGCCCCAGAACAGCAGGCCGACCAGGCTGATGCCTCGCTGACGACGACCGTATTGACGCTGCAGCATCGAAGGGGTTCCTTTCAGGTGCTTGGATAGCAACGGCACGGCTTCAGTGGAAGCTGCCAATGCGCTTGAGATTACCGAAATTCATCCAGACGAAGAAGGCTTTGCCGACGATGTTCTCATCGGGCACGAATCCCCAGTAGCGTGAATCGCGCGAATTGTCACGGTTGTCGCCCAGCATGTAGTAATAGCCGGCCGGCACCTTGCAGGTCACACCTTCGAAGCTGTACTTGCAGTTGTCCTGGAACGGGAAAGGACCGTCGCGGCGATCGGGATGGAAGACCGAGCTGCGCTGCGGATTGACCAGCACGTCGTGCGTCTTGTCGCCGAAGGTCTCCGCGAAGTGCTGGCGGTAGACCATGCTGTCTTCGTCGTAGTAGTCGGGCTTGCTCTCGACCGGGACCGGCTGGCCATTGATGTACAGGCGCTGGTTCAGGTAGCTGACCTCGTCGCCGGGAATCGCAGCCACACGCTTGATGTAGTCGACGCTGGGATCCTCCGGAAAGCGGAACACCATCACGTCGCCACGCTGCACCTCATGGTTGGAGATGATCTTCTTGTTGATCACCGGCAGGCGGATGCCGTAGTGGAACTTGTTCACCAGGATCAGGTCGCCAACCAGCAGCGTGGGAACCATGGAGCCCGAGGGGATCTTGAACGGCTCGACCAGGAAGGAGCGCAGCAGGAACACCATCAGGATCACCGGGAACAGGCCGGCGGTCCAGTCCAGCCACCAGGGTTGGCGCAGGATGGCCTGGCGCGCTCCCTCGATGTCGCCGTCCACGCGCTGGATGCCTTGCGCCGCCAGCGACTCACGTCGCTGTGCGTCACTGGCCAGCAGGGTGTTGGCTGCCTTCTCGCGGACCGGCTTGAAATGGAAGCGCTCGGCCAGCCAGTACAGGCCTGTCACCGAGGTCAATAGCAGCAGCAGCAGGGCGAAATTGGCGGTCCACTGGCCGGCCAGCCAGCCTCCCACGTAGACGATCAGAGCGCCGTAGAGAAGTCCGGTCAGTGCAGTCATCGTTGGGCTATCAATCTTCCACTTGGAGGATGGCCAGAAAGGCCTCTTGCGGCACCTCGACGGAGCCGATCTGCTTCATCCGCTTCTTGCCGGCCTTCTGCTTTTCGAGCAGCTTGCGCTTGCGCGTGATGTCGCCGCCGTAGCATTTTGCCAGCACGTTCTTGCGCAAGGCCTTGATGTTCTCGCGCGAGATGATGTTGGCGCCGATGGCGGCCTGGATGGCCACGTCGTACATCTGGCGCGGGATGATCTCACGCATCTTGGCCGCCACCTGGCGACCGCGGTACTGGCTCTGCGAGCGGTGGACGATGATGGACAGGGCGTCGATGCGGTCGCCGTTGATCAGCATGTCGACTTTGACCACGTCCGAAGCGCGGTACTCCTTGAACTCGTAGTCCATGGAGGCATAGCCACGCGAAACACTCTTCAGCTTGTCGAAGAAGTCCAGCACGATCTCGGCCAGCGGGATCTCGTAAGTCAGCATGACCTGGCGCCCGTGGTAGGCCATGTTCATCTGCACGCCGCGCTTCTGGTTGGCCAGCGTCATCACTGGGCCCACATAGTCCTGCGGCATGTAGAGGTGAACCGTGACGATGGGTTCGCGGATCTCGGCAATCTTGCTCTGCTCCGGCATCTTCGAGGGGTTCTCCACCTCAAAGACCTCGCCGTCGCCGGCCACGACCTCGTAGACCACACTGGGCGCGGTCGTGATCAAGTCCTGATCAAACTCCCGTTCCAGCCGCTCCTGCACGATTTCCATGTGCAGCAGACCCAGGAAGCCACAGCGGAAGCCGAAGCCCAGCGCCTGCGAAACCTCGGGCTCGAAACGCAGCGAGCTGTCGTTCAGCTTGAGCTTCTCCAGCGCGTCGCGAAGCTGGTCGTACTCGCTGGCCTCGGTCGGATACAAGCCGGCGAAGACTTGCGGCTGGATTTCCTTGAAGCCGGGCAGCGCCGATTCGGCCGGGCCCAGGTTGTTCGGAAGCTTCTTTTCCAGCGTGATGGTGTCACCGACCTTGGCGGCCGCCAGTTCCTTGATGCCGGCGATGATGAAGCCCACCTCGCCCGCATTCAGCTGCTCGCGCGACTCGGACTTGGGAGTGAACACGCCCAGGTTGTCGGCCGGATAGACGGCGTCGGTTGCCATCATGCGGATGCGCTCGCCCTTCTTGAGCGTGCCGTCGACCACGCGCACCAGCATCACCACGCCCACATAGGCGTCGTACCAGGAGTCGATGATCATTGCGCGCAACGGTGCCTCGACCTCGCCCTTGGGCGGCGGCATGCGGGCGATCACGGCCTCGAGGATCTCGTCGATGCCCATGCCGGTCTTGGCGCTGCAGGGGATGGCGTCGTCGGCGTCAATGCCGATCACATCCTCGATCTCGGCCTTGGCGTTGTCCGGATCTGCATTGGGCAGGTCCATCTTGTTCAGCACCGGCACCACTTCGACGCCCAGGTCCAAGGCGGTGTAGCAATTCGCGACAGTCTGGGCTTCGACGCCTTGGCTTGAGTCCACCACCAGCAGCGCACCTTCGCACGCCGACAGCGAGCGCGAAACTTCATAGGAGAAGTCCACATGCCCGGGCGTGTCGATCAGGTTCAGGTTGTAGACCTGGCCGTCCCTTGCCTTGTATTGCAGCGCCGCCGTCTGCGCCTTGATGGTGATGCCGCGCTCGCGCTCGATGTCCATCGAGTCCAGCACCTGCGCCTCCATTTCCCGATCCGAGAGGCCGCCGCAGCGCTGGATGATCCGGTCCGCCAGCGTGCTCTTGCCGTGGTCGATGTGGGCGATGATGGAGAAATTGCGGATGTGGTTCATGCTGGATCACGCATCGCCTGCGGCGCGTTCAAGGCTTCAATTCGGTTGCCGAAGCACTCGTTTTCGAGGCGCTGGGAGGGCGCGGAACTGGCCGCGCCGGGGAATAAAAAAAAGGCACGTCGAAGTGGTGACGCGCCTTCCAACAAAACTAATGGCAACTGCTTGTTGGGCCTTCATTGTAGCCAAAAGGCCTGGGCAGGAAACCGCGCCGAACCCGGATTCCCCGCCGTTGCAGGCCTCCAACAGCAATTTTGTCCACAGATTATTCACAAGCCAGCCAACAGGCCGACGAATGTGCTGGAACGGTCGCGCATTGCGACAAGAAGCCACCTTTCGGTGGCCTCTTTGTGCCGAATTCTAGCGGATCGAGCAGGGAATCCCCTCGCCTATTCAAGCTGACGTGAGCGCACGCCAACCGAAATCTGGATCCATCGACTCTCATCAGATGAAAAGACCCGGCTTGGCGCTAGGTTGTAGGGCGCCGCGCCGGTGGCTTTGACCGGCTCAGCGCTTTTCCGGCTTGACCAGCACGATGTTTACGGCATCGCCCCGACGCACCACCATGCTGACCACCTTGGCCTTGTCCAGCTTGGCCAATTGGGCCTGGAACTGTTTGACGCTGCCGATTTCAGCGTTATCGACCGAGAGAATCAGGTCGCCAGCACGCAAACCGGCGCGTGCGGCGGGTCCTTCAGCGGCTTCGACGCGGACACCCGAGCGCAGCTTCAGTTCCTTCTTCTGGCTTTCGCCGATCTCACCCACACTCAGACCCAGCGAGTTCCCCCCCGCGGAATCAGGCGAGGCTTCGGTCTTCGCTGGCTCATCGTCGCTGGCTTCGGCCAACACGATAGACAACTCCTTATGGGCTCCTCGACGGAAGACCTGAACCGACACCTTGCTACCCGGCTTGGTGGCTGCCGCAATTCGGCGCAGGTCGATCGCACGCTCAATCGCCTTGCCGTCGAACTTGGTGATGACGTCGCCACCCTCGATGCCGGCCTTCTCGGCAGCACTGCCGGCCACCACGCTGCTGACCAGGGCGCCTTGGGCCTTGCTGCCCAGGCCGATGGCCTCGGCGACATCCTTGCTCACGTCCACCGGCAACAGTCCCATCATGCCGCGCTTGACCTTTCCACCGGCACGCAGTTGGTCGGCGACCCGGACCGCCTCGTCGATGGGGATGGCAAAGGAGATGCCCATGAAGCCGCCGCTCTGGCTGTAGATCTGCGAATTGATGCCTATGACCTCGCCGCGCAGATTGAGCAGGGGGCCGCCCGAATTGCCCGGATTGATGGCCACGTCGGTCTGGATCAGCGGCAGGAAGTCGCCGGTCTCACGTGCCTTGGCACTGACGATGCCGGCCGTCACCGTGTTCTCGAAGCCGAAGGGCGAACCGATGGCCATCACCCATTGGCCGACCTTGAGCTTGCTGGCGTCGCCGATCTTGAGGGCCGGCAGTCCGCCGGCCTCGATCTTGAGGACGGCGACGTCGGTGCGCCTATCCGCGCCAATCAGCTTGGCCTTGAACTCGCGCTTGTCGGTCAGCGTGACCATCACTTCGTCAGCGCCATCGACCACATGGGCATTGGTCATGACGTAGCCGTCGGCACTGAGGATGAATCCCGAGCCGACGCCGCGGCGCTGAGGCAGGTCCTCTTCGCCACCTCGGGGATTGCCGCGCCGCTGGTTGGGCGCAGGAATGCCGAAGCGCTTCAGGAACTCCTGCATCTGCTCATTCATCTCGGAATCAGCCGCATTGGGCTTCAGGCGCTCGGAGGTCCGAATGTTGACCACCGACGGGCCCGCCTTCTCGACCAGCTCCGTGAAGTCAGGCAATTCGCCTCGCTGCGCATGACTTGGAGCCGGAGCGCCAGCCAGCGCCAGAGCCAGGGAAGCGACGGAAAGCAGCGCAACCAGAGGGTGCTTGGAGTCAGAACGGGGAGCGAGGTCGGAAGTCTTCATCGTTCGAAGGTCGGCGGTTGGGTTCGAAGCTTGTCGCTCAGTCGCGTTGCTGGCGTGTTGCCGCACCGCAAGTAGAGCAAGCCAATGCCTCAAGACTGAGGTGGTTCAGCATACAGGCTTGTTCTCAACATGACCCAATGCACCCCATGCCGACGACGGCTAAGCGCCAGGTAGCGAGGTGCCAGCCTTGTGGCCCAGCCCGCACCTGTCAGGCGGAGCAGCAGCCACGAATCGAAGTCCAGGACAGGTTGGACCGCGACTTCGGTTTCGCGGCTCTGTGCGTCCAAGAGCTGCCAAGCCTGTCCATCCCATCTCAGGCGCTGTCCGGCGGGGCCAGCCCAACGCCACCAAAACCAGACACCCAACGGCACGATGGGAAGCAGCAGCCAGGCTGATTGACCCCAATGCTGAGCCAAGGCCAGAAGCAGGCCAGCCGCGGCCACGCCGGCCAGCCCTGCATTCAGCAGGCTCCAGGCGAAGTCACGGCTCAGGACAACTTGGAAGGGCGGCGGACTGCGCAGCTCAGGCTGCATGGCCGCCGACCTGTCAGACGCGCTTGAAGATCAGCGTGCCGTTAGTACCGCCGAAGCCAAAGTTGTTCTTGGCGGCGTACTCGATCTTCATCTCCCGCGCGGTGTTGGCGCAGTAGTCCAGGTCGCACTCGGGATCCTGGTTGAAGATATTGATCGTCGGCGGGGCGATCTGGTTGTGCACGGCCAGCGTGGTGAACACCGACTCGATGCCGCCAGCGCCGCCCAGCAGATGGCCGGTCATGGACTTGGTCGAGCTGACCACCATCTTCTTGGCGTGGTCGCCAAAGGCCAGCTTGATCGCGTTGGTCTCGTTCACGTCGCCCAGCGGCGTGGAGGTGCCATGGGCGTTCATGTACTGGACCTGGTCCGGATTGAGGCCGGCATTGCGCAGGGCCGCGCGCATAGAGCGCTTGGGACCATCCACGTTGGGAGCCGTCATGTGATACGCGTCGGCGCCCATGCCGAAGCCAGCCAGCTCAGCGTAGATCTTGGCGCCGCGCTTCTTGGCATGCTCGTACTCCTCGAGCACCAGCACGCCAGCGCCCTCGCCCAGCACGAAGCCGTCGCGGTCCTTGTCCCAGGGACGGGACGCGGTCTTGGGGTCGTCGTTGCGGGTCGACAGCGCGCGGGCCGCGGCAAAGCCGCCAATGCCCAGCGGCGACACGGTCGACTCGGCACCGCCGGCGATCATCACGTCGGCGTCGCCGTATTCGATCAACCGCCCCGCTTCGCCAATGGCGTGCAGGCCGGTCGTGCAGGCCGTCACGATGGCAAGGTTCGGGCCTTGGAAGCCGTACTTGATCGAGACATGGCCGGAAATCATGTTGATGATCGAAGCCGGCACGAAGAACGGCGACACGCGGCGCGGGCCGCGGTTCACCAGTTCGGCATGCGTTTCTTCGATCATCGGCAGGCCGCCGATGCCGGAGCCCACCAGCACGCCGATGCGCTCGGCCTGCTCTTCCGTCAACTGATCGTTCGTCGGGAGGCCCGCGTCCTGCACCGCCTGGATGGCCGCTGCCAGCCCAAAGTGGATGAAAGTGTCCATCGTCCGAGCTTCCTTGCTGGACATGTAGGCACTGACATCGAAGCCCTTGACCTCGCCCGCGAACTGGCAGGCGAAGGCACTGGCGTCAAAACGGCTGATGCGGTCAATGCCGGACTGACCGGCCAGGATGTTGGTCCAGCCTTCGGCCACCGTGTTGCCCACGGGGCTGATCAGGCCGAGACCGGTGATGACGACGCGACGACGGCTCATGCGGTACGGGAATCAGTTGACGGTCGGCCGCGAGGGAACGCGGCCGCTTGCTTCATCAGGCCTTCTGGGCCTTCTGGGCGTAGTCGATCGCCAGCTGGACGGTGGTGATCTTCTCGGCCTCTTCGTCCGGGATCTCGATGCCGAACTCGTCTTCCAGGGCCATCACCAGTTCCACGGTGTCCAGAGAATCGGCGCCCAGGTCGGCCACGAAGGCCTTTTCATTGGTCACATCGGCTTCGGGCACGCCGAGTTGCTCGGCGATGATTTTCTTGACACGTGCTTCGATATCGCTCATGACTCCTCCAAGAGGGGTTTGCAAAGGAACAGCCCGGGATTCTAAGGCCTCTAGGGTGACGCCCCTAAGACAGGGGTCAGGGCACCTGGAAAGCCTTCACCGGCCGGGCAGAAACCGGTGGGCGGACGCGTGATGCGTGCCGCCTCAGTTCATGAACATGCCTCCATTGACATGCAGTTCGGTGCCGGTGATATAGCCGGCCGCCGGCGAGGCCAGGAAGGCCACGGCATCGGCAATCTCCTTGGGCTCGCCCAGGCGACCAACCGGAATCTGCGCCAGCAGCGCGGCCTTCTGGGCCTCGGGCAGGACCTCGGTCATGTCGGTGGCGATGAAGCCGGGCGCGACACAGTTGACGGTGATGCCGCGGCTACCCAGTTCGCGGGCCAGCGAGCGGGTCATGCCGGCCACGCCGGCCTTGGCGGCGGCGTAGTTGGCCTGGCCGGCATTGCCGGAAGCCCCCACCACGGAGGTGATGCTGATGATGCGGCCGTAGCGCTGCTTCATCATCGTGCGCATCACGGCGCGGCACATGCGGAACACGGCCTTGAGATTGGTGTCGGCCACCGCATCCCAGTCCTCGTCCTTCATGCGCATGGCCAGGGTGTCGCGCGTGATGCCGGCGTTGTTGATCAGGATCTGCAGGCCGCCCTGCGTCTTGACGATCTCGTCGATGGCGGCATCGACCGCCGCTGCGTCATTGACGTTCAGCACGATGCCTCGGCCGCCCAAGGGCGCCAGCGCTTCGCTGATACCAGCGGCGCCGGATTCGCTGGTGGCCGTGCCGATCACGACATAGCCGCGCTCCGCCAAGGTCAGCGCGATGGAACGACCGATTCCGCGGCTGGCCCCGGTCACCAGGGCAACTTGCTTGTTCTCACTCATGGATAACGTCCTCTCAGGCCAGCAAGGCCTTGGCCTCGGCCAGCGAGGCCGGATCCAGCACCGTGGTGCTCTGCAGCTCGCCGTCGATGCGCTTGACCATGCCCGACAGCACCTTGCCCGGGCCGCATTCGATGATGTGGCTCAGGCCTCGCGCCTTCAGTGCCTGGATCACCTCGACCCAGCGAACCGGACCGAAAGCCTGGCGGTACAGCGCGTCGCGCAGGGCGTCAGCCGAGTCCGTCACGGTCACGTCGATGTTGTTGACGATGGGGAAGGCCTGGGCCGCGAAACTGGTCGCGGCCAGCTTCTCGCGCAGCCGCTCGGCGGCTGGCTTCATCAGGCTGGAATGGAAGGGAGCCGACACCGACAGCGGCAACGCGCGCTTGGCGCCTGCAGCTTTCAGCACCTCTGCAGCCTTCTCGGCGCCAGCCTTGCTGCCGGCGATCACGGTCTGCTTGGGGTCGTTGAAGTTCACGGCCTCGACCACTTCGCCACTTTCGGCCGCGGCCTGAGCACAGCCAGCGCGAACGGCTTCGCCGTCCAGGCCCAGGATGGCGTACATCGCACCGGTGCCAACCGGCACAGCTTCCTGCATGGCCTGCGCACGGAAGCGCACCAGCGGCAGCGCCTCGGCCAGGCTCAGTGCACCCGATGCGACCAAGGCCGTGTATTCACCCAGCGAATGGCCGGCCGCAGCGGCCGGCACCAGGCCGGTCTCGGCGATCCAGGCGCGGTAGCAGGCGATGCCCGCGGTCAGCATGACCGGCTGGGTATTGGTCGTCAGGTCCAGTTGTTCCTTGGGGCCGGCCTTGATCAGCGCGGCCATGTCCTCGCCCAGCGCGCTTGAGGCCTCGGCCAACGTGCGGGCCACCTCGGGATGGTCGCCCCAGGCGTCCAGCATGCCCACGGCTTGAGAGCCCTGGCCGGGGAACACGAATGCGAATGCGGTTGTCATGTCGTTCTTCTCTTGCTCTCGAATCAGAGGTCCAGCAGCACGGCGCCCCAGGTGAAGCCGCCGCCCACGCCTTCCAGCATCACCGTGTCACCGGCCTTGATCTTGCCGCTGCGCACGGCAGCATCCAGCGCCAGCGGAATCGAGGCCGCGGAGGTGTTGCCATGCTCGTCCACGGTGACGATCAGCTTGTCCATCGGCAGCTTCAGCTTCTTGGCCGTGCCCTGCATGATGCGGATATTGGCTTGGTGCGGAATCAGCCAGTCGATGTCGCCGTCCTGCTTGCCGGCCTTCTCCAGCACCGAGCGCGCCACCTTCTCGAGCACGCCGACCGCCAGCTTGAAGACGCCCTGCCCATCCATCTTCAGGAACGGATGACCGGTCACCGCGCCGCCGGCCACCTGGCCGGGGACGCAAAGGATGTCCACATGGCGGCCATCGGCATGAAGCTCGGTGGCGAGGATGCCGGGCTTGTCGCTGGCGCCGAGCACCACGGCACCGGCGCCGTCGCCGAACAGCACGCAGGTGGTGCGGTCCTTGAAGTCCAGGATGCGGGAGAACACTTCGGCGCCGATGACGAGCGCCTTGCTGGCCGCGCCGCTCTTGATCATCGAGTCGGCCACGGTCATCGCGTAGACGAAGCCCGAGCAGACCGCCTGCACGTCAAAGGCAGCGCAGCCGGCGATGCCCAGCTTTTGCTGCAACAGGCAGGCTGTCGAGGGGAAGACCATGTCGGGCGTCGAAGTCGCGACGATGATCAGGTCGATCTCGCCGGCCTGAAGGCCGGCAGCCTCCAATGCAGCCTTGGCTGCAGGCAGGGCCAAGTCACTGGACGTGACCTCGGGCGCAGCGAAATGGCGAGCGCGGATACCGGTGCGCTCGATGATCCATTCATCCGAAGTCTCGATGCCGTCAGCCGCCAGGCGCTGGGCCAGGTCGGTGTTGGTGACGCGATTGGGGGGCAGGTAGCTACCCGTGCCGAGTACACGGGAATAGCGGGGAAGAGCTGAATTCATGCGGGGTGGGCGGACGGGGCCGCCTTGTCTCCTGCGTCGTCGTTGGCCGCCGGCTTGGGGCAGGCCTGCATTGTGTCGACCACGCGATCGTGAACCCGGTCCAGGAGCCGGTTGCGGGCCGCATCATAAGCCCTGTTCAGCGCCGTCTCGAAGGCGAAGGCATCGGCCGAACCATGGGCCTTGAACACCAGGCCGCGCAGGCCCAGCAGCGCCGCGCCGCTGTAGCGACGGTGATCCACGCGAGCCTTCAGCCGGTTCAGCACCGGCAGTGCCACGACGGCCGCCAGCTTGCCGTACAGGCTGCCGGTGAATTCCTGCTTGATGAAGCCGACCAGCATCGAGGCCAGGCCTTCGGCGGTCTTGAGCGCCACGTTGCCGACGAAGCCATCGCAGACGACGATGTCGGCCGTGCCCTTGAAGATGTCATTGCCTTCCACGTTGCCGTGGAAGTTGAGTTGGCCGGCCGCGGCGACCGCACGTAGCATCTCGCCGGCGCGCTTGATGGTCTCGCTGCCCTTGATCTGCTCCTCGCCGACATTGAGCAGGCCGACGCTGGGATCGGCCTTGCCGTCCACCGCCTGCACCAGAGCCGAGCCCATGATGGCGAACTGCAGCAAGTGCTCAGCTTCGCAATCGACGTTGGCACCCAGGTCCAGCACGGTCGTGAACCCGCCCTTCTGGTTGGGCATCACCGTGGCCAGCGCCGGACGGTCAATGCCGTCCATGGTCTTGAGCAGATAGCGGGAGACCGCCATCAAGGCACCGGTGTTGCCGGCCGAGACACAGGCCTGCGCTGCCGCCTGACCACCCTCACCCGGCTTGACCTGGCCGATGGCCACGCGCATCGAGGAATCGCGCTTGCGGCGCATCGCCACTTCGACCGGGTCGTCCATCTCGACCACTTCGCTGGCCGCGACGATGCGGCAGCGCGGCCATTGGGCCGCCTCGGCCAAAGCCTCGGGCTTGCCCACCAGCAGCAACTCGGCCTCGGGATGACGCGCCAGGAAGGCCTTGCAAGCCGGCAGCGTGATCGAAGGACCATGGTCGCCGCCCATGCAGTCGACCGACAGGCGCACGACGCCGCTCTTATCCACCATTGCGTTCATCGAAATCTTGTCAGCGCGATCCTGTCGATCGCGAAGCCGCAGACCTTACGCGAGCGCCAGGCTCGCGGCAAGCGGGCGCACCCGCAGCAGAATGCCAGCGCAGAAATACAAAAACCCAGCCCTGCTTCAAGCTAGCAGGCCGGGTCTTGTCGTTCACCGTAGAACCGCTTCGAAGGTCATCCTGCCCGCAGGCCGACGACCCATTCGCAAGTCAGTGCTATCAGGCGGCGTCAGCCTTGGTCTTCAGGACCTTGCGGCCGCGATAGAAACCATTGGGGCTGATGTGGTGACGCAGATGCACTTCGCCGGTGGTCGGCTCGATCGCGGTGCCCGGGTTCACCAGGGCATTGTGCGAGCGGTGCATGCCACGCTTGGAAGGCGACTTCTTGTTTTGCTGAACGGCCATGAATTTCTCCTGCGGCTAACGGTTTGAGGCTTGTCCTGTCGGCAACACGATTGGCACAAGAGGTTCTAGACCTATCAATACCTGCCACCGTCGCCTGGGCTACCCCCGGGAAATCCACTCGGCGGCCCGCGCAAATGCACTAGCCATGGGACATGGGACCCGGGAAAGCCCGCGATTCTAGCACGGGTTCAGGGGATCCCCAAACCTCTGCCATGCGCCGGAACTACTGGGTTCCGCCGCCCTTCTTCAGCGCGGCCAGCGCGGCAAAGGGGTTGGGACGCTCCTCTTCGATCTCCTCGTCGACCGAGGCGGGTACGGCCAAGGGCTGAGGGCAGCTGTCGTGGCGCGGCACCAGCGGCAGTGCCAGCAGGATCTCGTCCTCGATCAGTTCGGCCAGATCGAAGCTGCGCGACAACTCCAGCACGTCTTCATCGCTGTTGGCGTCCAGCTCGGCAGCCGTGGCCTCGTCCTTGGCGAAACGGAAGCTGTGCTCCAGCGCCAGGGCTTCGGTCACCGGCTTGAGGCAGCGCTGGCAGGTCAGTGCGGCGCTGGCGTCGATCTTGAGATGCAGCCAGACCTGCGACTCGCCGCCGCGCGGCTCATGCAATTCGCCCTCGGCGGACCAGCGAACCGGCGGCCATTGCTCGGCCGGCGCCTCGGGCGCGGCCATCTCGGCCATACGTCCCAGGCTGGTGGCCGGCCATTCGCCTTGCAGACTCCCCGCGTCCTGCGCGAAGGCAGCCACGTCGAGCTTGCGGGGATCGAATACGCGTTCTTTCTTCTTCATGCCGCAAGTGTAAGAGCCGGCCGGCCAGGCCCATCCCCGACAATCGCGCCATGCCCAACAGCCCCCGCCTCCTGATTCTTGGCTCCACTTCGCGCTACCGCCGTGAACTACTCGAGCGACTGCGCCTGCCGTTCGCAGTCGAGTCGCCCAAGGTCGACGAAACCCCCATGCAGGGCGAGGCGCCGGCAGCGCTCGCCGTCCGGCTGGCCCTGGCCAAGGCGCACGCCGTCGCTGCCCTGCATCCGGAAGCTGTCGTCATAGGCTCGGACCAGGTGGCCGACCTGGACGGTCAACCCATTGGCAAGCCAGGCACCCATGAAAGAGCCGTCGAGCAGTTGACGGCCATGAGCGGCAAGCAGGTTGTCTTCCAGACCGCCGTCGCCGTGGTCTGCCGGGACAGCGGCTTCGAAGGTCAGTCCTTGGCGCCAGTCACGGTGCGATTCCGCAAGCTGAGTGCTGCCGAGATCGAGACCTATCTCCGAGCCGAGCAGCCCTATGACTGCGCCGGCAGCGCCAAGTCCGAGGGACTGGGCATCTGCCTGCTGAGCGCCATCGAGTCCGATGACCCAACGGCCCTGATCGGGCTGCCGCTGATACGCACCTGTGCGCTCTTGCGCCAGGCAGGGCTTGATCCGCTGGTGGCCCGCGCATGAGCCAGCCAGGCCGTCTGATCCTGATGCCGAACACGCTGGACTTCGGTGTCGAAGGCGCCGAGGTGCCGCTGCAGCTCGTGCTGCCACAGCAGGCCTTGGAGCTCGCTGCCGGGCTGACGCATTGGGCGGCCGAGAACGCCAAGACCACGCGAGCCTTCCTGAAGCGGGTCGATGCCATCTGTCCGCTGAAGCAGCCGCTGCAGAGCCTTGAGATCGTCGAACTGCCGCGCCCGCCCAAGGGCAGCAAGCCTGCGGGCGACGACAGCGCCGCTTGGGATGCCCTGCTGACACCAGCATTGCAAGGCCGTGACCTCGGCTTGATCTCGGAAGCTGGTCTGCCCGCGGTTGCTGACCCGGGTGCCCGGCTGGTCGCGGCGGCGCATGCAAAGGGTGTTGGCGTCTTGCCGCTGAGCGGCCCCAGTTCCCTGCTGATGGCTCTCGCGGCCAGCGGCCTCAATGGGCAGAGTTTTGCCTTCGTCGGCTATCTGCCGGTAGAAGCTGCCGCCCGCGGCGTTCGCATTCGGGAACTCGAGCAGCAGTCGCTGCGTCAGCAACAAACCCAGCTGATGATCGAGACGCCCTATCGCAATGAAGCGCTGCTGCAGGCCCTGCTGGCTGCACTGAAGCCGCAGACGCGGCTGTCAGTGAGTTGCGGGTTGACGCTCAGCGATGGCTGGACGCGCTCGTCCAGCGTGGCCGACTGGCGCAAGACCCGGACCCAGCTGCCAGACAAGGTGCCGGCCGTTTTTGCGTTTCTGGCCGGCTGAGCCGGCCCGCGATGGGTCAGGCGCCTTCAGGCGTCGATTCGGGAATCGGCGGCTTCTTGGCGCCGAACAGCGCCGCCACCTTCTTCTTGGGCTTGATATAGCTGGACAGGCCCGCCTTGACGGTCGGCTTGGCCGCATTCTTCTCCCAGGCCGGCGCCTCATCGACGGCCGTGGCTTCGTAGGGCTTGTCGAAGAACGGGTCGCGGGGCGCGGGGGCCGGGGTGCGGTAGCTGCTGCGCGGCGCGGCCGATGCAGCGGCCGGCGCCGGCGAATAGCCGCCCTCACTCTCTTCATCGCGACGACGCGGCGGCCGGCGCGGACGCTCATCGTCCAGCTCGATGGCCTCGAGATCGATCTTGCGCTTGGTCAGCTTCTCGATGTCCGCCACCAGGCGGGCGTCGCTGCGCTCCACCAGGGTCACGGCCAGGCCCGAAGCGCCGGCGCGGCCGGTACGGCCGATGCGGTGCACATAGTCCTCGGCGTTGAAAGGCACGTCGAAGTTGAAGACGGCCGGCAGGTCGGCGATGTCCAGGCCGCGGGCCGCCACGTCGGTGGCCACCAGCAGGTCGACTTCCTGGCGCTTGAAGGCCTCGAGCGACTTCAGGCGCTCGTCCTGCGACTTGTCGCCATGCAGGGCGGCGGTACGCAAGCCGTCGCGTTCGAACGAGCGGGCCAGGCGAGCGGCGCCCAGCTTGGAATTGACGAAGACGATGGCCTGGCGGATCTCGCGGTCCTTCAGGATCTGGCGCACCACGCGGCGTTTGTCGTCTTCCTCGACGCTGTAGAAGCGCTGCTCGACCGTGCTGGCCGTTGCATTGGGTCGCGCCACCTCGACCAGTTCGGGGTTCTGCAGGTAGCTCTGGGCCAGCTTCTTGATCTCGGGCGAGAAGGTGGCCGAGAACAGCAGGGTCTGGCGGGCCTTGGGCAGGTAGCTCAGGATGCGCTGCAGGTCCGGCAGGAAGCCGATGTCCAGCATGCGGTCGGCCTCGTCCAGTACCACGTACTCCACATGGTTCAGCACCGCGTTCTTGGCCTCGATGTGGTCCAGCAGGCGGCCCGGCGTGGCGATCAGCACCTCGACGCCGGCCTTGAGCTGCACGGTTTGGGGCTTCATGTCGATGCCGCCGAACACGCAGGCCACGCGCAGCTGGGTGTGCTTGGCATAGGCCTTGACGTTGTTGGCCACCTGGTCGGCCAGCTCGCGGGTCGGGGCCAGCACCAGGGCGCGGACCGGGTGGCGGGCCGGCGAAACGCTGGCGTTCTCGTGCTTCAGCATGCGCTGCAGCAGCGGGATCGAGAAGGCGGCGGTCTTGCCGGTACCGGTCTGGGCGGCACCCATCACGTCACGACCCGCCAGCACGATGGGGATGGCCTTGGCCTGGATGGGCGTCATGGTCGCGTAGCCGGAATCGGCCACGGCGCGCAGCAGCTTGGCATCCAGAGGCAGGGTGTCGAAGCGCGCCGGGGCGGGGGCGGCTTCAGGCAGGGTCGTGTCAGTCATAGCCGGCGATTATCGCCGGCTTGGCAAAAAGCCCTCAACGGCGCCTTTCGCCGACGACCAGCCAGCGTGGTGCCTTGAAGCGGACGATGCGCCAGTAAAGCAGCACATAGCAGGCGACAAACAGCATCAGCACCCAGCGCAAGGTGGCCGTGTCGTCCCACCAGAGCGAGGCCGGCACCACCGACAGGCTGCACAGCACCCAGAGGTAGGGAGCCGTCAGCGAATTCCGTCGGGTCAGGATGGCTGCATCCTTGCTCCCCAGGGCCCAGCGCATCAGGCGTCTGTAGATCAGGCTGTGCAGGTGGATGCCGTCCGGCATGCCCATCGGTCGGCCGCGAACGACCCTGCGTCTATACATGGAGAACACCGTTTCCCAGACCGGGTAGACGCAGAGCAGCAGCGGGAACATGGGCGAAACCGCCTCATTGCGCACCAGCAGCAGGATGGCCAGCTCGGCCAGGACAAAGCCCAGGAAGTAGGCGCCACCGTCGCCAAGGAAGACCAGGCCGAACGGGTAGTTCCAGAGGAAGAAGCCGAGGGCCGCCCCGATGACGATGATGGCCAGGGCGGCCACCAGCTGGTCGCCCACCTGCAGGGCCACGTAAGCCAGCCCCGCGAGCATGATGGCCGTGCACATCGAGGCCAGGCCGTTCATGCCGTCGATGATGTTGATCGAATTGGACACGCCACTGACGACCAGCAGCGCCAGCAGGAAACTGCCCACCGAGGTCGCGGCAATCCAGTCCAGACCGGGAATTTCGGTCCTGTCTATCACTCCGCCGAGCAGCCAGGCGCCAAGGCCGGCCGACAGCATGGCCGCGAGCAGTCGCCGCATGGGGCTGACATTCTTGGTCAGGTCTTCCAGGAAGCCGGCACCGAAGGCCGGCAGGCTGCACAGCACCAGGGCACCGATCTGCTGCCAAGACGCTGACTGCGAGCGCATGGCCAGCGCCAGCGATCCGCCGCAAAAACCCAGGAAGATGGCAAGGCCGCCAATGCGGGGCACGGCGCGCGAATGGAACTTCTGCGGCCCGGACAAATCATGGTCGGCCGACACCCTGCCATGCAGATGCGCTGATCGAACAATCAACAGCGTGACCACCGCCGCGACGGCAAAACTCAAGGCGAGGATAGAGAGCATGAAGCTAGGCTGGCGACCGGACGACGGATTTCGAACAGGGCGCAAGTGTATCGAGGCCGACGAATCTGCCGCGCAGCGACCGGAAACGAAAAATCAGATCGCTAGAATGCGCCGCTTCTGTCGCCCGACCACCGCGCGGGCACCGATCGAACCACCTGCGAGCACATTGGCATGATTCATTGCGAGAACTGGCGCCCGGCCTCGATAGGGAGCCCTCCCCGACTGGGTCTGGCCATACTGGCAATGGCCATGGCGCTGCTGGCAGCACCAGTGGCCATGGCAGCCGGTGCTGCAGACAGCGTGAGCGAAACCGGCGGGCCGATTCGCCTGGTGCCGCCGCGCAGCAGCGAACAGCAGCAACAGGATCCTCAGCAGGACCGAGCCGCCAACCAGACGCAACAACTGCCTGGGCAGCGTGGCCGTTTCGATCTGGAGCGCCCCCCGGTCTACGTGCCCAGCGAGTTCGAGCGCCATGTGCAGAAGATGGTGCCGCCCGATGTCGAGATCCGGCGCTTTGGTGCCGAGCTGATGACCAACCAGGATCGAACGGCCCAGCAGCCCGCGGAAGGCAACAACCGGGTTCCGGCCGACTACCTGATCAGCATCGGCGACGAGGTGCTGGTTGCGATCTGGGGTTCGGTCGAAGCCGACCTGCGCCTCACCGTCGACCGCGGCGGACGGGTCACGATCCCGCGCGTCGGTCCTGTCCTGGTGGCCGGCCTGCGCTATTCCGAACTGGCCGACGCCATCGACCAGCGCATCGGCAAGGTCTTCCGCAATTACCGCGTCAGCGCCTCGCTGGGCCGTCTGCGCAGCATCCGCGTCTACGTCACGGGCTTCGTGCAGCGGCCCGGTGCGGTCACCGTCAGCAGCCTGTCGACCCTGGTCAACGCCCTGATGCAGGCCGGCGGCCCCCAATCGGCGGGCAGCTTCCGCAACATCGAACTGCGTCGCGCCGGCCAGCTGGTCACGACCTTCGATTTCTACGACCTGCTGCTGAAGGGCGACAAGACGGCCGACCGCGTGCTCCAGGCCGAGGACGTGGTCCATGTGGGCGCCGTCGGCACCCAGGTTGCCCTGATAGGCAGCGTCAACCGGCCAGGCATCTTCGAGCTCAAGACGGGCGAATCGGTGGGCGATTTGGTCGCCATGGCCGGCGGCTTCACGGCCGTGGCCGACCGCAGCCGGCTCGCCATTGAAAGGGTGGAAGACCGCGCCAACAGCCGCATCAATGAGCTGCAACTGCCGCGCGACGGCGCCCAGCGTCCGAACAGCGGCGATGTGGTCCGGGCCTTCAGCGCGGCCGACACCGCCCTGCCGCAAGACCGGCAGAACAAGCGCGTCCGGGTCGAAGGCGAGGTCCAGCGTCCCGGCGAGTACATCCTCCCGGCCAACAGCACGATCAACGATGCGATCCGTGTTGCCGGTGGCATGACCAGCTCGGCCTACGTGTTCGGCACGGACTTCAGCCGCGAAAGCGTTCGCGCCGTCCAGCAGGTCAACTACGACCGGGCCCTGCGCGACCTCGAGCTGGAGTTCACGCGTGCGGCCACGACGCAGAAAGCCAGCACCGGCGAGGACGCTGCGGTCCAGGCCAGCCGGGCCCAGGGCTCGACGCTGCTGATCGAGCGGCTTCGCAATGTCCGCCCCAGCGGCCGCATCGTGCTGCAGCTGACGCCCGACTCGGCCTCGCTGCCCGACCTGCCGGTCGAGGATGGCGACCGGCTGCTGATCCCGGCCAAGCCCACCACCATCGGCGTCTTCGGCAGCGTCTTCAACGGCGGCAGCTATCTTTATGGCAGGGGCGGCACCATCGGCGACTTCCTGCGGCTGGCCGGCGGCCCGACTCGTGGCGCCGACACCGGCAGCCTGTTCGTGCTGCGGGCCAACGGCAGCGTCGTGAGCTCGCGTCAGAAAACCGGCTGGTTCATGCCGGGCACCGGGCTGGACAGCCTGCACGCCGAAGCCGGTGACACGATCTTCGTGCCCGAGGAACTCAACAAGACCACCCTGGCCCAAGAGGTCAAGGAATGGACCCAGATCCTGTACCAGTTCGGCCTCGGCGCCGCGGGTCTGAAGGTGCTGAAGAACTGACCGGACCATGGATCAACAGAGCAACAACCCCAACGAAGCGTCCGTCGGCACCCCCCTTGACCTGCTGAGCGTCGGCACCCTGCTCGCCGCGCGCTGGCGCAGCCTCGTGGCCGTGCCCCTGCTGGTCGGCGCCGCCGCCGTCGGCGCGAGCTACCTGGTCAAGCCGACCTTCACGGCGCGCACCACCTTCCTGCCGCCACAGGGGCAGCAAAGCGCAGCCAGCTCGGCCCTGGCCGCGCTGGGCTCGCTGACCGGATTGGGCGGCGGCAATGCCATGAAGAGCCCGGGCGATCAGTACATCGCCTTCCTGCAGAGCAATGTGATCGCCGACCGCCTCATCAGCGCCTTCGATCTGCAGCAGGTCTACGAGACCGATCTGCATTCGCTGACCCGCAAGGCCCTGGGCGATCGCAGCCGGATGACCGCCGGCAAGAAGGACGGCGTCGTCGTGGTCGAGGTGGACGACAAGGACCCGCAACGCGCGGCCGACATCGCCAACCGCTACATCGACGAACTGCGCCGCCTGACCTCCGAGATCGCCGTCACCGAGGCCCAGCAGCGCCGCGCTTTCTTCGAGCGCCATGTGCAGGCGACCCGGCAGAACCTGGCCAATGCCCAGGCTGCCCTGCAGGGCAGCCTGTTCGACAGCGGCGCCCTGAAGGCCGAACCCAAGGCAGCGGCCGATGCCTATGCCAAGCTAAAGGCCGAGGCGACCACGCTGGAGGTGCGCCTCAAGGTCATGCGCAACTCGTTCAGCGAGGACGCGCCCGAGCTGCGCCAGGTGCAGTCGGCCCTGGGCGAGCTGCGTGGCCAGCTGTCCAAGCTAGAACAGGCAAACCAGGGTGGCGACAAGCCGGCCGATGCCAGCTACGTCAGCAAGTACCGCGAATACAAGTACCAGGAGACTCTGTTCGAGATGTTCTCCAAGCAGTTCGAGCTGGCCAAGCTCGACGAAAGCCGTGAAGGCCTGCTGATCCAGGTGCTAGACAAGGCCGACAAGCCCGACCACAAAAGCAAGCCCAAGCGAGCCCAGGTCGGCATTGGCGCCACGGCGGGCACGCTGCTGGCCATGCTGCTGTGGATCCTCGGCCGGCATTCGCTGGCCCAGGCCAAGGCGGGCGATCCTCGCTTCGCCGCCCGACTGCAAGGCTTCAAGGCAGCCTTTCGCCGCCAGCGCTGAGCGGCCCACCGTGGCCCCTGAGTGAACGCGAGTGGCCTGCGGCTATACTCGCGTTCACATCATGAACACACCCCCTTCCGACGACGAACTGGAACTGGCGGCGATGCGCGCCGTGGCGGGCTCACCGCCCAGCTCGCAGCGAGAACTCGCCGCCACGCTGGGCATCAGCCTGGGCAAGACCAACTACCTGCTGCGCGCCCTGCTTGAAAAGGGCCTGGTCAAGGTCGAGAACTTCTCCCGCAGCGACAACAAGCTCGGCTACCTCTACCTGCTCACGCCTTCCGGCGTGGTCGAGAAGACCCGGCTGACCCGGGCCTTCCTGACCCGCAAGGAAGCCGAGTACCTGCAGCTGCAGCAGCAGATCCATGCGCTTCGCAGCGAGGTCGACGCCACGGCCCCGTCCTCGGCCCGCATACAACCCGACGCCAAACGCGCCCCCTAACGGAATCCCTCCATGAATTTGAACGGCAAGAAAGTCCTGGTCACCGGCGCCGACGGCTTCATCGGTTCGCACCTGACCGAACACCTGGTACGGGCCGGTGCCGATGTGCGGGCCTTCGTCTACTACAACAGCTTCAACAGCTGGGGCTGGCTGGACCAGAGCAGCGACGAGATCCGTTCGTCGCTGGACGTGTTCGCCGGCGACATCCGGGACCCGCACGGCGTGCGCACCGCGATGCAGGGCTGCGACGTGGTCATGCACCTGGCGGCCCTGATCGCCATCCCCTACTCCTACCACTCGCCCGACACCTACGTCGACACCAACATCAAGGGCACGCTGAACATCGTCCAGGCGGCCCGCGACCTGGGCGTGGAGCGCGTGGTCCACACCTCGACCAGCGAGGTCTACGGCACGGCCCGCTTCGTGCCCATCACCGAAGAGCATCCGCTGCAGGGCCAGTCGCCCTACTCGGCGAGCAAGATCGGCGCCGACCAGATCGCGCAGAGCTTCCACCTGTCGTTCGGCACGCCGGTGGCCACGATCCGCCCCTTCAACACCTATGGCCCGCGCCAGTCGGCCCGGGCGGTGATTCCGACCATCATCACGCAGCTGGCGGCCGGTGCCCGTCAGATCAAGCTGGGCGCCCTGAGCCCCACGCGCGACTTCAACTACGTGCGCGACACGGTGCGCGGCTTCGCCGCCATCGCCGAATGCGATGCGGCCGTCGGCCAGGTCGTCAACGTCGGCAGCAATTACGAGGTGTCCATTGGCGACACGGCAGCGCTGATCGCCGAGCTGATGGACCGCGAGGTCGAGATCCTCAGCGACGAGCAGCGGCTGCGTCCGGCGGGCAGCGAGGTCGAACGCCTGTGGGCCGACAACAGCCGCGCGCTGCAGCTGGCTGGCTGGGCGCCCGAGTACCCCGGCATCGAAGGGCTGCGCCGCGGCCTGGCCGAGACCATTGACTGGTTCACGCGCGCCGAGAACCTGAGCCGCTACAAGGCCGGCCAATACAACATCTAAGCCCAACCGAGCCCACCGCCATGCAACTCGCCGACATCGTCACCGAGCGGATCCAGCGCGTCACCCAGGCCCCCAAGGTCGCCCTGCACGAGCCCAGGCTGGACGGCAACGAGCTGGCCTATGTGCGCGACTGCGTCGAGTCCGGCTGGGTGTCGTCGGTGGGCAGCTATGTCGACCGCTTCGAACGCGAGCTGGCTGCCTTCGTCGGTGCTGCCCATGCCGTGGTCGTGAGCAACGGCACCTCGGGCCTGCACCTGGCCCTGCAGCTGGTCGGCGTCAAGCCGGGCGACGAGGTGCTGGTGCCGGCCCTGTCCTTCGTGGCCACCGCCAATGCGGTGAGTCACTGTGGCGCCCATCCGCATTTCGTCGACAGCACCGCGGCCACGCTGGGCCTGTGCGTCGAATCGCTGAGCAGCTACCTGGGCGACATCGCCGAGCTGCGCGACGGCCAATGCTTCAACCGCAACAGCGGCCGGCGCCTGGCCGCCGTCGTGCCCATGCACACCTTTGGCCATCCGGTCGACATGCCGGCGCTGCAGGAGCTTGCCGCGCGCTGGTCCCTGCCCATCGTCGAGGATGCGGCCGAATCGCTGGGCAGCTGGATAGGCGAGCGCCACACCGGCAACTTCGGCCACTGCGCCATGCTGAGCTTCAACGGCAACAAGATCGTCACCACCGGCGGCGGCGGCGCCATCGTGACCAACGACCCGACCCTGGCCAAGCGCGCCAAGCACCTGACGACCACGGCCAAGCTGCCCCATGCCTGGGCCTTTCAGCATGACGAGGTGGCCTACAACTACCGCATGCCCAACCTGAACGCCGCCCTGGGCTGCGCGCAGCTGGAGCGCATCGACGGCTTCCTGGAGGCCAAGCGCGAGCTGACCCAGCGCTACCTGGCCGCCTTTGCCGACGTGCCCGAGGTCGAGCTCTTCGTCGAGCGGCCCGGCACGCGCGCCAACTACTGGCTGCAGACCCTGATCCTGTCGCCGCAGGCAGCGGCGCAGCGCGACCAGATCCTGGCCGCCACCAATGGCGCCGGCCAGATGACCCGGCCGGTCTGGGAGCTCCTGACCCGTCTGCCCATGTACCGCGACTGCGCCTCCATGCCGACGCCGGTGGCCGCGGACCTGGCGGCACGCATAGTCAATCTGCCGAGCAGCCCTCAGCTGGTCACCGACCTCGCCGCATGAAGCCCCAACGCAAGATCGCCGTCGTCACCGGCAGCCGGGCCGAATACGGCCTGCTGTACTGGGTGATCCAGGACCTGCGCGCGAGCGCCGGTGTCGAGCTGCAGCTGATCGTCACCGGCATGCACCTGGCGCCGGAGTTCGGCATGACGGTGCGAGAGATCGAAAGCGACGGCGTGCCCATCGCCCGCAAGGTCGAGATGCTGCTGTCCAGCGACACGCCGGGCGGCATCGCCAAGTCCATGGCCCTGGGCCTGATCGGCCTGTCCGACGCCTTCGAGCAGCTGCAACCCGATGTGGTGCTGGTGCTCGGAGACCGCTTCGAGATCCTGGCGGCCGCCCAGGCGGCCCTGCTGCACAACCTGCCCCTGGCCCATATCGCCGGCGGCGACACCACCGAAGGTGCCTTTGACGAGGCGATCCGACACGCGATCACCAAGATGTCGCACCTGCACCTGGTCACGACCGAGCTGTCGGCCCGGCGCGTGCGCCAGCTCGGCGAGGACCCGGCCAGCATCCGGGTGGTCGGCAGCCCCGGCCTGGACCAGCTGCGCCGGCGCCCGCTGCTGGACCGCGCGGCCCTGGCCGAATCGCTGGGCGTGCCGCTGGGCGAGCGCAATCTGCTCATTACCTTCCATCCGGTGACGCTGGAGCCGGGCGAAGGCGAGCGCCAGCAGGCCGAGATGCTGGCCGCGCTGGAGACCCTGCCCAAGGACACTACGCTGTGGTTCACGCGGCCCAATGCCGACACCGGCGGCCGCGCCCTGGCCGCGGCGCTGGACGCGTGGGCCCAGGGCCGGCCCAATGTGCAGGTGTTCACCTCGCTGGGCCCGCTGCGCTACCTGAGCCTGATGTCGCAGGTCGATGCCGTCGTCGGCAACTCGTCCAGCGGCCTATACGAGGCCCCTTCGTTCCGCATTCCCACGGTCGACATAGGCGACCGCCAGCGCGGCCGCCTGGCCGCCGACTCGGTCATCCACTGCGAACCGCAGCGCGACGCCATCCGGGCTGCGCTGGAGCAGGCCCGCCAGCTGGACTGCAGCGCCACGCTCAACCCCTATGGCGACGGCCAGTCCGCCGCCCGCATCGTTGCCGCACTGCTGGCCCTGCCGGCGCGCGAACAGCTGGTCAAGAAACGCTTCCACTTGCTCGAGGTCTGAGGTGACACAACCCGTCTTCTTCATCGCCGAGGCCGGCGTCAACCACAACGGCAACCTGGACCTGGCCCTGCAGCTGGTCGACGTGGCCGCCGAGGCGGGCGCCGATGCGGTCAAGTTCCAGACCTTCAAGGCCGACAAGCTGGCCACGGCCCAGGCCGCCAAGGCCGGCTACCAGGTCGCCAACACCGGCGAGGCCGGCTCGCAGCTGGAGATGCTGCGCCGGCTGGAGCTCTCGGCTGCGGACCATGAGCGGCTGCTGGCCCATTGCCGCCAGCGCGGCATTGCCTTCATGTCGACCGCCTTCGACGAAGACAGCCTGGCCCTGCTGGCGCCGCTGGGCATGCCGGCGATCAAGATCCCCTCGGGCGACATCAGCTGCGGACCGCTGCTGCTGCAGGCCGCCCGCTTGCGCCAGAAGCTGATCGTCTCGACCGGCATGTCGACGCTGAGCGACATCGAGCAGGCCCTGGGCGTGATCGCCTTCGGCCTGACCACCGACGCCGAGCCCCGCGGCCGGGCCGACTTCGACGCCGCCTACTGCAGCGCCGCCGGCCGCCAGGCGCTGCGCGAGCATGTGACCCTGCTGCACTGCGTCACCCAGTACCCCGCGCCGCCGGCCGCCGTGAACCTGCGCGCCATGGACACGATGGCTGCGGCCTTCGACCTGCCGGTCGGCTACTCCGACCACACGCTGGGCATCGAGGTCTCGATCGCCGCCGTGGCACGCGGTGCCTGCGTGATCGAAAAGCATTTCACGCTGGACCGCCAGCTGCCCGGCCCGGACCACGCGGCCTCGCTGGAACCGGCCGAACTCCGCCAGCTGGTCCAGTCCATCCGCAACATCGAACAGGCGCTGGGCAGCCCGCTGAAGCAGCCGGCCGAGCAGGAAATGGCCAACCGGCCGATCGCCCGCCGCAGCATCGTGGCGACCCGCCCCATCCGCAAGGGCGAGACGCTGAGCGCGGACATGCTGACCAGCAAGCGGCCGGGCACCGGCATCTCGCCGCTGGAGATCTGGTCGCTGCCCGGCCGGGTCGCCAATCGCGACTACGAAGCGGACGAAGCCATCGAGCCATGAGCCAGCCAGCGGTCATCGTCATCGGAGCCGGCGGCCATGCGGCCGTCGTCGGCGACGCCCTGCTCGCGGGCGGCGCCCGGCTGCTCGGCTTCACCGACATGAACAGCGCTGTCCATGGCAGCACGCTATGCGGCCGCCCGGTGCTGGGCGGCGACGAGGTGCTGAACGAATACGACCCGGCCGAGGTGATGCTCGCCAATGGCCTGGGCAGCCTCGGCCACGAGGACCGGCCCTTGCGCCAACGGGTGCAAGAGGCGCTGGAGGCCCGGGGCTGGCGTTTCTGCCGCGTCGTCCATCCGGCCGCCATCGTGTCGCCGTTCGCCCAATTGGCGTCCTCGGCCCAGGTGCTGGCGGGCGCCGTCGTGCAGCCGCGCGCCTCGGTGGGCGTAGGCGTCATCGTCAATACGCGGGCGGTCGTCGAGCACGATGTCCGCCTGGGCGACTGGTGCCATGTGGCGCCGGGCGCCGTGGTCTGTGGCGACGTGAGCCTGGGCGCCGGCAGCCATGTGGGCGCCGGTGCAGTCGTGCGCCAAGGCGTCAAGCTCGGCGAGCAGGTGCTGGTGGGCGCAGGCGCCACCGTGGTGGGCAATTTTGCGGGTCCGTGCGTACTGACAGGCGTGCCGGCGCGCCCGATGGAATCAAAGCAATGAAGAGTTGGGAACGCGCCCTGATCGGGCCCGAGACAAGCCTGCGCACCGCGCTGGAAACGATCAACCAGGTCGGCTGCCAGATGGTGCTGGTGGTGGACGAGCAGCGCAAGCTGCTGGGCACGCTCAGCGATGGCGATGCGCGGCGCGCCCTGCTGCGCGGCCTGACCCTGACCGACAAGGCCGGCGACGCCATGCACGCCACGCCGACCACCGCGCGCGGCAACGACGACCGCGCCACGCGGCTCTCGATGATGCGCCGCCTCGGCGTGCACCAGCTGCCGGTGGTCGATGCCGACGGCATCGTCATAGGCCTGGAGACGGTCGACGATTTCCTGAGCACGCCGGTGCGCAGCGAGACCGTCATCATCATGGCCGGCGGTCTGGGCAGCCGGCTCAAGGAACTGACCCACGACACGCCCAAGCCCATGCTGCGCGTGGGCTCGCGGCCGCTGCTGGAAACCATAGTGCGGGGCTTCTCCGACCAGGGCTTCCGCAACTTCTATTTCGCGGTCAACTACAAGGCCGAGCAGATCGAGAGCCATTTCGGCGACGGCAGCCGCATGGGCATCAACGTGCGCTATCTGCGCGAGCAGCAGCGCCTCGGCACGGCCGGTGCATTGAGCCTGCTGCCCGAGCCGCCGCAGGGCCCGATCTTCGTCACCAATGCCGACCTGCTGACGAAGGAGAACTTCGCCCACATGGTCGACCAGCACATCCAGTCCGGCGCCGTGGCCACCATGGGCGTGCGCGAGTACGAGATGCAGGTGCCCTTCGGCGTGGTGCGCGAGCGCGACGGCACGATCGAGGCGATCGAGGAGAAGCCCATCCAGCGCTTCACCGTCAGCTCGGGCATGTACGTGCTGTCGCCTGCGGCCCTGGAACTGGTGCCCTCGGACCGCTTCTTCGACATGCCGACCCTGTTCGAAACCCTGGTCGCGCGCGGCCTGCCCACGCGCTGCCACCGCATCGACGGCTACTGGCTGGACATTGGCCGCCTGCCCGATTACGAGCGCGCCAACCTCGAATTCGACGAGGTGTTCAGATGATCGCAGGCCGCTCGGTGCTGGCGCTGATCACGGCGCGCGGCGGTTCCAAGGGCGTGCCCGGCAAGAACATCCTGCCGATAGGCGGCAAGCCGCTGATCCAGTGGACCATCGATGCGGCACGTGCCTCGCGCTACATCGACCGCCTGATCCTGTCCTCGGACGACGACGCCATCATGGCCGCGGCAGCCGCCGGAGGCTGCGAGGTGCCGTTCCGCCGCGAAGCCGCGCTGGCCGACGACACCGCCTCGTCGATCGACGTCGTCATCGACGCGCTGCAGCGCGTGCCCGGCCACGACATCGTCGTGCTGCTGCAGCCCACCTCGCCGCTGCGCAGCACGGCCGACATCGACGGCACGCTGGAGCGCCTGGTCGAGAGCCAGGCGCCTTCGTGCGTCAGCGTGCGCGCGGCCGAGGAGCATCCCTACTGGACCTTCCGCACCGGCAGCGACGGCCGACTGGCCCGCTATGCCGAGCCGCCGGCCGGCCTGCCCACGCGCCGCCAGGACCTGCCCGAGGCCTGGTGCCTCAATGGCGCGGTCTATGCCGCCCAGGTGGACCGCTTCCTGGCGGACCGCAGTTTCCTGACCGCTCAGACGGTCGGCTATCCGATGCCGGCCGAGCGCTCGCTCGACATCGACACGCCTGCCGACGTCGAGCGCCTGATTGCCGCCGTGCAGAATGCGCGGCTTCCTTTCCACGACCGGCCCGACGCGGCAGCCACCCCAAGGTGATCCCATGAAGAAGCGAGACGTCATCACGCAATACAACCTGCCGACCGAGGTCAGGTTCTGCAAGCTGTGCACCGTGTCGAACCAGCGTCCGCGCATCACGTTCGACGAGAACGGTGTCTGCTCGGCCTGCAATTTCGCCAACTACAAGCGCACCAAGATCAACTGGGAAGAGCGCGAGCGCGAACTGGTCGAACTGTGCAACCGCTTCCGCAAGGGCAATGGCGAGTACGACGTGATCGTGCCCTGCAGCGGCGGCAAGGACGGCAGCTTCGTGGCCCACCAGCTGAAGTTCAAGTACGGCATGAATCCGCTGGCCGTGACCTGGGCGCCGCTCAAGGCCACCGAGATCGGCCGCCGCAACCTGGATGCCTTCATCCAGTCGGGCTTCGACAACGTGCTGGGCACGCCCAACGGCCAGATCACGCGCAAGCTGACCCGTTTGTCCACCCAGCACCTGGGCGACCCCTTCCAGCCCTTCATCTACGGCCAGACGAACTACCCGATGCACATGGCGGTCAAGCACAACGTGCAGCTGATCATGTACGGCGAGAACGGCGAGGTCGAATACGGCGGCGACATGAAGAACGCGTTCCGTCCGACGCGCGAGATCAAGGATCACGACAAGCATTACTTCTCCGGCCTGCCGCCCGAGTTCTGGGTCGAGCACGGCGTGAGCCAGGCCGACCTGAAGCCCTTCATGGCGCCCAGCTACGAGTCCATCATGGAGAACAAGACCGAGATCCACTTCCTCGGCTACTACAAGTTCTGGGACCCGCAGGAGAACTTCTACTACTGCCGCGAGCACACCGGCTTCCAGCCGAACACCGAGCGCTCGGAAGGCACGTATTCCAAGTACGCCAGCCTGGACGACCGCATCGACGGCTACCACTACTACCTCGGCTACATCAAGTTCGGCATCGGCCGCACCACCTCGGATGCAGCCCATGAGATCCGCGACGGCAAGATCACCCGCGAGGAAGGCCAGGCCCTGGTGCGCCGCTATGACGGCGAATTCCCGCAGCGCTACTACCAGGAGTTCCTGGACTACTGCGGCATCACCGACGAGGAATTCCAGGCCGTGGTCGACAGCTGGCGCTCCGACCACCTGTGGCGCAAGACCTCCGAGGGCTGGGAGCTGAAGCACGCGGTCTGGAACGACAACGGCGAGTCGCAGGGCTGAGCCCATGAAGAAGATCCGACTGATCCCGCGCCTGGACATCAAGGGCCCCAAGCTGATCAAGGGCATCCACCTTGAGGGCCTGCGTGTGATGGGCGATCCGCAGGAGTTCGCCCGCCGCTACTACGAGCAGGGCGCCGACGAACTGCTCTATGTGGACGTGGTCGCCAGCCTGTACGGCCGCAACAGCCTGCACGACATCATCGAGCGTGCCGCTCGGGACGTGTTCGTGCCGCTGACGGTGACCGGCGGGATCCGGTCGGTCGAGGACGTGCGCAAGATCCTGCGCGCCGGTGCCGACAAGATCGGCATCAACACGGCCGCGACCAAGCGGCCCGAGCTGATACGCGAGGTGGCGCGCAAGTTCGGTTCGCAGTGCATGGTGCTGTCGATTGAAGCCAAGCGCATAGGCGACGGCCGCTGGGAGGCCTACACCGACAACGGCCGCGAGAAGACCGGCTTGGACGTCGTCGAATGGGCGCAGCGCGGTGTCGAGCTGGGAGCGGGCGAGATCCTGCTGACCTCGGTGGACCGCGAAGGCACGCGCGAAGGCTTCGACACCGAACTGCTGTCCGCCGTCTCCAGCGTGGTCCCGGTGCCGGTGATCGCCAGCGGCGGCATGGGCCGGCCCGAGGACGCAGAAAAGGCCGTGCGCCAGGGCTCGGCCGACGCGGTCGCCATGGCCGACATCCTCCACTACGGTCGCTCGACCGTGGGCGAGATCCGGGCGGCGGCCAAGGCCGCCGGCCTCAATCTGAGAACCGTATGAGCGAAGCGCAGCGTCCCATCGTCACCGTCATCGACTATGGCAGCGGCAATCTGTTCAGCGTCGCCCGGGCCCTGGAGCATGTGGGCGCCGAGGCCAGGCTGTCGCATGGCCCGGCCGAGATCGAGCAGGCCGAGCGCCTGCTGCTGCCCGGCGTCGGCGCTTTCGAAGACGGCATGCAAGGCCTGCGCGAGCGCGGCCTGATCGAAGCCATACGCCGCTACGCCTCGTCCGGCAAACCGCTGCTCGGCATCTGCCTGGGCATGCAGATGCTGGCCAGCGTCGGCGAGGAGTTCGGCGTGCATGAAGGCCTGGGCCTGATACCGGGCCGTGTCGTACCGGTGCCGGCCGTCGACCTGGACGGCAGCGCCCAGAAGATTCCTCACATCGGCTGGGCCGACCTCAGCCCCGCGGCGCCGGGCGCCTGGCAGGACTCGATCTTTGCCGGCACCGCCGAAGGCAGCTCGGTCTACCTGGTGCATTCCTTCCAGTTCAGGCCGGACGATGAGGCGAACCGGCTGGCCGATTGCTTCTACGGCGGCCATCGAATCGCCGCAGCGGTGCGCTCGGGCCGAATCGTCGGCTGCCAGTTCCATCCTGAAAAGAGTGGCGAGGCCGGCCTGGCCCTGCTGCGCGCGTTCGTCCAGCAGACCTGAGTCCACGAGCCGACATGAAGTTCCTGCGTGCGGGCATCGTCTATGCCGCGGCCAATGTGGCCTCGGCGGCGGTGCCTTTCCTGCTGCTGCCGCTGCTGACGCGGGTGCTGACGCCCGAGCAGTACGGCCAGGTGGTCGGCTTCTCCATGCTCACCACGCTGTGCATGACGCTGTCGGGCCTCAATGCCCATGCGGCGCTGGGCGTGCTGTGGTTCAAGAAGCCGCGCGAGGAAATGCCGGCCTACACCGGCACGGCCGTGGCCCTGGCCGTGCTGAGCACCGGGCTGGTGGCCCTGCTCGCGGCCGCCGTGCTCGCCGCCTGGCCGCAGCTGGCGGCCGGCATCTCGCCGACCTGGGGCGCCCTGGCTGCGCTGACGGCCGGTGCCGGCGTGCTGCTGCAATGCCGCCTGGTGCTTTGGCAAAGCCAGCACCGTCCGCTGGCCAATGCCGTGGTGCAGGTCGGTGCCAGCACGCTCAACGTGCTGCTTTCGCTGCTGGCCGTGCTGGCGCTGGGCATGGGTAGCGAAGGCCGCAACGGCGGCATCGCCCTGGCCGCCTGCCTGATGGGCTTGCTCGCGGTCGGCCTGCTGCGCCGCGACGGCGATCTGCGCTGGGCCCCGCGCGGCATCCAGTTCAGGGAGCTGTTCGCCTTCGGCCTGCCGCTGATCCTGCATTCGCTGGCCGGCGTGCTGCTCAGCACCGCCGACCGCTGGACCGTGTCGGCCCATCTGGGCGCTCATGCCCTGGGCATCTACGGTGCCGGCGCGCAGCTGGGCATGGTCATGTCCATCCTGGCCGACGCCTTCGTCAAGGCCTATGGGCCCTGGCTCTATGCCCGCCTGGCCAGCCGCAAGGAAGGCGATGCCCTCGGCGCCGTGGGTGCCATCTACGTGGCCATGCCCTGCTTCTTCATCCTGGCCGCCGGCGTGGGCCTGGTGCTGCACTGGGCCAGCATGGCCCTGCTGGGCGCGCGCTACCAGGACGCCGCCGCCGTGCTGCCCTGGTTCATGCTCGGCGGCGCCTTCAGCGGCGTCTATCTCTGCACCTCGGTGCTGTTCTTCTACTCGGCCCGCACCGGCCTGCTGTCGCTGACCACCAGCAGCGCGGCCCTGTGCGGAGCCTGCTGCACCTGGCTGCTGGTGCACCGCTTCGGCATAGACGGCGCGGCCATGGGCTTCGCCTTGACCCAGGGCCTGCTGGCCCTGTTCACCACCACCGTGGCCATGCGCAGCTTCGACCTGCCCTGGGGAAATCCGGGCCGGGCGCTGCGCAGCTGGCACAGCCAGATCTTCCGGGCCGGCCACGCCAGCCCTTCACCGTTGTCCTGAGAGCCGTTCCATGACTTCCACCCCCACTTCCAGCGCGGCCGCCGGCCTGCGTGTCGCCGTCATCGGCCTGGGCCGCATGGGCCTGCGCCATGTCGAGGCGGCACGCCGGCTCGGCATGGACGTCTGCGGCGCAGCCGACACCAACCCGGACGCACTGAAGGCCGTGCAGGCCCAGTTTGGCGTGGCCGCCGAGGCCTGCTTCACCGACGCCTACCAGATGCTGGCCACGGTCAAACCGGCGGCCCTGGTGATCGCCACGACGGCGCCTACGCATGCTCCCTTCGTACTGGCCGCCGTCGAGCAAGGCACGCGCCACATCCTGTGCGAGAAGCCGCTCGCGACTTCGCTGGCCGAGGCCGACGCCATGTTGGCCGCCTGCGAGCGCAGCGGCACGCGCCTGGCCGTCAACCACCAGATGCGCTTCATGGCCCAGTACACCCAGGTCAAGGCGCTGATAGGCAGCGAGGAACTCGGACCGCTCGCCAGCATCCTGGTGGCCGGCTCCAATTTCGGCCTGGCCATGAATGCCAGCCACTACTTCGAGATGTTCCGCTACCTCAGCGACCAGCCGGTGGCCGAGGTGCAGGCCTGGTTCGAAGACGGCCAGCTGGCCAATCCGCGCGGCCCGCAGTTCGAGGACCGCTCGGGCCGATTGCTGGCGCGCAGCGCCGCGGGCCCGTCGATGTTCATCGATTTCTCCGCGTCCGCCGGTTGGGGCCTGCAGGTTGTCTACATCTGCCGCCATGGCCAGATCGTGGTCGACGAACTCAACGGCGACATGCGCATCGCCGCCCGCCAGGCCCAGTACCGCGAGCTGCCGACCACCCGCTACGGCATGCCGGTCGACATCCGCGTCGAGCAGATCGAGCCGGCCGACACCGTGGTGCCGACCATGGCCGTCTGGCAGGCCCTGCTGGCCGGCGAAGGCTATCCGAGCGGCGCCGATGGCGCCCATGCCCTGGGCTGCCTGGTGGCGGCCCATGCCTCGCATGAGGCCGGCGGCCGCGCCGTCCGCCTGGACGATCCGGCCCTGCCGCGCGAACGCGTCTTCAAGTGGGCCTGAGTGCCCCGTTTCTGAAAACAGGAATTCCAACAATGAAGCAATGGAAGATCGCCATCGTCGGCTCCGGCTACATGGCCCAAGAACATGCCAAGGCCTTCGCCTCGCTGCCCGGCGTGCAGATCGTCGGCGTGGCCGGCCGCTCGCGCCAGCGCGCCGAAGCGCTGGCCGCGCAGTACGGCACAGCGGTCAATGACAGCGTCGACGCCCTGTACGCCGCGACGCAGGCCGATGCCGTGGTCGTGGCCGTGAACGAGCTGTCGGCTCGCGAGGTCTGCCTCGCGGCCTTCCGCCATCCCTGGGTCTGCTTCCTGGAGAAGCCGGTCGGTGTGGACCTGCCCCAGGCCGAGGAGATCGCCGCAGCCGCCGCCAGCGCCGGCACGCGGGCCTATGTGGCGCTGAACCGCCGCAGCTATGCCTCGACCCGCCAGGCCCTGGCCGAGCTGGCCACCGACGACAGCCCGCGCCTGATCTCGGTGCTGGACCAGCAGGACATGGTCTCGGCCCGCGAAGGTGGCCAGCCGGACGAGGTGGTGCGCAACTACATGTATGCGAACTCCATCCACCTGATCGACTACCTGAACCTGTTCGGCCGCGGCGAGATCGTGTCGGTGCAGCCCACGCAGGCCTGGAACGCCGAGCAGCCCGGCCATGTGGTCGCGACCGTGCACTACGCCAGCGGCGACGTGGGCGTCTACCAGGCCGTCTGGAACGGCCCCGGCCCCTGGTCGGTCACGGTGACCAACAGCCAGGTCCGGCTGGAGATGCGTCCGCTCGAGAAGCTGGGCGTGCAGCGCCGCGGTGAACGCCGCCTGACCGAGGCTCCCGCCGATCCGGTGGACACCGACTTCAAGCCGGGCCTGCGTCACCAGGCCGAGCAGATCGTCGCCGTGCTCGAGGGCCAGCCGACCCGCTTGGCCAGCCTGGCCGAGGCCACGCGCTCGATGGCCCTGTGCGCCGACATCTACGGATTGAGGAGTGCCGGCCGTGGCGCCTGACGGCAACGTCCAGAACCGGCTGGCCGCACTGCAGGACTTCGAGCGGCGCACCCGACTGTTCGATTTCAAGGTCGACGGCTGGTCGGCCTGGCGGGTGCTGCGCAACCCGCTGACCCACCTGGCCGAAGCCCTGCCACTGGCACAACCCGCGCGCTCCAACGGCCCGCGCATCCTGGCGGCCTTGCGCGACACCGGGCGGCTCGCCGCCCTGCTGCTGCGCGGTCAGGTGGTCGAACTGCTGATCAAGACCTGCCGCACCGGCCTGCGCATGGCGCAGGGCGAGCGCTTCCGCGACGTCTATTTCGACGGCCTGCTGGCCACCGGCCGCAGCTACGTCAAGCTGGAAGAGGTCAACAGCCTGGACTTCGAGCGTCAGGCCGCCGCCGCCTGCTTCCCGGCCCAGCTGGACCCGGTGGTCTTCACGTTCTGGGGCCGGGTGCTCGGCAAGCTGATGCCGGTGCGCGCCGCGCGCGGCTTCTGCGACCAGCTGGCCAAGGACCTGGCCGAGCAGGTGGGCCTGCAGGTGCAGGGCAGCTGGCTGCTGTCGCGGATCTCGACCGCCTACTGGCAGGCCAGGCTGTATGCGCTGTTGCTGCGCCGCCTGAAGCCCCGGGCGGTCCTGGTGTCGGACACCGGCGAGTACGGACTGATCATTGCGTGCAAGCGCCTCGGTGTGCGCTTCGTTGAACTGCAGCACGGCATGTACGACGCGGTGCACCCGGACGTCATCCCGGAGTGGGTGCCCGGCACGCCGGCCGAATTGCTGCTGCCCGACCATCTGGCCTGCCGCGGCGACTACTGGATAGACCAGCTCGCCGGCACCCGCCAGGGCAGGGACCATGCCGTGGCCATAGGCAACGAGCTGATCGACCAGGCCCGCGAGCAGCGCAGCCTGCACCGTCCGGACCCGCGTCTGCATCTGGTGCTGAGCTCGCAGGGGCTGGACTCCGAACGCCTGGCAGCCTGGGTCTCGGCCCTGGCCGACCAGGCCCCGGCCGGCCTCGATTGGGAGCTGGCGATCAAGCTGCACCCCTTCTATGACGCCGGCAACCGCAGCTTCGACGAGCTGCGCGCCCACCCGCGCATCCGCATCATCGGCGGCGCCGAGCAGCCCAATGTCTACCAGTTGCTGGCAGCGGCCGACCTGCACCTGAGCATCGCCTCGGCCTGCCATTTCGACGCCGCCGCCCTGGGCCTGCCCAGCGTGGTGATTCCGCTCGCCGGCCATGAGCCCATGCTCGAAGCGATCGACAACCGGCTGATCCACCTGGCCCGCCAACCGGCCGACGTCTGGGCGCTGCTCGAACGTCGCCCCAGTGGCGATCCGGCCTCGACCTGGCGCTATGCCGCGCCGGGATTCGTAGACAATCTAGGCCGCCTGCTGGCCTGAGCCCCTCTGCCCCCTGAAAAGCAAGCCTTCGATGATCCAAATCCATCCCACCGCCACCGTCGACCCCGGCGCCGAAATCGGCGCCCACACCGCGGTCTGGCACTACTGCCACGTCGAATCCAAGGCCAAGGTCGGCGAGAACTGCAACCTGGGCCAGAACGTCTACATCGGCAACAACGCCGTGGTCGGCCATGGTTGCCGCCTGGGCAATTCGGTCGCGATCTTTTCGCACGTCGAACTGGGCAACTTCGTGTTCTGCGCACCCTTCATGGTGTTCACGCACATCGCCTTCCCGCGGGCCGCCGTCAACCGCCGCGCCAGCTTCGAGAAGACCATCGTCAAGGATGGCGTCTCGCTGGGTGCGAATGCCACCGTGATCCCCGGCATCACCATAGGCACCGGCACCTTCCTGGCGGCCGGCTCGACGCTGACCAAGTCCAGCAAGGACTGGTCGCTGATGATTGGCACGCCGGCCCGCCAGGTGGCCTGGGTCAGCGCCTACGGCGAGAAGATCCCGCTGCCGCTGGAAGGCCAGGGCGACTGGACCTGCCCCCACACGCAGGATCACTACCGCCTGGACGGCGCCAGCCTGAGCCGCACGCCCGGCCCGCGCGACATCCTGGCCTACACCCCCGGCAGCAAGCTGGAGCGCCTGGTCGCGACTGAAGTCGAAGACCTGCGGCCCGAAGACCTGGCATGACCGCATTGGCGGCACAAGGCGGCAGCACGCCAGAACTGAGCAGCATGGCCGCGCCGGAACCCCGGCGCAGCCTGTCGCTGCTGCTGTTCATCGTGCTTTCCATGCTGGTGGCGATGTCGATCGACCAGAAGGAAACCCCCGAGGTCGGCTCCTTCGCCTACCTGCTGCTGGTCGTGCCGTCCCTGCTGCTGCCGCTGACCGAGCCGCTGGCCGTGGCCCGCGCCCTGCTGGGCCGGGCCCGGCCGATTCTGATCTTCGGCATCGTCGCCGGTGGCTGGCACCTGATGCGCGGCGACCTGCGCGCGGTCCAGCAGCTGGTGCTGATCGTGCTCGTGCTGGGATGGCTCAGTACCGACCGCGCGAGGCTGGCCACCAACGACCTGGTCCGCCTCTACCTGGCCCTGGTGGTCATCGGCGCCTTCATCTGGCTGCAGTCGGACTTCAACATCTGGGGCCTGCTGCCCGGCTTCACGGTCGAGGACGCCGCGCTGAGCTGGCGCGTGTCCTTCTTTCCGAACATCGCCAATACCGCGGTGCTGTCCCTGGCCCTGGTGCTGCTGCTGACCCGCACCTGGGAGCTTGCCAAGCGGCACACCGGCGTGCTGCTGCTGGCCACCTACTTCCTGCTGTTCTCCTTCGTCCGAACCGCCTCCATCGGCCTGGCGCTCTATGCCTTCATGCGTTGGTGGCTGGGCCGCAAGCCGCGCAGTGCGCGCGCCAGTTTCTGGATGGCCCTGGGCCTGGGCGTGGGCATCAACCTCTTGATCGCCAGCTCGGTCTTCATCGTCAACTACCTGCAGCAGTTCGAGCTGATCTCGCGCCTGTTCTTGCGCAGCGAGTCCGACCTGACCCCCGAGGAAATCTACGCCCAGCTCTACCGGCCCTGGCTGTGGATGCAGCACCTGGAGCTGTTCTGGACCAGCCCCAGCATGATGGGCCTGGGGTTCTTCGAATTCGTCGACGTGCAGATCGAGGAACTGAACGTGGGCACGACGCCAGCCGGCAACGAAGCCCAGCTGACCCGCCTGCTGGCCACCTATGGCCTGCCGGGGGCGCTGTACAGCTACTTCTTCATCGCCCGGCTGCGAGAAGCCGCCCGGCTTGGCGACCATTGGGGCGTGGCCTGCTTCCCCACCTTCGTGCTGCTGATGATGCAGTGGGGCAGCATCTTCCATCCCTCGGACGCCAACGGCGCCCTGTTCACCCTGATCGCCATCCATGGCAACAGCGCCTTCCTGCCGCTGATCCGAAGACCCCTCCTGCCGGCCCAGGCCCAAGCCTAGGAAGCAACCCAGAATGAATGTTCTCTATCTCGATGGCGTCGGCCCGTTCGGCGGCGCCTCCCGCAGCCTCTTCGAAGCCGTGCGCGCGCTCGCCCAGGGCGACGTGCGTCCCCATTTCGTCGCGGCCCGCGGCACGGCCCTGGACTTCTATTCCAAGGTTGCCGTGGACATGGTCACCACGCGCGGCCTGACCCGCTTCGACAACACGCATTACAGCCACTACCGCGGCGTGCGCTGGCTGGTGCTGCTGCGCGAGCTGTTCCATGTGCCGTTCACCCTCGCGGCCTTGTTCAAGGCGCGCCAGAAATGGGCCGGCCAGATCGACCTGATCCACGTCAACGAGGTCACCGAGATCATCCCCGGCCTGCTGGCCAAGCGCATCTTCAAGGTGCCCATGGTCGTCCATGTGCGCTCGCCGCAATGGACCACGCCGTCCTGGCGCACGCGCTGGGTCCATCGCCGGCTGACGCAGGCCGCCGATGCCGTGATCGCGATCAACGAGACCACGCGTGACACGCTGCCGGCCGAGATGCCGGTCGAGGTGATCCAGAACTCGTTCACCGCCAAGCGCGCGCCCAATCCCGATCCGGCCATGCTGGCCCGGCTGGACGCGTTGCGGCCGGATTCGCTGAAGGTCGGCTTCGTCGGCAACCTGCATGTGTCCAAGGGCCTGTTCGACCTGCTGGACGCGGCCAAGCTGCTGCGCGATGCCGGCGCCAATGTCGAGTTCGTGATCGTCGGCGGCCATACCCGCATGGACACCGGCCTCAAGGGCTGGCTGCTCAAGCGCGCCGGCCTGGCCCAGGACGTCCATGCCGACCTGGTCGAGCGGATCGCGGCCTATGGCCTGACCGACTCCTTCCACCTGCTCGGCGCCACCAGCGACATCCAGTGCGTCTACGAGCGCCTGGACGTCATCACCTTCCCCTCGCATTTCGATGCACCGGGCCGCCCGGTCTTCGAGGCCGCGTTCTCCTCGGTGCCCAGCATCGCCTGCGTCAGCAAGCCCAAGCCGGACACCCTGGTCCATGGCGAGACCGGCCTGGCCATACCGGCGCGCGATCCGCAGGCGCTGGCCGACGCGATCCGCCATTTCGAGGCCGACCGCAACGAGGTGGCGAGAATGGGCGCCCAGGCACGCCAGCTGGCCGTCGACAACTTCGATCCGCAGCTCAACGCCCGCAAGCTGCGCGCCGTCTATGCACGCGTTCATCGCTCCGGCCAGGCCACGGCCGTGCAGCAACCCGCCTGAGAGAACAGCAAGGAATCCGCGATGAGCCCCGAGAAGAGCGTCCAGCGCCCGTACCAGATCTGCAAGCACTGCATCATGGATACCAGCGACCCCAACATCCGTTTCGACGAGCGGGGCTGGTGCGATTTCTGCTGCAATTTCGAATCGACGATCAAGCCGAACTGGGACACCGGCGCCAAGGGCCAGGCCGAGCTGCAGCGCCTGGCGGACAGCATCAAGGCGGCCGGCAAGGGCCGTGACTTCGACTGCATCATCGGCCTGTCGGGCGGCCTGGACAGCTCCTATGCCGCCTATGTGGCCAAGGAGAAGATGGGCCTGCGTCCCCTGCTCTTCCACGTCGACGCCGGCTGGAACACCGACCAGGCTGTCGGCAACATCGAGAAGCTGGTCGACGGCCTGGGGCTGGAGCTGTTCACCGAGGTGGTCAACTGGGAAGAGATGAAGGACCTGCAGGTCGCCTTCCTCAAGTCCGGCATTCCCGACCAGGACCTGCCGCAGGACGCTTCGTTCTTCTCGGGGCTCTACAAGTTCGCCCGCCAGCATGGCGTCAAGCATGTGATCACGGGCTCCAACTTCTCGACCGAATGCTGCCGCGAGCCCGAGGAATGGGGCGGTTACCTCGGCATCGACAAGCTGCTGTTCGGCGACATCCACCGCCGCTTCGGCCAGCGGCCGCTGGAGAGCTTCCCGCTGACCGACATCCTGGTCTACAAGCTGTACTACCAGAAGATCCTCGGCATGAAGGTTCACCATCCGCTGAACCTGGTGCCCTTCGTCAAGAAGGAGGCCGAGGACGAGCTGGAGCGCCGCTTCGGCTGGCAGCGCTTCCAGCACAAGCACCACGAGTCGCGCTTCACCCGCTTCTACGAGGATTACTGGCTGCCGCGCAAGTTCGGCTTCCACAAGCGCCGCGCCCATTTCTCCAGCCTGGTCCAGACCGGCCAGATGAGCCGCGAGGCCGCGCTGGACCGCCTGTCCAGGCCCGAGATGGATGAGCATTTCCTCAAGCAGGAATTCGAGTACGTGGCCCACAAGCTGGACCTCAGCGTCGACGAGCTGCAGGCCATCTTCGACGGCGAGAACAAGACCTACCGCGACTACAGCAACAAGCGCTGGATGATAGGCCTGGGCACCAACATCTTCCGCTGGCTGGGCCTGGAGAAGAGGTACTTCAGATGATCCGCATCGTCGACTACGGCGTCGGCAACATCCAGGCCTTCATGACCATGTTCAAGCGCCTGGACCTGCCGGCCACACGCGCCCGCACGGCCGAGGAGCTGGAAGGCGCCACGCGCCTGATACTGCCCGGCGTCGGCGCCTTCGACCAGGCCATGCACCTGCTCAACCAGTCCGGCATGCGCCAGCGCCTCGAGGAGCTGGTGCTGGGCCAGCAGGTGCCGGTGCTGGGCATCTGCGTGGGCATGCAGATGCTGGCCACGGGCAGCGACGAGGGCGTGCTGCCCGGCCTGAACTGGGTGCCTGGACGGGTGCGTTCCTTCGACAGCCATGCCCAGTCCAAGGACCTGCCCATGCCGCACATGGGCTGGAACGACCTGAGCATCCAGGCCGGCCATCCGTTGTTCAGGGACTTCGAGCCCGAGCCGCGCTTCTACTTCCTGCACTCCTACTACTTCGAGTGCGAGAACCCCGCTCATGTGGCCGCCAGGGCCGACTACGGCCATGCCTTCGACTGCGTGGTGTCCAACGGGCATATCCACGGCGTGCAATGCCACCCCGAGAAGAGCCACCACTTCGGCGCCCAGCTGCTGAAGAATTTTGCGGAGCACTGAAGCCATGCTGCGCCCCCGCATCATTCCCTGCCTGCTCGTCCACAAGGGCGGCCTGGTCAAGACCCAGGTCTTCAAGGCGCCCAAGTACGTGGGCGACCCCATCAATGCCGTCAAGATCTTCAACGAGAAGGAATCCGACGAGCTGATGGTGCTGGATATAGACGCCAGCGTGAACGGCGTCGAACCCAACTACGCATTGATCGCCAAGCTGGCCGCCGAATGCCGCATGCCGCTTTGCTACGGCGGTGGCATCACTACGGCCGAACAGGCCGCACGCATCATCGACCTGGGTGTCGAGAAGGTGTCGATCAGCGCCGCTGCCGTGGCCGATCCCGGCTTGATCACCCGCATCGCCGACGCCATCGGCCGGCAGAGCGTGGTGGCCGTGCTGGACCTGCGCAAGAAGACCGGGCTGTTCGCCAAGGGCTATGAGCTTTGCACCCACAACGCTCGCAAGGCCCACAAGCTGGATCCGTTCGCCTTCGCGCGCCAGCTGCAGGAAGCCGGTGCCGGCGAGATCGTCATCAACTCCATCGACCGCGACGGCGAGATGAAGGGCTACGACCTCGAGCTGGCCCAGCAGATGCGCCAGACGCTGCGGATTCCCATGTCGGTGCTCGGCGGCGCCGGCTCGCTGGCCGACATCGAGGCGCTGATCAAGGCCTGCGGCGTCGTCGGCACCGCGGCCGGCAGCCTGTTCGTCTTCAAGGGCCAGTACCGCGCGGTACTGATCAACTACCCCACCCCGGCGCAGAAGGACGAGATCTTCCGCGCCGCCCTGCCTGGCCGCAAGGTCTGACCCCATGTTCAAGAACAAGACCCTGCTGATCACCGGGGGCACCGGCTCCTTCGGCAATGCCGTGCTGCGCCGCTTCCTCGATTCGGAGCTGAAGGAGATCCGCATCCTCAGTCGCGACGAGAAGAAGCAGGATGACATGCGCAAGCGCTATGCCAATCCCAAGCTGAAGTTCTACATCGCCGACGTGCGCGACGCCCGCAGCGTGGCGGCCGCGATGCGAGGCGTCGACTACTGCTTCCACGCCGCGGCCCTGAAGCAGGTGCCCTCCTGCGAGTTCCATCCGATGGAAGCGGTCCGCACCAATGTGCTGGGCACCGAGAACGTGCTGCAGGCGGCCATCGCCGCCGGCGTGCAGCGCGTGGTCTGCCTGAGCACCGACAAGGCCGTCTATCCGATCAATGCCATGGGCATCTCCAAGGCCATGATGGAGAAGGTCATGGTCGCCGCCTCGCGCAACCTCGAAGGCACGGGCACGGTGATCTGCGGCACCCGCTACGGCAATGTGATGGCCTCGCGCGGCTCGGTGATCCCGCTGTTCGTCGACCAGGTGCGTGCCGGCAAGCCGATCACCATCACCGACCCGGCCATGACCCGCTTCATGATGACGCTGGACGATGCGGTGGAGCTGGTCATGTACGCCTTCGCCCACGGCAACAACGGCGACATCTTCGTGCAGAAGGCCCCGGCCGCCACCGTGCGCGTGCTGGCCCAGGCCGTGCTGGAGCTGATGCAGCGCGCCGACCACGAGATCCGCGAGATCGGTACCCGCCACGGCGAAAAGCTCTACGAGGCGCTCTTGAGCCGCGAGGAACGTGCCGGCGCCGAAGACCTGGGCGAATACTTCCGCGTGCCGCCGGACGGCCGCGACCTCAACTACACCAAGTTCGTCGAACAGGGCGAGTCGCGCATCCAGGAAGCCGAGGACTACACCTCGCACAACACCCTGCGCCTGGACGTCGAGGGCATGAAGCAGCTGCTGCTCAAGCTCGACTTCATGCAGCGCATCGCACGCGGCGAGGCCGCCCAGGCCGAGGACTGAGACCATGCGCATCGCCATCACCGGCGCCTCCGGATTTGTCGGCCGCAACCTGCGCTGGCGCCTCAAGGAACTGGGCCACGCCGACGTGCGCCTGATCTCCCACCAGGCCAGCGACCGCGAGCTGATCGAGCAGCTGCAGGAGCTCGACTTCGTGTTCCACCTGGCCGGCGTCAACCGACCGCTGGATCCGGGCGAGTTCGACGACGGCAATGCCGACTTCAGCCTGCGCCTGACGGCCATCCTGGGCAGCCTGCCGAATCCGCCGGCCGTTGCTTTTGCATCGTCCACCCAGGCCGCGCTGGACAACAGCTACGGCCTCAGCAAGCGCGCCGCGGAAGACGCCTTGCTGCACTACAGCCGGCAATGCCGGGTGCCGGTCTACATCTTTCGCCTGACCAATGTGTTCGGCAAATGGTGCAGGCCCAACTACAACTCGGTGGTCGCCACCTTCTGCCACAACATCGCGCGCGACCTGCCGGTCACCATCAACGACCCCTGCGCCCCGCTGCGCCTGGTCTACATCGATGACGTGATCGACCATTTCCTGACGCTGCCGGGCAATGCCGCCGCACCGAGCGGATTCCTCGACGTGAGCCCGAGTTACGAGACCACGGTCGGCGAACTCGCGGAGACCCTGCGCGGCTTCCGCGACACGCGCAGCAGCCTGCTGATCGACCGCGTCGGCACCGGCCTCAAGCGGGCCCTGTATGCGACCTATGTCAGCTACCTGCCCACCGAGTCCTTCGACTACCAGGTGCCGCGCCACGCCGACCCGCGCGGCGTGTTCGTCGAGATGCTCAAGACGCCGGACGGCGGCCAGTTCTCCTACTTCACGGCCGGCCCCGGCATCACCCGCGGCGAGCACTACCACCACACCAAGACCGAGAAGTTCCTGGTCATCAAGGGCACGGCGCATTTCGGCTTCCGCCATATCGACAATGGCGACACCCACGAGCTGGTCACGCGCGGCGGCGAAGCCCGCATCGTCGAGACCATCCCGGGCTGGACCCACAACATCACCAACATCGGCGAGGACGAGCTGATCGTCATGCTCTGGGCCAATGAGGTCTTTGATCGCGCCCGCCCCGACACCGTCAGCATGAAGGTCTCTGCGACATGAAGAAGCTCAAGGTACTGACCGTCGTCGGCACGCGCCCCGAGATCATCCGGCTCTCGCGGGTCATGGCCCGGCTCGACGCCCATTGCGAGCATGTGCTGGTGCACACCGGCCAGAACTACGACTACGAACTGAACCAGGTCTTCTTCGACGACCTGGGCGTGCGCAAGCCGGCCCATTTCCTCAATGCGGCCGTGGGCGGCGCTGCACAGACCATAGGCAACATCATTGCCGGCATCGACCAGGTGCTGGAGGTCGAGCAGCCCGAGGCCATGCTGGTGCTGGGCGACACCAACAGCTGCCTGGCCGTGATCGCGGCCAAGCGGCGCAAGATTCCCATCTTCCACATGGAAGCCGGCAATCGCTGCTTCGACCAGCGCGTGCCCGAGGAAACCAACCGCCGCATCGTCGACCACACGGCCGACATCAACCTGACCTACAGCAGCATCGCCCGCGAGTACCTGCTGCGCGAAGGCATGCCGCCGGACCAGGTGATCAAGACCGGCAGCCCGATGTTCGAGGTGCTCGAGCACTACCGTCCCGGCATCGAGGCCTCCGACGTGCTGCAGCGGCTGCAGCTGCAGGAGCAGCAGTACTTCGTCGTCAGCGCCCACCGCGAAGAGAACATCGAATCTCCCCGGACCTTCGGCAAGCTGGTTTCGGTGCTCAACGCCGTCGCCGAGGACCATGGCCTGCCGGTGATCGTCTCCACCCATCCGCGCACGCAGAAGCGCATCGACGCCGAGGGCATCAAGTTCCACCCCGGCATCCAGCTGCTGAAGCCGCTGGGCTTCCTCGACTATGTCCGCCTGCAGCTGTCCTCGCGTGCCGTGCTGTCCGACAGCGGCACCATCAACGAGGAATCCTCCATCCTCAACTTCCCGGCGCTGAACCTGCGCGAGGCCCACGAGCGGCCCGAGGGCATGGAAGAAGCGGCCGTGATGATGGTGGGTCTCAGCGTCGACCGCGTGCGCCAGGGGCTCGCCCTGCTGGCCGGGCAGGCGCGCGGTGTGCAGCGCGATCTGCGCCTGGTGGCCGACTACAGCATGCCCAACGTCTCCGACAAGGTGCTGCGCATCATCCACAGCTACACCGACTACGTGAACCGCGTGGTCTGGCGCAAGTACGACTGAGCGGGGCCGGGTCTTGCGCGTGCTCGTGCTGAGCCAGTACTTCTGGCCCGAGGTTTTCCGTGTCAACGAGATCGTCTCCGAGCTGACGGCGCGCGGCCACGAGGTGACGGTGCTGACCGGCCGGCCCAACTATCCGGACGGCGTCGTGCTGCCCGAGTTCGCCGCCGACCCTGAGGCCTTCTCGCGCTACGCCGGTGCCGAGGTCATACGCGTGCCGCTGCGCCCGCGCGGCCAGGGCAGCTTGCGCCTGGTGCTGAACTACTGGAGCTTCGTGTTCTGGGGTTGCCTGCTGGGCCCCTGGAAGCTGCGCGGCCGGGCCTTCGACGCGATCTTCGTGTTCGAGACCTCGCCTATCACCTCGGCCCTGCCGGCCCTGCTGATCAAGAAGTTCAAGCGCGCGCCGCTGCTGCTGTGGGTGCTGGACCTGTGGCCGGACACGCTGTCGGCCATCGGCGTAGTCCGCTCGCCGCGGCTGCTCGGCTGGGTGGGGCACCTGGTGCGCTTCATCTACAAGCGCTGCGACCTGATCCTGGCCCAGTCGCGCGGTTTCTTTCCGCGCATCGAATGCTGGTCGCGCGATCCGGCCAAGACCCGCTACTTCCCGCAGTGGGCCGAGGCCACCTTCGACACCGACCTGGATGCGGTGGCGCCGGCACCCGAGGTCGTCGAGCACCAGGGCTTCTTCAACATCATGTTCGCCGGCAACATCGGCGAGGCCCAGGACTTCCCGGCCATCCTCGATGCGGCCGAGCAGCTGCGCGAACAGCGCCAGATCCGCTGGCTGATCGTCGGCGACGGCCGCGCCGCGCCCGAGGTGCGCGAAGCCATCGCCAGCCGGGGACTGCAGGACACGGTGTTCATGCTCGGCCGGCATCCGCTGGAGCGCATGCCCGGCTTCTTCAAGGGTGCGGATGCTCTGCTGGTGTCACTGAAGGCCGAACCCATCTTCGCGATGACCATTCCCGGCAAGGTCCAGGCCTATCTGGCCGCCGGACGGCCGTTGCTGGGCATGCTGGACGGCGAAGGCGCCCAGGTGATACGCGACGCAGGCGCAGGCCTGGTCTGCCCTTCGGGCGACGGCAAGGCGCTGGCGGCGCGAGCGCTTGAGCTCGCCGCGTTGAGCCCACAGGCCCGGCAGGCCATGGGGGCCAGCGGCCGGGCCTATTGCAGGCGCGAGTTCGACCGCGCGACGCTGATTGCCCAGCTGGAAGGCTGGTTGGCTCAGGCGAATTCGCGCATGCGCCGGACCAGCTCCGACCAGGCCGGCGGCCGATAGCCGCTGATCGCGTTGAAGCGCTCGGCGTTCAGCGAGCGGTCCATCACCAGTTCAGCGTCGGACTGCAGCTTGTTGGTCCGGCCATACTCGCGGGCCACGATTTCCAGCAGGTCGTACTTGCTGATGGTTTCGGCGCCCACGTGATAGGTGCCATGCAGTTCGGGCCGGGGGATCACATGCTCCTGGATCACCCGTGCCAGCTCGACCGTCGGCAGCGCCGAGAAGATGGCCTTGCTGAAGCCCTTGACCGGCCCCTGCTGGGACAGGAACCAGCCCACCAGGCCGTGCCCGGTGTTGAGCTCGTGGCCGATGATCGAGGTACGCAGCGTGATCGCGTTCGGGTAGTCGACCTCGCCCATCAGCTTGCTCCGGCCATACAGGTCGCTGGCATCCGGCACGTCGTCCTCGGTGTAGCTGCCACGCGCACCGGAGAACACGCAGTCGGTGCCGATATGGATCAGCCGGGCGCCACTCGCCAGGCACAGGCGAGCCAGGCGATGCGGCAACAGCGCATTGATGGGAATGGCGATGGCCGGATCCTCGGCCCCTGCCAGCTGCTTGACCACGCCGATGCAGTTGATCACCAGGTCGGGCCGGACCTCGGTGAAGAGGCGTCGCAGGCTGCTCAGCTGCTCGCCCTCCACATCGGCCACGAAGGTGACCTGCGGCAGGCGGCTCTGCAGGGTCTCGACGGTCGCCAGCTTGCGAACCGAACCGAAGACGCGGTACTGCGGATCCTGTGCAAACCAGCGCAGCACGGCATTGCCCAACATGCCGTTGGCGCCCAGCACCAGCAATCGGCGAGGAGTCGTTCCAGTCATGGCGCGGATTGTCCCTCATCCCTAGCAGCTGCCAGGTGCGCGCGCAGCGTTCGTGCCAGCGCCTCGGGCTCGAAGCTGGCGTCAAAGCAGCGCCGTGCCGCGCCGGCCATGGCCTCGCGTTGGCCCGCACTTGCCTGCTTGAGCTGGAGCGCAGCGGCGGCCAGAGCGGCAGCGTCTTCGGCGGGACAGGCCAGGCCGGCACCGGCTTCGGTGACGAGCGCAGCGCCCTCGCCATCGAGCGCGGCCAGGATGGGGCGGCCGGCACCGAGGTAGTCTTGCAGCTTGCTGGGCACGGTCCGGCTCAGAGCTTCGTCACGCTTGAGCGACACCAGCAGCACGTCGGCCTGGGCATAGATGCCGCCCATCTGCTCGGGCTCGAAGCGGCCCGGCAACAGCACCTGCGCCTGCAGGCCGCGCTGCTGCACTTGCGCCGCCAGCCAGTCCGATCGGGCTCCGCTGCCGACCAGCACCCAGCGGATGTCGCTGCCGGGCCCGAGCAAGGCGGCCGCGTCCAGCACGGTGTCCAGCCCCTGCGCCATGCCGAGGTTGCCGGCAAACACGATCTTGAAGCCCTCTCCCAGGCGCGGCCCGCCCGCTGTCACCGGTGCGGGCAGGCGGCCCGGATTCGGGTGATAGCGCACCGGCGTGGCGCCGGCCAGCGCCTGCACCGGCGCGATGAAGCCGCGCGACTGCACCAGCAGCAGGTCGCAGCGCTTGTAGATCCAGCGCACCACGGCGGCCGTGGCGGCCAGCAGGCGCGGGCTGCTGACATAGCCGGTGAGCTGCAGGCTCTCCGGCCAGAGGTCCTGGACCCAGGTCACCAGCGCAGCCTTCTTGAAGCACTTCAGGACCACGGCCGCAATCGCCTGCAGGATGGGTGAGGTGCCGTACACGAAGATCACGTCGAAGCGGCGGCCACGCAGGGCCCAGCTGCCGAGCACGGAGGCACTGGCGACGAAGGACAGGTAGTTCAGGATCAGGCGCAGGGCACCGCCCGGGCCGCGCGGCAGCAGCGGCACGCGCACGATCTCGCAGCCCTGGTAAGACTCGCGCTGGATGCCTGCCACGCGGTAGCCACCAAAGACCCGGCCCTCGGGGTAGTTGGGCTTGCCGGTCAGCACGGTCACCTCGCAGCCCTGCTGGACCAGCGCGGCAGCCACCTCGTTGATCGCAAAGGACTCGGGCCAGAAATGCTGGCTCAGCAGCAGCACTCGCATCGGCGTCAGCGCGGCTCGCCGCCATCGATGCGGCTCAGGAACTCGGCCGCAGTGAGCGGCGCCTGCAAGGCTTCGGGCCTTTGGAGAAAGCGCCGCACGGCCCGCGCGATCGAGACCGCCGACTCCGGATCAAAGGTCTCGGCCGGATGGCAGATGTCGCGCACATAGTCGCGTTCGCTGGCCACGATGGGCAGGCCGAGGACCTGGGCCTCGACCAGCGGCAGGCCGAAGGACTCGCCCAGCGAAGGAAAGATCAGCGCATGGGCATCGGCGTAGAACTGCGGCATTTCATGGTGCGGGCGCTGCGGCAGGTTGTGGATGGCCAGACCGTGCACCGACGCCTGCTGCATCACCCAGTCCCGCAAGGCGGCATGCCGGTCGCTCAGCGTCACGGCCAGGCGAGGCTTGAGGCCTTGCCCGGCCAGCAGTTGCCAGGCCTCGACCAGGCGCCGGTGATTCTTGTGCGGCTCGCCGTCGGCCACGAAGACGAAGTCGAATGGCTTGGCAAGCGGCTCGCCACTTGCTGGTACGACGAGGTCCGGCACGAAGGGCAGCACCCGCAGCGGCGCCGGCTCGGATCCGAACCAGGCCTGCAGGGCGCGGGCCATGGTCGGACTCTGCACGTAGTAGCAGCTGACGCTGGAGCGATAGAGGCGGCTGATCCACTGCTCGGCGCGATTGCGCCAGCGGGTGCGCCATCCGTATTCGTCAAGCGGCACCTGGCCCAGGTAGTTGCGGTTCTGCAGGAACAGCTGCGCCTCGGCGCGGCACAGCAGCGGCGGCAGCCCGTGAAAGCACAGCACGCGATCATCGGCCTTCGCCCGGCGCGCCAGCGAAACCTCGGCCCCCAGACGCGAGGCCAGGCTCGGGCTGACCCAGCTCACCTCGGCCTGCGCGGGCAGCTGCAGTGCCGCCTTGGCGCGCTGGTCCAGCCAGGCAATCAGCGGAGCCTGGGCGGGCCAGGCGTCCAGCAATTGCTGCAGCAGGACCAGGCCACCGCCGGTATGGACATTGGGCGCATGCAGCAGCAGACGGCGTCCAGCGGTCATGCGGCCACCCCACGCAGCACCCGCCGTGCGCCGTAGTAGGCCCGGCGCGTGAAGCCGACCAGCAACTGGCGCCAGATCGCCGGCTCCAGGGCCAGGCCGGGGCGCCGCTGGAAGGCCTGGGCCAGCCTTCCAAGGGCCAGCAGGGGTCGTCCGGACTGGGCGTGATTCTTGGCTGCGATGCTCAGCGCGCGAGCCGTGGCGCGCGATGCGCTGCCCGCATCCGGCGCGCTCTCCCAGAAACCTTCGACGACGCGGACGATCTCGTCGGCCCGCGCCTCGGGCATGACCATGAAGGAAGCCGAGCCCTCATGGATGCGGTAGTCGGCCAGGCATTGGGGCACCCGCAGAAAAGCGCCTTCGGCGGAAGCGCGCAACCAGAATTCAAAGTCGGGAACCTGGCGACGTCGCACGTCCCAACCGCCGGTGGCCTCGAAGACGCGGCGCCGGAAGAACGCACCCGGCCCCGGCTGGCAGACCAGTTCGACGCGCAGTTGCTCGGCATCGAACTCGGCCGCCTGCACCGGACGCAGGCGCCGGCCGGCGGCATCCATCAGCCAGAAGTCGCAATAGGCCACGGCGACCTCGGGGTGCGCGTTGAGCGCCGCCACCATGGCGCTCACCGCGCCGGGACAGAGGCAGTCGTCCGAGCTCAGGTAGGCCAGGATCTGGCCCTGCGCCAGCGACCAGCCGCGGTTCAGCGTCGCCGCCTGGCCTGCGTTGGCTTGCGTCAGCACGCGAAGGCGCCCGGGATGCTCGCGGGCCAGGCCTTCGGCAATTGCCAGCGTCGCGTCGCCGGAGCCATCGTCGATCACCAGGTACTCCAGCGCCGGATAGTCCTGGGCCAGCACGCTCTCGATGGTGGCCCGCAGATAGTCGGCCTGGTTGTAGGCCGGCGTGACAATGCTGACGAGGGGAAGCTGGCTCATGGATTGAAGTGGCGCTGGCGCCAGGCCATTGTCGTCGCCAGGGCGGTCAGCAGCAGCCAGACCAGCAAGCGCCCGCCCAGGCTGGGCAGCGCGGCCGCAGCAAAGGCCGGCAGCACGAGCAGCGTGCCGGCCAGCCACTGGCGCATCGGCCAGGCTGCGCCGCCACGTTGCCGCCCGCACAGCAGGAACAGGGCCGCCGCATCGACCGACATTCGCAACAGCCAGGCCCAGGCCGCGCCCTGCATTCCCCAGGCACGGGTCAAGGCCCAGAGGCCAAGCAGGAAGACCGGCAATTCCAGCGCATGCAGCAGGGCCGGTCCGCGGAACTGGCCGGCGCCATGCAACCAGGTCAGCGGTACATGGGCCAGGCAATTGATCAGGATGCCGAACGCAAACAGCTGCAAGAGTGCTGCGCTGTGACCGGCGAACTCCGCCCCCAGCCACAGGCTCAGCAATTCGTTCGCAAACAGGGCCAGGCCCAGCGTGATCGGCAGCAGCACGAGGAACAGCAGGCCGACGGCCCGATCGAACAGCCGCCAGCTGTGGTCATCGCTGCGCGCCAGCTGGGCTGCGAAGGCCGGCAACAGCACGGCCGTCAGCGCGCCCGGCAGTATCCAGAGCTTGGTGACCAGTTCCTGCGGCGTGGCGTAGTAGGCCGCTGCCGCTGCGGAAATGCCAATACCGACGAAGAACCGATCGGCATAGCCCATCAGGGGGCTGATCACATTGCTCAGCGTCAGCCAGCCGCCCGACACCAGCAGCGGCCGCACCCAGCGGCGCTGCCACTGCAGATGACCGCGCAACTGCGGCAGCGCGCGCGACACCGCCCAGGCATGGACACCGCAGGCCAGGACCCGGCCCAGCACCAGGGCCAGAGTGATCAGCGCCAGGTCCGGCCCCCAGAGTTTCACGACCAGCCAGGGGCCGGCAAAGGTCCAGGCGCCCAGCGGCAGCCGGACGAGATTGATCAGGCCGAAAGCATGGCAGGCCTCCAACATGCCGCGCAATCCTGCCGTTATCACCATGAACGGCAGGCCGAAGCCCATCAGCTGCAGGGCGATGCGCGCCGCCTTGGCATCAGTGAGCGAAGGGAAGGCGGCAACACCCGCCGGCGCCAGCCCGACCAGCAGCAAGCCGCCGATCAGGCCCAGGCCCGCCATCAGGACCAGCGCGGTGGCCGACAGGGCGCCGGACCGCTGCGCATCTCCCTGCGACAGGCTGACCGCCAGTTGCTGCGTAAGCGCCCGTCCCAGGCCGAGGTCGAAGAGTCCGAAATAGCTGGTGACCGCCCAGATCAGGGTCAGCAGGCCGAAGCGCTCGGGCCCCAGGGCCTGCAGCAGGGAGGGAATGAGCAGCAGCGCCAGCAGCAGTGGCGCCCCGAGACCCAGCAGATTGAACAGCGTGTGGCGGGCGATTCTCAAGGCGGCGGGTGGGTCGGCTGGAGGTGACGGTGGCCTGTGCAGGGTGCCCGCAGCCGAACGGCTGGGGCGACGGATTCTAAGGGCAGGCCCCAGGGCGGGACGACCATCCGGCAGCAGTGCAGCAGATAGAATTCGCGGCCTGCTGCCGACCCGCGCGGACACGCTTTTATCGCTGCGCCGCGGCAGCCCCTCAGACCTGCACCATGCCCAAACGATCCATCGAACGTCTGCTCGCGCTGTTCCTGCTGCTCTTCGTTGCCTGCAGCGGTTCGGCCCATGCGTACATCGACCCGAACGCGGGCGGGCTGCTCTTCCAGCTGCTGGCACCGCTGTTCGCCGCGGTGGTGGGCGCCTGGTTGTTCCTGCGCCGCTGGATCGCCGACTTCTTCCGTCGCGCCTGGCGCCGGCTGAGCGGCCGCGGCGAGGAATGAACGGCGACGGCGTCGCGCTGGCGGCGCGCGGTTTCTGGCCGCGACTCTGGACAGCCTTCGCGGCCCTGGGCCTGGTCTGGATGCCCCTGGTGCTGTTGCGCCAGATCGATGCCTACGTCGCCTTCCTGACGCCGATGCAGTTGCTGCGCGACGCGGCACTAGCCTACGTACTGCTGCTCCTGCCCGCTGCCCTGCTGGCCGCGTTCGGCAGCCTGGCCGCCGCGGCACTGGACCGCCTGGCACGCACCGCCGGACGGGGCGGCATCCTGGCCTGGGCCCTTGTGCTGGCGCCCACACTGTGGGTCTGCCTCTGGCAACTCGGCAGCAGCGCCTGGGCCTGGCTCCGGTCGCTGGCCGGCGATGCATTCGCGATCAGCCCGGCCATGCGCGTTGGGGCCGCCGTGCTGCTCCTGGCCCTGCTGGCCTGGCTGGTGCGTCGCTTCGGCCTCACCCGCCTGATGCTGCGCCTGGTGGAGCGCCTCGCCGACTTGCAGCGACCTGCCCAGGGCCTGCTCGTCGTGGCGTTGGTAGTAGTCGTGATGGCGCCACCGACGATGCTGAGGACCAACCCTGTAGCCACCAGCACGCCCGGGCCGGCTCGCCCTGACGTCTACCTGATCACCATAGACACGCTGGCCGAAGCCGATGCGCGCGTCTGCGGCGAGGGTCCGGGCCTGATGCCGGAACTGCAGGCCTTCGCAGCCTCAGCCACCTGCTTCAGCCGCGCCTATTCGACCAGCAACTTCACGACGCCGAGCACCTCGACGCTGGAGACCGGTGCCCTGCCCTGGACCCACTGGGCGGTACAGATCGCCGCACCGGTCGCCGCACCGCTGCAAGACCCATCGCTCGCAAGACAGCTGCGCGAGGTCGGCTACGAAGCCCATTCGCTCAACGCCAATCTGCTGGCCAGCCCGCGCCACCACGGCACCTCGGCGAGCTGGGACAGCGCGGTGATCACCGAGTCCGATGCGCTCGGAAACCTACCGCGCGTTGCCCTGACACGCCTGGGTGCCACCACCCTGCCCTACTGGTTTTCCAGCCTGCTGCCTTTCCTGGACACGCTGGACGTCTACCGGCAGGGTGACAAGCATCCCTACGCCGCGGAACACACCTACCGTGCCCTCGATCCGCTGCTCAAGCAAGCCGGCGACAAGCCCAGGTTCGTCTGGCTGCATACGCTACCGCCTCATGATCCCTACCTGCCGCCCGCCGTCAGCAAGTACAAGCTGCTGCCGCGCGGCGAGCTGGAGCGCTGGGGCGACTTCCGCGCCATGGGCGACTACGCCCCCGCCGCCCAGGCCAGCATCGACAAGTACCGGCTGAGATACCGCGAGAGCATCATGGGCGCCGATGCCGCGCTGGGTGCCTTGCTGCGCCAGCTGAAAGCCCAGGGACGACTGGACCAGGCGCTGGTGATCATCAGTTCCGACCATGGCGAGTCGTTCGAGCGGGGCTTCCTCGGCCACGCCGGCGAGCGTATCCACAACGCCGTGCTGCAGGTGCCACTGGTGATCAAGCTGCCCGGGCAGACCCTGGCCCGGCGCGTCGAAACGCCGGTCAGCCTCGCCGACCTGGCGCCCACCATCGCCGACCTTGCCGGCGCCAAGGCCCTGCCCTATGCCGACGGACGCTCCCTGCGACCGGCGCTGCAAGGCGAAGGACTTGAGAACAGGCCGGTCTTCGCCATGGCCATGGAACGGCAAAGCCGCTTCCAGACGATCTCGCAAGGTCATTACGCTCTCATCCTTGGTGACCACAAGCTGGTGCACCACCTGGCCGAACAGCGCAGCGAGCTCTTCAATCTGAAGCGGGATCCGACCGAGCTGCAGGACCTCAGTGCCAGCGAACCGGCGCTCGCGGCGCAATTGCTGCAGACGCTGCGCGGGCACCTGGCATCGGCCGAGCAACGCCGCGACCGGCTGGTAGCGGAACCATGACCTTCAAGCTGCCCGCCCTGACCCTGTCCAAGCCGCTGCTGGCCTGGCTGCGCGAGGACCCGCATTGGCCAAGGCTGGACTGGCGGCTCAGGGCCGCCCTGGCCTGGCGAGCCCACTGGGGCAGCGTCAACGCCCGCCTCAGCGAAGCGCAGGCGCGGCCCGCCGCCAGTACGCAAGACCTGGCCCCGCTCCTGATACTGGGTCCCTGGCGCAGCGGCACGACCGTGATGCATGAGCTGCTCACCGCGGCAACTGCCTGGCCAACGCCGCTCACCTGGCAATGCATGGATGCCTGTGCTTTCCGGCTGGGGCACCCGCCACGCAGCGGCGTGCGCATCGCCCGCCCGATGGATGGGCTGACGGTGGACGCCCTGTCGCCGCAGGAAGACGAGTTCGCACTACTGACCCTGGGCCAGCCCTCCGCCTACCGGGCCTTCTGGCAGCCGCAGCGCATCCTCGAGCTGCTGCCCACGCTGGAGCAGGAGTTCTGGCTGGAGCACGGCGAGTGGCTGGCGCCCTGGGAATCCTTTCTCCGTGCCGTGCAGGCCAGCGCTCCATCGGCTGGCGGCCTGATCCTCAAGTCACCCAACCACAGCTTCCGGCTGCAGGCCATCCTGCGCCGCTTCCCGGCTGCCAAGGTCGTCTGGATGCTGCGGGATCCGGCGGACGTTTTTCAGTCCAACCTGAAGATGTGGCGCACCATGTTCCGCGAGCATGGTCTGGGGCCGTCGCAGGACGAGGCGCTCGAGCAATTCCTGGTGGCGGCGCTACAGGCCAGCGCAGCGAGCTTGCGCTGGGCACTCGCCGAACTGCCTGCCGGCCAGCTGGTCTGCTGCAGCCAGGAACAATTGCGCCAGGCGCCGGCCGAACATGTGGAGCGAATCCTCGATGCACTCGGCCTGCGAGACCAGGCGGACGGCGTCGCCCTGCGCTCTGCAATCAAGCGCACCCAGGTCGGCCGCACCGAGGTCTACTCCGAGCCCTTGCCGGCGGCGGCACGGGCGGCCGTCGAGGCCCTGCGTGCCGCGCAGGCCGAGGCTCAGCCCGCCAGCTGATTCATGCCGGTGATGGCCGTCATCACGGCGACCATCACGAAACCGATGACGCCGCCGATGAGCAGGATGGCCGCGGGCTCGATCAGGGTCAGCAGGCGACGCTGCATCAGACGGGCCGCATCGGTCTGGCTGTGGCCCAGTGCCAGCAGCATCTTGGGCAGCTCGCCGCTGCGCTCGCCCACGCGTATCAGGTTCAGGCGCGATGCCGGGAACCAGCCTTGGGATTCCAGGGCCACGGCCAGGGTCTGCCCCTGTTGCAGCGCACGCGCGGCTCGCTCCAGGCCACTGCGCAGGATCTCGAACTTCAGCACGCGCGCCGAGATGCCCATGGCCTCGATGATGGGCACGCGGTTGTCGAGCAAGGTGCCCAGGATCGTGGCCCAGCGCCCGATTTCGCTCTGCAACAGCCAGGGCCCGATGCCGGGCAGCTTGAGCAAGCCCTGCATGAATTGATGGCGCAGGTTTTCGCGGCTCGCCGCCATGCCGAGCAAGGCAACGAGGCCGCCTACGCCGAAGCCGAACTCCGTCAGGTGGGCCCGCAGGAAAACGCCCGACTCGATCACCCAGCGCGACATCTCGGGCACATTGGATCCGCCGCGACGGATCAGCGGCGCGAACTTGGGCACCACGCCGATGAAGATCAAGAGCACCGCCAGCGTGCCGGCCACCACCAGCACGGTCGGGTAGATCAGGGCACTGCGCAGCTCTTCCGTGACCTTGCGGTCCAGATCCATCTGGTCGGCCGCCTCGCCAAGTGCCCGGGCCAGCTGGCCGCTGGCCTCACCCGCCTGAGTCAGGGCGAGCACGAAGGGCGGCAGGCGCAGGCTTGCATCGCTCAAGGCCTCCGACAGGCGACCGCCGCCCCGGACATGGCCGTGCAAGCGATCAAGCGCCGGTCCCAGTGCCTGGTCGGCATAGGCCTGCACCAGGCTTGGCAAGGCATCACCCAGGGTGACGCCGGCGCTGAGCAGGGTCGCCAGCTCACGCAGCAGCAAGGTCTGGTCGGCAGTCCGTATGCGTCCGCTCGCAGCACGACCGGCGCGACGTGCCGGGACATCGACGGCGTCGAGCCTGACTGGCGTCAGACCGGACGCGCCCAGCTGGCGCACGGCAGCGCCCTCGTCGGCGGCGTCTATGCTGCCCTTGTGCTCATGGCCGTCACGGTCACGCGCGCTGTAGTCGAATCGCATGGCTTCAGTCCGCCAGGCTGCCGCCGGTGGCCCGCAAGACTTCGTCCAGCGTGCTCATGCCGGCCACCACCTTCAGGACACCTTCCTGCGCCAGGCTTCGTCGGCCCTGGGCGTTGGCCATGGCTTCAATCGAAGCGATGGGCTCGCCCTGGGCGATCGCATGCTGCAAATCGGGCCCGAGATCGAGCATTTCGTAGATGCCCACACGGCCGCGGAATCCGGTCTGCTCGCAGGCCGGGCAGCCGATCGGCTTGCGCCAGCGCGGCAGCTCGGACACCGGCAAGCCATCGCTGCCAGCATCGACCAAAGACAGCTGCAAGGAGCGGTCACTCAAGGCTGCAGGCGCCGTGGTGGGCTGCGCGCAGGCATCGCAGAGGCGACGCACCAGGCGCTGAGCCATCACGGCACGCAGCGAAGCCGCCACGAGGAAGGGCTCGACCCCCATGTCCACCAGGCGCGTGATTGCCGCCGGCGCGTCGTTGGTGTGCAAGGTGGCCAGCACCAGGTGTCCGGTCAACGCCGACTGGATGGCGATCTCCGCGGTCTCGCGATCGCGAATTTCGCCCACCATGATCACGTCGGGATCGTGACGCAGGAAGGCGCGCAGCGCGCGCGCAAAGGTGTAGCCGATTTCGGCCTGGGTCTGCACCTGGATCACATGGGGCAGACGGAATTCGACCGGGTCTTCGACGGTGACGATCTTGCGCGTCTGGTCATTGGTGGCCGCGAGCGCCGAGTAAAGCGTCGTGCTCTTGCCCGAGCCGGTCGGGCCGGTCACCAGCACCAGGCCATTGGGAATACCCAGCCAGCGCTTGAACATGCCCAGTTGGGTCGGCCGCATGCCCAGCCGTTCCAGCGACAGGTCGTCGCGCCGCTTCGGCAGCAGGCGCATCACGATGGACTCGCCATAGACCGCCGGAATGGACGACACGCGCACGTCGATCTCGGCACCAGCAGCGCGCATCGAGATGCGGCCATCCTGCGGCAGGCGCCGCTCCGCGATGTCGATGCCGGCGATCAGCTTGATGCGCGAGGCAACCGCCGGATAGCGATCCATGCCCAGGCTCTGGCGCAGGTGCAGCACGCCGTCGATGCGCAGACGCACTTCGAATTCACGCTCGCCCGGCTCCAGGTGGATGTCGGAAGCTCGCGCCTCGACGGCTTGCGCCACCAGGTTGTTGACCAGGGCGATGACCGGGGCGTCCTCGGCCAGTTCGCGCAGGGCCCGCGCATCCAGCGACTGCAGGTTCAGCTCGCTGCGGGCAAGGCGTTGGCTCCATTGCTCCAGGTCGGCCTCGGGCATCAGCTGCCAATCGGCGCCTTCCAGCGAATCCAGCGCGGCCACGCTTTCGCGCAGATCGGCCAGCAAGGGGTCGGCACTGACGATCTGCCAGCGACCATCAGCCTCGCGCCACGGAAGGACGCCGGCGGCCAGCAGTCGCTGCCCGGGCGCGCCGAGCTCTGCCAGGGCAGCGCGCACGGCGGCTTCGTCCAGCTGGGCACCGCGGAGCAGCGGCATGCCCAACTGCTCGGCCAGGACCGGATAGAGGGAATCGGCCGTGACTGCACCCATGCGCAGCAAGACGGCACCGATACGACCCCCATGGGCCGCCTGGTAGCCCAGCGCCGCGTCCAGGTCGCTGCTGCGCAGCAGGCCGCGATCAAGCAGCAGCTCGCCCAGGCGGCGGGGGCGGCGCTCCATGCCGGCTTCGTCCTTGGCCATCATCAGCGCTGCGGCGTGCCGGCCGGCCGGGTATCAGGCTTGTCCGGACCACTCGCCCAGGAACCGAGCTGCTTGCGGAAGGCGTCGGTGATCGCCTCGGCATCGTGCGAGTCGTTGGCGATATAGGGCGTGATCAGCACGATCAACTCGCGCCGGACACCCCCCTTGGACTGCTTGCTGAAGAAGCTGCCGATCAGCGGCAGGTCTTTCAGGAAGGGCACGCCGGCATTGCCCTGCGATCCGGTCTCGGAGATCAGGCCGCCCAGCAGCACGGTGGCGCCATTTCGCAGGGTCAGCTTGGTGTCGACCTTGCGGGTCTGGAACGTCGGCGAGCTGGCCACACCAGTCTCGGTCTTGCCTGCTTCGCTGACTTCCTGCGTCACGTCCAGGTCCACCTGGTCGCCGGAATGGATGACCGGCTTGATTCTGAGAATCACGCCGGTGCTGCGGTACTGGACCGTCTGCAGCAGGCCGAGGCCATTGTTGACTGCGGTCGTGCCGGTCGATTGCTGCGACGTGATGATGGGCACTTCCTGACCGACCTGGATGGTTGCCGCTTCGCCATTGCGTGCCATCAGGCGCGGGCTCGACAAAATGGTGGCCCGGTTGTTGGAGGCCAGTGCATTCAGGGCCACTCGCAGGCCGCCGGCGTTGTTGAAGACCTTGAAGTTCAGGCCCGCCGTTCCCAGGGCTGTGCCGCCCTGGGTATTGACGTTGTAGCTGCCGCCATGGTCGCTGAGCCATTCAACGCCCAGAGCACGCGAGTCATCGACCGACAACTCCGCCACCGTGACCTCGATCAGGGCGGCCTTGGTGGGTCGGTCCAGGGTCTGCAGCAGCGACGTGATCTGGCCGTATTCGTCCGGCCGGGCCTGGAAGATCAGCACGTTGGTCGACTTGTCGACGACGACGGACGTCAGGCGGGTCGTTGCGGAATCGCTGCCTGCGGTCGTGCCCGGCGCGGCCGCAGCCGGGGTCGCCCCACGGTTGCCCGTGAGGATGCGGTCCAGCGTCTGGCCCAGCAGTTCCGCGTCCTTGTGCTTGACGGCGTAGGTGAAGAAGTTCTTGCCGATGCCGCGCTCGTTGGGCTTGTCCAGCGTACGGGCCCATTCCGCCACGTGATTGGCGACGGCATCGGTCGCGGCGAACACGTAGACGGCATTGAGTGCGGCCACGGGCAGCAGGATCACCGGATAGCGGCTGGCTCCGGGGGTGATGGCCTGTCCGACCGGATGGACGGCGTAACCCTCGGCGCCCAGCACCTCGGCAAGCCGCCGGGCCAGTTCCTCGCTGGACCAGAACGCTGGCGTCAGCGCCAGGCTGGCACGCCCCTTCATGGCTGGTTGGTCGAGGGCCTCGATGGCCTCGAGGGCCGCCTTCATGTCGTCCGGATTGCCGCGCAGCAGCACGGCGTTTCGACCGGCATCCTCTTGCACGGTGATGCGTTCGCCGAACATGGTGCGCAACCAGTTGGTGACATCGGTCTGCCGCACGGTGGACAAGGTCACCAGCTGGAAGACCGGTCGCAGCGGCAGCGGAACGTCGGCCGTGGCGGAGCCGTAACGAATGGTCGGCAGGCTGCCGAGCTGTGCGTTGTCCGGGACCACGCGCACGAGGCCGCCCACGTCGATGGCAGAGACACCATAGCTCTTCAGCAGCAGGCGCACGGCCTGCTCGATCTGTGCCGCTGTCTGCCCGCCACCGGTGCGGAAGGTCACGAGGTCCTGACGGGCCGTGATCGACGGATGGACGTTGACGTTCTTGCGCAGCACCTCGGCATAGACGAACTGCACAAAGGCCGGGAGCGCCACCTGCTGCAGATTGACCGCAGCAAGCACTTCACCGCCGCTGGTGTCGACAGGCACGACGGGGTCGGCCGCTGCCTGGCTTGCCGCGGGCGCCACCGGATTGGCAGCAACGCCCATGGTCGGCGACAGCTTCTCCTTGCCCAGGGCAGCACTGCTCGGGCTCACCGAAGCGGCGCCGGGCACCACGGCCGGCAGCCTCGGCTCGATCTGGGCGCAGGCCCCCAGTAGCAGGCAGCTGGCCAGCGTTGCCCGGGCGGGCATTCGCTCAAGAAGTCGGTCAATCACGGTATTCCACCCCCAGACGGTAGGTCTTGTTGCCCAGTTGCACGCAGACCTCACCATCATCAATCCTCTTAATCATGTGTCCGCTGGGCAGGCGGTCGCCGACATGCAGTGTCTGCGGCGGTTTGCCCGGTGCCATGAAGTTGATCAGCACGCCACGCTGCTTGTCGCGCCTGAATAGGCCCGCGATGCGCCAGCGCTTGTCCTCGCTCTCGGCCGCTGCCGCGGCGGCGGCCGCAGCCCGCACTTGCGCCTCGGGTTCGAACATCGGTGATGTCACCAGCGACAGCCCGATGGCCGTCAGCTCCGGCTTGCGCGGCAGGTCCGGCAATTCCCAGCTGTTACGACGTGCCTGCACAAGGCTCGCGTCGAGCTCCACCCCGGGGGCAAGCAGCGCGCCGATCAGGGCCGCCACCACAAACCCCGACGCGTACTTGAGCCTGCTCTTGTTCAAGGCGTTCATGTGCCGGCCTTTGCGTTGCGAGCAAGTACACGAAGGTCGACTTCAGCCATGGGCACCGGCCCTTGCATTCGCAGGGCCAGCCGCTCGACGACGACCGCGCGCTCGCTGCGTGTGCATTCGCCCAGAAAGGCCATCAGCGGCGCGCGCTGCAATTCAATGCTCATGCGGGCTCGCAGCACAGCGTAGCCGCTTGGCACCGCCGGCAGTGCGGATGCAGCGACGGGATCCTGACCCTTGCCGGCTTCCACGCGCACGATGGTCAGGTCCCTGGTCTTCAGTCCCAGGCGCGAAGCCATATTGCGCAACCAGTCCTGGAGCGCCGCCTCAGTCAGGCCCAGGTCGTTGTCGTTCCAGGCCATGGTCGTCATGGCGATCTTGAGTTGCTCGGCCTCCTTGGCCCGGTCGGCCCAAGCTCGCTCGCCGGACAGGGAGCGCATGCGCGTCAACTCAGCATCCAAGGTCTTGATGCGTTCGCGCTGCAGGTCGACATGGTCCAGCGCCAGCTGCATGCCGTACAGGACCAGGATGAGCAGCACCGCCCAGACGCCCCAGCGCAGGCGGGCCGAGGCCGCCCATTGGCTGCGCAGCTCCTGCCATTGGGCAGACAGTTGTTGGGAGGCGTTCATCGCCGGCCTCCAAACACCTCAGCGGCGCTTGTCGCTGCATTGCCAAACGGGTTCGGCACCGAAGCCGCGGCCGTTGGCGCGCTCGCAGCCCGCGCAGCCCGCGCCGGTGGCCGCAGACCTTCGAGCCGCATATCGAGGACCATCAGCCCCCCCAAGTTCTCAACACGGGCTTCGGCCACGTCCTTGAACCAGCCGCCGGCCTGCAGGTCGCGCACGATGGCCGAGCGAGAGGCTTGAGGCGGCATCTGCAATCCCAGCCGCAGCTTGCTGCCCGTGAGTTCCAACTCCTTCAGCTGCGCACCCGATCCGCTGATCAGCTCGTGCAGATGAGCCATCACTTCGATGGGCAGTGGTTCGTTGAGCCACGCCGCCCATTGCTGCGCCGTGGTCGCATGACTGAGGGCCCGGTCGCGGCTGGACAGCACGTCGGCGCTGGAGGCCCGCAGGCTGGTGATTTCTTTCTGTCGCTGAAGGCTCAGCTGATGGACGTCGAAGACCTGCTTGCCGACGACTCCGGCACAAACGCTGAGGGCCAGTCCTCCAAGCATGAGCAGGCGATGCTCTCGGTCGTCACTCTGGGCCGCGCGCTCGTCCAGCCCTTCGGTCGTGGCCCAGGGCCGGTCAAGCCAGCTCAGGGCCAGCGGCTCCGGCCTGCTAGACGAAATATTCGATGGATCGGTGCCCGATGCCGTGTGCAGGAAAAGCTGCCACTCGCGCTGCTCAGGCAGGTCAGGCCACCAGCGGCTTGCGACCAGTTGGCCATCGGCCCAATGCTGGGCTTCGTAACCTTCGAGGCAGGCTTGCAGGTAGATCCCATCCTGCTCGGGACGACGCAGCAAGGTTTCAGGAACCAGGCGGCAGCGCTTCGGATCCAGACCGGCCTTGAGCAAGTCCTGGTCCGCACTTTCACCGTCCCACGCCACCACCAAACCAAGATCGCCCAGGACCACGAGAGCACAGGAGGTCGTGTCAAAGGCCTGCCATGCCGCCGCCTGCATTCGCAGTGCTGCCGCGCGCTCCGGCGCGGGGATGGTCTGGAGGCGAACCCACTTCAGTCGGCAGCGACTGCGTGACAGCACGACCTGCTGGGCGCCCAAGGTGCGTCCGCTGGCTGGCTCAAGGTGATCGCGAAGCAGCTGCGCTTGTCGGGAAGGATGGTTCGCTTGCGACCAAGGGAAGCGGAAAGGTAGGCGCAGCGGTGGGCTCATTGCTTGGACTGAGTCGGGGCGTTGAATGCTGCTCAAGGATGGTCCACGGCCCGGTCCGACCGGCCGGGGTAAGGCGCGCATTGTACTCAAGCGCCCTGGGCAAACCGGGTGCCCAGACCGTGATGCGCGAGTCCCAGCCCGGTGCAAACCAGTAGTCTTCGCGGTCCAGCGCCAGACCGGTCGCGTGGGCGGCCGCAGCCCCCGATGTCAGCAGTCCGCCCTTGCGCAGCGCAAGCAGCAGATCGATCTGGGCCGGACTTGCTCCGACCATGACCGCCTTGAGCACTTCAGCGGGTGCGGTGGCCGGGTTGAACTGGTTGCTGGGGCTGACGCTCAACCAGCGGCTCATGCGTGCCAGTCGTTCAGGGTCGTCGCGCCATAGCGGCAAGTGCTCGAGCTCACGCAGTGTCATCAACCAGTCGTTGCGAGGTGCGGGCAAAGACTGGCGCCGATAGTCCTCGCGTTCAGCGCCATTGAGTCGTCGCAGATCGTCGGTATCGAGGTAGTCGTCCAGTACATCGATCCAGGCTTGCGATTGCAGCGGCTCGACTCCATCCAGTATCAGCAGATTGCCGAGCACGGCGCGATCCGCTGAATTTACCGAGAGCAAACCGCGCATGTCCTGCACCGACACCCAGGCGCCGTAGCCTAGTGAATAGTTGCGTCCGTCCATGCGCAGCGCAGCCGATTCGTCGCCCCGGCCATCGGCCATCATGGGACGCGTCGCCATCCAGTAGAGCGTCGCCGCCTGCGCACTCAGCGCCTTGGTTCGTGCGGATGCGTATTCGTCAAAGCCCACGGCCCCTCGACGCAGTTCATCGATGCGCAGCGAGAATCGCATGGCGACAAAGGCCACCACCGCCAGCGCGGCGACGACCATCAACAGCACATAGCCTTGCTGCCGAGCGGCCGCGCCGCGCGCTGCTCGCCTTCGACTCATTGGCGCTCCCAATCGAGGCGTCGCATGCGCGGCGCCTCGTCGCTGCCGATGGACGCGAGCAAGGGTCCGCCGGTTGCCGCACCCAAGTTCATCAGAACGGCACGTGGCAGGTGCGGCACCATCGCGCCAGCAGCCGGCAGCGCGACGGGCCACTGCTCGAGCCACTGGCCATCATCCCCAAGATATTTGAATGTCGCGGCTGGTCCTTGCCATCGAAGCAGCACCACGGCCGGCTGAGCTTGCGCCAGCGACGATTCGACCTCCGACTCCAAGGACGACATCTGCAGTTCATTGCGGCGCTCGGCTGGCAAGTGCACCAATCGAAGCCTGATACGGCCCCCAGCCACTCCGGGCAGATCCAGGGCCTCGCCACTGGCAAGGCGCAGCTCCGTCGCATCCCCCTGGAACTGCGGCTTCTCAAGGTTAAGTTGCTCGGGAAGTGCGCCCTCTATCAAGCCGCGGACCCATTCACGGCGGACCATGTTGAGCTGCGACTCAGCCGTAGCGCCTTGCAGCATCAGCTCGACCCGCATCACCAGTTGCATGGCTTGCCAGAGCATGGCGCTGATCATGGCAACGATGACCATGCTCACCAGCATCTCGACCAGCGTAAAGCCGCGCAGCGCTGATTCGTGACTGGCGCGATGTTTGGATCGGGAGCACGTGCTCATCGGCCCGCCCCCTCTTTGGACTCACTGAACCCAGGCTTGGCGCGCCAGCCTGCGACCACCTGTTGCCATTCGGCGTGGACACTGCCATCAAGCCGACTGGCCTTGACGTCCAGCCTGTAGAGGCCCAGCTGCCATCGAGGAACGATGTTGGCGCCATAGTTGAACTCGTCGCGCATAGGCTCGACCAAAGTGCTGCGCCAAGCCAACTTCATCCCGGCGACCTCTCGCTCGCCGGCCGATTCGATGGCAGGGTTGAATCGACCCACCCATCCCTGCGCTTCCAGTTGCAGCTGGGCTCTGGCCTCGGCATCCTTGAGGCGCGCGGCGCCATTCAAGTTCTGGTTGATCCAGGTGAACAGCAACAGGCCTGAAGTGGCCAGCACCACCAGAGCAACGATGGCCTCCAGGAGACCAAAGCCCTTGACGAGGCCGCTGGACGTGCGGTCAGCGGACAACTTGCGCGTCGCGAGCTTCAACGGAGCAGCTCCTGGACTTCGCCGCTCACCGGCCTGATCAGCCAACGCTCGCGCCGGCCGCCTTCGATCAACTCAAGCTCGCCACCTTCGGCGGCACCACTCGCGCTGTACCTCAGGGGTCGTTTCAAGGCAAGGCGCAGGCCTTGAGGCGCTCCCGGCAACTCGGCCCGCAACTGCTGAGCATCCAGACTGATGGCCTGACCGGCAAGAAACGCCCGAATCGGCTGAGCTTCAAGGCGAGCCCGGAGGTCTGCTCGCCAACCACGCGCTTGTGCGGCTTCGAGCCATCGACCGGCCTGCGGAGCGACGATGCCTGCGGCCAACGCGAACAACGCCAACACCACCAGCATTTCAAGCAGCGTAAATCCGCTGCCGGGCCCTCTTGAGCTCACTGTGGCGGCAGGCTGCCAATGTCGGCAGCATCTCCTTCGCCACCGGGCTTGCCATCCGAGCCGAACGAATACAACGCAAAGGGCAAGCCGTCGCGGCCGGGCACGGCATATTGGTAAGGCTTGCCCCAGGGATCCAGGGGAACTCCCTCATCCAGATACGGACCACGCCAACGGCCAGCCAGAACAGGGTCACTCGGGGCCTTGAACACCATCGAGAGGCCCTCGTCGTTGCTGGGGTAGCGCCCGATGTCCAGACGCAGACTCTCGACCGCTCCGCGAAGGATCTTGATCTGAGCCGTGGCAGCGGTAACTTGGGACTTGTCCAGGCCACGGGTGACCCGCGGCACGACCAGACCGGCGATCAGGCCGATGATGACCAGCACCACCAACATCTCCAACAGCGTGAAGCCAGCGCCTCGTTGGCGGGACAAGCTCGATTCGAGTTTGGGCATGTTTGATCGATGACTTTCAGAGGGAGGGGTTGACTCGGGGCGGCCGCAATTATTCCATGTGCGAGGCACAAAAAAAGGGCGCCCGAAGGCGCCCTTTTGCGTTCAACAGAGAACGAGGCTTGCTTAGTACGAGCTGCCGTTCGTCGTGTTGTTGTTGCCGTACGGACGCTCCAGCGGCAGGAAAGCCGTTTGACCGCCGTTCAGGGCCAGGTTGTAGGCGCCCTTGATGTTGGCGACCGGTGCGTTGATCGTGAAGGTCACCGAACCACGGATGCCGCTGCTGAACGAGCAGACGTTCTTGGCGTCGATGACAGTCTGACCAGCAGCCAGGGTGCCGCTAGCAGCGGTACCCGTCGTCACGGTCTTGCCGGTTTCAGCTTGGCAAGCAGCGGTGTACGTAGCGGCCGGGCCCAGGTTCTGGAAGAAGAAGCGGGTCAGGACGCCAGTGCCGTTGTCGGTCGAGAAGTACGGAGCCGACAGTTGGACAGCGTTGGCCGTCCAGGTCCACCAGCTGGTGTTGCCACCGGCCAGGGTTTCGTCAGCGCCCGTGACCACGTCGGCCAGGACGGACACACCGAAGCTGCGGCTGGTGCCCAGCGAGGTGTTGCCAGCAGCGGTCATCGTGACAGTGACGTCTTGAGCCGTGTTGGCAGCGTTGATGTTGGCCGGCAGCAGCGTGAAGGTCGCCGAGCTAGCACCAACGGTCACAGCCGGAGCGCCGACAGGAGCAGCCACGGTGACAGGCGTCGTGGCGTGCAGGCCCGTGAAGTTCGTGCCCGAGATGGTCACAGCCATCGACGTGCCGTCAACGGTGAACTGCCAAGCAGTGGCGCCGTCCGGCTTCAGCCAGGTGGTAGCACCGCTGTTGTTGTTGACGGTGAACTTGGCGACAGCGGTCGAGGTGGTGTCAGCCGGGGCTGCGCCGCCGTTGACGAAGCCATACAGCGGGCCGTTCGTGTTGTTCACGTCAGCGGTCGTGGCGGTGTCAGCCGTGGCGGTGATGCTCAGCGCGTTGCCCGACAGAGCAGCCGTGGCGGTCACGTCAGCCGAGTTGTCGATGCGAGCGGTTTCACCCAGGTCCCACAGACCAACGGTCACGCCACCGGTGTTGCCAGCGATGTTCAGCGTGTGGGTGTCCAGCACCAGGCCGGGGAAGTTCAGCGAGACCAGGTCCGCGCCGGCGGGGCCCGAGAAGGCCGTCGTCACGTCGATTTCATAGGCGCATTCCGTGGTGCTGGCGCGCTTGATGGTCGGCGTGAACGCGCCGGTGGCAGCGCCACCCAGCGTGATCGTCGGCAGAGCGGCCGTGCAGCTGGCAGCAGTGAACGTGGCGCCGGCGGTCGGCTTGACGATCACGGTGAAGTCCTGAGCCGTGGTACGTGCAACGCCCATTTGGTAACGGATGGTCGGCAGCGTGATGTCGGTCGTACCGACCAGCGACTCAACCGCGTACTTGGTCGACGTAGCGGGCAGCGTGATCGTGCCAGCGAAAGCAGCCGATCCGCAAACCGACGCGATAGCCAGGGCGGTGGCCTTGACGGTGAACATTTTCATTAAAGGATTCTCCACAAATTGTTGGAACATGAACGCATTGATTCGCGAATCAGCGCACGATGAGCGCTCACCCATTCTATGCAGCAGCACTTCTGGGCGTCAACGACATCGGTAGATCAAGGCAGTTGCCGGTCTCTCCCTACCAATCTCGCTGCAAGCACTTGTTCCTTGCGCTATCCCCACCCCACTCCGCCCAGACATTCCAGACTTCATTTGATAGGTTGGCCGGAAGCATAGCAGACCGATCTAGCGCGATTTGCCAGACTCAGGTCCGAATCTGTATGCATTCGCCGAGTTTGTAGCGCCAATCCAACGAACATGCTTGCAATTGCTTGGCAGTTTCGTCTAAGGCTGTGGTTTTCCCGGATATCGAAAGCCTGGTGTTCAATCATCCCCACCGCCGATGCGCGGGCCTTGGCAACCAGGCCCGTGAAAAACTGCTCATGAGTGCATGCGAACATGCCGCCATTCGTGGCGGCAAGGCAATTGGCTGCCAATCTCAATAGTTCGGAACGCACTACATATCTTTACTGAATGGATTTCCTGATTGTTGGCGGTGGCTTCGTAGGCGCCGCGATGGCGTGCCACCTGCTGAAACGGGCACCAAGCGGCGCCAGCATCACTTTGGTGAATGCAAGCGGCCCGTTAGGGCGCGGATTGGCCTATGGCACCAGTTCACCTGGGCACCTACTCAACGTGCCGGCGGCACGCATGTCGTGGGATGAACGACAGCCAGATGACTTTGTCACCTGGCTTCGGCAGTCGCATCCCGAGTACGGCGGCAACGGCTTCGTGCCGCGCAGACTCTATGGGGACTATTTGGCTGCACGCTTGGAGCAGCAGCGGATGTCGCGCGACGACATTGCGTGGTCACATCAAATTGCTCACGTTGATACCCTGGCGCCGGATACACAAGGGGGATGGCGCGCGTCACTGTCAAATGGTGCGTCACTTCAGGCCTCGCGCGTCCTGTTGGCTCTTGGGAACTTTGCACCAAGTTGCCCACACTCCGGACTCTTGGGCCTGCCTTCGGATCGATATGTAGCGGACCCTTGGCACGGAAAAGCCCTGGATGGGCTCGGCATCGACGCCCCGGTCGCCATCGTGGGCAGCGGCTTGACCATGCTGGACGTGCTTGCGTCGCTGGACAGCCGCGGCCATCGAGGGCCGGTTTTGGTGCTGTCACGGCGGGGGTTGTGTCCCCAGTCACATCGTCGCAATGAGTTGCCCCCACCGTCTTGGCACCCGCAGCCCGGCTGGCTGGACCGGCCGCGCTCCTTGCTTGACCTGGCGCGGCGCGTCCGATTGGCGACACAGCAGGCTCAGGCCAACGGTCATGACTGGCGTGACGTCTGGGTCGCCCTGCGGCCTCACACGCCCGACCTATGGCGCCGCCTGTCGGCACGAGAACAGGCCCAGTTTCTGCGTCACCTCCAGGCCCATTGGGATGTACATCGGCACCGCGCTTCACCGGAGGCGATGACTCCGCTTCTCCAGGCCCAGACCGAAGGTCGGCTGCAACAGCGGGCGGGTCGCATCATCAGCGTCGAGGCCACCACAAGCGGCGCGACCGTTCTGTGGCAAGCCAGAGGATCCGGCGCGTTGAATCAATTCGAGGCCGTCCGGATTTTCAATTGCACCGGGCCCTCGAGCCGCATCGCTGACGATCGTTCCACGCTGTTTGGCAATCTGCTGGCTGCCGGACGCCTTCAGATTTGCCCGCTTGATCTGGGCATCCATGTCGACGCCAGGTACCGGCTGCTGGATGCCCAGGGCCGCCCACAACCAGGTCTGCTGTACGCAGGTCCGATGTTGCGGGCTCAACATTGGGAGGCCACGGCCGTCCCGGAGTTGCGGCAACATGCACTGGCTGCCGTGGAGCAAGCGCTCCAGGCGAATGCCTAGGCGCTCCGACGGCCCTGCACGACAGCTAGCAAGCGAAGCACCGAGTCTCCTAAGGTCTGCTCGTCGGTATCGAGCACAAGATCCGGCGACTCGGGCTCCTCATAAGGCGAGTCGATGCCTGTGAACATGGGGATCTGTCCGGCCCGCGCCTTCTTGTAGAGCCCCTTGGGGTCTCGCCGTTCACAGGCCTCCAGCGATGCGGCCACATGCACCTCGACGAATGCCTCCCGGCCAATGATCTGCCGGGCCATCTGCCGATCCGCCCGCAGTGGCGATATCAGGGCGCAGATCACCGTCACACCGGCATCGTTCATCAGCCGTGCCACCTCCGCCACGCGGCGGATGTTCTCGTGGCGATCCGCGGTGGAGAACCCCAGGTCCTTGCAAAGGCCCGCCCGCAATACGTCGCCGTCCAAGACTGCGACCTGCTCGCCGGCAAACAGGCGCTGGGCCAGCAGTTCACGCGCCAGCGTCGACTTGCCGGAGCCCGACAGGCCGGTCAGCCAGACCGTCAGTTTGCGTGGACTCATGCTCACCTCACCAGCAGCGCACCCGAGGTGCGATTGGTTGTGGGGTCCACGACGATCAGGGCGCCGCCGACGCGGTTGGCCGCATAGGGCTCCACCGGCAGCGGCTGCTGGGTCTCGATCCGCACATGGCCGATCTCGTTCACCGCCAGCTCATGCGCGTCGGCCTCCTGGAGCGTGTGGATGTCCACCTTGTGCTCGATCGCCGTGATCCTTGCCTGCACCCAGCGGTTGCCGTGGCGCACCCAGTACTTGCGACCGACCTGGGCCGCTTCGGTGTCCAGCCAGGCCAGCGTCGCCTCGAAGGCATTCGTCGGCTCGCTGGAGCCCGGCGTGACGATCCAGTCGCCGCGGGAGGCGTCGAGTTGTCGGTCCAGGAGCACGCCGGCCGATTCACCGGCCACCACTTGTGCCACCGTGCTGCCCGCCTTGCGCACCTCAACCACCCGGGCCTTCTGGCCGCTGGGCAGGATCTGGATCTCGTCCCCGGCCTGGACCTGGCCGTGGGCGATGCGGCCCCACAGCGTGCGGGGCTGATGGCCCGTGCCGTCGCCATTGGTGGCCACGTACTGCACCGGAATCGCCAGGCGCCCTTCAACCTTCTCCTGCACCGTCGGCAGCGACTCCAGCACTTGCAGGAGGCTAGGGCCCTGGTACCAGTTCGACTCCAGCGGCTGGGTGACGTTGTCACCGCGCAGGGCGCTGACCGGCACGATGGCTTGCACCTCGATGCCCGCCTCTTCGGCGAACTGGCGCAGCGCCCGGCTCACCTTGGCATAGCCCTCGGCCGGATGCACCAGCGCATCGATCTTGTTGATCGCGAACACGATGCTCGGGACTCTCAGCAGATGGGCCAGCAAGCTGTGCCGGCGGGTCTGGGGCAAGAGCGTGACCTCGGCTTGCTCCAGGTCCAGCTTGGTGATGTCCACCAGCACCACGGCGGCATCGCTGCCGGCGGCGGCCGTGACCATGTTGCGGGTGTACTGCTCATGGCCCGGCGCGTCGGCAATGATGAACTTGCGGGTGCGGGTGGCGAAGTAGCGATACGCCACGTCGATGGTGATGCCCTGCTCGCGCTCGGCCTCCAGGCCGTCGGTCAGCAAAGAGAGGTCGATCGGGGCACCGGCGGCGCGCTTCTCCAGCGTGTCGAGTTGATCGGCCAGGATGGCCCGGCTGTCAAACAGCAGCCGGCCGATCAGCGTGCTCTTGCCATCGTCGACGCTGCCGGCCGTGAGGAAGCGCAGGGCGCGATGCTGGGTGTCCACGTCGGTCTCGTGATGGATCAGGGAATTGAGAACGGCGCTCATCAGAAGTAGCCCTCTTTCTTGCGGCGCTCCATCGAGGCCTCGCTGGTGCGGTCGTCCATGCGCGTGGCGCCGCGCTCGCTCACCGTGACGGTCAGAGTCTCGGCCACGATGTCCGAGGCATTCAAAGCTGAACTCTCCACCGGGCAGGTGCAGGTCATGTCGCCCACGGTGCGAAAGCGCACGGTGGCGGTCTCCACTAGCTCGCCGGCTTCGGGCGGGGTCACCTCGGTCAAGGGCACCAAGAGCCCCTTGCGGCGGATGACCGAGCGCTCATGGGCGTAGTAGAGGGACGGCAGCGGGATGTTCTCTCTAGCGATGTAGAGCCAGACGTCCAGCTCGGTCCAGTTCGAGATCGGGAAGGCGCGGAAGTGCTCGCCCGGGCGGATCCGGGTGTTGAACAGGTTCCACAGCTCGGGCCGCTGCTCCTTGGGCTGCCATTGGCCGAAGGAATCGCGGTGGCTGAAGATGCGTTCCTTGGCGCGGGCTTTTTCTTCATCGCGGCGGGCGCCACCGATCAGGCAGTCGAAGCGGTGCTCTTCGATGGCTTCCAGCAGGGTCACGGTCTGGTGGCCGTTGCGGGATTCCAGCGGGTGAGAGAGGCGCACGGTGCCGCGGGCCATGGAGTCTTCCAGGTGGCCGACGACCAGGCGCTCGCCCATCTCGGCCACGCGCTGGTCGCGGAACGCTATCACCTCGGGGAAGTTGTGGCCGGTGTCCACGTGCAGGAGCGGGAACGGCAGCCGGCCAGAGAACTCGTTGCCCGCGACGCGGTTCTTGAAGGCCTTCTCGGCCAGGCGCAAGACCACGCAGGAGTCCTTGCCGCCCGAGAACAAAAGCGCCGGGCGCTCGAACGAGGCCGCCACCTCGCGCAGGATGAAGATGGCTTCTTCCTCGAGGTGGTTCAGGTGGGATTCGCTGATCTGCTGGGACATCGGAAAAGTAAGCTCAGTCGTGGCGCGCCGGCCGGTATTCGTCGCGCAGCAATTCTCGCAAGGCGGTGCGCACCGCCTCGTCGTCCAGGGCCTGGTCGGCCAGCGGCAACAGCCAGTCCAGCACAGCGCCGGCGGCGGCCTGGTCGTCCAGGCGGGCAATGCTGAGCCGGCTGATCGCCGTCGGCAGCGTCTGGTCGCTGTCCGAGAGCAGTTCCTCGTACAACTTCTCGCCGGGCCTCAGGCCCGAGAACACGATTCGGATCTCGTCCAGGCTGTGGCCCGAGAGCCGGATCATGTCGCGCGCCAGGTCGACAATGCGCACCGGCTCGCCCATGTCCAGCACATAGACCTGGCCGCTCTCGCCTATGGCCGCGGCCTGCACCACCAGCCGTGCCGCTTCGGGGATGGTCATGAAGTAGCGGGTGATCTCCGGATGGGTCACGGTCACCGGACCGCCGCGGGCGATCTGCTCCTTGAACTTCGGGATCACGCTGCCGCTAGAGCCCAGCACATTGCCGAAGCGCACGGCCATGAAGCGGGTTCTGTGGCCCTGGCCGGCCAGGTGGCTGATGACCAGCTCGGCCGCGCGCTTGCTGGCACCCATCACATTGGTCGGGTTGACCGCCTTGTCGGTGCTGATCAGCACGAAGCGCTCGGCACCGGCCTCGGCCGCGGCCAGCGCCGCGTGATAGGTGCCCAGCGTGTTGTTGCGCAGGGCCGCCCAGGCGTTGTGCTGCTCCATCAAGGGCACATGCTTGTACGCCGCGGCATGGAATACCAGCTGTGGCCGCTCGCGACCGAAGGCCTGGCGCAGCTGGGCCAAGTCCTTGACGTCGCCTATCAAGCGGGTCAGCGGCAGATGCGGGAAGCTCTCGCTGAGTTCCTGCTCGACCTGGTAGAGCGCGAACTCGCTGAGCTCGTAAAGCACCAGGCGCTGCGGTCCGTAGCGCGCCACCTGGCGGCACAGCTCGCTGCCAATGCTGCCACCGGCCCCAGTGATGAGCACCACCTTGCCGGCAATCGCCTCGCTGATGCCGGCCTCGTCCAGCTTGACCGGCTCGCGGCCCAGCAGGTCCTCGGGTTCGATGTCGCGCACCTGCTCCACCGCCCGGCCCGACAGCAGCTCGTCGCTGCTGGGCACGGTCAAGACATGCAGGCCGGTCGAGCCGGCCAGGTCCAGCGCACGGCGACGCTGGGCCGGCGCGGCCGAGGGCATGGCCACGATGAGATGGGTGATGCCCTGCAGCTGGCTCAGCTCGCGGACCTGGCCTATCCGCCCCAGCACCGGAATGCCGCCCACGCGCATGCCCTGCTTGGAGGCGTCGTCGTCCAGCAGGCCCACGACCACCCAGCCCTGGTGCTGGATGCCGGCCACCAGCAGGCGCCCCGCATCGCCGGCCCCCATCACCAGCGCCCGGCGCGTCTCCACCGAGCTGCCGCTGATGCGGCCCCGCATGTGCTCGTACAACATGCGGTAGCCCAACCTCATCATGGCCAGGCCAATCAGGCCCAGCACCGGATGCAGGGCCAGCACCGCGCGGGGCACGGCCCGCAACTCGGCCATCTGCACCACGGCAGCGCCCAGCGCCCCGGCGATGGCACAGGCCCAGGCCAGGCGCTTGACCTCGCCGAAGCCGCTGAAACGCCACATGCCCTTGGGCACGCGCAGGCCCCAGAGCACGCCCATGTAGAGCAGCACCAGGCCTAGCAGCACCCAGGCGTCGTAGGTCGGCCGGGCCGAGATCCAGCGCTCGAAGCCCAGGCGGAACAGATAGGTGGCCTGCCAGGCCAGCGCCACCACGGCGCCGTCGAGCAGCAGCGACAGCGGCTCGCGCCAGCGGCGGATGCGGGTCAGGAAGGCGTCGAGGGATTGCCAGAACATGGGACGGATTTTCAGCGCCGCAGCGCGCCCAGGGTGGCAAAGATCAGACGCAGGTCGCCCCACAGGCTGGCCTGGCGCACATAGTCGGCCGCCAGGGCCAGCTTGCGCGGCATCACGACCTCGATGTATTCGCGCTCCGGGTCACTGGCCAAAGCGAGCTGCTCGCTCTCGTCGCGATACAGCAGCGAGGCCGGATCGGTGATGCCCGGTCGCACCGACAGCACCAGCTCCCGCAACTCGGCCGGGTACAGCGCCACGTACTTGGGCACCTCGGGGCGTGGACCGACCAGGCTCATCACGCCGCGCAGCACGTCCCACAGCTGCGGCAGCTCATCCAGCTTGGTGGCCCGCAGGAAATCGCCGCTGCGGGTGATGCGCGGGTCGCGACCCACGGTGATCTGCAGGCCGGCGTTGTCGACCCGCATGGTGCGGAACTTGTGGATCACGAAGGGCCGGCCACGGCGGCCCACCCGCTGCTGGCGGAAGAATACCGGGCCCGGCGAATCCAGCTTGATCCAGAGCGCGACCAGCAGCAGCAGCGGCGACAGCAAGGCCAGGCCCAGCGCCGAGCAGCAGACGTCGAACAGCCGCTTCGCCATGGTTCGCGGCTCGCTCAGGGCGCCAGCACGATCTCGCGCACGGCCGTGATCACGCGTTCCACGTCGGCATCACTCATGGCCGTGTACAGCGGGATGCTGAGCATGCGCTCGTAGGCCTTTTGCGAATGCGGGAACTGCTCGGGCTTGAGGCCGTAACGATCGCGCCAGTAGGGCTGCAGGTGCAGCGGGATGTAGTGCACGCTGCAGCCAATGCCGCGGGCGAACATCTGCTCGATGAAGGCGTCGCGCTCCATCTCCAGGCTGTCGTCCAGCCGCAGCACGAACAGATGCCAGGAATGGGTGTCGCCCTCCACCGCCTGCGGCGGCATGACCAGCGGCAGATCGGCAAACGCTTCCAGATAGCGCTGGGCGATCTGCTCGCGCCGGACCTGGAAGGCCGGGATGCGCTTGAGCTGGTGCAGGCCCAGGGCGGCGGCGATGTCGGTCAGGTTGTACTTGAAGCCGGGCGCCACGATCTCGTAGTACCAGCTCGGCACCTTGGCGGTGAAGCGGTCGAAGGCATCGCGGTTGATGCCGTGCAAGCGCATCACCTTGGCCCGCTTGGCCAGCTCGGCATTGCGGGTGACCAGCATGCCGCCCTCGCCGGTGGTCATGGTCTTGTTGGCATAGAAGCTGAACACCGTGGCATCGCTGCCCATGGTGCCTATCAGCTCCTTCTCCAGCGTGGTGGGCAGGGCATGGGCGGCGTCCTCGACCACGCGCAGGCCATGGCGGCGGGCGATGTCGAGGATGGCCAGCATGTCCACCGCCAGGCCGGCGTAGTGCACCGGCAAGATGGCCTTGGTCCGCGGCGTGATGGCGGCCTCGACCAGCCTGGGGTCGATGTTCATCGTGCTCGGGTCTATGTCCACCAGCACCACATCGGCGCCCAGGTAGCGCACCACCTCGGCCGTGGCCGTGAAGGTGTGCGTCGTGGTGATCACCTCGTCGCCGGGGCCAATGCCTATGGCCTCCAGCGCCAGGTGCAGGCCGGCCGTGGCCGAGTTGACCGCGATGCATTCGATCTGCGGGTCACCGAGGAACTCGGCGAAGGCCTGCTCGAAGCGCCGCGTCTTGGGGCCGGTCGTGACCCAGCCCGAGCGCAGGGTGTCCACCACCTCGTCGATTTCCTCCTGGCCGATCTCGGGCAGGGCAAAGGGCAGGAAGGCTTGGCTCATGGGCTCAGGGTTTCTCGATCACGGCCAGCACATGGGTGCGCAGCCAGGGAATGCTGTTGAAGACGGTGTAGGCGCCGGGATGCAGGCGGCAGACCAGGCGCGCCAGCGGCGGCGCCAGCGTCACACGGCGCCAGCGCAGCTGCCCCTGCGGGAACAGCTCGCGCACCCGGCGCAGCGGCACGCCGCGCACATCGCGGTTGCGCGGATTGTCGATGATGAAGTCGTACCAGAGCACCGCTCCGCCCGGCTTCAGCCAGCTCCACATGGCTGCGGCCAGCTGCTGCTGGACCGGGTCGCTGAGGATGGACGAGAAGACGGTGGACTGCAGCACCAGGTCCTGGCTGGCCGGCGCCATGGGCGCCTGGCTGGCATCACCCAGGGTCAGCCGCAGCGAAGCCGGAAGCACCTGGCGCGCCAGCTCGTGGCGCTCGGCCAGCAGTTCTATGCCCTGCAAATGCTCCGGCGCAAAGCCCATGCGCAGCATCTCCAGCAGATTGCCGCCGGCACCGCAGCCGACCTCGGCGAGATGCCAGTCCTGCGGCCGGCCCTCGCGCCGCGCCAGCTCGCGGAGCAAGGCCCGTTCACGCTCCTGCAGCATCTGCCAGACCTCGGGCCGCAGCAGGCTGTAGCGGTCGCCCACGTCACGCCGGGCGTAGCGCTCGGCGATGGCAGTGAGCTCGCGTTCGCGGGTCATTCAAGAGCCTGCAGGAAGCGTTGTGCCAACACCGGATAGGTGTGATTGGCCAGCACGAATTCGCGGCCGCGACGGCCCATGGCGGTGCGCTCCTCGGCGCTGGTCGCTGCCAGCTTCTTCAGGCCCTCGGCCACGGCCGCGGCGTCTTCCGGTGCCACGGTCAGGCCGGCCTGGGCCTCGGCCACCGGGTCGTTGCCGGCCTCGACCGAATGCAGCACGGCGCGCTCGGCCATCAGGTAGTCCATCAGCTTGTTCGGCGCAATGCCGAAGCGGTAGATGGGGCTGCGCTGCCAGCCTATGTAGGCAATGTCGAAGCGGCGCAGCAGGGCCGGGATCTGGCGCTTGGGAATGGCGTCGAACATCGCGACATTGGCGAGGCCCTCGTCGCGGACGCGCGCCGCCAGCCGCTCCTTCTCATGTCCGCCCCCGACCAGCACGAAGCTCAGCGTGGAGTCGCCCAGCAGCTTGGCCGCATCGAGCAGCACGTCCAGCGCATTGGGCAGGCCATGGGAGCCGGCATAGCCGACCACGGTGCGGCCTGCCGCCTTCTGCATTGCCAGATGGGCGGCGATCTCGCTCTGCAGCGGCTCGCCCTCGCCTTCCCATTCTTCCAAGGTGATGCCGTTGGGCACGATGTGCAGCTTGGAAAGAATCAGCCCATGCGAGGCCATGTGCTGCTGCACCTTGGGCAGCATCGAGACCACGCGGTCGGCATCGCGGTAGGCGTCGTTCTCGGCCTTCTGGCACAGCATCGCGAACGGATGATGGGGCGACATGCCCGAGAGCTCGATGGGCGACAACGGCCAGAGGTCGTGCACTTCGTAGACCAGCTTCGCCTTCGCGAGACGAGCGACCTTGCGCGCGACCCAGACATCCATTGGATAGGTGGACGAAGCGATGACCGCATCGGGCCGGAACTCGCGCGCCAGCGCTTCGGCGTCGCCCCAGACCTGGCGGCAGAAGGACCAGATGTTGCGCACCCGGCCGAGGCCATTGCCCTGGTAGGCCGGCGTCGGATACCAGCAGTAGGAGATGCCGTCGATCTCCTCACCCAGCTTGCTCGGCTGCGTCGTGCGCACATGCGAATGCGAGGCGGCGAGTATCAGCACCTGATGGCCCAGGCGCACCCATTCGCGCGCCAGGTAGTAGGGCCGGTATTCCATGCCGTGCTCGGGCGAGCCGGCGTAGTGGTTGATCAGCAGCAGCCTCACCGGCCGGCTCCTTTCATGTCGTCTATCTCCTGCAGGCGGGCCAGGAAGCGCTCAACCGCCGGCGCGAACAGGCCATGCTCGGCCACCCAGGCGCGGTTGGCGCGGCCGGCAGCCTCGGTGTCGCCCATGTCAGCCAGCAGTGTGGGCAAGGCCTCATCGTCGCGCAGGATCAGGCCCTGACCGGCGCCTGCGCCGACCAGCTCGCGGTTGGCCGGCAGCTCGGACAGGATGGGAATGCATTCATGGGCCATGGCCTCCAGCACCGAGACCGAGACCGAGTCGCTGCCCGGCAGGCTCAGGTACCAGCGGGCCCGGGCGTAGTGGCCGGCCTGGGCCTTGGCGTCGAGCCGGCCTACGAATTCGACCCTGCCGTCCAGGCCCAGCTGGCGGACCTGCTGTTCCAGCGCCGGCCGCAGTGAGCCCTCGTTGGCGACGACCAGCCGCGCCTCGGCCTGCACCGCGGCCACATTGGCAAAGGCCGTGATCACCCGATGCGGCGCGTAGATAGGCTCCAGGCCGCGGTTGGCGAAGAACAGCCAGGGCTGCTTCTTCGCGCCCTGCTTGGGCAGGGACTCCAGGCCGAACGGGAAGGTCATCACCTCGCCCGCCCCCAGCTCCTGCATGCGCCGGGCCATGTAGAGCGAATCGGAGGTGCAGACATCGCAGGCCCTCAGCACCCGGCGCGTCAGCCAGCGGTAGGCGGCACCCTGCTCGGGCGTGACCAGGATGTCCGTGCCCCAGGCCGAGCCGGCGATGCGGGCCCTCAGGCCCCAGCCGCGCCTGGCGGCCCAGGCCAAGGTGCCATGTGAGGTCAGGTAATGGGCGTGCAGCCAGTCGGCGTCGATCTTTGCGAGCCAGCGGCCCAGGGCCGGCAGCTTGGCCAGCACAGCCACATTGCCGCCAGCATGCAGCGGGTCGGTGCTCATGGCATGGCGGCGCTCGGCCGGCACCAGGGCTTCGAACTCCGGCGTGAAGCCGCGCGACGAAGCCGCCCACAGCTGCACCTCGGGCGCCAGGGCGCGCGCCCACTTGACCAGGTGCGGGCTCTGGCCGTCGCCGATCAGCACTAGCTTCTTCTGCTTCATCATGCCTTGGGTGCGGGCGGCAATTCGCCGGCCCAGGCTTCGTAATGCGCGGCCATCCAGGGGTAGCGGCCCAGCAGCTCGGCATCGCGTTGGCGGACGTCGCCGATCTGCACCGCCGGCTGGCCGGCCATGATGGCGAAGTCGGGCACCTCGCCACGAACCTGCGAATAGGCGCAGATCACGCAGCCCTTGCCGATGTGGGCACCCGATTCGATCAGGCTGTGCGGGCCTATGAAGCTGTAGGCGCCGATGCGGATGGGCGCCTTCAGGTAGCCGGGCGGCGGGCCGGTGTGCTCCACATAGGCGCGGCCCAGCAGGCGGATGGAGCGGTGCGAGCTGTGGGTGACGATGGAGACGAAGTTGGTGATCTGCACCCCCTCCTCGATCACCAGGCCCGCGGTCGCATCAATGAAATTGAACTGGCCTATGAAGACATGGTCGCCCAGCTGCAGGCCAGATTCGCCGTCAATGCAGGTGCTGGGCGCCACGCGGGTGTGGGCCAGGTAATCGCCGGCAGCGCCGCGCTCGCCGAACACCATGCGGTAGAAGAGCGTGCGCCACAGCAGGCGACGGCAGCGGTTCAGGATGGCCCTCATGCTTACTCGTGCCTCCAATGCGCCAACGACCAGAAGAAGTAGCTGAAGTAGACCAGCATCGCCGCCGACACGCCCCAGGCTGCGCCTATCAGGCCGCCCAACTTGAGGCCCAGAGCCAGCCCGGCAACGAACATCACCTGCCCCACCAGGGCCAGCTTCAGGGCCCAGGCCTGGGCGCCCCAGGCCATGGTGGCCACCGACAGCGGCGAAGCGATGAAGTGCATGGCAATGTAGGGCGCCAGGGCCCGGGCCAGGGTGCCGGCCTCGACCCAGCGCTCGCTGAAGATGCGGGCGAACAGCCACGGCCCCCAGAGCAGCAGCACCACCATCAGCGGCAGGGCCAGAGCCATCAGCACCAGCATCGACTTGCGCACCGCATGCAGGCCCTCGGCCGGCGTCTCGGCGCCGACCAGGCGCGGATAAAGCGTCTGCGACAAGGCGCCGCCGACCAGGCCGGCCGGCGCCTTCAGATAGCGCAGGGCCAGGGCCCAGTAGCCGGCCGCGGCCTCGCCGGACCAGGCGGTGATCAGCACCAGGGCCAGGCTGTCCTGCAAGGCGCCCGCAAAAGCATGTGGCGTGTTGAGCAGCGGAAAGTCGCGATGACGCGCGGCCATGGCCTTGAGTTCGCTCCAGCGCTGGCGCCACAGGCCGGCCCAGCCGCCCGCTGGCTGGGGCTGCGAGAGCAGCAGCGCCGCCGCCAGGGCCGAGGCAATGGGACCGAGCAGCAGGCCGAGGGAGCCGGCTTGCAAGAGACCCAACACGACCTGGGCTGCGGCACCTCCACCGTACTGGACGACCCGGGCCGAAGCCAGCGCACGGAAGCGCTCGGCCCGCGTGGACCAGAGCGTCAGCCACTGGGTCAGCGCACCGGCGGCCACGGCCAGTGGCAGCCACCAGGCCAGCGGCTGGTCTTGCAATATCAAAAGGACGCCCGCAACCACGGCCGACACCGCCACCACGCCCAGCAGCACGCGGGCGCAAAGGCCCATCAGCAAGGCCGCGGGGCCACCCTCACGCTCCAGCGGCAGGGCGAATTCATAGCGGGCGCAGCCGATGACGGCAAGATTGGTCGCCAGGGTCCAGACGAAGGAGGCCTGGCCGAACTCGGTCGGCGAATAGAGCCGGGTCAGCCACGGCCCCAGCAGCAGGGGCAGCAGCTGGGCCAGCGCGCCGCCGGCCAGCAGGGTCAGGGTGCTGCGCAGCAGCCCGCCACGTCCCGGCATCGCGTACTCAGCCCAGGGCCTTGGCCAGGGCGGCCACGACGGCATCCTGCTGGGCTTGGCTCAGGTCGGCGCTCATGGGCAGGCTCATCACGGTCTCGGCCGCGGCCTCGGCATGAGGCAGGCTCAGCTCGGGCCGCGCATAGGCCGGCTGGCGATGCAAGGGCTTGGGATAGTGGATGGCCGTCGGTATGCCGGCCTCGCTCAGCGCCTTCTGCACCGCCGGGCGCTTCTGCAGCATCAGCGTGAACTGGGCCCAGACGCAGTCGCGGTCCGGCCGCACGGCCAGGCGCTGCACCGGCAGCGAGGCCAGCAGCTGCTGATAGCGATCACCGATTTCGCGGCGTCGCGCAAGCTCCCATTCGAAGCGTTCCAGCTTGGCCAGCAGGATGGCGCACTGCAAGGTGTCCATGCGGCCGCCGACGCCGACGCGGGTGTGGGTGTAGCGCTGGCTCTGGCCGTGGACGCGAATCTCGCGCGCCGCCTGGGCCAGCGTGTCGTCATCGGTGAACAGCGCGCCGCCGTCGCCATAGCAGCCCAGAGGCTTGCTGGGGAAGAAGCTGGTCGCGCCGAAGGTGGAGAGGCCGCAGCTCTTCCTGCCTTGATAGCTGGCACCAAAGCTTTGCGCCGCGTCCTCTATCACCGGGATGTTGCCGTGGCGGGCGGCGATGGCATTGATCTCGGCCATGTCGCAGACCTGGCCGTAGAGGCTCACCGGCAGGATCGCCCGGGTGCGCGGCGTGATCAGGGCCTCGATCCTGGAGGCGTCGATATTGCAAGTGTCGGGCTCGATGTCGGCATAGACCGGCACGCCGCCCAGCAGGGCGATCACCTCGACCGTGGCCGCGAAGGTGAACGGCGTGGTGATCACCTCATCACCCGGCTTCAGATCCAGGGCCATCAGCGCGATCAAGAGGGCCTCGGTGCCGCTGGCGACCGTGATGCAGTGCTTCACGCCGACGAAGCTCGCCAGCTTTTCCTCCAGCTCCTTGACCTCGGGGCCCATGATGTATTGGCCATGGTCCAGCACGCGCTGCATGCGCTCCGCGATGGGGTCGCGCAGGGCCTGGTACTGGGCTTTCAGGTCGATGAAGGGGATGGTGCTCATGGCAGGCGGCCGGGTTCGATCAGTTCGCAGCGTTCGCCGCTGAGTTGGTAGACATCGCCGCTGTGCGGGCAGACCGCGCGGCCCGCAGCGTCGAACTGAAGCTTCTCGCCGTAGCGGCTCATCCAGCCTATGCGGCGGGCCGGCACGCCGACCATCAGGGCGAAGTCGGCCACGTCCTTCTGGACCACGGCACCGGCACCGACGAAGGCATGGCGGCCAATGGTCGTGCCGCAGACGATGGTGCAGTTGGCGCCCAAGGTGGCGCCCTGCTTCACCAGCGTGCGGCGGTATTCGTTCTTGCGGGCCACGGCAGCCCGCGGGTTGTAGACATTGGTGAACACCATGGACGGCCCGCAGAACACGTCGTCCTCCAGCGTCACCGCGTCATAGACCGAGACGTTGTTCTGGATGCGGACATTGCTGCCTATCGTGACGTCATTGCCCACGTAGACGCCCTGCCCCAGCGAGCAGCGCTCGCCGATGCGGGCACCCGGGCTCACATGGGCGAAGTGCCAGACCTTGCTGCCCTCGCCCAGCTGCGCGCCCTCGTCGACGATGGCGCTGTCGTGCTTCCAGTAAGTCATCTGCTTGTTCAGAACACCAGGGGCAGGCCGACACGCTGGCCGTCGCGGGCGCTGCGGTAGGCGGCGATCAGGATTTCCAGCGAGCGCAGGCCTTCGTAACCATCGACCTCGGCATGGGCCTCGCCGCGCAGCGTGCGGATCACGTTGTCGTAATAGAGCGGATGGCCAGGGCCGTAGACGCTGCCGGTCTCGTAGTTGCCGGACAGCGCCTCGGCGTCCTCGGGCTTGGACTCGGCAAAGGCCCAGTGCTCGATCTTGTTGACCGCCGTGCCACCGATCCGCACCGTGCCCTTCTCTCCCAGGATGGTGATCGAGCCCTCCAGGTTTTGTGGCCAGGTCAGCATGGTGACGTTGATGGACGCCAGGCCGCCATGGCGCAGGCGCAGGCTCATCACGCCGGTGTCCTCGGCCTCGATGTCGCGGCCCAGCGTGGCGGTGTAGGCATGGACGTTGTCCACGGGGCCGACCAGCCAGTCCAGCAGATCCACATAGTGGCTGGCCTGGTTCATGAAAGCGCCGCCATCCAGGTCCCAGCGGCCGCGCCAGGGGGCCGCGTCGTAGTAGCTCTGCGGCCGGGTCCAGAACACATTGACCGTGCTCAGGTAGATGCGGCCGAAGCGGCCTTCGTCGATGGCCTGCTTGACCCGCTGCACCGTGCTGTTCAGCCGGTTCTGCTTGACCACGAACAGCTTTACCCCGGCATCGCGGCAGGCCTGGACCATGGCCATGCCCTGCTCGAACTTGGTGGCCATGGGCTTCTCGCTGAGCACATGGCGGCCGGCGGCGGCGACTTGGATGGCCTGCTGGGGATGCAGACCCGAGGGCGTGGCCAGCACGACCACGTCGGCGTCCGAGCCCGCCAGCAGCGCCTCCAGCGACGCGAATCCGGCGGCACCAGTGGTCGCCACGGCGGCCTGCAGGGCCTCGGGGCGGTTGTCGCAGACCGCCACCAGCTCGGCCCGCTCGCCATGGGCGGCGATGGCTTCGACATGGTTCTTCGAGATGCGGCCACAGCCCACCAGGGCGAAGCGGATCTTGCGGTCGAGGATGGGCAATGGACGAGGCATGGAACTCGCGGCAACGAGGCGAAGCGGGGGATTCTACGAGGGGGCTCTTCAAGCGCCTTGCGCTTCAGAGAAGACTCATATCGCGAAGCGATGTGATGTCGGAACTAAAATCGCTGGAAATTCAACGAGTTGCCATGAGCCAGTCGCAAGAAACGCAAGCCGCCCCCGCCCAGGACGAAAACCAGCTGATCACCGAGCGCCGCGAGAAGCTGGCCCAGCTCCGCGCCAAGACCTCGGTCCCCTTCCCCAACGATTTCAAGCCCCAGCACCGCGCCCTGCCGCTGCAGCAGCGCCATGGCGACGTGGCCAATGAAGAGCTGGAGCCGCAAGCCATCGCCGTGACCGTGGCCGGCCGCCTGATGCTCAAGCGCATCATGGGCAAGGCCTCGTTCGGCACGCTGCAAGACGCCACCGGCCGCATCCAGCTCTTCGTCACCAAGGACGGCGTCGGCGAGGAAAGCTACGACGAGTTCAAGCACCTGGACCTGGGCGACATCGTCGGCGCCGAGGGCACGCTGTTCCGCACCAAGACCGGCGAACTGTCGGTGCGAGTCTCCAAGCTGCGCCTGCTGACCAAGAGCCTGCGCCCGCTGCCAGACAAGTTCCACGGCATGGCCGACCAGGAGCAGAAGTACCGCCAGCGCTATGTGGACCTGATCACCGACGAGGCGGCACGCGCCCGCTTCGTGGCCCGCTCCAAGGCCGTGTCCTCGATCCGCAGCTACATGGTCGAGCATGGCTTCCTGGAAGTCGAAACGCCGATGCTGCACCCGATCCCGGGTGGCGCAAACGCCAAGCCCTTCATCACCCACCACAACGCCCTGGACCAGGAGATGTACCTGCGCATTGCGCCGGAGCTCTACCTGAAGCGCCTGGTGGTGGGCGGTTTCGAGCGGGTGTTCGAGATCAACCGCAACTTCCGCAACGAAGGCATTTCGGTTCGCCACAACCCCGAGTTCACGATGATGGAGTTCTATGCGGCCTACTGGACGCACCATGATCTGATGGACTTCACCGAGGAAGTGCTGCGCCACGCCGCCCGCGCTGCGACCGGCAATGCCCGCGTGACCTATGCCGGCAAGGAAGTGCACCTTGACCAGCCCTTCGCCCGCCTGTCGGTGCGCGATTCGCTGATCCAGGTGGCTGGTCTCACCGCTGCCGAGGCCGATGACGCCGAAGTCTTGAAGGCCCGCATCAAGGCCGCCGGCGAGGACGTGCACGCGCACTGGAGCCTGCCCGAGCTGCAATTCGGCCTGTTCGAGGCCGTGGTGGAAGAAAAGCTCTGGCAGCCGACCTTCATCATCGACTACCCGGTCGAGGTCTCGCCACTGGCCCGTGCCTCGGACACCAACCCCAAGATCACCGAGCGTTTCGAGCTCTTCATCACCGGCCGCGAGTACGCCAATGGCTTCTCCGAGCTGAACGACGCCGAAGACCAGGCCGCCCGCTTCCAGGCGCAAGTGGCCAATAAGGATGCGGGCGACGAAGAGGCGATGTTCTACGACGCCGACTTCATCCGCGCGCTGGAATACGGCATGCCCCCGACCGGCGGCTGCGGCATCGGCATCGACCGGCTGATGATGCTGATCACCGATTCGGCCAGCATCCGCGACGTGATCCTGTTCCCGGCGCTGCGCCGCGAAGCCTGATTGCACTTGCCCAATGGAAAAGGCGCCCCGCGGGGCGCCTTTCTTCATTCAAAAACCGGCGTCGGCTTACTTGCCGGCGTAGACCGGGCTGCCGGTCAGGCCGGGCTGAGCCGGCGTGGCCGGCACGCCGACGGGCGTCTGCAGAGCGGCCAGCTCGCCGGTTTCACGGGCGCGCTGCAATTCAGCGACGACTTCGGCGCGGCTCTTGGCCGACTTGGTGGCGATGCCGCTCACCAGGGTGCCGACACCAGCTTGCTGGGCTTGCAGGGCGGCCAGTTCGCCGCTCTTGCGTGCGTTCTGCAGTTCGGCCGACACCTCGGCCTGGGTCTTGGCCGAGCCGGCCTTGATGGGCAGCAGGTAGCCGAGGCCGTTGGAACCAGCTTGCACAGCCGCCAGTTCGCCGCTGGCCTGGGCGCGGGTCAGTTCGGCAATGACTTGCTCACGGGTGGTCTCGGCCGAAGCGGCGCCGGCGAACAGCAGGGCCGACAGGGTGGCGACGGTGATTTGCGACAGCTTGCTCATGATCGAATCCTTTCCAGTTGGACCCGCTTGTCGGGTCCGGGGGTTGTTGGACTCGGCGACTTCGCTTCGTCCATGGCCCACACTGTAAAAATTCGGCCTACGGGAAAACACCAGCAGGAATGGAAGGGGTCATTCCTGATTTGCAAACAATCGCGCTATTGAACTTTGACTGCCGCGGCACAAGCAAGAGTCGATGGCCTCAGCCGGCGGCTTCGACGATGTCCCGGTAGTTGCGCAGCGCGAGCAGGCAGATGCGGTTCAGCTCGGCGTCGGTCAGCTGGGTCTTGAGGCAGTAGCCGTTCACGTCATAGCGGCGCAGCAGCTCGTCCTCGCTGAGCAGGCCCGGCTGGCCGGTGCGGATGATGATGCGGGCACGGTGGTTGTTCAGCTCGCGCCGGATCCGCTCGACCAGCAGCAGGCCGGCCATCTCGGTCTCCATCACCACGTCCAGCAGCAGCATGCCAATCTCGGGCTGGTCGCGCAGCGCCTGTTCGCCCTCGGCGGCCGAATAGGCGTGCAGCAGACGCACCGAACGTCCTTCCAAGCGACGGCCCTGCATCAAGAGACGGGTCACTTCGTGGACGCCTTCATCGTCATCGACGACCAGGATGTTCCAGGGCGGCGCCAGGTCGGGCGCGACCTGCTCATCTTCTTCATCCAGCACGAGCAGATCGTCGTCGTCGTTCACGCGCTTCCCTCCAGGCTGTCGGTCGATGCGCCGGCGCCTTGGAGCGCGCCGGCTGGCGACGATATTACTGCTGCTTGAACTGCGGCGAACGCTTCTCTAGGAAGGCCGACATGCCCTCGCGCTGGTCATCCGTGCCAAACAGCGCATGGAAGTAGCGCCGCTCGATGGCCACACCATCGGTCAGCGGCCCCTGGAAGGCCAGGTTGACCAGCTCCTTGATCAGCATGACTGAAGGGCCGCTGAAGCCGTTGATGGTCTCGGCGGCGGCCAGGGCCTCTTCCATCAGCTTGTCAGCCGGCACCACGCGCGACACCTGGCCGGCACGCTCGGCCTCCGCGGCGTCCATCATGCGGGCGGTCAAGAGCATGTCCATGGCCTTGCTCTTGCCCACGGCGCGCGGCAGACGCTGCGTGCCACCGGCACCGGGGATGATGCCCAGCTTGATCTCGGGCTGGCCGAACTTGGCCGTGTCGGCGGCGATGATGAAGTCGCACATCATCGCCAGCTCGCAGCCACCGCCCAGGGCGAAACCGGCCACTGCAGCGATCACCGGCTTGCGCACCTGCAGGATGGTTTCCCAGTTCTTGGAGATCAGGCCGCTCTTGAAGGCGCTCATGAAGTTGTGCGGCAGCATGGTCGGGATGTCGGCGCCGGCAGCGAAGGCGCGCTCGGAGCCGGTCAGCACGATGCAGCCTATGCCGTCATCGGCGTCGAAGGCCAGCAGGGCCCGGCCGAGCTCGTCCATCAGCTGGTCGTTCAGCGCATTCAGCTGCTTGGGACGGTTCAACTGGATCAGGCCGGTCTTGCGCGCGCCCTCGCCGCGCACCTCGGTCAGGATGCATTCGTAATCGCTCATGGTCGGGACTCCTTCTTGATGGATGGAACTATAGGGTCGGGCGCCGCCTGCAGCGGAGGGCTCTTGAGCAGCAGGTCGACGAAGGTCTGCTCGTCCTGGCGGATGCGCAGCCGCACTGGCAGCCACTGCAAGGTGGGCGCCAGCCAGATCTCGGCGCTGAGGTCGCCGCCGCTGATCGGCCGGGTTGGACGCAGATGCCAGGTGGCAATCGGCCCCATCGGCGTGTCAATGATTTCCTCGCCGGTCACCTCGTAGCGCCAGTCGCCGTACTGCCGCCGCGGCAGGGCCAGCGGAATCGTCACCACATGGCCGACGCGGGCCGGTTCGCGGCCGGTCAGGAACAGCCAGGTCAGCTGGACGAACTGGCTGGACGAGTCCTGGACCTCCAGCGGTGTCGGCTCGGTTCGACCGCCGGCCAGCTGGACCTGGCCAGGCCTGAACGTCAGCGTCGTGCGGCGCCGCTCGCGAAAGATGATCTTGGTGTCTTCGTCATAGCGCCTTGGCGAGATGCCGCGTGGGCCCAGCTCGCCCTCACTGCTCATGCGCCGGGTGATGAAAGGCGTCAGCCGCGGGCCTACGCCAACATCCAGGTGGACCTGGTAGCGACGGCCCTGGCGTATCCATTCAACCTGCGCGTCGCCATGCACGTCGCCGTTGTAGAAGCCGTAGAGCGAGTAGCTGAGCCGGGTCGAGGCCGGCCACTCGGGACCGGGCTCGTCGGACTCGGCCGCGCTGGCGGCGGGCGCCGGCACGGTGCCCGTCAGCTCCGGCGCCATGGCGACCTGGGGCGGCAGTGACTCCATCACCGGAACCGGCTCAGGCTGCACCGCACTGGCAGGCAGAGCCGGCACCGACAGGGGCGGTGTGAGCTCCTGCCGCGGCGGGCGAGCCACCGCCCGGCCTCCGACCGGCGCCGCCATCTTCAGCTCGCGAACAAAGGCCGCCTGCATACGCGGCGGCATTTCCTCCAGCGCGCTCCAGCGCTGGAATTCAGCCTGCAGCCGATCGACCAGAATCCAATGCAGCAGCAGCACCAGCAGGGCCAGCGAGGCAAAGCTCCAGCGCCTGATGGGGCTCAGGCGCCGAGCCATGCGTGGCGCAGCGTCTGGGCCCGGGCGGCCACCTTGTCCGCCACGGTCAGGCCGACCGCGCCGACCTGGCCCGCGGTGGCCGGAGGCAGGTTCAGGCTCAGGCTCAGCACCCGCTGCTCACGCGCCAGCAGCAGGTTGAGCTTGAGCGGATCCCGCGTGTCCAGCAACAGCGGGATCTCGTCAAGCTTGCGCAGCCGCCAGCCATTGCAGGCCAGCAGCTCGTCACCGGCACACAGGCCCGCCTCGGCCGCGGCGCCGCCAGCCAACACCTGCTTGATCTGCAACCCCTGGCCCAGCTTGAGGCCCAGCTTCTGCTCGAGCAGGACCGGTTCATGCGCCCAGTGGACGCCCATGTGGTCCAGCAGGCTGGCCAGCGGCGGGTCCTCACGGCCGTGCACCCATTGCCGCAATTCCTCGGCGGCGGCCGGGCCACCCAGCTCGGCCACGGCGTCCAGGATCTGGGTCTCGCTGACCGGCCCACCGCCGCTGCGCTGCCAGAGCAGCCGCATCACCTCGTCCAGGCTGGCTTGGCCGCTGCTACGCAGGCTCAGGTCCAGCGCCAGGCCCACCAGGGCACCCTTGCCGTAGTAGCTGACCGTGGCATTGGGCGTGTTCTCGTCCGGCCGGTAGTACTTGGTCCAGGCCTCGAAGCTGGCCTCGGCCAGGCTCTGCACCTTGCGGCCGGGCGTGGCCAGCATGCCGTTGATGGCGGTGGCCAGCAGCTTCAGGTAGCGGCCTTCGTCGACCAGGCCGCTGCGCACCAGGAAGAGCTCGTCGTAATACGAGGTAAAGCCCTCGAAGAACCACAGCAGCTCGGTGTAGTTCTCGGCGTCGTAGTCGTAGCGGGCCAGCTCGACCGGCCGCAGGCGCTTGACGTTCCAGCTGTGGAAATACTCGTGGCTGATCAGGCCCAGCAGGCGCACCTGGCCGTCGCCCAGCTCGCGGCTGCCCAGCCGCGGCAGGTCGCGCCGGGCGGCAATCAGCGCCGTGCTGGCGCGGTGTTCCAGGCCGCCGTAGCCCTCTTCCACCGCGTTCAGCATGAACACATAGCGCTGGAAGGGCAACTCGGCGCGCTTGGGATGACGGCCATGCCAGAAGGCAATCTGGGCGGCGCAGAGGCGGCGCGTGTCCTCGATCAGCCGGTCGCCATCGAATACCGGCAAGGCGCCGGCGACGATGAACTCATGCGGCACGCCTTCGACCTCGAACTGGCCGCGCCAGAAACGGCCCAGCTCGAACGGATGATCGACCAGCTCGTCGTAGTCGGCCGCCATGTAGCAGCGGCCGTCGAAGGCCAGGGCCGTGCCGACCTCCCAGCCTTCGGGCAGGCCGGCCAGGGTCAGCCGTTGGGGCTGGGCTTCGAAGCCTTCGGCGCGCAGGCACAGGCTGCTCGGATTGAAGAAACCGCGCTCGGCGGCCAGGTAGGCGGCCCGCACCGAGCTGTCGAAGGCATAGACCCGATAGCGAAGCACGAGCGGCTCGTCGGCCAGGTTTTCGGCCTGCCAGCGGTTCTTGCTCAGCTGGCGCAGCTTCACCGGCTGGCCCTGCTGCTCGGCGCGCAGCGAGCTGAGGTGGCGCGAGAACTCGCGCACCAGGTAGCTGCCGGGAATCCAGACCGGCAGGCTGAAGCATTGCCCGGCCTGCGGCCGCTCCAGCCGCAGCTCGACCTGGAAATGGTGGCTGGCGACGTCCTCGACCGAGATCAGGAAGTCGACCATGGATCAGACCCCGGCCGCGGCAATGAAGCAGCACAGCGCTGCAATCATGGACAGGCGGAAACGCAGATTCAGCCAGGCGCTGGCACCCAGGGCCGGATAGCTGCGGCGGTCCACCAGGTAGCAGACGATCAGCATCACACCGTGGATCACGAGGCCGGCATAGGCCGGCATCAGCGTGGCGATGGCGGCGACCACGCTGGGCACCACGCCCCAGATAAAGGGCTGCGGCGAAGGCACGGTCTGGCGGAACGCGAGGCCCCAGTGGATGCCGCCCAGGAAGGAGACCACGCTGCCGGCATAGATGGACAGGCCCAGCGTTGCGTAGGTGTGGGCTTCGTCGTTGTAGCCCAGCAGCAGCCAGACCAGCAGCATGCCCAGCACGAAGGGCACGAGGCCGAGGTAGCCCAGGCGGGCGGCGACAGGGTTCAGCGGCAGGCTCATCGGCAGCGTGGCGGTGGTCATCGCTGCCTTCAGGACTTGCTGCCGCTCACCAGGGCCTGCAGCCGGCGCTCGATCTGCTCGGCATTGATGGCACCCGGCACGCGCGTGCCGTCCTCGAACAGGATGGCCGGCGTGGCGTTGACATGGTGCTTGCGGGCAAAGGCCTGGTTGCGCTCAATGGCCGAGTCGTCGCAGGCACCGGCGGCAACGCGCACCGGCGGCACGCCGTCCAGCATCCAGTTGCGCCAGCTGTTGGTCTGCTCCTTGGCACACCAGATCGAGCGCGCCTTGTCGGGCGAATCGCCGCCCAGGATGGCGACGACGAAGGTATAGACCGTCACGTCCTTGAGGTCCTGCAGCGAGCGCTCCAGGCGCTTGCAGTAGCCGCAGTTCGGGTCGGCGAACACGGCGATGCGGCGCTTGCCGTTGCCGGTCTTCCAGACCACGGCATCCTTCAGCGGCAGCAGCGAGAAGTCGATCTGGTTGAGCTTGCTGATGCGCTCGTCGGTCAGGTTCTTCTTGCTCTTCAGGTCGATCAGCTCGCCCTCGATCAGGAACTGGCCGGTGGCATCGGTGTAGCGGATCTCATTGCCATGGCGAACTTCCCACAGGCCCGGCATGGGCGAAAGCCGGACCTCGTCGGGCTTGGGGAAGTTGGGCACCTTCTCGGCCAGGCTCTTGCGGATCACGGCCTCGTTGGCCAGGGCCCCTATGGACAGCGTGGCCAGAACAACAGCCAGACCCAGACTCTTGATGAACATGTTGTATTCGGTTCCCTGAATGAGCTCGTAGGAGTGAAGGCGGTGGGCCCGGGCTCAGCGGCCCAGTGCCTGGCCGGCCAGCAGGCGCTTGAGCGGCGGCAGGCGGTTGAGCGCCTTGAGGCCCTGGTTGCGCAGCAGCCGCAAGGCCGGCGCCTCGCTGGCAAACAGGCGCTGCAGGCCATCGGTCAGCTGGCCCATGGCCAGCGTGGGCAGCAGGCGTTCCCGCGCGTAGCGACGCAGCAGGCGGGCATCGCCGAGCGAGCGCCACTGCTCGCGCTGCGACAGCACGCGGGCCAGGCAGGCGGCGTCGGCCAGGCCCAGGTTCAGGCCCTGGCCGGCCAGCGGATGCACCAGGTGAGCGGCATCGCCGACCAGCACCCAACCTTCGCCCGACACGGACGAGGCCTGAGCCAGACTGAGCGGCCATGAGGCACGCGCGCTGGCCAGCTTCAGGCGGCCTGCCGCTTCACCGCTGGCCTCGTTGAGCGCGGCCTCGAAGCTGGTTTCGTCCATGGCCAACAGTTCGGCCGCCCGCTCGGGCGACACCGACCAGACCAGGCCGAAGCTGTGCTCGGGCTGAGGACGGTCAAAGGGCAGCAGGGCCAGCACCTCGGGCGCACGGAACCACTGGTGGGCCAGCCCCAAATGCGGCCGGCTGGCAACCAGCCGCGCGGCCACGCCATGCTGCTCGTAGGGCTTGAGATCGAAGCGCACGCCATGGGCGGCACGGGCGTTCGAGTAGCGGCCTTCGCAGATCGCCTCCAGCTCGGCTTCGACCGGCTGGCTGACCCGCTGGATATGGGGCGAATAACGGACAGCGCCGGCCAGTTGCTGGTCCAGCGCCGCGGCATCGACGATGAAGGCCAGCTCGCTGCGGCCCTGCTGCCAGGCCGAGAAATCGAGCCGGGCGTCGTCCTGGTCGCCGCGTATCGCCATGTCGTAGACCGGCGTGCGGGCCTCGGGCGGCAAGGCCTCCCAGACCTTGATTTCCTTCAGCAGCGCGACCGCCTCGGCATTGAGAGCGTAGGTGCGCACGTCGTCGGCCCGCGGAGCCTCGTCGGCGCCCAGCAGCGCGACCTGCAGCCCCTGGGCGGCCAGGGCCAGGGCCAGGCTGCGGCCGACCGCGCCGTCGCCACGCACCAGGACCCCGAATCGCTGCTTGCTTTCCATGCGCGGCATTGTAGGCGTCGGGATTACCCGGGTCGGCCCGGCTAAAATCACGCCCTTCCCTGCAGCATCGGCCGCCGCCGAGCCCAAAGAAAGCCCCCCGCCATGAGCCTCAAATGCGGCATCGTGGGCCTGCCCAACGTCGGCAAGTCCACCCTGTTCAACGCCCTGACCAAGGCCGGCATCGCCGCCGAGAACTACCCGTTCTGCACGATCGAGCCCAATGTGGGCGTGGTCGAGCTGCCCGACCCCCGCCTCAACCAGCTGTCCGACATCGTCAAGCCCGAGCGCGTGGTGCCGGCCATCGTCGAGTTCGTCGACATCGCCGGCCTGGTGGCAGGTGCCTCCAAGGGCGAAGGCCTGGGCAACCAGTTCCTCTCGCACATCCGCGAGACCGACGCCATCGTCAACGTGGTGCGCTGCTTCGACGACCCGAACGTGATCCACGTCAACGGCAAGGTCGACCCGATCTCCGACATCGAGGTGATCCAGACCGAGCTGTGCCTGGCCGACCTGGGCACGGTCGAGAAGAGCCTGCACCGCTACAACAAGGTGGCCCGCGCCGGCGACAAGGAAGCCATCGCCCTGGTCAAGGTGCTGGAGAAGTGCCAGGCCGCACTGAATGAGGCCAAGCCGGTGCGCGGCATCGACTTCAGCAAGGAAGAGCGCGTCATCCTCAAGCCGCTGTGCCTGATCACGGCCAAGCCGGCCATGTTCGTCGGCAACGTGGCCGAGGACGGCTTCGAGAACAACCCCTTCCTGGACCGCCTCAAGGAGTACGCCGCCGCCCAGAACGCGCCGGTCGTGGCCATCTGCGCCAAGACCGAGGCCGAGCTGTCGGAAATGGACGACGAGGACAAGGCCATGTTTCTGGCCGAGATGGGCCAGGACGAACCGGGCCTGAATCGCCTGATCCGCGCCGGCTTCAAGCTGCTGGGCCTGCAGACCTACTTCACGGCCGGCGTCAAGGAAGTGCGCGCCTGGACCATCCACATCGGTGACACCGCCCCGCAGGCCGCCGGCGTGATCCACACCGACTTCGAGCGCGGCTTCATCCGCGCCCAGACCATCGCCTTCGAAGACTACATCCAGTTCAAGGGCGAGGCCGGTGCCAAGGACAACGGCAAGATGCGCGCCGAGGGCAAGGAATACGTGGTCAAGGACGGCGATGTGCTGAACTTCCTGTTCAACGTCTGATCCAGGCGTTGTTCCCGTCCTAAAAGCCGGCCTTGCGCCGGCTTTTTTTGTGTAGGCTCCGGCGCAGTCCGATCCGATTGGCCCGCCTGCCTCGATGCCCTACCGCAAGACGCTGCTCCGCGACATCGCCCGCACGCTGGCCGTGGCGCTGGCCTACACCATCGTGTCGCTGGCCTCGCTACAGCTGGCGATACCGCCGGACTACGCCTCGCCGCTCTACCCTTCGGCCGGCCTGGCCCTGGCGGCAGTACTGGGTTGGGGCTTCGGCGTGCTGCCGGGCATAGGCCTCGGGGCCTTTCTTGCCAATGTGCTGCTGGCCCAAGAACGCGGCCTGCCTACGCTGCTCAGCCCCGCGCTGATTGGCCTGGGTGCGATGCTGCAGGCTGGTGCCGGTGCCTGGGCGATCCGGCGCTGGGTCAGCCAACCGCTGGTGTTGTCGGAACCGCAGGACCTCGCCCGCTTCTATGCCGCCGGCGCGCTGTCCTGCCTGATCAGCCCGACGGTGGGCGCCAGCGCCCTGTTGGTGGTCGGCGCCATCCCCGGCAGCCTGTGGCTGCATACCTGGTCATCCTGGTGGGTCGGCGACACCCTCGGCCTCTTGATCGCCGCGCCGATGGCACTGACCCTGCTGGGCCAGCCTCGCAAGGCCTGGCGACCGCGCCGTCTCAGCGTGGGTCTGCCCATGTTGCTGACCACCCTGCTGCTCGCGGCCGCCACGGCGCGGGTGCTGGAATGGGATGCCCAGCGAGGGCGCTCCGTCTTCGAGCGCGAAGCTGCCAACGCCTCGAATGCGCTCGAAGCACGGCTGCGCGAGCCACTGATGGCGCTCGAATCGCTGCGCAGCCTGATGACGGTGGCGCCCCGCATCAGCCGCGAGGAATTCGCACGAGGCACGGCCAGCTTTCTGGACAACGGCCCCTTGCTGGCCATGGGCTGGGCGCCGCGCTTGCAGCGCGGCGAGCTGGCCGCCTTTGACCGCGCTGCCTTGGCCGAAGGCCTGGACGGGTTCAAGGCCCGCGACCGCGACCGACCCGGCGACCTGCAGCCGCCGCCCAATGAGGACATGCTGGCGATCCGGTTGATCGAGCCGCTGGAGCGCAACCGCGGCGCCCTGGGCGTCAACATCCGATCGATTCCGGGGCCGCGCATCGCCCTGGCCCGTGCCGAAGCGAGCGGACTGGCGAGCGCGACCGCTGGCTTCCAGCTGTCGCAGGACAAGGAGCAGAGCACTGGCGTGGTGGTCTATCAGGCACTCTACGAAGGCTCGGTGAACAGCCCGGCCGAGCGCATGGCAGCACTGCGCGGCGTGGCCTTCGCCACGCTGCGGCCGGACCTGGTCCTGAAGTCGCTGCCGGCCCATCCCAGCTACGTTCAACTCTGCCTGCTGGACGCCGATCCGGCCTCACCGCGCCGCCTGCTGGCCGGCTCGCCCCACTGCGAGAAGCCCGACCTGGCGCTTCCCCACACGCTGCGCACGCTCAGCTTCGCGGGCCGCCAATGGCAGATCCTGGCGCTGGCCCCGCAGGGCATGCCCCTGGTGGAAGGAGCCGGCGGCCTGCCGTTCGCCTTGGTCGGCCTGGTCTGCACGGCCTTGCTCGGCCTGTTGCTGCTGACCGTGACCGGCCGCGCTCGCCGGATCGAAGACCTGGTGCGAGCCAGAACGTCCGAGCTCAAGCGAGAGGTTCAGCAGCGGCAGCATGCCGCCGCCGCGCTGCAGGACAGCGAACTGAGGTTCCGCAACATCTTCGACACCACGCCCATAGGCTTGGTGATCGCCGACGCCCATGGCGTGCCGCTGGAGGCCAATCCCCATTTCTGCCGGCTGGTCGGCTATTCGCCGGACGAGCTCAAGCAAATTCGCTCGGTCACCTTCACCCACCCCGACGACCGCGCCGAAGACCTGCGACTGGGTCGCCTGCTTCTGCAGGGCAAGTTGGGCATGTACAGGCGCGACAAGCGCTACCTGCACAAGGATGGGCACCAGATCCATGTGCGGGTCACGGTCTCGGCACTGGAAGCCAGTGGCGACAGCGGTCGCCGCCTGGTCGGCGTGGTCGAGGACATCACGGACCAGCTGAAGATGGAAGAGCTGGAACGCGCGCGCGAAGCGGCCGAGGCGGCCAACCGTGCCAAGAGCGATTTCCTGTCGCGCATGAGCCATGAGTTGCGCACGCCGCTCAATGCCATGCTCGGTTTTGCCCAGCTGCTCGAGATGGACCGCGAGCACCCCTTGAGCGGCCGCCAGCAGGCCTGGACCGGCCAGATGCAGCAGGCCGGTTGGCATCTGCTGGAGATGATCGACGACACGCTGGACCTTTCGCGCATCGAGTCCGGCGCCCTGCGCCTGGATCTGGGCGCGCAGGACCTGGACTCCCTGCTGGACGCAGCGCTGGCCATGGTCGACGCCTCGGCAGCGCAGCGCAAGCTGAGTGTCGTACGCCAGGTCGACGCGGGCGCCCGCCATGTGCAGGGCGACGCCACCCGCATCAAGCAGATCCTCATCAACCTGCTGAGCAACGCGGTCAAGTACAACGTCGAGGGCGGCCGCATCGAGATCCGCGGCGAGCTGACGCCCGAGGGCCAGGTGGCGCTGAGCGTCTCCGACAGCGGCATTGGGCTCACGCCCGAGCAGCTGGCCGGCCTTTTCCAGCCCTTCAATCGCCTGGGCCGGGAGCAGAGCAACGTGGCCGGCACCGGTATTGGGCTCGTGATCTGCAAGCGCCTGGCCGAGGCCATGGGCGGCGAGCTGCGGGCAACCAGCCGGGCCGGCCTGGGCAGCCGCTTCACGCTGCTGTTGCCGGCGGCCAGTGCCGACGTCCCTGTCGAAACCAGTCGTTTCGACAGCACGGTGCAAACCCACTATTACCAGCAGCGCCGCCTGATCTACATCGAGGACAACCCGACCAATGCCGAGGTCATGCGCGGAATCCTGGCCCAGCGTCCGCAGATCAGTTGGGAGCTTTGCGTCGACGGCCAGAGCGGGCTTGAGACCGTGCTGAGCGTGAGGCCCGACCTTGTGCTGCTGGACCTGCAGCTGCCCGACATCGATGGCCTGGAACTGCTGCAGCGGCTGCGCGCGGCAGGCGCAGCGATGCCGGTGGTGATCCTGTCAGCCAACGCGCTGCCGGAACAGATGGCCGCCTGCAAAGCCGCCGGCGCGGCCGACTACCTGACCAAGCCGGTCGACGTTCAGGCGCTGCTGACCTTGCTCGACCAGCTGTTGGCCGGGCCACCGCTTGCTTCACAATAAGGACCACCCGGCCCTTTTCCTCGACAGGACATGAGCACGTCTACCGAACTGACCACCCAATCCGCCCAGTCCCTGGCCACTGTGACCTCGAGCCTAGGCGGCTCGGCCAACGCGCCGACCCGGCAGTTCCTGACCTTCAGGATCGCCGCCGAGGAATACGGCATCGACATCCTCAAGGTCCAGGAAATCCGCTCCTACGAGGCCCCCACCCGGGTGGCCAACGCCCCGGCCTTCGTCAAGGGCGTGGTCAACCTGCGCGGCGTCATCGTGCCCATCGTGGACATGCGGATCCGCCTGGCCCAGGCCGCCGAATACACCGGGTTCACCGTGGTCATCGTGCTGAACGTGATCGGACGCGTGGTCGGCATCGTGGTTGATTCGGTTTCCGACGTGCTGGAACTGGAAGCCGCCGCCATCAAGCCGCCTCCCGAAGTCGGTGCCGCCATCGATACGCGCTTCATCACCGGCCTGGGCAAGATCGGCGAGCGCATGTTGATCCTGATGGACATTGAAAACATGGTGGCCAGCCCCGACTTTGGGCTGGTCGACTGAGCGCGCGCACAAGGTCCGGAAGGAGCTTGTGGCTGGTGAAGGTCCTGACGCGATACCAGCGGCAGGGCTGACGAATCCCCCCGCGGTTGACGGGCCTCAATGCGGGCTTTAGCACTCACCAGCCAAGAGTGCTAATATGCGCCGCAACTGATGCCCGAACTCTGACCCGAGGAGGCCATTGAGATGACCGCAACCGCCATCGCTGTCCGCGACCCCTGGGCCCTGGTGCCCTCGCTGGGCAACCTGGACGCCTATATCAGCGCCGTCAACCGCGTGCCGCTGCTGACTCCCGAAGAGGAGTCGACCTTCGCCCGTCGCCTGCGTGAGAACGGCGACCTGGAATCCGCCGGAAAGCTGGTGCTCTCGCACCTGCGCCTGGTGGTCTCCATCTCCCGCCAGTACCTGGGCTACGGTCTGCCGCATGGCGATCTGATCCAGGAAGGCAATGTCGGCCTGATGAAGGCGGTCAAGCGCTTTGATCCGGACCAGGGCGTGCGCCTGGTCAGTTACGCCATGCACTGGATCAAGGCCGAGATCCACGAATACATCCTGCGCAACTGGCGCATGGTCAAGGTCGCCACGACCAAGGCCCAGCGCAAGCTGTTCTTCAACCTGCGCTCGATGAAGCAGGCGCTGAAGGAAGGCTCGCAGCAAACCCACCGCATGACCCTCAGCGAATCCGAGGTCGAGCATGTGGCCAGCACGCTCAAGGTCAAGCGTGAGGAAGTGCTGGAGATGGAAACCCGGCTGTCCGGCGGCGACGTGGCCCTGGAGCCGCAGACCGACGACGACGGCGAGAGCTACGCCCCGATCGCCTACCTGGCGGACGAGAGCCAGGAGCCGACCCGCGTGCTGGAAGCCCAGCGCCGCGACGCCCTGGCCAGCGACGGCATCACGCGCGCCCTGGCCGTGCTCGACGAGCGCAGCCGTCGCATCGTCGAGGAGCGATGGCTCAAGGTCAATGACGACGCCTCGGGCGGCATGACCCTGCATGAGCTCGCGGCCGAGTACGGCGTGTCGGCCGAGCGGATTCGCCAGATCGAGGTGGCCGCCATGAAGAAGATGCGCAAGGCACTCGCGGAAGAAGCCTGATCCGCTCGCGCACGGAGGCCGCTCGACGGCAACAAGAAACGGCCCTCAGGGGCCGTTTTCTCTTGGGCAAGGATATGGTGGTGCGGTCAGGAAGGCCGTCGCCTGATGACCGTCAGGGCCCCCATGCCAGCGATCAGCAAGGCCAGGGCGCCGGGCTCGGGCACCTCGCGGCTGACGGCAACCACATTGGTGAAGGCGAAGGTCTCGTCGAAATAGTTGAAATCGCTGCCAAAACGCGAGTCCAGGTCCTCGAAGGCCACATAGGTGCCCGCCGGAATGGGCCCATCACCGCTGAACGAGGTCGAGTAGATATGGTTGCTGCCATCGACGTTCATGGCCATGTCCGAATACCAGGGGCCCACATCGCCAGGCGCCAAGTTCAGCATGACGAAGACGATCTGGTCCCCAGCCATCACATTGCCCAGCATCAGCGAGTCGCCAACCGACGATGACTGGTTGTTCAAGCCCTGAATGCCCGTGGCCACGCCATTGACCAGCATGGTCAGCTCATTGGTGAAGCCCGCATTCGAGCCCAGGAAGTAGGCCGTGATGCTGCCCGTCGAGGCGGCGGTGAACGAGTAGAGAATCGGGTTCTCAATGCCGGGATTGGCATAGGGGATCGCGTCGGCCTGGGCTGGATTCACCCAGGCCAGCGTCACCGCGACAAGGCCCGCGGCCAGCTTGGAACGGAGCTGAAGCATGAGTCACCTCCAGATCAAATTGCGCGATCAGCGCACGCATAGCGCGTGCCAACTGACCTAAGTGCCTGAGCTACAAGGACTTGATTCGGTCCACCCGCATCGGTATGCGGGCCGATGTAAAGGACTCCGACGACGGCGTTCAGCCCTTTTCGGCCAGCAGGAGCTTCAGGTCGCTGGCCAGCGCATCGGCGCCCGCGCCATAGCGGGAGAACACCCGCACCCGCCCGGCCCCGTCGAACAGAAAGCTGGCCGCCGTGTGGTCCATGGTGTAGCTGCCTTCGGCCTTGCCCGGCACCTTGGCGAAGAAGACCTTGAAGGCCTTGGCGGCCTCCTTGATCTGCTCGGGGCTGCCGCGCAGCGCCACGAAGCTGGGGTCGAAGCTGGCGAGATAGGCGCGCAGCAGCTCGGGCGTGTCGCGCTCGGGGTCGACGGTCACGAAGATGCCCTGCACCCGGTCGCCGTCCGGACCCAGGTCCTTCTTGACACGGGCCAGCTCGGCCATGGTGGTGGGGCAGACATCCGGGCACTGGGTGTAGCCGAAGAAGATCACCAGCACCTTGCCCTTGAAATCGCCCAGCGCGCGCTCGCGGCCGTCGATGTCGGGCAGGCGCAGTTCCTTGGCGTAGTCAGCGCCGGTCAGATCCACGCCCTGGAAGGCCGGCTTGGACGTGCCCGGCTGGCAGGCCGCGAGCATGGTGGTCGCGGCCAGGGCCGCCAGGAAGACACGTTTGCGCATGCTTGATCAGCCCAACCAGGGTTGCAGGTAATGGTCGACCAGCAGGGCCGCGAACAGCAGCGACAGATGCCAGATCGAGAACAGGAAGGTCTTGCGGGCCAGCGCATCCGAATAGTTGCGCCAGAGCTTCCACGCGTAGTGGCAGAAGCGCAGGCCCAGCACGATGGCGCCGGCCAGATAGACCCAGCCGCTCATGCCCGTCAAGAAAGGCAGCAGCGTGGCGGCGAACAGGATCCAGGTGTAGAGCAGCACCTGCAACCGCGTGAAGTCGGAGCCATGCGTCACCGGCAGCATGGGCAGGCCGGCGCGGGCGTAGTCCTCGGTGCGGTACAGAGCCAGGGCCCAGAAATGCGGCGGCGTCCACAGGAAGATGATCAGGCACAGCAGCATGGCCTCGGGGCCCACATCGCCGCGCATCGCCGCCCAGCCCAGCACCGGCGGCATCGCGCCCGAGGCGCCGCCGATGACGATGTTCTGCGGCGTCAGCGGCTTCAGGATCACCGTGTAGACGATGGCATAGCCGACGAAGGTGGCGAAGGTCAGCCACATGGTCAGCGGATTGACCCAGAACCACAGCAAGGCCGAACCGGCGGCACACAGCAATCCCGAGAACAGCAGGGTCTGGCTGCGGCTCAGCTCGCCCTTGGCCGTGGCACGCCAGGCGGTGCGCTTCATCTTGGCGTCGATCTGCTGCTCGATCAGGCAGTTGAAGGCGGCGGCCGCGCCGGCCACCAGCCAGATGCCGGCGGTGGCCGCCAGCAGGGTCAGCCACTGCTCGCCCTGCGGCAGACCCGGGATGGCCAGGGCCATGCCGATGACGGCGCAGAACACGATCAGCTGCACCACGCGCGGCTTGGTCAGCTGGTAGAACTGCTGCCAGCGCGGGTTCAGCGGCGGCACGGCGGCGGAGGTCGTCGACGAGGACATAGGGCGGAGTCTATTGTTTTGCGCGGCCGCGCATCATCAGCACGGTCAGCAGGGTCAGTAGCAGGCCGGCGCCGGCCGTGTGGGCCAGGGCGGCGACGATGGGCCAGTCGAGCACCACGTTCGAAAGGCCGGAGAGGACTTGCAGCGCCAGCACGGCGCCGAGCCGGCGCGACCAGCGGCATTGGCCGATCTGGGCCAGGCGCCAGACCAAGGCCAGCAGCGCGAGCGTCACCACCAGGGCGCCGATGCGGTGCGTCAGATGGATGGCGGTGAGCGCCTCGTAAGGCAACCAGCCGCCTTGAGCGTCCACGCCCAGGTGGCGCCAGAGGGTGAAGCCGGCCGCGAAGTCGGTGGCCGGCCACCATTGACCGGAATGGCAGCTGGGGAAGTCATCGCAGGCCAGCACCGCATAGTTGGTGCTGACCCAGCCGCCCAGCGCCACCTGCAGCAGCACCAGCAGCCAGACGGCCAGCAAGCCGCGACGCAGGGCCGGCGACAGGGCCACCAGCTTGGGTTCGTAGATCTGGGCCTGCGCGGCCAGCAGCATCAAGAGGCCCAGGCCGAACAGCAGATGCAGGGTGACGATGGCCGGGAACAGCTTCATGGTCACGGTCAGCGCGCCGAAGGCGCCCTGGACCAGCACCCAGACCAGGGTGAGCGTGGGCCACCAGGGCGAGGGCCGCGGCAGGCCCTTCTCATCCTTGGCGCGCCAGCCATAGAAGCACAGCAGCAGGATCAGGAAACCGACCATGCCCGCCAGGTAGCGGTGGGTCATCTCTATCCAGGCCTTGCCATGGGTGACCGGGCCGGTGGGCATGGCCGTCTGCGCGGCCTGGATCTCGGCACGCGCGGCGAACGGGTGGGCTTCGCCGTAGCAGCCCGGCCAGTCCGGACAGCCCAGGCCGGAATCGGTCAGGCGGGTAAAGGCGCCGAACACCACCAGATCAAAGGTCAGGAACAGGGTCAGCAGCGTCAGCCCCTGCAGCCAGGCGCGCGAGCCCACGGCCGCGCCGCGCTGGCGCCGCCAGAGCCACAGCAGCGGCAGGCCGCCCAGCAGGGCGGCGAGCAGCAAGAGCTTGGCCAGCGGTGCGAGATCGAATCCGCTCATCGCCTCAGCGCCCGGGCTTGTCCCAGCCGGCATTGGCCTTCATCAGGCGGTCCAGGTCGCGCTTGATCTTGCCGGGATCGGGATCGACCGGCGTGCGCATCATCCAGCGGCCCATGGGATCGACCAGGTACAGGTGCTCGCGCAGCTGGTGGCCCTTCTGCGGCTGCAGCCAGGCTTCGAGCTGGGCCTTGGGCACGCGCAGCGCGCGCAGCGGCACGCCTTGCGAGATGACCTGCTGCAGCTCGGGGCGCAGCGGCTCGCCGTCGGGGATCAGCCAGAGCTTGTCCAGCTTGTCGCGTTCCTTGCCCAGCATCTCGCGCAGCTGGCGCTGCATGAACAGCTGGGCGTCGCAGGCCTGGTCGCAGGCCGAGGGCTGGACCGCCACCAGCAGCCACTGGCCCTTGAGGCTTTCGGCCGTCACCTTGGCGCCGTCCAGAGCGCTCAGCTGCAACGCCTCGGGAATGTCCTTGGTCGGCATGATCAGCTGGCTGTAGGCGCTACCGCTTAGGCGCAGCACATAGAAGCTGTAGTACGAGGCCAGCACCGGCATCGCGCAGATCACGATGACGGCCAGCGCCTGCCAGCGGCCGCGGCGGGTCATGGCCGTGCGCTTGTCGGGCTGCGGTGCGCTGTGCACCGTCAGGCTGACCGGTTGATCAGCGGTTTCGGGGGCGGAGGACTTGGAACCAGACATAGAGACCCAGGATCAGCGCGGCAAGCGCAAACCATTGAAAGGCGTAACCGTAGTGCTTGGACAGGCCCAGATCGGGCGCCGGCCAGTCGCGAGGCAGGGAGTCGGCGCCCGCGGTCTGCCAGACCGCCAGCGGCAGCAGCTTCAGCCCGGTTTCGCGGGCGTAGGCGGCCGGGTCGAGATTCTGCCGGATAGACCCGGCACCGGCTTCGCCCAGCTGATAGGCCCGCGACGGCGTGGCCGCCACCCGCCCTTCCACGTCGACCAGGCCGGCCGGAGTTTCCAGCTGAGGCAGCTTGTCATGCTGGCGCGGGTCGACCGGCAGCCAGCCGCGCTGAACCAGCACGAACTCGTCGCGACCTTCCAGCTTCAGCGGCGTCACTGCAAAGAAACCCGAGCGGCCCTGCATGTGCCGGTTGTCGAGGAAGACTGTGTGATCGGCCAGCCATTCGCCACGCAGCTTGACCTTGCGGTGAAGGGGCATCGGCTGCTCCAGCAGGGCCGAGGCCGGCAGCGGCGCGGCTCGTTCGCCGGCATCGAGCGCCGTCTGCAGCGCCTTCTTCTCGGCCGCCCGGTCGAGCTGCCACCAGCCCAGGCGTGCGGTCACCACCACGCCGACCAGCGCCGCGGCAAGCACTACCCAGCGACGGCTCATCGCTGCACCCCGATGGAATAATCGCGAACCATGAAATTCCTGATCGTGATCGGCCTCATCGCCGTGCTGGGTGCCCTGGCCTCGGCCGGTTTCTTCATGCTTCGCAAGGGCCAGAAGAGCGACGGCCGCGACGCCCGCATGGCGCGGGCCCTGGCGGTGCGCGTGGGCGTGTCCGTGGCTTTGTTCCTGCTCATCCTGCTGGCCTACTTCATGGGCTGGATCCAGCCCACCGGCGTGCCGATGGGGCACTGAAGAAGAAGAAATAAGAAAGCGCCGCATCGCGGCGCTTCTTCTTTGGGGCTCACGGGCAGTGACGCCCTCGCCTTACATCCAGTAGACGACGATGTACAGGCCCAGCCAGACCACGTCCACGAAGTGCCAGTACCAGGCCGCGCCTTCGAAGCCGAAGTGGCGGTCCTGCGTGAAATGGCCTTTGTGCAGGCGCAGCGTGATGAACAGCAGCATCAGCATGCCGACGAACACGTGGAAGCCGTGGAAGCCCGTCAGCATGAAGAAAGTCGAGCCGAACACGCCCGAGTTCAGCTTCAGGTTCAGCTCATGGTAGGCGTGGTAGTACTCGTAGCCCTGGAAGCCCAGGAACACGATGCCCAGCAGCACGGTGATCCACATGAAGCCTATCGTCTTGCTGCGGTTGCCGGCCAGGATGGCGTGGTGGGCAATGGTCAGCGTGACGCCCGAGGTCAGCAGCAGGGCCGTGTTGATGGTCGGGATCGGCCAGGGACCCATGGTCTGGAACGCATCCACCGTGCCGGCCGGAGCCGCCGTGGCGCCAGCGGCCACCGTGGGCCACAGGGCCTTGAACGTGGGCCACAGGATGGCGTTGTCCAGGCTGCCGAGGTTGGGCACCGCGTGCAGGCGGGCCCAGTACAGCGCGCCGAAGAAGGCGCCGAAGAACATCACCTCCGAGAAGATGAACCAGCCCATGCTCCAGCGGAACGAGATGTCGATCCGCTCGCTGTACAGGCCGCCTTCGCTTTCCTTGATCGCATCGCCGAACCACTGCTTGAGCACGAAGGCCCACCACAGCAGGCCGAAGATCAGCGAGTACATGCCCCAGCCGTGGCCGTTGATCCACTGGCCGGCGCCCAGGATCACGAAGAACAGGCCGATCGCGGCCATGACCGGATGGCGCGAGGGTCCTGGCACAAAGTAGTACGGGGCTTTCCCGTGGGAGCTGGTCGCTGCCGACATCTTTCTTCTCCTAGAACTAATGCAGTTCGGACTGGTTCATTCAATCAGCTGCTGGCCACGCCGCTGCCTATCACCCAATGGACAAGCAGCACCAAGGCCAGCACAAACACAACGGCTGCGATGAGGCCGGCGATGATCACATGCACCGGGTTCAATCGAGCCACATCCTTGTCGTAATCGGCGCCCCGACGGACGCCGAAAAAGGCCCAGGCAATCGCCTTGACCGTCTGCAGGAACGAGCCGGGCCGCTGGGCGGCTTCCTTCAGGTCCTGCGTCATGACTTGCTCTCGGCAGGCTCAGCGCTCTGGGCCTGCTTCTTCTTGCCCGCCACCTCGAAGAAGGTGTAGGACAGGGTGATGGTCTTCACGTCCTTGGGCAGCTTGGGGTCGATCACGAAGACCACCGGCCATTGCTTGCCCTCGCCCGCCGCCAACGTGTACTCGTTGAAGCAGAAGCACTCCAGCTTGTTGAAGTGGGCCGTGGCCTGCTTGGGCGCGTAGCTGGGGATGGCCTGGGCCGACATGGTCCGGTTCTGCACGTTCTTGAATTCGTACATCACCGTGGCCAGCTGGCCCGGATGGACTTCCAGGTGCGCGACCGCGGGCTTGAACTCCCAGGGGCCATGCGCATTGGCATCGAACTCGACCGTGATCGTGCGGCTGGTGTCGACCTGGGTGTTCTGCACATCCTTGGCCTTGACCGCATGTTGGCGCTCGGACAGCGACAGCACATTGATGCCCAGGGCCGAGCAGATCGCGTTGTACAGCGGCACCAGCGAGTAAGCGAAGCCGAACATCAGGGCAGCCACGACCGACAGCTTGCCGACCAGGCGCAGGTTGTCCCTGTGCAGGGCGGCCAGCCAACGGAGTTGCTGCTTGTCGGTCATCGTGCCGATCTCAGAAGCCGTACAGCGCGATCTTGGTGACGAAGCCGAGCGCGAACACCGCGGCCACCGACGCCAGGATCAGGGCCAGGCGGCGGTTGGCGCGACGTTGCTCTTCGGTCATGGCCATGGCGTTCAGCCGATCACCTTGGTGGCGGTCACGTCCAGCTTGGGCGGGTTCTCGAAGGTGTGGAACGGGGCCGGCGACGGCACTTCCCATTCCAGGCCTTCAGCCGCTTCCCACGGACGCTGGGGAGCCTTCTCGCCCTTGCCGCGCATCATCGGGATGGCGACGGCCAGGAAGAAGTAGACCTGCATCAGACCGAAGCCGAAGGCACCGACCGTGGCCACCGCATTGAAGTCGGCGAACTGCATCGGGTAGTCGGCATAACGGCGGGGCATGCCGGCCAGGCCCAGGAAGTGCATCGGGAAGAAGGTGACGTTGAAGAAGATCAGCGAGCCCCAGAAGTGGATCTTGCCGCGCGTCTCCGAGATCATCACGCCCGACCACTTCGGACCCCAGTAGTACACGCCGGCGAACAGCGCGTACAGCGAGCCGGCCACCAGCACGTAGTGGAAGTGGGCGACGACGTAATAGGTGTCCTGGATCTGGATGTCGATCGGCGCCATCGCGCAGATCAGGCCGGTGAAGCCGCCCATCGTGAACACGAAGATGAAGCCCACGGCCCACAGCATCGGGGTCTCGAAGGTCATCGAACCGCGCCACATCGTGGCCAGCCAGTTGAAGATCTTCACGCCGGTCGGCACCGCGATCAGCATCGTCGCGTACATGAAGAACAGCTGGCCCGTCACCGGCATGCCGGTGGCGAACATGTGGTGGGCCCAGACGATGAAGGACAGGATCGCGATCGAGGCGGTCGCGTAGACCATCGAGGCATAGCCGAACAGGCGCTTGCGGGCGAAGGCCGGGACGATCTGGCTCACGATGCCGAAGGCCGGCAGGATCATGATGTAGACCTCGGGGTGGCCGAAGAACCAGAAGATGTGCTGGTACATCACCGGGTCACCACCGCCGGCGGCGCTGAAGAACGAGGTGCCGAAGTGGCGGTCGGTCAGCGTCATCGTGATGGCGCCGGCCAGCACCGGCATCACGGCGATCAGCAGGTAGGCGGTGATCAGCCAGGTCCAGGCGAACATCGGCATCTTCATCAGCGTCATGCCCGGAGCGCGCATGTTCAGGATGGTGACGATGATGTTGATCGAACCCATGATCGACGAGGCGCCGAGGATGTGCATCGCGAAGATGCCGGCATCCATCGAGGGGCCCATCTGCAGCGTCAGCGGCGCATACAGCGTCCAGCCGGCGGCCGGGGCGCCACCGGGCATGAAGAACGAGGCGACCAGCATGATGGCGGCGGGGATCATCAGCCAGAAGCTGAAGTTGTTCATCCGCGCGAAGGCCATGTCCGAGGCACCGATCTGCAGCGGGATCATCCAGTTCGCGAAGCCCACGAAGGCCGGCATGATCGCGCCGAACACCATGATCAGACCGTGCATGGTCGTGAACTGGTTGAACAGCTCGGGATTGAAGAACTGCAGGCCGGGCTGGAACAGCTCGGCGCGGATGCACAGGGCCAGCACGCCGCCGATCATCAGCATCGTGAAGGCGAACAGCAGGTACAGCGTACCGATGTCCTTGTGATTGGTCGCGAAGACCCAGCGACGCCAGCCCGTGGGGGCGTGATGATCATCGTGATGATCGTGGTCGTGGGCATGAGAGTCGTGACCGTGGTGGTCAAGCACTGCTGTCATGTCGATTCCTTGAAAGACGTCCGGTGTTCTTACTTGCGGGCGGCCACGACTTCGGCGGGCTGCACGACCTGGCCGGTCTTGTTCGACCAGCTGTTCTTGGTGTAGGTGATCACGGCGGCGATCTCGGTGTCGCTCAGCTGCTTCCACGAGGGCATGGCGCCGTTGGCCTGGCCGTTCAGAACGACCGCGACCTGCTTGAGCTTGTCGTCGTTCAGCACCACCGGCGAGCCGTCCAGCGGCTTGGCCGTGCCGGCGCCCTTGCCGTCAGGCTTGTGGCAGACGGCGCAGTTGGACGTGTAGACCTTCTCGCCGCGGGCGACCAGGGCGGCCAGTTCCCAGACCTTGCTGGGGTCGTCGGCCTTGGCGGCCATTTCCTTCTTCTTGCCATCGACCCACTGGCTGTACTCCTCGGCGGAGACAACCTTCACGTGGATGGGCATGTAGGCGTGTTCCTTGCCGCACAGCTCGGCGCACTGGCCGTAGAAGTCGCCGGTCTGCTCGGCCTTGAACCAGGTGTCGCGCACGAAGCCGGGGATCGCATCCTGCTTGACGCCGAAAGCCGGCACCATCCAGGCGTGGATCACGTCCTGGGCGGTGGTGATGATGCGCACCTTCTTGCCGACCGGTACGACCAGGGGGTTGTCCACCTTCAGCAGGTAGTTGTCGACCGCCTCGGGCTTGCCCGAGTCGGAGGCGATGCGCTGAGCCACATCCAGCGTGGCCAGGAAGCCAATGCCCTCGCCCTCGCCCTTCAGGTAGTCGTAGCCCCACTTCCACTGGTAGCCGGTGGCCTTGATGGTGATGTCGGCATTGGTCGTGTCCTTCATCGCGACCACGACCTTGGTGGCCGGCAGGGCCATCAGAATCACGATCACGAAGGGCACCACGGTCCAGGCCACCTCGACCGCCACGCTCTCGTGGAAGTTGGCGGAGACCGCGCCCTTGCTCTTGCGGTGCTTCCAGATGGAATAGAACATCACGCCGAAAACGGCGATGAAGATCACCAGGCAGATGACCAGCATGAAGTTGTGCAGCCACATCTGCTCGGTCGCGATCTTGGTGACCGGCGGGTGCAGGTTGAGCTGATTGACGGCCGGGCCGCCCGGCAGGTCCTTCACCGCAGGGCCCGCCAGGGCCGCCTGGACGGCAAGCGTGCTGCCCAGGGCCAGCGCCAGCTGACCGATCCGGCGCCCAACTTGATGCACTCGCTCGTTCATCATTTTCATGGTCGTCACTTCAGTTTCAATTTCAACCCAGGAATGCCGACGCGGCCCGCCAAGGCCGCCTCCACATCCATCGCTTTTTTGCCCCGCGGGGCTGCACTTTTCTAGAGTTGCGCCCCGGACGGACGTGCCAGGTCTTGACCGGTCGGCCGGGCGCAAAAATGGTCAGCCGCGCATTTTAGCCCAGGCCCAGCAGCACAAAGCCGCCAAGAAAGGCTTGACTTGGCTCAGCGCGGTCCGCCGCCACGCACCATGGCCCGCATCTGCTCCAGCGAGACCGTGGTCTCGGCCGCCATGCGAGCCTTGGACAGCGGCTTGAACGCATGGCCATAGATCAGCTCGACCCGGGCGCGCAGCAGACCGTCGGCGCCGCGCAACGTCTCCAGCGCATCCAGCAGCTTGGCCCGCCAGCCGCGTCCGCGCAAACCGGCAAAGCGGCGCGGCGAGACATTGCCGCCCAGCGCCCGCAGGTCCTCCAGCAGGCGCTCGGGGCTGGTCCAGGTCAGGGTCAGCAGTTCCTGGTCCATGACGGGGTCGGCAAAGCCGGCCTGGACCAGCTCGTCGCCAATGTCATGCATGTCAATCCAGGGCGGCGCAGGCTCGCCCCAGCCTTCGCGGGCATAGAGCGGCCGCAGCTCGACGAAGCTGTCCGGCCCCAGGCAGGAGAACATCAGGAAGCCGTCCACGGCCAGTGCCTGCTGCCAGCTGCGCAGCAGCGGCGCCAGCTGCTCGCTGGCATGCAGGCACATATTGGCCCAGAGCAGTTCGGCAGCCCCCGGGCTCAGCTGGTCGGGCAGGCAATGCTCAGGATGGGCGCGCCGCAGCAGCCTGTCCAGCCAGCCGGGCTGGGGCGCGCGACTCGGGTCCCGGTCGACCCAGACCTGCCGGGCCTGCGGATAGGCCTGGACCAGATCCGCCTGACTGCCCCCCAACCAGGCCGACCACTGCAGCACGGTCTTGGGCTGCAGCTTGATCATCGGAAGTCGCTCGGCCATGCGGCGCGAAACCTCGCGGTGCAACCAGGGCGCCTCGTCGGCCGCCAGCAGGCGCCTGCGCTGCCTTTGCACGGCGACCGGGTCGACGGCAACCGCCTGCGCCGGCAGTGATTCGGGAGAAGGAGCGACCGGCGGCTGCGACATGGGCCGGCAGTATATTGAGCCGATGCCAGCGCGGCCTCTGCCCCCGTCCAAGCCCGCACGCTTCGAGCGGCTGTTGGCGACCTGCTCCAGTCAATGTGCGATCTGCAGAGCCTGGTCGGATGAGCGCATCTGCCGTGCCTGCCAGACCCTGCATCTGCGCCCCGCGGCACGCTGCCCCCGCTGCGCCTTGCGCCTGGCTACGGTCGATTCGCCCTGCCTTGCCTGCCTGCGCGAACAGCCACCGCTGGACCGCTGCGTTGCCGCGCTGGACTACGCCTTTCCGTGGGACCGGCTGCTGCAGCGCTACAAGTTCCATCAGGGGATTGAGTTGAGACGCCCGTTGCTCGACTTGCTGGACCAATCGCTGGACGCTGCCGAGGTCGCGATGCCCGACTGGCTGCTGGCCGTGCCGCTGAGCGAGCAACGCCTGCGTGAACGGGGCTACAACCAGGCCCATGAACTGGCCAAGGCCCTGGCCCAGCGGCGCGGTCTGCGCTGCGACGCCGACTTGCTGCAGCGTCTGCGCCAGGGCCCGTCCCAGAGCAGCCTGCCGCTTGCCGAACGCAAGGACAACGTCAAGCAGAGCTTTGCTGTCGAGCCGAGTCGCCTGGCTGAGCTGCGCGGCACACAGGTCGCCCTGCTGGACGACGTGATGACCACCGGCGCCACGCTCTTCGAGCTGGCCCGCAGCTTGCGCCAGGCCGGCGTGGCCGGGGTCCAGGCCTGGGTGCTGGCGCGTACGCCGGCGGCACAATGAGGCCATGTTCCATATCGTCCTGGTCCATCCCGAGATCCCGCCCAACACTGGCAACGTGATCCGGCTGGCCGCCAACACCGGTTGCAGCCTCCACTTGATCGAGCCCCTGGGCTTCTCGATGGAGGACAAGCTCCTGCAGCGCGCCGGCCTCGACTATCACGAGTACACGGCCGTGCTGCGCCACGCCTGCTGGCAGGCCTTCCTGGACCAGGTGCAGCCGTCGCGCGAACGCATGTTTGCGTTCACGACCAAGGGCAGCCATCCGTTCGCCGAGCAGCGCTGGCAGCCGGGCGACTACCTGGTGTTCGGCTGCGAGACCTCGGGCCTGCCGGCCGAGCTGCGCGACAGCTTCCCGACCGGGCAGCGCGTGCGCCTGCCCATGCTGCCGGGCCAGCGCAGCCTCAACTTGAGCAACAGCGTGGCGGTGGCGGTGTTCGAGGGCTGGCGGCAGAACGGCTACGAAGGCGCAGCCTAGTCAATGTTCTGACCGTGCCTGCCGCCCCATCAACAGGTCGATGGCATCCAGCACGCTGAGCCGACCTTCGAGCACTTCGACGACGGCGGCCGTGATCGGCATTTCCACGCCATTGGCTTGAGCCCGCGCCAGCACCGTCGGCGCGCTGTAGACGCCTTCGGCCACATGGCCCAGGCGCTGCAGGATCTCCGGCAAGGCCAGGCCCTCGGCCAGCATCAGGCCGACCCGGCGATTGCGAGAAAGGTCGCCGGTAGCCGTCAGCACCAGGTCGCCCATGCCGGACAGGCCCATGAAGGTCTCGGTCCGCGCTCCCAGGCTTTGGCCCAGGCGCAGCATCTCGGCCAGGCCGCGGGTGATCAGGGCGGCGCGCGCATTCAGGCCCGGTGCCTGCGAGGCATTGCCCAGGCGCTCGGCCCGCAGCCGCAGGCCGTCGGCGATGCCGACGGCGATAGCCATCACGTTCTTGACCGCACCACCCACCTCGACGCCCACCGGGTCGTTCGAGCTGTAGACACGCATGCGTTCGCCGTGAAAGGCCTCGATGCCCAGCTGGGCCAGGGCAGGGTCCTCGCTGGCCGAGACCAGCGCCGTGGGCTGGCCGGCGGCGACTTCCTGAGCAAAGCTGGGCCCGGACAGGATGCCGACCTTGAGCCGCGGCTGGACCGCGCGGGCGATTTCATGGCCCAGCAGGCCGGTGCCGGCCTCGAAGCCCTTGCACAGCCACATCACCTGCGCGCCATCGGGCAGGCGGACCAGCATCTCGCGCAGCGCCGCCATCGGCGTGGCCACGATCAGAAGCTCGCCAAAGCGCAGCGCCGCCTCGAAATCGCTGCTCAACTGCAGACCGGGCGGCAGCTGGGCTTCGGGCAGATAACGGGTATTGCAGCGGCTGGCCCGCATGGCCGCCACGGAGGATTCCTCGCGCGCCCACAGCATCACCTCGTGCCGGGCCGCGGCCTGGATCGCCAGGGCCGTGCCCCAGGCACCGGCGCCGAAAACCGTGATCCTCATCGCTAGCAATCTCCAGAAATGAACAAAGCGCGCCGCGCGTCTGCGTCGGCGCGCTTGATGCGCAGGATCTGAGCTGGTGGCTTCAGTTCAGCGTGGCGTCGGCCGGGGCACCGGCGGCGGCCTCGGCCTGCAGCTGCTGCAGGCGAGCCTGCTGCTGGGCTTCGAACATGGCCTGGAAGTTCATCTCGGTCAGCATCACGGGCGGGAAGCCGGCGCGGGTGCAGATGTCCGACACGATGGCGCGCAGATAGGGGTACAGGATCTGCGGGCAGACGACGCCGATGATGCCGTCCAGCTGCTCGTCCGGGATGTTGCGGATCTCGAAGATGCCGGCCTGCTTGGCTTCGACCAGGAACAGGGTGCGCTCGCCGACCTTGGTGGTGACCGTGGCGGTCACGCAGACTTCGAAGAAGCCTTCCATGGCGGCTTCAGCCGACAGCGTGATGCTGATGTCGACCTGGGGCTGCGACTGCTCCAGCAGGATTGCCGGCGAATTCGGCTGCTCCAGCGACAGGTCCTTCAGGTAGATGCGCTGGATCTGGAACACGGGGTTGTTGTTCTCGTCGGCCATGATGTGTCTCGAGGAAAAGTAAAGCCCGTCGACGATCGACGGGCAACGGCGGCAATTATGGCCTAGCCGCCTGACAGGCTTTCAGCGGGCATGCCCGCTCTTGCAATCCGGGAATCAGGCCGCAAGCAGGGCCTGGAGCTCGCCACGGTGGTCCAGGGCGACCAGCTCGTCGCAGCCCCCCACATGGGTGTCGCCGATGAAAATCTGCGGCACGGTGCGGCGCCCGGTCAGGGCCACCATGGCCTCGCGCTGGCCGGGGTCCAGGTCGACGCGGACCTCGTCGATCTGCACGACGCCGCGCTGCTTCAGCAAGTTCTTGGCCCGCACGCAGAACGGGCAGACCAGGGTGGTGTACATCTTCACGCGACTCATCGCGACTCAATCCTCGAACGACAACAACAGGGAAAGCAGGCTCAGCCGGCGCTGCGCTCGGTGGGCAGGTTGGCTTCGCGCCAAGCCTTGAGGCCACCGGCCAGCGGGCGGGCCTTTTCATAGCCCAGCTTGCGCAGCATGCCAGCTGCGCGTGCGGCGCGTGCGCCGCTCTGGCACATCACCACGATGGGCAAGGCCTTGTTCGAGGGCAGTTGCTTGTGGCCTTCGAGTGTGTTCAGCGGGATGCTGCGCGCGCCCTGGGCATGGCCGGCGGCGTATTCCTCGGCTTCGCAGACGTCGATCAGCACCGCCTTCTCGCGGTTGATCAGTCGCACGGCTTCGGCCGGTTCGACCGCACCGGCCGCGCCACCTTTGGCCAGCGCGGGCCACAGCAGCAGACCGCCGGACAGCACAGCAGTCAGGACCAGGTACCAGTTTTCGAGCAGGAAGTTCAAGAGCGCGTCCCGAATAGAAAAGGAGCGGGATTATAGGAATCCCGCTCCCTGGCCCGCCGACGCGGGGGTTTGTATTCAGGCCAGCTTGAAGGTCGAGACCGCGGTCTGCAGGCTGCGCGCCTGTTGCTCGAGGCTGCTGGCTGCTGCCGCCGCCTGCTCGACCAGGGCAGCGTTCTGCTGGGTCATCTGGTCCAGCTGGGTGATGGACTGGTTGACCTGGCCTATGCCCTGGCTCTGCTCGGAGGACGCCGCGGTGATCTCGCTGATGATGTCCGAGACCCGCTGCACGCTGGCCACGATCTCGGTCATGGTCGTGCCGGCGTCCTGGACCAGGCGGCTGCCGGACTCGACCTTCTCGACGCTGGCGCCGATCAAGCCCTTGATCTCCTTGGCCGCTTCGGCGCTGCGCTGGGCCAGACTGCGCACTTCGCCGGCCACCACCGCAAAGCCGCGGCCCTGCTCACCGGCCCGGGCCGCCTCTACCGCTGCATTGAGCGCCAGGATGTTGGTCTGGAAAGCGATGCCGTCGATCACGCCGATGATGTCGTTGATCTTCTTGGAGCTGGTGTTGATCTCGTCCATCGTCGAGACCACCTGCGAAACCACCTCGCCACCCTTCTGGGCCACCGCCGCTGCACTGCCGGCCAGCTGGTTGGCCTGGGCCGCTGCATCGGCGCTCTGGCGCACCGTGTCGGTCAGGGTCTGCATGTTGCTCGAGGTCTGCTCCAGCGAACTGGCCTGCTTTTCGGTACGCACCGACAGGTCCTGGTTGCCCACCGCTATTTCACGAGAAGCCACCGTCATCGAGTCGGTGCCGGTCCGGACGTTGGAGACGATGGCCGACAGGCCACGCGACATGTCGCGCACCGCCGCCAGCAGGCTCTGGTCGGCGCCGGGCGCCACATGGATGTCCTGCGAAAGGTCGCCGTCGGCCATGTGGCGCATCACGTCGCGCGCATATTCGGGTTCGCCGCCCAGCTGGCGCCAGACGCCGCCAATCACCAGGAAGGAGCCCGCCCCCAGGCACAGCACCACCACGGCGCCACTGAGGACGATGGCCCAGAGGCTGGACGACACGCCCTGCTGGGCCTTGTTCAGGCCCTGGTCGAAGCCTTCGCCGGCGTCCTTGCGAACCTTGGCGACCGTGCCTTCGAGCTGCTTGAGCGAGCTCTGCATCTTGGAGATCGCGCCGCCCTGGTCGCCCTGCTTCATGCCCATGAACATCTGGGCCGTGTCGACGGCGGCGCTGAAATACGCCTCGAAGTCCTTGCGCAGCAGGCCGGCCATTTCCTTCTTGCCTTCGATCTTCTCCAGCGTGGCCAGCACCTTGCGCAGCGCGGTGGCACGCTCGTTGGCTTCGTCCAGGCGTTTCTTCTCGCCCTCGGCCACGGCGCTCTGGATGGTGCCGCCCAGGGCCTCCAGCTGCGAGGCGAACTGGGTGCTGGCATCCAGGTAGGGATAGTCGACGTCGCCGACCGAGCGGATCGCATCGGAAGTGCGCGACGAGAACAGGAACACGATCGCAATGCCGATGGCAAAGATGACGGCCGCCAGGGCCGGCAGCAACCAGATCCGTGTCTTCACATTCATCTTCTAGTCTCCATCCAACAGCAGGGCGCGGAGCCCTCTCCGCGCCCTGTATTCCCAGCGACTCAGGGATCGTCCCTCAGTCGACGCTCAGCACCACCTTGACGCTGCCGTCCACCGCGGATTTCTCGATATAGCCTATCGCGTCGGGGTTGGAGGCGACAAATTTTTTCACGTCGGCCGAGCTGGCCAGTTCCTTGGGCGGCGTGCCCTTGCCGCTGAACACGATGCGAGACCAGGCCGCCTTGACCTGGGCCGCCTGCTTGCCGGTGACCTTGGAATAGAACAGCTCGCGGATGGCCGCGCTTTCGGCCTGGTCGACGGCGGCCGCCGTAGCGCCGCCCGGCAGGGTGCTGCTCTTGCCCAGGAAGATGCCGGCCACCTGGTCGGCCGTCATGCTGGCGGTCGCATTCTTGCTGTTGACGATCACGGCCACCTGGGCCTGGGCGGCGGCGCCGGCCAGTGACAGCAGCGCCAGGACGGTCAGATGCTTGAACTTCATCATGCTGTACCTCCCTGCGTCAGAACACCATGTCCACAGACAGGCTGTAGACGGAGACTCGGTTGGCGAAGTTGGAGGGCACGCCCAGCAACAGGCCCGGACCCTTGGGCGTGATGCGGTCGAGCTGGGCCTTCACTGCCACGTTGCGCATCGCGTCCCAGCGCACACCGGCCGCCAGCGTCTTCTCGTCGCGGCGTTGGCCGGCCACCACGCCTTCCACATTGGCGCTGAGGAAATTCAGCTGCGCCTGGGTGGCTGCCGGATAGCCGCTCTTGGGGATGGTGTTGTCCACGTTGCTGCTGATCTGCTTCAGCTGCGACACCGTGCCGTAGGGCGTGAACTTGCCGAAGCGATGGCCGACGGTCAGGTACCAGCCATTGGTATCGGAGGCATAGGTGTCGGTGCGGCGCTGGGTGTACTCGCTGCTCACCAGCCATTCGCCCTGGTCCCAGGTCAGGCCCAGGCCGGTGAAGCTGGCATCCTTGCCGTTCGGGTCCAGCTGGTTGCCGACCGACACCACCGAGGGGATGGGCACCGAGCGCAGGCCGGCCACCAGCGAATTCAGGGTAGCCGCATGCACCGTCAGCTTGCCCTGCAGCCGGCCGATGCGCAGGCTGACGCCGTTGTCCATCTCCAGCGTGGCGTTGAAGCCGACCAGGCTCTTCATCTCGACCTTGGTGCGCTGCACCATGGACTTGGCCTTGCCACCGAACACCTGGGCCGACAGCGAACCCAGGCCGGTGTTGGTCTGGTAGATCACGTCGGCGCCTTCGAAATTGCTGATGGGCACCTGACCATAGACGTCGTGCGGCGGGCGCAGCCAGGTGTTGGCATAGCCCACGTCGCGGAAGTCGGAGACCGCGAAGAACGGGCCGCCCATGCGTCCCACCCGGAACGACAGCGAGGGCATGGCCTGCATCTTGACGTAGGCCCATTCGACCTCGGGATTGAAGTTGCCGTCGCCGTTCTGCTTGGACAGCAATTGCACCGTGCCCGAGAACATGGCGTTGGCCTTGGCCGTCAGTTGCACGCCGAGCTTGCTGTCGACCTCGCCGCTCCAGGTCTTGCTGGCCCCGCGGTTCTGGCCAAAGATCGCGTACTGTCCGGTGTCGCTGTTGGTACCCGCCATGCCCAGCGTGGCGAAGCCCGACACCGAGAAGGCGCTGTCGCCGCTCTGAGCCTGCGCTCCCGCGCAGGCCAGTCCGGCCAGGACCAGAGGCGCCAGGCGCCACTTGCTGTTCTTCTGCATGCTCTGTCTCCTGCTCAAAAAACCAGAACAAATGAGGCGAGGAACGCGCACCGTGCGCGAAAGTCGCCCGAATCGATACTAGGACGAACGACTGGGCCGGGCTTGTGATTCGTCATTTCCTTCGTGGTTTGTGGACTCAGGGCAACGTGCCAAGGAAATAGTCCACAGTGGGGCCCTCGATAGAATCCCGCCAGCCCGAATCGGGCGGCCTTCCCCCTTGCCACAGACCATGTACAAGCTCGTGCTCATTCGCCACGGCGAATCGACCTGGAACCTCGAAAACCGCTTCACCGGCTGGACCGATGTCGACCTGACCCCCACCGGCGTGGCCCAGGCCCAGCAGGCTGGTCGCCTGCTCAAGGAAGCCGGCCTGGACTTCGACCTCACCTACACCTCGGTGCTCAAGCGCGCCGTCTGGACGCTGTGGCACTGCCTGGACCAGATGGACCGCACCTGGTTGCCGGTGATCCATGAATGGCGGCTCAACGAGCGCCACTACGGCGGACTGCAGGGCCTGAACAAGGCCGACATGGCCAAGCAGTACGGCGACGAGCAGGTGCTGATCTGGCGCCGCAGCTACGACACGCCGCCGCCGGCCCTGGAGGCCAGCGACCCGCGCAGCGAGCGCGGCGACATCCGCTACGCCGGCCTCAAGCCCGAGCAGATCCCGCTGACCGAATGCCTGAAGGACACCGTGGCCCGCGTGCTGCCGGCCTGGAACGAAGTCTTCGCCCCGGCCATCAAGAGCGGCAAGCGCGTGCTGATCGCCGCCCATGGCAACAGCATCCGTGCCCTGGTCAAGTACCTGGACGGCATTGCCGACGACGCCATCGTCGGGGTCAACATCCCCAACGGCATTCCGCTGGTCTACGAGCTGGACGAGAACCTGAAGCCGATCAAGAGCTACTACCTGGGCGACGCCGAAGCCGCCGCCAAGGCCGCAGCCGCCGTGGCCAACCAGGGCAAGGCCTGACCCCGGGGGCGGCGAGGCCTGCTAGTCATGCCGCGCTTCGCCGCCAACCTCAGCCTGCAGTACGGCGAACAGCCGCAGTTCCTCGACCGCTTTGCCGCCGCGGCTGCCGACGGCTTCCGCGCCGTCGAGTACCTCTTCCCCTACGAGCATGCACCCGAAGTGCTTGCCGGCCAGCTGCGCCAGCATGGCCTGCAGCAGGTGCTCTTCAACGCACCACCCGGCGACTGGGCGGCCGGCGAGCGCGGCCTGACTTGCCTGCCGAGCCGCGAACGGGATTTCGAAGCCAGCGTCGAGCAGGCCCTGAGCTATGCCCGGGCGCTGGATTGCCCCCGCATCCACCTGATGTCCGGCCTGCTGCCCGAAGGCCACAGCCGTGAGCAGCTCAAACCCCTGGTGGTGGAGCGTCTGCTCTGGGCCTGTGACCAAGCCGCCGCGGCCGGCATCACCCTGCTGCTCGAACCGATCAACGGCCGCGACATGCCGGGCTATTTCCTGAACCGGCAGGACCATGCGCTGGAGCTGATAGCCGCCGTGGCCCGGCCCAATCTCAAACTGCAGATGGACTGGTACCACTGCCAGGTCGTCGAAGGCGACGTGGCCACCAAGCTTCGCCGCACGATGGAACTGGGCCTGCTGGGCCATGTGCAGCTGGCCGGCGTGCCGCTGCGCCAGGAGCCCGACCAGGGCGAGCTGAGGACCGAGTACCTGCTCGAGCAGCTGGACGAGCTCGGCTACCAGGGCTGGGTCGGCTGCGAATACCGGCCGCGGGCCGGCACCTCGGCGGGGCTGGGATGGATCAGGCGCTGGATGCCGGCGATTCAGCCGATCAGGCCGTAGAGCCGTTCCAGCGGCACCCGCGCGGCCAGGCCCTTGTCGGTCTCGACCGCCTTGATCGCAAAGCCGGCCTGGCCGGTGTCGCGCTTGAAGGTCTGGGTGCTGGGCAGGCCGTGCTTGTCGGTCAGCGTGGCGGCCAGCGGAGTCTGCAGCGTGCTGCCGCGGCGGATGACGACGGCCTTCTCGCCGCTGGCCAGGTCCACCAGCTCTCCCGGCGGATAGAGGCCGAATTCCTTGATCAGCGTGGCCACCATGGGATGGCCCGGCCATTGAGCATAGGCCTGGCGGGCCGCCTCCTTGCAGTCCATGGGCGGGCGTGACTCGCGCCGGCTGATCTTGGCCAGGAACACATCGACCAGCCGCAGCAGCTGGGCAAGCTCCGAGACCACGGTGATGCCGCGTGGATAGCCGGCGCCGTCCGCATGCTCGTGATGCTCCAGCACGGCCTGCAGCCATTCGGCGTCGCTGATGCCGGCCGCCTGCAGCCGGGTGACGGCACTGATCGGATGCTGGCGCAGCTCGTCGCGCTGCTCCTGAGTCAGCCGGCCGTGAACGGCGAAGCGCGCCTGCAGATCGAAGGCCGTGAGGTTCATGGTCAGCGCCGCCATCATGGCGCTGCGCTGCCGGGACTCGTCCCAGCCCATGCGCGCCGCGACCAACTGGCAAAGAGCGCCCGAGAACACCGCATGCGTCAGGCCGTACATGCGCAGCTGGTGCTGCTCCTGCCGCATCATCTGGTAGATCGCCACGTCGGCATCCAGCTTGAGCATGGCCTCCAGCTCGTCACCCAGGCGCTCGCAGCCTTCGCGCAGCGCCGCCGGGTCAAGGTCGGGCCGGGCCAGGCTGTCCAGGCTCCAGTAGATCTGGTTCCAGCGCACGAACAGGCCCGGCGGCTTGGCCTCGACCTTGCGGCCGGCGGCCAGGGCCTTGATCTCCTCGACGTCGGCAAAGATGCCGCGGGCAAACAGCGCTTCCAGCTGGCCCTGGCTGAAGATCAGCTGGCCGCAGGCCAGCAACAGGCTGCCCTGTTCGTCCCGAACATTGAAGGGCAGGGTCTCGCCGACCTTGACCTGGCTGGCAACCAGCTTGAGCAACTGCATGATTCAGGCCGTCAAGGCTTGCAGAACGAGCAGCAAGCGCGGCGGCAGGCCACAGCTGAGGTGGCCCAGTCTAAGTCAGCGCACCGGCCAGCAGGGGCACGACGGACACGCTGTTGCTCTCATGCGGCACGGCGTTGCTGCTCCAGACATGGCGTACGCCGGCCGCCATGAGCGCCGGCAGGGCATCGCCGTTGAAGAGCGCATGGGTCACGGCCACGTCCACCGAGACGGCGCCACGGGCCAGCAACTGCTCGGCCGAGCCGATCAGGGTGCGGCCGGTCGAGGCCATGTCGTCGAGCAGCACCACCGCCCTGCCCTTCACGTCGACCTCCGGCAAGGCGAGTCGGACCTGGTGATCGCCCTCGCGGACCTTGTGCCCGACGGCCTGCTCCAGGCCTCCGGCCTGCGCGGCATCGCGCACCCATTGACCGGACTCCTCGTCGGGCCCGATCAGCAATGCACCAGGGACCCGCTCGGCGATCCAGCGACCCAGCAGCGGGGCGGCCGACAGCGCGATGCCCCGGCCGGCCGGCATCACTTCGTCCAGGCTGGCGATGCGGTGCAGGTGCGGGTCGATGGTGACCACGCGGTCGAACTGCTGGCCGAGCCAGCGACCCATGTGGCGCTGACTGACCGCCTCGCCCGGCGTGAACTCCATGTCCTGTCGCATGTAGGCCAGGTACGGTGCCACCAGCTCCAGGCTTTGAGCGCCCAGTTCGCGCGCCGTGGGCGCCGCGATCATCAGCTCGACCAGCTTGTCGTTGGGCTGCTGCAGGCCGCGCAACAGGATGACGCGCGACGGCAGCGGCTTGGGCAGGACCAGCCGCAGTTCGCCGTCGGGGAAACGGTGGCGGCGCACCAGGGCCATCGGAATACCCAGAGTCGCTGCCAGCTCGGCGGCCAGGGCCTGCTCGTCGTCAAAGGCCAGCAGCAAGGTGTCTTGGAGGGTCGTTGTCATCTCAGCGGGCGCCGATGCGGCAGCCATTGTCCCGGGCCGCATGGGCGCAGGCGAAGGAAAGGTCGGCGCCGAACTGCGCATGGATTCGGTAGAGGGGCTCGCCCCTGGCGACCGCATCCCCCTGCTTCTTCAGCAGCAGGATGCCGGCGCCCGGCACCTGGGGCGCACCGGCCAACCGGGCGATGCGGGCGATGCGCAGATTGTCCAGCTCGCACAACAGGCCGTCCTGCGCGGCCAGCACCTCGTGGGTGAGGCTGCCCAGAGGCAGGGCCTCGGCGCGCCGACCCTGGGCATCGATGATGGCATTCATCTGCGCCAGGGCCCTGCCCGAGTCGAGGATGCCGCGCGCAATCTCGTAGCCCTGGCCACCCCGCACCGCCGGATCGAACTCGATCATGCGGGCGGCCAGCTGGAGCGACTTCTCGCGCAGGTCCTGCGGTGCGGCCGGATCGCCTTGCAGCACGGCCATCACATCGCGCGCCTCCAGCACCGGACCGATGCCGGCGCCTATGGGCTGGCGGCCGTCGGTCAGCAGAACGTCCAGCTGCAAGCCCAGGTGGCCGGCCACGAACTCGAACAATTTCTTGAGACGCTGAGCCTCGCCGGTGGAACGCACCTTGGCCGTCGACCCGACCGGAATGTCCAGCACCAGATGGGTCGAACCGGCCGCAATCTTCTTGGACAGGATGGACGCCACCATCTGGCCGGGCGAGTCGATCGACAGCGGCCGCTCGACCGAGATCAGGATGTCGTCTGCCGGCGAGAGCTCGGCCGTGCCGCCCCAGGCGAGACAGGCGCGAGTCTTGCGCACGATCTCCACCATGGTCTCGAAACTCAGGTCGACGCGCGCCAGCTGCTCCATGGTGTCGGCCGTGCCGGCCGGCGAAGTGATGGCCCGGGAACTGGTCTTGGGGCAAAGCAAGCCATGCGCCGCCACGATGGGCACGACCAGCATCGACGTGCGGTTGCCCGGGATGCCACCGATGCAATGCTTGTCCACCACCAGCTCGGCACCGACCTGGCGTTGCCAGTCGAGGCGGCGGCCGACGGCGATCATGGCCTCGGTCAGGTGCAGCACCTCCTCGCGATCGAGCTCGTACTGGTTGGTGGCGACCACGAAGGCCGCCAGCTCGATCTTGGAATAGCGGGCCGAGGCCACGTCGCGGATGATGGCCGCCAGCTCCTCCTTGCCCAGCCGCTCGCCATTGATCTTGCGGTGCAGCGCCGCGATCGAACCCGGCGGCTCGGCATGCGCGATGCTGGCCGGATGTCCCTCCTGCACACCCAACCGCGCAAAGCCGTCCTCGCTCAGGCCCAGCTCGCAATTGCTGACGATGCGTTCGTCGTCGACGACGTTGAGCACGGCCAGGATGGTCTGGCCTTTGGCATGGATCTCGACCTTGGACAGGGCCTGGAAGCCGGCGGCCCGTGCAACCGGGCAGTCGCGGTGCAGGTAGGCCACGTTCTCGCGCCAGGTGTCGATGCCGACCCGGCGGATCTGCAGGGTCTGGGCCGCCGCATTCATCGTGCCAGTTCCTCGGCGATCAGCTCGCGCACATGTTCGGACAGGGCCCGGCGGTCGGCATGGGCCGATTCCATGGGCAGCAGGATGCGCAGCTCGCAGCCCAGGCCGCGGGCGCTGACTATGGACCAGACGCTCTGCAACAGGGTCATGTCGCCAATGAAGCGGGCCGAGGTGCTGAAGCGCTGGCCCGGCTCGTGCCAGCGCAGCATCATCGGCTGGATGGGTGTCTCGGTCGCGATGGCGGCCTGCAGCAGATTGGCGTGGAAGGGCAGCAGCTCCGGCCCCGGCCCGGTCGTGCCTTCCGGGAACACGGCCACGGTGTCGCCGTTCTTCAGCGCCTCGGCCGTCTGGTGCACCACGCGCAGGGCATCGCGCTTGCTGCTTCGTTCGATGAACAGCGTGCCTGCCGCCTCCACCAGGGCGCCGACCAGGGGCCAGTGCTTGATGCCGGCCTTGGCCACGAAGCGCGCCTCGGGCATCACCGCATGCACCGCGGCGATGTCCAGCCAGGACACGTGGTTGGCCAGCAGCAGCTTGGCGCCGGGCCGCGGCAGGCCGCTGCATTTGAGCTCGACGCCCAGCAGCACCAGGGTCCGCGACGACCAGGCCTGGATGGCCGCCAGCCGGCCGGCCCGGTCCAGGCTGCCGAAGCGCACGTGGATGGTCCAGAGCCCCCCCGCCACATGGACCAGCAGCCTCAGCAGACGCCAGATCGCCCGCATGCGGTTCAGGCCTCGACGACGGGTTCGTGGGCCAGGTGGCCGGCCACCAGGGTGTAGCGCACCTGGGCCGGCAGCTCGAAGCCGGTGATGGCATAGGCGAACGGCGTGTGCTTGCCCTGGCTCAGCAGCCGCTCGGGCGTGACCGCCCACGAGGCCTCAGGATCGAACACGCAGATGTCGGCCACGCCGCCTTCGACCAGGCGGCCGGCGCTGTCGGCCAGCGAGCCCAGCGAAGCGCCCAGCACCTTGACCGGTGCGGCCGTGATCACCGACAGCGACTTGGCCAGCGTGAGGCCTTCGTCCTTGCCCCAGCGCAGCGCCAGGCTCAGGAGCAGCTCCAGGCCGGTGGCGCCGGGCGTGGCCTCGGCGAACGGCAGGTGCTTCTCGTCGGAAGTGACCGGGTTGTGGTCGCTGACCAGCGCATCCAGCGTGCCGTCGGCCAGGCCGGCGCGCAGCGCGGCGCGGTCGCGGCCCTGGCGCAGGGGCGGGCTGACCCGGAAGGCCGGGTCGAAGTAGCCAATGTCCACGTCGCTGAGGTGCAGGGAGTTGACCGACACGTCGGCCGTTACCGGCAAGCCCTCGAACTTGGCCGCCCGCACCAGCTCGACGCCGGCGCTGCTGGAGATGCGGCACAGGTGGACCCGCGCACCGGTGGCCCGCATCAGCTCGAAGATGGTGTGCAGGGCCACGGTCTCGGCCGTCACCGGCACGCCGGACAGGCCCAGGCGCGTGGCCACCGGGCCGCTGGCGGCCACGCCGCCCGACAGCCAGGGGTCCAGCGGATGCAGCCAGACCGAATAGCCGTAGGTGGCGGCGTACTGCAGGGCGCGCAGCAGGAACTGGGTGTTGCGGATCGGCCGCTCGGCCTGCGAGAAGCCCACGCAGCCGGCCTCGGTCAGCTCGGCCATCTCGGTCAGCTGCTCGCCGTCCAGGTTGCGGGTCAGAGCGCCCAGCGGGAACAGCCGGCAGCGGCTCAGCTTGCGGGCACGCAGCTTGAGCATCTCCACCAGGCCGGGCTCGTCCAGCGCCGGGTCGGTATCGGGCGGGCAGACAAGGCTGGTCACGCCACCGGCCGCGGCCGCGGCCAGTTCGCTTTCCAGCATGCCCTCGTGCTCGTAGCCCGGCTCGCGCAGCCGCGCTGCCAGGTCCACCAGGCCGGGAGCGACCACGAGGCCGTCGGCGGCGATGACGCGCTCGGCCTCGAAGTCCTTGACCTCGCCCAGGCCGACGATGCGGCCGGCCGCGATGGCCAGGTCGCCGACCTGGTCCAGGCCCGAGGCCGGGTCGACCAAACGACCGTTCTTGATGAGGATCTTCATGCTTCGTTCCCTGCCAGGATGGACATCACCGCCATGCGCACGGCGATCCCGAAGGTCACCTGCGGCAGGATCACGCTCTGCGAACCATCGGCCACCTGCGAGTCGATCTCGACGCCGCGGTTGATCGGCCCCGGGTGCATCACGATGGCGTCCGGCTTGGCCAGGGCCAGCTTCTCCGGCGTGAGGCCGAAGTTCTTGAAGAACTCGCCGGCGCTGGGCAGCATGGCGCCGTTCATGCGCTCGTTCTGCAGCCGCAGCATGATGATCACGTCGGCGTCCTTCACGCCCTCGGCCATGTCGTGGCAGACGCGCACGCCCATGTCCTTGAGGTCGCCCGGCACCAGGGTCTTGGGACCGACAGCGCGGATCTCGGGCACGCCCAGGATGCTCAGCGCATGGATGTCGGAACGGGCCACGCGCGAGTGCACGATGTCGCCGACGATGGCCACGGTCAGATTGGTGAAGTCCTTCTTGAAGTGCCGGATCGTGTACATGTCCAGCAGGCCCTGCGTCGGATGCGCATGGCGCCCGTCGCCGGCATTGACCACGTGCACATGCGGTGCGCAATGCTGGGCGATCAGGTAGGGCGCGCCGCTCTCGCTGTGTCGCACCACGAACATGTCGGCATGCATGGCCGAGAGGTTGGCCACGGTGTCGAGCAGGGTCTCGCCCTTGGCGGTGCTGGACCTGGCGATGTCCAGATTGATCACGTCGGCCGAGAGGCGCTTGGCCGCGATCTCGAAGGTGGTGCGGGTGCGGGTGCTGTTCTCGAAGAACAGGTTGAACACCGACTTGCCGCGCAGCAGCGGCACCTTCTTGACGTCGCGGTCGTTGACCGAGAGAAAGGTGCCGGCCGTGTCCAGGATCTGGTGGATCACCGCCGCCGGCAGGCCCTCGGTGGACAGCAGGTGGATCAGCTCGCCATGCTTGTTGAGCTGCGGATTTCTTTTACTCAGCACCAGAGCCTCCCTCGGTGATGTCGAACGTGAAGGCGCCGTCGGCGGTCTTGGCCAGGCGCAGGCGCTGGGCCGATGCCAGGGTCACGCGGGCGGCCGAGAAGGCCGGCTCTATGGGCAGCTGGCGGCCGCCGCGGTCCACCAGCACGGCCAGGCCCACGCTGGCCGGACGGCCGAAATCGAACAGCTCGTTGATCACGGCCCGCGTCGTGCGGCCGGTGTAGAGCACGTCGTCGACCAGCAGGATGTGGCGGCCATCGACCTCGAAGGGCAGGCGCGTGTGGTCGGCGCTCGCGCTCATGCCCTTGGTGCCGAAATCGTCACGGTGCAGCGAGCTGGAAATCACGCCCGAGTCGCTCAAGTTGAGATCGGCAGCCAAGCGCTCGGCCAGCCAGGCGCCGCCGGACCAGATGCCCACCAGGGCAGTGTCCGGTTGAAGCAGCTTCTGCACGCCCTTCTTTAGGTCGGCGTAGAGCGCTTCGGCATCAAGAAGCAGGGTGGTCATCAGGGATGCTCTCTCAGGAATTGTTCGAGGATCAGGGCCGCGGCGGCCGAGTCGAGGTCGCTCGCACCCTGGGATTCGGCCTCGACGCTGGTATAGCGCTCGTCCACCTCGTAGACCGCCAGGCGGAAGCGGCCCTTGAGCTGGCGGCCGAAACGGCGCGCCCGCTGGGTGATCTCATGCTCGGCGCCATCGGGGTGGAAGGGTACGCCTATCACCAGGGCATCGGGCTGCCATTCGCGGATCAGTTTCTCGATCGCGACGAAGCGGGCATCGCCCTCGACATGGATGCTCTTGAGCGGCTGGGCACCCCCGCTGAAGCGGCTGCCCGTGGCCACGCCGACACGCTTGATGCCGAAATCGAAAGCCAGCAGGGAATTGGGGGTCGACGGGGCCATGGCGGAGCTAGAGCTCATGCGTGCCCCGCCTCCTGGCTCAGCATGCGCGGGTCAATGCCCAGCAGGCCCAGGGCGCGCTCGTAGCGCTCCTCGATGGGCGTGTCGAAGATGATCTCGGGCGTGGCATCGACAGTGAGCCAGCCGTTGCGGCCGAGTTCCTCTTCCAGCTGGCCGGCGGCCCAGCCGCTGTAGCCCAGGGTGATCAGCAGCTTCTTGGGGCCGGCGCCGTTGGACAGCGCCTCCAGCACGTCGCGGCTGGTGGTCATCTCCAGGCCGCCGGGCACGGCCAGCGTGGCGTTGTAGTGGCCGCCCTCCTCGTCCAGCGGCTCATGCAGCACGAAGCCGCGCTCGGTCTGCACCGGGCCGCCGTAGAACACCGGACGGGCCGCCAGCTCCTCGCGGTCGAGGCTCAGGTCCACCTTGGCGAACAGATGGCCCAGGGTCAGGGAGATAGGCTTGTTGATCACCAGGCCCAGGGCACCCTTCTCGTTGTGCTCGCAGAGATAGACCACGGTGCCGGCGAACGCATCGTCGGCCATGCCGGGCATGGCGATCAGGAACTGGTTGGTGAGGTCTATGCGTTCTTGGGCCATGGGCCGGCATTTTATTCGTGCGCGACACTGGCCCCATGGAAAAGCGATATTCCCGCGCCCTGGCCTGGTTCCGCCGCGACCTGCGGCTGGACGACCAGGCCGCGCTGTACCAGGCGCTGAAGTCGGCCGACCAGGTGTTCTGCGGCTTCATCCTGGACCGGGACATCCTCGACGCCCTGCCCCGCACCGACCGCCGCGTGGCCTTCATCCTGGAATCTCTGAAAGAGCTGGACCAGGCCCTGCGCCGCCACGGCGGCGGTCTGATCGTGCGCTACGGGGCCGCTGCCGATGAGATCCCCCGCCTGGCTGCCGAGCTGGGCGTGCAGGCCGTGTTCTGCAACCACGACGACGAGCCGGCGGCGCTGGCCCGCGACACGCTGGTCGCCGAGCGACTGACCAGCTTCGGCACGCAGCTGTACAGCTACAAGGACCATGTGGTCTTCGAGCGCCGCGAAGTGATGACGGCCAGCGGCGGGCCCTATGGCGTGTTCACGCCCTACAAGAACGCCTGGCTGAGGAAGCTCGAGCCCTTCTACCTGAAGGCCTATCCGATCGAGCGCTATCTGGAGGCCCTGGCCGCCAGCTCGCTGGCCCAGGGCGTGCCTGGCCTGGAGGCGATCGGATTCGAACCCACGCCCCTGCCGGCCCATCTGGGCACCGGCATGAGCGGTGCGGCCAGCCTGCTGGACGATTTCCTGGACCGCATGGACCGCTACGACCAGGCCCGCGACTTTCCGGCGCTCAAGGGGCCCAGCTACCTCAGCGTGCACCTGCGCTTCGGCACGGTGTCGATACGCCGCCTGGCGCGGCTCGCCCATGAGCGCCTGCAGGCCGGCGACCGCGGCGCTGAAGTCTGGCTGTCGGAGCTGATCTGGCGCGACTTCTATCACCAGGTCATGCATCACCATCCGCATGCGATGACGGCTGCCTTCCGCCCGGAGTACGACGCCATCCAGTGGGAACAGGGCGAGCACGCCGACCGCCTGTTCAATGCCTGGTGTGAAGGCGCGACCGGCTATCCGCTGGTCGATGCCGCCATGCGCCAGCTGAACCGGACTGGCTACATGCACAACCGGCTGCGCATGGTGACGGCCAGCTTTCTCTGCAAGGACCTGGGCCTGGACTGGCGCCGCGGCGAGGCCTATTTCGCCCGGCAGCTGCTGGACTTCGACCTGGCCGCCAACAACGGCGGTTGGCAATGGGCCAGCAGCAGCGGCTGCGATGCCCAGCCCTATTTCCGCATCTTCAATCCACTCAGCCAGAGCGAGAAGTTCGATGCCGACGGCCGCTTCATCCGCCGCTACCTGCCGCAGCTCTCAGGGCTTTCCAACAAGGCGATCCATGCGCCCTGGCTGGCTTCGCCGCTGGAGCTGGAGGCAGCCGGCGTGCGACTGGGCGACAACTACCCAAGTCCCGTCGTCGACCACGCCCTGGCGCGCGAGCGCACGCTGGCGCGCTATGCCGTGGTGAAAAGCCGGGCCCTGCCCTAGGCCAGCTCTTCCTGCAGCGCGCCGAAGGCCGTGGCCTCGGCCAGCGTCAAGAGGCCGCGGGCCGAGACCGCGTCGGCCGGGAACAGGGCCATGCCCAGGCCCAGCGGCAGCTGGTAGCGGCGGCCGTCATGCTCGTAGGGCGCGGCCATCAGCTCGCCCAGCTGCAGGGCAAAGGCCGCGGCATGACCGGGGCCGTCGAGCCGTGTCAGGACCAGGGTAAAGCTGTTCTCGCCGCGCCGGGCCACGATGTCGGCATCGCCGCTGACATGGCGCAGCCGCAGCGCGGCTTCGCGGATCAGGGACTCGGCCAGCACCTGCCCATGCAGGGCGACCAGCTTGTCCAGGCCTTCCATGCGCAGCACGTAGACCGCCAGGTCCTCGCCGTCGCGCTGGGCCTGGCGCACGCTCTGGTCCAGCCGCTCGAACAGGGCCGTGCCGTCGAAAAGGCCGGTCAGGCCGTCGCGCAGCAGGCTGCTGGGATGGCCTTCCGTGCCGCCCCCCATGTCCTGCTCGACCAGCTCGGCCAGGTCGTCGAACAAGGTCTCCAGGCCGCTGGCCTTGTCGTAGAAGGCGTCGGCACCCGCCTGCAGGCAGGCCTGGCGGTAAGCCTCCAGCGCCTGGCTGGTCAGCACGGCGATGCGGCCGCGGAAGCCGCTCTGGCGCAGCGCCCCCAGCACCTGCAGGCCCGAGCCGCTGGCCAGCGACAGGTCCAGCAGCACCAGGTCGGGATGGGTCCATTCGATCAGGGCCAGGGCCTGGGCCTCATGGGCGGCTTCGCCGACCACGCGCATGCCGCTCATGCTGTCCAGGCGGCGCACCAGCAGGCGGCGGATGGACGGTGAATCTTCGACCAGAAAGATGTTCATCATTGACTCCCTGTTTTGGAAGCCATGGTCCTCGCTGGTGCGGCCGGCCGACAGCGGGCGATGCCGCCAATTCGCGTAGGTGGATTGCCTACAGCGGCCGGGTCAGGCCGTGCTGGACGCAGTACTTGGTCAGCTCGGTGTTGTTCTTCCAGCCGGCCTTCTCGAAGATGCGCGCCCGGTAGCTGCCCACGGTCTTCACCGACAGGTGCATGGTCTCGGCGATCTCGGCCGGCGTGTGGCCGGCGGCGATCAGCAGCATCACGCGATGTTCCTGGCTGGACAGCTTCTCATGCGACAGGGCCTTGGGCGCCTTGCCGCTGAGCAGGTCCAGCAAATGGTCGGCCATGGTGGCGCTGACATAGCGCCCGCCCTCCTTCAGCCGGCGCAGCGCCGCGCCGAGCTCCTCGGCCGCCCGGTCCTTGGCCAGATAGCCCGAGGCGCCCATCTGCAGCAGTCGCGCGGCATAGGCCGCTTCGGCGTTGAGGCTGAGCACCAGCAGCGGCACGCCCGGCAAGGCACGCAGCATGCGGCTGGCGCCCTCCAGGCCGTCGGCATCGGGCAGGGACAGGTCCAGCACCACCAGGTCGGGCCGCGCCGCCGCCACACAGCCCAGGGCGGCGGCGATGCTGGCGGCCTCGTCGATCTGCGCGTCCGGCCAGTCCGCCAGGATCAGCTGGCGCACGCCTATGCGCATGATGGGATGGTCATCGACGACCAGCAGCCTCATGACGCCGCCCCCCCGTCGTCGCGCGTCAGGGGCAGGCAGACCCAGACCCGGCTGCCGCCCCCGGGCGCCGGGCCGAACTCGAAGCGGCCGCCGGCCAGCTGGGCTCGCTCGCGCATATTGCGCAAGCCCGAGGCATCGGGCCGCACCGAACCCGGGCCGCGGCCGTTGTCGATCAGCTCCATCTCGTAGCCCTCGGCGACCTGCCGACCGCGCAGCGTCAGCAGCGTGGCCTGGGCATGGCGCAGCACATTGGTGAAGCCTTCCTGCAGGATGCGGAACAGCTGGCTCGCCTGTTCGGTCGACAGCGCCGCCACATCCTGCAAGTCCAGGTGCACGGCCGGGCCGCCCTGCCTTTCCAGGGTCTGCAGATGGTGGCGCAGCGCCGCCTCCAGGCCCAGGTCGTCCAGCAGCGGCGGCCGCAGGCTGGCGCTGATCTGGCGGGCCGAGCGTATGGCCTCGTCGGCCTGGGCCTGCATCTCGTCGAGCAAGGACTCGGGATGCGGATGCAGCTTCTTGCGCAGCGCAATCACCAGCATCTTCAGCGCCGTGCCGACCTGGCCAATCTGGTCATGCACCTCGCGGGCCAGGCGCCGGCGCTCGTCCTCGATGCCGCGGTCCAGTTCGCCGGCAAAGCCCTGGATGCGACGCAGGGCCTCGCTCAGGGCCGCGGTGCGCTCGCCGACCATGCTCTCCAGCCTGCCGTTGACCTCACGCAGCGCCTGCTCGGCGGCATCGCGATGGCGGCGCTCCCACCACAGCAAGGCCAGGGCAATGCCCAGCAGCAGGGCACCGGCCGCGGGCAGCAGGCGGACCCGCTCGCGGCTTTGCTGCTGCAGATCACGGGCCTCCCGCTCGGCCAGGGCGATGTGCCGCTGCTGCTCCTGCTGCAGCAGCCGGACCTGCCGCCGGATCTCGTCCATCAGCTGCTTGCCGGCGACATAGGTGTCCATGTCCTTGAGCACGGCGTCGCCACGGCGCTCGCGCTCGGCAATGTTGGTGACGATCTGCTGCTGGCGCTGGGCGATCAACTCGTCGAGCCGCTTCTGGCCGACCCCGCTGCCCGACTCGTCCAGTTGCTGCCGCAGGCCCGGCAGCATGCTGCGCAGCTCGCGGCTGGCGGCCTCGTAGGGTTGCAGGAACACATACTGGCCGGTGATGATGAAGCCGCGCTGGCCGGTCTCCAGGTCGACCAGCAGGGTCAGCAGGCGCTGCAGCTGAGCCTGGGTCTGCAGTGCATGGGCGCGCTGCTCGCTGCGTTCGACCAGCTCGCCCACGCTCTGGTGCGCCAGCACCGCCGCGCCGACGAAAGCCAGCGAGGCCACGGACAACAGCAACTGGGCCAACCAGGAAATGCGCATGGGCAGAAGGCGAGTCCAAGCATGCGTGCGACGCGTTCAGGCATGACACCAGGGCGCGACGCCGCGCCAAGCCCAACGATTTCTCCAGCGGGGCTACGCCCTCTGCGGATCCAGGGCCAAGGCTAGGGGTCAGCCCCCGGCCAGGCAACACCGGGGCCGTGAACTAGTGCGCATATCGCTCACGGGCGCCTGAAACTGTCGCGTTATTGCCAGCGGGCCAGCAGGGGCTTCCAGCGCTGGTGCCAGCTCTGCAGGCCTTCCTCGCGACCCTCGAAGACGCTGCTGAGGAAGGCCAGGGTCAGCTCGCGTGTGGCGGCCTTGACTTGCGGATTGAGCGTCACGCCGCCGGTGCCGGCGCGGTCGGTGAAGATGCTGTGCGAGCCGCCAGTGAACACCGCGAGGCGCTTGCGCTGGCCGCCGGTGGCCTCGAACACGGACAGCCGGTCGCCCGCCTCGCTGTGATAGCCCGGCACGTTGATCACGTCCTCGGTGGCCGTCACATGCAGCGTGGGCACGCGCACCGGCGCCAGGATGGGCTCTGGCGCGCCCTGGCCGTAGAACGGCGGGGCCGAGATGATGATGGCCGCGCGTATGCGTTCATCCTGCAGGCCGGCCGGTGCATCCGGTGGCCGCGCCCCGGCCAGCAGCAAGGAGGTGGTGGCGCCATAGGAATGGCCGGCCGCAACTATCCGCTGCCGGTCTATGTGCGCGCCCTGCTCCGCCGCGAGCAGCCGGTCCAGGGCAAAACGCATGTCGCGCACCCGGTCCAGCGCCTCGCTCTCCTTGGCCGCGTCCTGCAGACGGCCTATCAGGCTGAAGACGTTGCCGGTCCAGATGCGCCGGTCGCTGCCAACATGCTGGACATGCAGGCTGGCATAGCCCTGCGAGGCCCAGTAGCGCCCCAGATAGCTGTAGCCCTGGCGCGAGCCGCCCAGGCCATGCGAGAACACGACCAGGGGCACGGCGGCCGACGCCGCCTGGGCCGGCCAGTACAGCCGCACCGGCACCTCGCGCTGGCGGCTCTTGTCCTGCCAGTCGAAGTCCAGCACTTGGTAGTCGGCGGCTTCGGCCGGCTGCGCGGAAGCGGCCTGCTGCGGCAGGTCCAGCGGCGCCTGGGCCTGCAGGGCGCCGGCCAGGCTGAGCAAGGGAAGCAACAACCAGAAGCGCCGCCTCATCTCAATCTCCTGCCGCCATCTGCACCGGCTCCTTGGCCTTGAAGCGCCGCGGCCTGAGCAGCTGGACCAGATCATCCACGTAGGTGAACACCAGCGGTATCACCAGCAGGCTCAGGAAGGTCGAGGTGATCAGGCCGCCGATCACGACGATGGCCATGGGTGCGCGGAAGCTGGGGTCCGTGCCCATGCCCAGGGCGATGGGCAGCATGCCGGCGCCCATGGCGATGGTGGTCATCACGATCGGACGGGCGCGCTTGCGGCAGGCATCGACGATGGCCTCGAAGCGCGGCAGGCCGTGGTCGCGGCGGGCCAGGATCACGTAGTCCACCAGCAGGATGGAGTTCTTGGTCGCAATGCCCATCAGCATGATCAGGCCGATCATCGACGGCATCGACAGCGCCGTCTGCGTGACGAACAGGGCGAGGAAGGCGCCCGGGATGGACAGCACCAGGGCCGCCAGGATGGTCACCGGCTGCACGAAGTCGTGGAACAGCAGCACCAGCACGATGTAGATGCACAGCACGCCGGTCAGCATGGCCAGGCCGAAGCTGGCGAACAGCTCGCCCATGGCCTCGGCGTCGCCCACCGTGGTCTGCATCACGCCGGGCGGCAGGCTCTTCAAGCTGGGCAGGGCCAGCGCATGCCGCTCCACATCGCCCAGCGGCTGGCCGTTCAGCTCGATCTCGAAGTTGATGTTGCGCAGCCGGTCGTAGCGGTCGATCTGGGCCGGACCGCTGTCCATGCGCAGCTCGGCCACTTGCGAAAGCGGCACCGGACCCTTGCTGCCCGGCACCGGCAGGCGGCCCAGCAGTTCCAGGTCGGCCCGCGCCTCGGTCGGCAGGCGCACGACGATGGGCACCTGGCGCTGGCTGAGGTTGAGCTTGGGCAGCAGCTGGTCGTAGTCGCCGGCCGTGGCCACGCGCAGCGTGTCCGCAATCGCGGCGGCGCTGACGCCCAGGTCCGCCGCACGCGCGAAGTCGGGGCGGATGACCAGCTCGGGCCGGGTCAGCGTCGAAGTCGAGGTAACCGCGCCAATGCCGGGGATGCTGCGCAGCTCGCGCTCGACCTTCTGCGCATGCTCGGCCAGCACGCGACCGTCCTCGCCGGCCAGCACCAGCACGTACTTCTCGGCCGAGGCACCGAAGCCGACCTTGACGCGGGCGCCGGGCAGCACTTCCAGCTGCTGGCGCAATTCGGCCTCGATCTTCTGCTTGGACAGGCCGGGCCTGTCCTTGCGCGGCGTCAGGTTCAGGGTCAAGGTCGCCTTGCGGACATCGCCACCGCCGCTGATCATGAACGGATCGGCACCGGCATTGCCGCCGCCAATGGCCGTGTAGATCAGCTTCACATGCTTGTTGGCGGCGACGATCTCATGCGCCAGACGGGTCAGCGCCTCGGTCTGCCTGAACGTCGCCCCCGGCGGCAAGGTGACGGTCACCTGGGTCTGCGAGAGGTCGTCCGGCGGCACGAAGCCGGTCGGCAGCAGGCCGGCCAGGAACAGCGAGCCGACCGAGAACACCGTGGCGCCTATCAGGGTCTTGATGCGGTGCTGCAGGCACCAGCGGGCCCAGCCGGTGTAGATCAGCAGCCAGCGCGGCTCCTGGTGCGGCTTCTTGGGCGGCTTCAGGAGGTAGGCCGCCATCATCGGCGTCAGCATGCGCGCCACGACCAGCGAGAAGAACACGGCGATGGCCGCGGTCCAGCCGAACTGCACGAAGAACTTGCCGGGAATGCCGCCCATGAAGGCGGTGGGCAGGAAGACCGCGATCAGGGTGAAGGTGGTGGCGATCACCGCCAGGCCGATCTCGTCGGCCGCCTCCATGGCCGCCTGGTACGGCGTCTTGCCCATGGCCAGGTGGCGCATGATGTTCTCGATCTCGACGATGGCATCGTCCACCAGCACGCCCACCACCAGGGACAGCGACAGCAGGGTCACGATGTTGACCGAGAAGCCCAGCAGGTACATGGCCGCAAAGGTCGGCAGTATGGACAGCGGCAGGGCCGTGGCCGCCACGATGGTGGCGCGCCAGTCGCGCAGGAAGATGAACACCACCACGACGGCCAGCAGGGCACCCTCGTACAGCAGGGTCATCGAGCCCTCATAGTTCTCGAGCACCGGATCCACGAAGTTGAAGGCCTCGTCGAACTTCACCTCGGGATGAGCGCTGCGCAGCGTCTCCAGCGCGGCACGCACGCCGGCCGCCACCTCGACCTCGCCCGCACCCTTGGTGCGGGTGATCTCGAAGCCGACCACGGACTTGCCGTTCAGCCAGGCAGCCGAGCGCTGCTCGCCGACGGTGTCGGTCACCTTCGCGATCTGGCCCAGGCGCAGGCGCCGGCCGTCGGACAGGGTGATGTCCATGGCCGCCAGCTCCTCGGCGCTCTGCACCGTGGCCAGCGTGCGCACCGACTGCTCGGCCCCGCCCACGTCGGCGCGGCCGCCCGAGGCTTCCTGCTGGATCTGGCGCAGCTGGCGCGACACATCGGCCGCGCTGGCATTGAGGGCCAGCAGCTGGGCCGGGTCGAGCTCTATGCGCACCTCGCGCGTGACACCGCCGACGCGGCTGACCGCACCGACGCCGCGCACCGCCAGCATGCGCTTGGCCACCTGGTTGTCGACGAACCAGGACAGGGCCTCGTCGTCCATGCGCGAGCTCGCCACCGTATAGGTGAGGATGGGCGCGCCGCTGAGGTTCATCTTGGTGATGACCGGATCGCGCAGGTCGCTGGGCAGGTCGGAGCGTATGCGCTGCACCGCGTCGCGCACATCGTCCAGTGCTTCCTGGGTGCGCTTCTCGAGCCGGAACTCGACGGTCACGATGGCCGTGCCGTCCTGCACGATGGTGTAGATGTGCTTGACGTCCTGCAGCGTGGCGACCTGGTTCTCGATCTTGCGGGCCACCTGCGATTCCAGCTGCGCCGGCGAGGCGCCCGGCAGGGCCGCGGTGACCGTGATCGTGGGCAGGTCGATGTCCGGGAAGTTCTGGATCTTCATCGCCTTGAAGCCCAGCAGGCCGGCCAGGCTCAGCATGATGAAGAGCAGGATGGCCGGGATCGGATGGCGTATCGACGCCGAGGAGACATTGATCATGTCCTTGTCCTCCCGGCTCAGCGCTTGGCGGCGGCCGGCGCGGCCACGACCTTGAGCAGGTCGCCATCGCTCAGGAAGCCCACGCCGCTGGCCACCACCTTGGCATCGGCCAGCAGCCCGCCGGCGATCTCGACCCGCTCGCCGTTGCGGCGGCCCAGCTGCACCTTGGTCTGCTGGGCCTTCATGTCGCTGCCGACGCGGTAGACATAGGCGAAGCCGTCGCGCAGCTGGACAGCCGCAGTGGGCAGGCTCAGCGCGCCGCTGCGGCCAAGCTGGAATTCGCCACGGGCGAAGCTGCCGGCCCGCAGGCCCTTGTCGGCCGGCAGGTCCACGTAGGCGATGCCCATACGGGTCTGCGGATCGACCGCCGGCGCCAGCATGCGCAGCTTGCCGGTGATCACGCCGCCGGGCGCCTGCAGCTGCACAGTGAGGCCGGGCTGCAGGCGGATCAGTTCGGCCGCAGGCACCTCGGCGCGCCATTCCAGGCGGCCCTTGCGGATCAGGCGGAACAGCTCCTGGCCGGGCTGGGCCACGGCGCCCAGGGCGGCGGTGCGGGCCGAGATCAGGCCGTCGTCCGGCGCCACGATGCGGGTCTGGGCCAGGCGCAGCTCATCGGCCTGAACCCGGGCCTGGGCCGCCTCGACGCGGGCCTGCGCCGACAGGGCCGCGCCCTGGAATTGCTCATGCTGCTGGGCGCTGAGGGCGCCGCTGCCGCTGTCCTTCAATTGGCGGGCGCGGTCGGCATCGGCCGTGGCCAGCGAAGCCGCGGCACGGGCCTCGGCCAGCGCGGCGCGGCTTTGCGCCAGGTCGGCATTGAGGGTGTCGCTGTTCAGGCGGGCCAGCAGCTGGCCGCGCTTGACCGCGTCGCCCACGTTGACCAGCACCTCGGCCAGGCGCAGGCCCGCCAGCTCGGCGCCGATCTGCGCCTCCTGCCAGGCGGCCACGCTGCCGTTGGCGGCCAAGGTCTGCGACCAGTCGCCGCGCTCGGGCGCGACCAGGCTGACGGTCAGCGCCGGCCGGGCCTTGGCGCTGCTACTGGCAGCGGAAGCGGGCGCGTCAGCGGCCATCGTGTTGATGGCGGCGACAGCAGCGGCCAGGGCCAGCAGGCCGGGCAGCAGCTTGGAAGAAGAAATCTTGTTCGTCATGAGGGTGTGCATGTCTTCGTTGTTTCGTCGTCGTGCGCTTCAGCGTGCGGCCTCGGCGCTGCTGCTCCAGCCACCTCCGGCGGCCTTGTAGAGCGCGATCCAGGCGCCGATGCGCTCGCGCTGCACCTGCAGCTCGGCTGCTTGAGCGGCCAGGGCCAGGCGGCGCGCCTCCTCCAGTTCGGCCGCGCCGGCCAGGCCGCCGCGCCAGCGCTGCTCGGTGGCAGTCAGCGAGGCGGCGTAGTTCTCAGCGCTGCGCTTGGCGTGGCTTTCGCGGGCCTGGCTGGCCTCCAGCCGTACCAGGCTTTCCTCGACCTCACGCACCGCATTCAGCACGGTGGCGCGGTAGCCGGCCTGGGCCGCATCGAAGGCCGCACGGGCGGCTTCGGCCTGGGCCTTGCGGGCTCCGCCGTCCAGCAGCGGCAGCGTGAGCACCGGGCCGAGCGACCAGCCATTGCCCTCACCACTGGAACCACCGACCTTCAACTCGGCACGGCTGATGCTGCCGGCCAGCTGCAGCTGCGGATAACGAGCCGCCTGCGCGGCACCGGCCTCGGCCCAGGCTGCGCGCAGTTGCGCCGCGGCCGAAGCCAGGTCGGGCCGCTGGGCCAGGGTCTGGGCCGGCACGGCGTTCAGCGCAAATCGCTGAGGCTCGGGCAGCCTGGCGCGCCGGGGCTCAAGCCGGCCGCGCAGGGCCGACTCCTCACCGAGGCCCAGGGCCACCAGCTGCTTGACCAGGACCTGGCATTCGGCCTGCTGGGCCAGGCTGCGGCTCTGGCCTTCGGCCGCAGCAGCCTGGAACAGCGCATGGCTGCCGGCCGCCTCGAAACCGACCTTGAACCGTTCGGACGACAGCTTCGCCAGCCGGTCGCCCGATTGCGCATCCAGCTCGGCCAGGCGCTGCTGCTGCTCACAGGCGCGCAGCCCCAGATAGGTCTGGGCCACTTCGGCGGCTAGGCTGATCCTGACCGCGGCGGCGTCGAAGCCGCCCGCCTCGGCACGGGCCTGGGCAGCCGCATCCTGCTGGCGGGCGCGGGCGAACAGGTCGATCTCCCAGCGGGCGTCGACGCCGGCCAGGTTGAGGGTCTGCAGCGGCTGGCCCGGCGGCGGCACCGGCTTGCTGCGCTGGCTCGAGAGGCTGGCGCCGACCTGCGGCGAGCTGGCACTGATGCCGGCCAGGGCGCGGGCCTGGGCCAGTCGCGCCAGGGCCTGCTGCAGGCCGGGGTTGGCGGCCTGGGCTTCGGCAATCAGCTGGGCCAGCAGGGGGTCGTCGAAGCGTGCCCACCAGTCGGCGGATGCACCCGGTCCGGCCGGCAGGCTGGCCTGCCAGGCGGCGGGCGGCTGCTGCGGTGGCTGCGACGGCTGCACCGTGGCGCAGGCGGCCAGGGCCAGCGTGGTGACGGCCAGGCCGGCGTTCTTGATGAACCATGTCATCGCTTCGTTCCTCCCTTGGATTCCTTGGTCTTGGCTTCGGCGGCGCGCAGGCCGCGTTCGTGTTCGATCATGGCCAGGCCGTAGCCGACCAGGCGGTCCAGCACTCGCAGATAGCTGCCGCGCCCGCTCAAGAGGCCGGGCGCCAGGGCCTGCATGTGCTCGGCCGACATCCAGTAGTCGTAGACCAGGGCCACCAGGGCGAAGACCAGCTGGTGGATCTGCTCGTCGACCTCGGCCGCACCGACGCGCACGGCCAGCATGGTGGCCAGGGCCTGGTGCTGGGGCACGATGTACTGGGCACAGGCCTCGTCGAAGGCAGCCGTGGCCTCGCCGCTCATCTCGCGGCCGTAGATGCGCATCAGCTCGGCCAGGCCGGCGTCGTCACTGACCAAGGGCGCCAGGAAGGCTTCGTAATAGCCTCGCAGCCATTGCTCCAGCGGCTCCTGCACGTCGGGCCGGGGCAGGCTGTCCATCAGCTCGGCCAGCGGCTGGACCAGCACCTCGCGGTACAGGCCGGCCTTGTCGCCGAAGTAGTAGGAGATCAGGCCGATGTTGGCCTCGGCCGCCAGGCAGATCTCGCGGGTGCTGGCCTTGGCAAAGCCCTTGGCCGCAAAGGCGCGCCGGGCCTCGGTCAGCAGGCGCTGCCGGGTATCCGGTTGATCGGCGGATGGGGAAGACATGCCGGCATCCTAGCCGGCTTAATCAATCGTTTGATTAACCCCTGAATTTGCTCGGGATTGACCCGAGTCAGAACAGCTCTACCGCGCTTTGTTTGGTCGATTCCTGGAACCGCCCCTGCTCGACCAGTTGCGCATAGCTCTGCACCTGATTGCGGCCATTGCCCTTGGCAAAGTAGACCGCTCGGTCGGCCCGCTCGAAGGCGGCAGCCGGCGAGTCGCCGGCCCTTACCTCGGTGAAGCCAATGCTGACCGAGATGTGGCCGACCTGCGGGAAGGCGAACTGCTCGGCGTTGTGACGCAGCCGCTCGAAGGCATGCTCGGCATCCAGCTCACCATCGCAGCGCATCAGCACGACGAACTCCTCGCCGCCGAAGCGGTACAGCAGGTCGTGGAAGCGGAAGCTGTTGCGCATCAGGCGCGACAGCAGCAGCAGCACCTCGTCGCCTATCAGGTGGCCGAAGCCGTCGTTGACCTTCTTGAAATGGTCGATGTCGATCACGCCCAGCCAGGCGCTGGGACGGGCGCCGGCATGGCGACGGTCGTCCTCGGTGTGCGCCTGCTCGGAGTGCTGGGCAGACAGCTCACCCAGGGTCTTGAGAAAGCTCTCGTCGAAGGTCTTGCGGTTGAGCAGGCCGGTCAGCGTGTCGCGCTCGCTGTAGTCCAGCAGGCCCTGGAAGTTGTGATAGATCCGCAGGATGCTGGTGACCGTCCGCTGCTCGCTGACCTTCAGCGGCGCCAGCGACTCCAGCTCCATCACGCCCAGCACCTCGCGCTCGGTGGCCAGCGGGAACAGGGTCAGCCAGTGCTCGCCGCGGCGGGTCTGCAGCACGCCGCGGTGGCTCATGCATTCAAGGCGCAGCGGATATTCACCGGCCAGCGGCAGCGACTCGGGCTCGGCCCACAGGGAATCGGCACTGGCCACCAGCTCGCCGGCCTTGAGCCGGGCGCGGGTCAGCCAGCGTTCCTGGCCGGGCTCGCCCACGCAGCGGTAGATGGCTGCCGACAGCGGCTCCAGCAGATCACGCAGGGCCGAGACCAGGGTGACGTCCATGACGTCGCGGTCCCTGAAACGGGTCATCTCGGCGAGATGGTCAACAACTTCGGACATGGCTTGAACCTGGGGCTCCCGTCAGGGGAGCCCGGGGTCTTCCTCCCTGGGCTGGGTTGGTGCCGGAACCGTTCTCTCGATGAGGATGCCCAGGCAATCAGGCAGTGTAGCGGCCGATCAGCTCCAGCAGCTGCTCTTCGTCATAGGGCTTGCCCAGATAGTGGTCGACTCCCAATTCCTGCGCATAGTCGCGATGCTTCTGCGCAATCCGCGAGGTGATCATGATCACCGGCAGCTTGGCCAGCCGCTCCTCGTTCCGCAGGTTGCGGACCAGGTCGAAGCCGTCCATGCGCGGCATCTCGATGTCGGACAGCACGACCGAAGGCAGCTCGTCGCCGGCCAGCTTCTCCAGCGCCTCCAGGCCGTCCTTGGCCAGCTCGACACGATAGCCCTCGCGCTCCAGCAGACGCTGGGTGACGCGGCGCACGGTCAGCGAATCGTCAACCACCAGCACCAGCGGCGCCAGCGTCTCCTCCACGACCGCCGTTGGCGCGGCGTGCTCCGGCAGCTGGCGAGCCAGCTCCTGGGCCGCGTGGCCGTAGCGGTTGGCCAGGGCCACCGGGTTGTAGATCAGGGCCACCTCGCCCGAGGCCAGCAGGCTGATGCCGGCCAGGCCGGGCACGCTGCGCAGCTGCGGGCCCAGGTTCTTGATCACCACTTCCTGCTTGCCCAGCACCTCGTCCACATGAAGGGCCAGGCGCTGGTGGGCGCTGTGGACCACCACGATGGACGCATGCTTGCCATGCAGGTGGCCGCGGGCGCCATGGCCCATCAGGCCGCCCAGCCAGTACATGGGCAGGGTTTCGTTGCCCAGTTCGATCTGGCCGCTGGCATAGGCCTGCTCGACCTTGTCCAGGTCCACGCGACGCAGGCCTTCCATCAGCACGGCCGGCACCGACACCGTGTCCTCGCCATGGCGCAGCAGCACGATCTGGCTGACCGCCGTGGTCAGAGGCAGGCGCACATCGAAATGCGCGCCCTGGCCCGGCGTGGACGTGATGTCCACATAGCCGCCCAGGGTGTTGACCTCGGCGCGCACCACGTCCATGCCTATGCCGCGGCCCGACAGCTCGGTCACCGACGCGGCGGTGGAGAAGCCGGGCGCGAAGATCAGCTCCATCAGCTCCTGTTCGCTGACCGCCTGGTCGGCCTGGATCAGGCCCTGCTGCAGGCCGCGCTCACGGATGCGGGGCAGGTTCAGGCCGGCGCCGTCGTCGGCGAAGTCGACCAGGATCTCGTTGCCTTCCTGGCGCACGCTGACACGCAGCGTGCCGGTGGAATCCTTGCCGGCTGCGGCACGCGCCTCGGGCATTTCGATGCCGTGGCTGACGCTGTTGCGCAGCAGATGCTCGAAGGGGCCGACCATGCGCTCCAGCACCGAACGGTCCAGTTCGGTGTGGCCGCCGACGATCTCCAGCCGCGCCTGCTTGCCGGCATCGCGCGCCGCCTGGCGGACCACGCGGTGCAGGCGCTCGGCCAGGCTGTCGAACTCGACCAGGCGGGTGCGCAGCAGGTCGTCCTGCAGCTCGCGGGTCAGGCGCGATTGGGCCGCCAGCTCGTCTTCGCCCAGCTGCACGTTTTTCTGCAGGCTGCGCTGGACCGTGGCCACGTCGTTGACCGCTTCGGCCATCATCCGGGTCAGTTCCTGGAAGCGGGTGTAGCGGTCGAATTCCAGCGGATCGAAGTCGCGGCTGGCGACCCGGGCCGCTTCCTGGCGCGATTCGATCTGGGCCTCGGCCTGCACTTCCAGCTCGCGCAGCCGGCCGCGCAGCCGCTCGAGGTTGTCCTCGAGGTCCAGCAGGCCGGACTTCATCTGCGACAGCTCGGACTCCATGCGGGCGCGGCGGATGCTGACCTCGCCGGCCTGGGCGGCCATGCGCTCCAGCACCGGTCCGCGCACCCGCACCAGCGCTTGCGCCTGGGCCATGGCCTCGATGCCGGCCTCGACCTCGGCCTCGGGCAGGCCCGACCAGTCGATGGCCGCAGAACCCGGGGCATCGGCCGCGGCTTCGAGGACCGCCGGTGCGGTCTCGCCCACGACAGGCTCGGGCGCCGGAGGCGGAGCCGAAGGAGGAGAAGACGGTGGCGGAGCCACCACGGCCACGGGCGCAGGCGCCGCAAGGCGGGCCAGCAGCTGCTCGAAGCCATGCTCCAGCGCGTCGCCGCGGTGCTGCAGCTCCTGCACGTCGGCGGCTGTGATGCCGCCGCGCGAGAGCAGATGCTCGACCGCCGATTCCATCAGGTGGGCCTGCTCGCCCAATTGCATGGCGCCGCACAGGCGGGCGCCGCCCTTGAAGGTGTGCAGCGCGCGCATGGTGGCGCCGGCGCGGCCGGCGTCGCCCGGATGGCTCAGCCAGTCGCGCATGCCGGCATGCAGCTGGCGCAGCAGGTCCTGGGCCTCTTCCTCGAAGATAGGGAACAGCTCGGGATCGATCTGGTCGGACTCGCCGAGCGGGAACTCCTCGACCATGGGCACGGCCACGGTGGCCACCGGCTCGACCGGGGCCGCAGCGACAGCCGGCGCGTCGCCCTCGTCGTCGTCAAGCAGTTCGTCGGCCACGCCGTTCTGGCGCACGTCGGCCGGCTGGTAGGCATTCAGGGCCTGCAGCAGCTCCGCATCGGCGGGCTTGAGGAAGCCGGCGGCGAACTGGTGCAGCAGGCGGCGGATTTCTTCGGCGCTGCGCACGAAGGCGCTGGCCACTTCTCCCTCCACCTTGCCCGCATGCTGCGACCGGCCCAGCGCATGTTCCAGCGCCCGCGCCAGGTGGGACAGCTCGTCGTAGCCCACGGTGGCGGCATTGCCAGCCAGCTTGTGCGACAGCGCTTCGGTGTCCTGCGGCGGCGGACCTGCCATCAGCACGGCCCATTCGGCCAGCTCGGTCGAGAGCCTGCGCGATGCCTCGTCGGCCTCGTTCAGGAAGATGTTGAACAGCGTGATGCTGATGCGCAGCGGGCCGATGACCTTGACGCTGTCTTCCTCATCCTCGGCCGCGGCCTCCGCCACGGCACTCGGCTCGGGCCCGGCCGGTGGCGGCACCAGGGCCAGCGTGCGTTCCGGGATCGGCTCGGTTGCGACCACCGGCTCGGCCAGGTCCGGCGCCGGCAATGCATCGGGCAGCTCGGAAAGGTCCAGCAACTCGGTGACGGCCGCGGCTGCGGGCTCCATCGTCGCCACGACGACCTCGGGCTCGGCGGGCGTCACCACCTCGCCCAACTGCAGATCCAGCGCAAAGTCGGGCAAGGGCTCGGCTTCGGGCTTGGGCGGCTGGGCCTCCACCGGCGCAGCGGCGCTCAGCAGATCCAGCTCGACGGCTTCGCCTTCGGCCAGCGCGGGTTCGGGTGCCGGCTCGGCAACCGGTTCGGGCGCCAGGTCCAGCACCACCATGTCCAGGGCCAGGTCGGGCCCCGGTTCCAGCAGCAGGTCCGGTTCCAGCTTGGGTGCCAGATCGGGCAGCGCCTCCATGGGCAGGGTCTGGCCCCACTGGCTGTCGGTGATGGGGGCGGTCTCGGTGACCAGGGGCGGCTCTGCCGGCACCACGACCTCGATCTCCTCGATGGCCTCCACCGCCTCGACCGGCTCGACCGGCTCGCCCACGTCGATCACCTCCGGCAGGGCCGGCATCTCGATGACCTCGACCTCGGGAACCTCGATGAGCTCGACGACTTCGATGCCCTCGGGCACGTCGACCGGCTCGGGCAGCAGCTCGGCCACCGGCTCGGCAACGGCCTCGACGATCACTTCCTCGATCACCGGCGCTGCCGCGGCGGCGCCCGGCGCGGCTATGCCAAGCAGGCGACCTTCCAGACGCAGCGCGTCAGCCGCGACACGCACGGCCGCATGAGCATGGCCGCGGGATTCGCCTGCCTGGATCGCCTCGGCCCAGCCGGCGAAATAGTCCAGCGCCTCGCGGCTGAAGGCCTGGAGTGCGTGGTCGGCCGGCTTCTCGTCGGTCAGCCACTGGTTGTAGAGCTGCTCGCAGGCCCAGCCCGCCTCGCCGAAGTTGGCCAGGCCGACCATGCGCGAACTGCCCTTGAGCGTGTGGAAGGCGCGGCGCACCGTGGTGAGTTGCTCGCGGTCCTGCGGCTCCTTTTCCAGCTTGGCCAGGGCGCGGCGGGCCGTGCCCACCACCTCGCTCGCTTCTTCCAGGAAGATGCCCAGCATCTCCTCGTCCATCGGTTCGTCGATGAACTGGGCGGGCGCGGCCGGTGGCGTGGGAGCCGGCGGCGGCGCCACGACTTGCGGTGCCGGCGCCACGCCCTCGGGGGCCGGGAAGTCCAGCACGATTTCCGGCGTCTCGAAACGCGGCAGGATCTCGGTGGTCTCGCCGGTGATCGTCAGCTCGGGCAGCGAGACCGAGGGCGCCACGTCGCTGGACCGACCCATCACGGGGGCCAGCACACCGCTTTCCTCGTCGAAGCCGAACATGCGCTTGGCCAGCTGCGGCTGCACGCTCAGCATGTCGATCAGGAAGCCCAGCGCGCCCAGGTTGTTGGCAATGCCTTCGAAGCGGGCGCGCGCGGCCGGCGAGGCGGCATCGACCTCGGTATTGGCCAGCTCGTCGACCACATCGCGCATGCGCAGGCAGCATTGCGCTGCCTGGTCCAGGCCCAGCACCTTGAGCACGCCACGCATGGAGCCCAGCAGGCCCGGCACCGGGATCAGCAGCTCGCGCTGCGCCGGGTCGCGGAAATAGTCGTCGACCCGCTTCTCCACGTCTGACAGGCTGTGGCGCAGCTCGTGCACCACGCTGCCCAGGGTCTGGCGGTCGGAGACGCGGCGGTACAGCTCCTCCATCCAGGCTTCCAGCGGCTGGGGCGCGTCGCCATGGGCCACGGCCTCGATGCGGCTGGCCAGGCGCTTGACGCGCGCGGCCTGGTCGGGCGAATCGAAGGCAGCATCATCCAGCGCCGCCTCCAAATAAAGAATCGCCGTGGCGATTTCCATCGCCAGCGCCGGCGTGGGCGGCTTGCCCGAACGCAGGGTGGCCACGACGGCGCGCTGCAGCGTCTCGCCCAGCACCTCGCCGCTGGGGAACAGCCGGCCCAGAGAATCCGAGACGGCGGCGAACTGCTCATCCAGGCCGGCCAGCCGGTGGCTCTCGCCCTCGGCCGTGACCGACCAGCTCTCCTTGGCCACGCCGACTCGGCGACGTGCCTGCGCCACCCAGGCCGGGTCGATACGACCCAGGCTTTCGTCCTCGTAGTCACCGAGGATCTCATCGCCGAGCTGGTAGGCCTGGCGTACGGCCTGCAGGCGCGGCGCCTGGCCGGCCTCGGGTGCCCTGGCCATGGCGCAGAAGAACAGCAGATCACGCGCCAGCTGGGCAGACTGCGCGTCGGGCGCCATGCCACTGCTGGCCTGGCGCAGCTGCGCCAGCAGGCGCGAGCCCAGGCGCTTGACGTAGGCATCCTGGCCCAACAGCCCCAGGGACTCGGCCTCGAACATCGCGGCCGCGACCATCCACAGTCCGCGGGGCTCGCGCGCACCGGCGCCAGCGGCCAGGCCGGCGCAGAGCTCGCTCAGCTGGCCAGCATTGCCAGCGCTGGGCTGACGCATGTGCTTGAGCAGCGCCGCCTCGAAGTTGGGACGCGCAATCGCCGCGCCCACCGGCGGCGCGTCGGCGCGCAGATCGCGCCAGTCCCAGTCGAACTGCCAGAGATCGGCCGGGTGGATGCGCTCCACATTGTTGAAGTCCTGCAACGCACGGTAGGACGGGAACAGCGACAGCGACGAAGGCTTGCCACCGGCCAGCATCTTGGCGATCAGCGAGAGCAGTGCGAAGTTGGCGCGCTCGATCGTCTCGACCGCCATCAAGTCGACCGCAATCGGATTGGCCGCCAGGAACGAAACCGCCTTCTCGGCAGCGCGCAACATGGTGGCGCCGGCCGGCAGGCCGACCAGGGTCAGCACGCCGGCCACCTGGTGCAGCTGGGCCGCCGCATGGGTCAGCGACTGGCTGGGCGTGGCCTTGGCGTCGAAGCCGACGGTGGAGATCCGGGTGTCGCCATCGCGCAGCAGGCGGCGCAGGCTCTTGTGCACCCCCTCCAGCGAGCGGCGCAACTCCTCCTGCACCCAGGCCAGAGGACTCAGGTCGGCCGGAAATTCTGATTCGCGCGCGAGGTCCATGCCTTGCCTTTATTCGCGTTGTGTTCTGTGCAGTGCGGCGATCAGCCGACCTTGAAACGGGACACCGACTGGCGCAGCGCCTCGGCGGATCGGGACAGCTCATGCACCATCGATGCCGTCGAGCGCGTGCCTTCGCCGGTCTGCTCGGTCACCGCAAAGATGTGCTGGATGTTCTCGGCCACCTCGTTGGCCGAACGGGCCTCGCCCTGAGCCTGGCTCGAGATCTGGGCGATCAGCTCGTCCAGACGGCGCGACACGTTGTCGATGTCTTCCAGTGCATTACCGGCCGCGTCGGACAGCTTGGTACCTTCCACCACACCGACCGTGGACCGCTCCATGGCGGCCACCGCATCGTGGGTGTCGGTCTGAATGGTCTTGACCAGGGCAGCGATTCGCCGCGTGGCGTCGCCCGAGCGTTCGGCCAGACGCTGCACTTCCTCCGCCACCACCGAGAAGCCGCGGCCGGCTTCACCGGCGGACGCGGCCTGGATGGCGGCGTTCAGGGCCAGCACGTTGGTCTGCTCGGTAATGTCCGAGATCAGCTCGGTGATCTCGCCGATTTCCTGCGAGCTCTCGCCCAGGCGCTTAATGCGCTTGGAGGTTTCCTGGATGTGGTCGCGGATCTGGTTCATACCGGCGATGTTGTTCTGCATCGCCTGCAGGCCCTGCTCGGCGGCTTCACGCGACTGGCGTGCCACCTGGGACACGTGCTGGGCCTGGCCCGACACGTCGTTGATTCGGCCCGCCATCTGCAGCACGGCCTCGCCGGTGGCGCGGATCTCGTGCAGCTGTTCGGTCGAGGCGGCCAGCAGCTCGGTCGAGGTCTGGTCCACCTGGCTGGTGGTCTCGGTCACGCGGGCGGCCGTGCCCTGCACCTGGGTCACCAGGTTGCGCAGCTCTTCCACCGTGTAGTTCACCGAGTCGGCGATGGCACCGGTGATGTCTTCCGTCACCGTGGCCTGCTGCGTCAGGTCGCCTTCAGCGACCGCCTGCAGTTCGTTCATCAAGCGAAGAATGGCGGCCTGGTTGGCGTCGTTGACGCGCTTGGCCTCCTGCTCCTGGGCCTCGGCCTCGCGCTTCTGCTCCTCGGCCATGGCGGCACGGGCCTTCTGGTCGGCGATGTAGAGGCGCAGAAAACCGAGGGCACCGACCACCAGGGCGGTCAGCGAACCCAGCAAGAGGGCCAGGTGCCACAGCTTGACGCCGCCGCTGGACTCGATCTGCTGGGCGATGCCGTCCAGGCCTTTGCGCAGCGGTTCGCTGTCGGCCAGGATGGCGGTCTGCGCATCGCGCGCCGACACCAGGCCCTGCAGGTTGGACAGGATGGCCGCGGCCTGCACTCGCGTGTCTTCGTACTGCTTCAGCAACGTGTTCAAGCGCTCCTTCAGCTGGCCGTCGCGGGCGCCGGGCAGGCGCAGCGAGGGGCTGCCCTGGATCAGGCCCTGGGTGATCTCGCGGAACGAGTTCAAGTCCTTGCCAAGCAGGAACACGGCCTCGGGGCTGACACCCTCAGGCGTCAGGAATTCGTTGGCGCTCTTGCCGATGCGCTGGGTCAGCATCACCAGCTGGCCGACGGCCGAGATCTCGGCCGGCGAGGCACCCGCCTGCAGGGCCTGCGAGGCGGCGGCCTCGGCACTTTCCAGCAGGTCGGAGGACTGGCGGTTGATCGCGCGCAGCGCCGTGCCCACCTGGGTCAGCACCTTCTCCTGGTCGATCACCAGGCGGCCGCTCTTCTCGGCGCGGGTGACCAGGGGCTTGAGCTTTTCGAGGTCCAGCTGGACCGAGTAGGGCGCGGCGGAAATATCGCCCTCGCCGTTCTGCAGGCCGTTGACCACGCTGCTGATGGTCTGCACCGACTCGCGCAGCTCGGCGAAGGCGCCGGGACTGCCGATGATGGCCGACGAAACGGCCTTGGCCAGGCGTTGCGACTGCATCATGGCCTGGCCGGTGGCGCGCACCTGGGTGGCCGTGCGGTTGCCGCTGACCACGATGGCCGTCACGCCGGCCGTCGTGCCTATCAGGCCCAGGGCCACGGCCGCGGTCAGGATGCGCTGGCGCCGGCTGTTGTCCTGCTTGGGGCGCTCGGCCGGATCGGCCATGGTTGAGTCCACGGCCGAGGTGGTGGCAAAGGTGCCGGTCTCGTTGAACTCCGGCGGCAGCTGCTGCTCGGACGGCACGGCCTCCGAGATGATCGACGACTCGGAGCGGGACCCACTGTCCAGCGGCATCGCACCCGAGGGGCTGAGCGTGTGCAGCTCATCGCCCTGGTCGGCCTGCTGGTCGGCCTTGCCGAGGTTCTTGATCTTGTCCAGAAAGCTCATCACACCCTCTTGTTCAGCTTGGCGACTCGTTTCCCGAGCCGCCGTTCAGACCACGATTCGTACGAAGCGCTCGTTTCTTGCCAGCGCCTCCAGATCCAGCACCTGCCAGCGCCGCCCTTCGGCGTCGCGCATCAGGGCACCGGCATAGCGCGGACGCTGGGCCGGCAGCTCGCCGCCGTCCGGCTGCAGCTGCTCGTTGCCGCGCAGGCCCAGCAGGCGGTCCACCTGCAGGGCGCAATTCATGTGCAGGTCGGGGTTCAGTGTCACCAGGCGGCTGCCGCTGCCGGCCTGGCCGGCGGGCCTGAGACCCAGGAAGGCCGCCAGGTCGACGATGGTGAACAGCCCGCCGCGCAGATTGGCCACGCCGGCCAGCCAGGGCTCGGAATAGGCCACCTGCTTGAGCGGCACCGGCGTGAAGATCTCGGCCGCTTGGCCCAGCGAGAACAGCAGACCCACGCCCGCCACCTCGACGGCCAGCCAGCTGGCGGCGGTCGCCTGCTCGCGCGCCGCCTGCATGCGCTCGGCGAGCCGGTGCTGGAGTTCCCTCAGCGCTTCCTTGTTCGCCACGGTGCTCAGCCCAGGGCCTTGATCTTGGCGAGGAGTTCCTCCGCCTTGACCGGCTTGACCACGTAATCACGGGCGCCCTGGCGGGTGGCCCAGACCCTGTCTGTCTCCTGGTTCTTGCTGGTGCACATGATCACCGGCACATCGGCGAAGCGCTCGTCGCGGGTGATGGAACGGGTCAGCTGGAAGCCGTTCTGGCCGGGCATCACCACGTCCATCAGGATCAGGTCGGGCTTGTCCTCGGCGAGCCGGGCCATGGCTTCCTCGCCGTTCTCGGCGGTGCGCACGCTGAAGCCGCGCTTGAGCAGCATCTCGCTCAGGTGGTGCAGCTCGGTCTTGGAATCGTCGACGAGCAGAATCTTCTGGATGGGCATCGGGCTCTCCTCGGTCCTGCGGCGCGGCTCAGGCCGCAGGGCGGTGCTGCTGCACGGCCTGCAGCAGCTGGTCTTTGGTGAAGGGCTTGGTCAGGTAGTCCTGAGAGCCCACCATGCGGCCGCGCGCCTTGTCGAACAGGCCGTCCTTGCTGGACAGCATGATCACGGGCACGGTCGCGAAATGGGGGTTGCGCTTGATGATGGCGCAGGTCTGGTAGCCGTCCAGGCGCGGCATCAGGATGTCGCAGAACACCAGGTCGGGGTGGTAGTCGCTCAGCTTGGACAAGGCGTCAAAGCCGTCTTCGGCCAGCACGACCTCGTGGCCACCTTGCTTGAGAAAGATCTCGGCGCTGCGGCGAATCGTGTTGCTGTCGTCGATGACCAGCACTTTCACGCTGGCCGGCGCGCCTTCGGGAGCAGAGACATCCAAACTCGTTCTCCTCGACATGCTGCGGGCCGCGGCCCGGGAATGGGGCTCAGAATCGCCGCTCGGCGATCAGATGCGCACCATCTCGAAGTCTTCCTTGCGGGCGCCGCATTCGGGACAGGTCCAGTTCATGTCCACGTCGGCCCAGGCGGTACCCGGAGCAATGCCATGTTCGGGATCGCCGGCCGCCTCGTCATAGATCCAGCCGCAGATCAGGCACATCCAGGTACTCGGTTCGCTCACGATGGGTTCGTCACTCAGATCACTACAATGCCAAAGATTGTAGCCACGCCCATCCGGCCTCTTATAGAGAGAGAAAGCCCGCATGTGACGAGCTGTGAGGCCGTGCATTTTTACCGGCAGGCGTGGCGTTTTCGCCGCTTGCGGCCAGCTGCACTACAGTCAGGCAAAACCAGCGCCGCACCATGAGCAAATCCGAGATCCCCGCCGGCGCCGAAATCGCGCCGCAGGACGAGCAGGAACCGCAATCGCCGGCCTGCGTGATGTCCTTCAACGCCAGCGAACCCAGCGGAGCCAGCGGCCTCGCCGGCGACATCGCCACCATAGCTGCCATGGGCGCGCATTGCCTGCCCGTGGTCACGGCCGTGCTGCTGCGCGACACGGCCGAGGTGTTCGACCAGCATGTACTGGACAGCGACACCGTGGTCGAGCAGGCCCGCAGCATCCTCGAGGACGTGACCATCACGGCCTGGAAGGTCGGCTTCCTGGGCAGCGCCGAGGGCGTCAGCGCCGTGGCCGAGGTGCTCAGCGACTACCCCGACGTGCCCCTGGTGGCCTACATGCCCTCCATTTCCTGGCTGGACGAGGAACAGCAGCAGAGCTACCTGGACGCGTTCCGCGAGCTGGTGCTGCCGCAAACCTCGATCCTGGTCGGCAACCACAAGACCCTCAGCGACTTCCTGCTGCCCGACTGGGACAGCGAGCGCCCGGCCTCGGCCCGGGAGCTGGCCGTGGCGGCCGGCCAGCATGGCACGGCCGTGGTGCTGGTGACCGGCATCAGCCTGCCCAACCAGTTCATCGACAACGTGCTGGCCAGCCCGCAGGGGCCGATCACCGGCGAGAAATTCGAGCGCTTCGAGACCAGCTTCATTGGCGCTGGCGACACCCTGTCGGCCTCGCTGGCCTCGCTGCTGGCCGTGGGCGTCGAAGCCCATGAGGCGGTGGCCGAGGCCCTGGCCTTCCTGGATCAGTCGCTGGACGCCGGCTTCCGGCCCGGCATGGGCAATGTCGTGCCGGATCGCTTCTTCTGGGCCCTGCCGCCCGAGGGCGAGGACGCCGAGCAGCTGGCGGCCGAGAACCCGCTGGCCTTTGCGGCCGCCGAGACCGACGATGAAGAAGAAGAGGACGAGGCACCGGCCGAAGCACCGGCCCGCAGCCCTCGTCGAATGCACTAGAAGATCCCCTCCCCATGAGCAACCAGAGCCTGTTTGAACGCGCCCAGCGCGTCATCCCCGGCGGCGTCAACTCGCCGGTGCGCGCCTTTCGCGCCGTCGGCGGCACGCCGCGTTTCATCACCCGTGGCGAAGGCGCCTACATCGTCGATGCCGAGGGCAAGCGCTACATAGACTACATAGGCTCCTGGGGTCCGATGATCCTGGGCCACGGCCATCCGGCCGTGCTGGAAGCCGTGCTGTCGGCCGCCCGCGAGGGCTTCAGCTATGGCGCGCCGACCGAGCGCGAAATCGAGCTGGCCGAGGAAATCATCAAGCTGGTGCCCAGCATCGAGCAGGTGCGCCTGGTCAGCTCGGGCACCGAGGCGACCATGAGCGCGATCCGTCTGGCGCGCGGTGCCACCGGCCGCAGCAAGTTCATCAAGTTCGAGGGCTGCTACCACGGCCACACCGACTCGCTGCTGGTCAAGGCCGGCTCGGGCCTGGCCACCTTCGGCCACCCGACCAGCGCCGGCGTGCCGGCCGAAGTGGCCCAGCACACACTGGTGCTCGAGTACAACAACTTGCAGCAACTGGAAGAGGCCTTCCAGCTGCACGGCAGGGAACTGGCCTGCGTGATCATCGAGCCGATTGCCGGCAACATGAACTTCGTGCGCGCCGCCCTGCCCTTCATGAAGCGGCTGCGCGAGCTGTGCACCGAGCACGGCGCCCTGCTGGTGTTCGACGAGGTGATGACCGGCTTCCGCGTCGGCCTGCATTCGGCCCAGGGCCACTACGCCTCGCTGCTGCCCGGCTTCAAGCCCGATGTCTCGGTGTTCGGCAAGGTGATAGGCGGCGGCATGCCGCTGGCGGCCTTCGGCGCGAGCCGCGAGATCATGGCCAATCTGGCGCCGCTGGGCGGCGTCTACCAGGCCGGCACGCTGAGCGGCAACCCGGTCGCCACCGCCTGCGGCCTGGCCACGCTGCGCGAGATCCAGAAGCCCGGCTTCTTCGAATCGCTGTCCAGCAAGACGCAAACCCTGGTCGACGGCCTCAGGCAGGTGGCCGCGGACAACGGCGTGCCCTTCAGCGCCGACTGCCAGGGCGGCATGTTCGGCTTCTTCCTGATGGACCCGCTGCCGCAGAACTACCAGACGGTGATGACGACGGACAAGGAGCGCTTCAACCGCTTCTTCCACGCCATGCTGGACGCCGGCGTCTACCTGGCCCCGGCGCTGTACGAGGCGGGCTTCGTCTCGTCTGCCCACAGCGAGGCCGACATCGCCGCCACGCTGGCCGCCGCCCGCCAGGCCCTGAAGTGACCACCGCGCTGGACAACCGCCGCTTCGCCGCGGTGGTGTTCGACATGGACGGCCTGCTGCTCGATTCCGAGCGGCCCATCCGCGAGGTCTGGCTGCGCCTGGCCGCGGCCGACGGCATCGCCATGAGCGAGGCCGACTATGCCCTGACCGTGGGCCGCAACCGCCAGGACACGATACAGCTGGTGACCCAGCGCTTCGGCTCGGTGGCCGCGGCCGAGGCCATGTTCGAACGCGTCGACGCCGAGCTGGCGAAGCGCGAGGAACGCTTCGAGCTGATGCCCGGCGCCCTGGCCCTGCTGCAGGCCCTGGCCGAGCGCCGCGTGCCGCTGGCCCTGGCCTCCTCGACCCACCACGCCAAGGTGCTGGAGCGGCTCCGCGCCGCCGGCCTGATCGACTTCTTCGCGGCCATCCACGGCGGCGACCAGGTGCTGCGCGGCAAGCCGCATCCCGACCTGTTCCTGCTGGCGGCCCAGAGCCTGGGCCTGGCGCCCGAGAGCTGCCTGGTCTTCGAAGACTCGGCCTATGGCGCCCAGGGCGCGCTGGCCGCCGGCATGGGCGTGGGCCTGGTGCCCGACCTGAAGCAGCCTGATGCCGAGATCGCCGCACAATGCCTGGTGCTGGGCTCGCTGGACCAAGCCCTGCCCCGACTCCCTGCCTGGTTCGACTGACTGACATGCATATCCATATCCTCGGCATCTGCGGCACCTTCATGGGCGGCCTCGCCGCGCTGGCCCGCGAGGCCGGCCACCGCGTCACCGGCTGCGATGCCAACGTCTACCCGCCCATGTCCACCCAGCTGGAGCAGCTGGGCATAGAGCTGATCACCGGCTTCGGCGCCGAGCAGCTGGAGCTCAAGCCCGACCTGTTCGTGATCGGCAATGTGGTGACCCGCTCCAGCGAAGGCCGCTTCCCGCTGATGGAAGCCATCCTGGACCGCGGCCTGCCCTACACCAGCGGCCCGCAGTGGCTGGCCCAGAACCTCCTGCAGGGCCGCCATGTGCTGGCCGTGGCCGGCACCCATGGCAAGACCACGACCACCTCGATGCTGGCCTGGATCCTCGAACACGCCGGCCTGCAGCCGGGCTTCCTGGTCGGCGGCGTGCCGGAGAACTTCGGCGTCTCCGCAAGGCTCGGCGCTGGCGCGCCTTTCGTGATCGAAGCGGATGAGTACGACACTGCCTTCTTCGACAAGCGCAGCAAGTTCGTCCACTACCGGCCGCGCACCGCCATCCTGAACAACCTCGAGTTCGACCACGCCGACATCTTTGCCGACCTGGCCGCCATCGAGACCCAGTTCCACCACCTGGTCCGCACCGTGCCGGCGAGCGGCCGCATCGTCGTCAATGCCCGCGAGGAGTCGCTGCAGCGCGTGCTGAACCGCGGCTGCTGGAGCGAAGTGCAGCGCTTCGGCGCCCGCAAGGAAGAGCCCGGCGCCCTGCGTGCCCGCGGCGAGCCCCAGGCCTTCGACGTGCTGCGCGGCAGCCTGAAGGTCGCGCGGGTCGAATGGGAACTGGCCGGCGAGCACAACCAGCTGAACGCGCTGGCCGCCATTGCCGCGGCCGAGCACCTGGGCGTCACGCCCGAGCAGTCGGCCGCCGCGCTGCGCGAGTTCCGCAACGTCAAGCGCCGACTGGAGCTGCGCGGCGAGGCCGCGGGCGTCAAGGTCTACGACGACTTCGCCCATCACCCCACGGCCATACGCACCACGGTCAACGGCCTGCGCCGCCGCATCGAGCCGGCCGAGCGCATCCTGGCCGTGTTCGAGCCCCGCTCCAACACCATGAAGCTGGGCACGATGAAGGCGCAGCTGCCCTGGGCCCTGGAAGAGGCCGACCTGAGTTTCTGCAACCAGGATGGCCTGACTTGGGACGCCACCGAAGCCCTGCTGCCGTTGGGCGCGCAAGGCCTGGTCGGCGCCAATGCCGATGCCCTGGTGGCCATGGTCGTCAAGGCTGCCAAGCCCGGCGACCACATCCTGTGCATGAGCAATGGCGGCTTCGGTGGCATCCACCAGAAGCTGCTCGACGCGCTGAGCAAGAAAGGCTGAGCCCGCCATGATCCGTAGCAAACGAGTCGGCCTGCGCCACGCCACCGAAGCCGACCTGCCCTTGCTGATCCAGGCCTCGGCCGACCCGGCCGCGCGGGGCGACTTCCTGCCGGACCGCATGCGCAGCCCGGGCGATGTGGCCAAGCAGTTCGCCGAGAACGGCTTCTCGTCGGACGAGTACGAGATGCTGGTGATCTGTGATGAGCAAGGTCGCGTCATCGGCAACGTGGTGCATTTCCGCGCCCGCAGCCGCTACACCACGGCCCGCGAGATCGGTTGGACCATCTTCGATCCCGCGCTGCGCGGCCAGGGCTATGCCAGCGAGGCGGCCGGCCTGCTGGTCGACTACCTGTTCAACAACTTCCAGCAGGTCTACCGGCTGGAATGCACGGTCTCCGTGCTCAACCAGCCTTCGCGCGGCGTGGCCGAGAAGATCGGCTTCAAGCACGAGGCCCTGGCCCGCGGACTTCTGTACGTGAAGGGCCAGCCGGTGGATGCGCATACCTTCGGGCTGATCAGGCCGGATTGGGAAGCCAGGCGCGGCGGGTGAGGCGGTAGAGCACCTGGCGGTCTGCGGAGGCTGTGCGGGCTCAGCCGTGGCCAGGCTTGCCGGCGGGCCCGGAGGCGGCGGTCGGCCCAAGGGCCGACTCCCTTGCGATGCTCGGAGCCCGGGACGGGCGCGAAACTCACTACGCTCCCTTCGGTGCGCTCCGTTCAGACAGTCGCGCCCAGTCAGTTGAACGAGGCGCGCAAGCGCGCGTCCCGGACTCCTGTGCTTCTCAGCACCGCCAAAGGGCCCGCCGGCAAGCCAGGCCACAGCCGAGCGAACCGAAGTGGTCAGCTGAGACGCGCATGCCACGACGGTGCCAGAGGCCCGGCCCTGCCCACTCGGCGGCGCATGCGGGCAGCCGAGAGCGCAGCAGCCCGGGTCGGCGCGCGAATGCGCGCTTCAACTTCTGACTTGGCGCACCTTGTCTGAACGGAGCGCACCGAAGGGAGCGAAGTGAGTTGTGCGCCACGACCCGGGCTGCGAGCACCGAGGGCAGTCGGCCCTTGGGCCGACCTGCACGCCTGCGCCGCCGAGTGGGCAGGGCCGGGCCTCCCCGACGAACCATGAGCGCAAACAAAAAAGGCCCGCCGAAGCGGGCCTTCACATTTCCAACACCGAAAGATCAGCTGCGGCTCATCGTCGCCCGCAGTGCTTCCGTCAGGCCATTCAGGCTCTCGGCCAGATGGGCGCGGCTCTCGACCGACAGGCCGCCCTTGGCCACCGCCGCCCGCAGATCGCTCTGCAGTTGCGTGGCATGCAGGCGCATCAGGCTCAAGGCGTCCGGCGGCAGCGTGGCCGAGCCGCGCGTCAGCAGGGTCTGCACGCGGCGCAGATGCTCGCGCTGCAGGTTGCGGCGCATGCGCTCGATCTCGGCACCGCTCTTGAGCTCGGACCAGACCGAGTTCTGCAGCGTGCTGTAGACCTCGCTCAGCGAGATCAGTCCGCGGCGCTTGGCTTCGGGCACATAGCCGGGCAGGTCCAGCAGGCGCGTGGCCGTGTTGGCGGTCAGCAGACGGTCCATGGCGCCGGCCTGGATGCGGGCCACGGCAGCCGGGATGTTCAGCGGCACGCCGCGGTCACCCTCGTTGTAGTCCAGCGTCAGCGAGGACAGGAACTCGGGGCGGAACTTGAACGAATCCACGCTGAACAGGCTGCTGCCCAGGAACTGCAGGGCTTCGCGCTGCTTGGCCGGATCGACCGGCGTGAAGCTGGCGCGGCCGGTGCTGCCGGGCAGGTCGCGCACGGCGTGCATGCCGCCGACATACTTGCCCACCAGGTCCGCTGCGCGGGCCAGTTGCGAGAAGCCGGACATCAGCGAACGGCGCTGGCGCAGCGGGTCGTCGCCGGCCTGCGGCTTGCGGTCCTGCACGCGCGCCCACAGCTCCTGCGAGAGCTTGAAGCGCTTCTTGTAGTAGGCCAGCGGGTCGTCGCCCAGGTCGAAGCGGTTGGCCAGCGGATCCATGCCGTCGTACATGCCGAAGCCGCCGGCGTCCTGGTCGTCGGCATAGGCCAGCTGCGGCTCGGTGCTGCGGCCGGCAATCTTGGCCAGCTCGGCGGCTTCCTGGGCCTTGTCGATGGGCTTGTAGGCGTACTCGATGGCCCAGTAGTCGTAGGGACCCAGCGTGTGCGGGTTGTAGGCGGCCTGGCCTTCGCCCTTGAGCGCGAGGTTGACGGCGTTGTAGTCCATCACCGAACCCGAGATCGGGTTCTTGTCGGTCCAGGCCTTGTCCTTCAGCTGCGCCTGCGTGACCGTGGTCGAGGCCTTGAAGTTGTGCTTGAGGCCCAGCGTGTGGCCGACCTCATGCATGATCGTGTCCTTGATCACGGCCTGCACATAGGCCTCGGCCTCGGGGCTGTCCGGGGCGATCTCGCCTCGGGATTCCAGCACGTCCAGTGCAAAGCTCATGTCGGCGGCGGCCTCATGGGCATAACTGCAGTGGGCATGGTCGTGGCGGCCCAGCGGGCCGTTCGCCATTTCCTGCGCGGGGCGGCCGATGTCCTCGACGAAGGTCCGGCGCGAGCCGCGCGAGAACACGTCGCTCATGCCGATGTCGGCATCGAGGATTTCGCCGGTGCGCGGGTCGACATTGCTCGGGCCAATGGCGAAGCCCACGTCGGCGCCGACGAACCAGCGGATCGAGGCGTGGCCGGCGTCCATGTTGTCCCAGTCGGCGTCGTCCGGCTGCTGCTTGGCGAGCACGGCGTTCTTGAAGCCGATCTTCTCGAAGGCCTTGTTCCACTCCAGGATGCCGGCCTCGACCGAGGCGCGGTAGCGGGTCGGGATGTTCTTGTCCATCCAGTAGACGATGGGCTTGACCGGCTCCGACAGCGCGGCCGCCGGGTCCTTCTTCTCCAGGCGCCAGCGGTGGATGTAGTGGACGCGGTTGGCGGCCTTCATGTCGCCGCCCAGGTCGGTGAAGCTCTCGCTGAAATGGCCCAGGCGCGGGTCGGCCGCACGCGTCGCCATCAGCTGCTCGGGCAGGGCCGCGAAGCTGTAGACGAAGCTGACGAACATGCTGCGCGGATCCGGCGTGGCGCGCGGCGGCGTGGGCGTGGGAATGGGCGAAGGCACCAGCGGCGGCGCCGGGATGCGCGCTGTGGCGAAGTGCATGCGCGTGGTCAGCGTCGAGAGCTCCTTCTCGGCGCGGGTGCTTTCGAACGAGGAGTTGGCACGGTCCAGCGCGAACGGCAGGCGGTAGGCCATCTCCAGGTTGGTGGAATAGGCGGCGATGTCGCTGAACAGGAAGCCGGCATCGATCAGCACCGACTTGCGCTCGGGATGCTCGGCGCTGGCCACGGCGGCCGAGGCGATCAGGCTGGGCGAGAAGGCCTGCTCGATGGCGCGGGCCGAACCCTGGTCGGCCACGGCGCGGAACTTGGTGTTGGGTGCGATCAGCTGGATCTGGTTGCCGACGCGGCGGAACTCGATCATCCAGTCGTTGCCCATCTGGCTGGCGTAGAGGCCGCGCTCGCCGACGGCATTGGCGATGTTGACCGTGAACAGCACCGGCTTGCCCAGCATGGCCTTGGGCACTTCGAGCCAGACCTTGTCGTCCTTGCGCCAGATCGGGAACAGGCCGTCCTGCTGCTTGGCGTCCTTGATGACGTCGGCAAAGGGCTTGGGCGCGGTCGGGTCGGCGGGCGGACGGGCGGCAGCGGCCGGTGCGGCCGCGGGGGCAGCGCCCGAGGCCGGCTTGGCGGCGGCCACGGCGGCGGCCGGGGTCGATGCAGCGGCAGCCGGTGCAGCGGCGGCAGCGGCTGGCGCTGCCGATTCAGAGGTGGCGGCGCAGGCGCCGAGCAGGGCCACGGCGGCGGCCACGGCCGACAGGTTCAGCACGCGGCGCGAAGAAGTCGAAAGCTCCATCGAGGAATCCTTTTGATCGGGATCGAAACAAAAAAACGAAGCCGCAACTCTCGCCGTGACCAGGGCCGCCGTCAATCGAGGACAACGCGGTCCGCGTCCCGCATTCCGGCTTTCGTCGCATAGACTCGCCGGCGATGTCCAGCACCCATCTGCTCTACCTGCACGGCTTCCGTTCCTCGCCGGCCTCGGCCAAGGCGCTGCGCATGGCGCGCTGGGTCAAGGAGCAGCGCCCGGACCTGGTGTTCGCCGCCCCTCAGCTGCCGCCCTCGCCCCGCGAAGCCATGGCCCGGGTGGCCGCGCTGACCGGCGACTGGCCGGCCGCGACCATGGCCGTGATGGGCAGCTCGCTGGGCGGCTTCTATGCCACCTTTGTCGCCCAGCAGCGCGGCTGCCGCGCCGTGCTCTTGAACCCGGCCGTCGATCCGGCCCGCGACCTGGCCGCCTACATAGGCGAGCAGACCTGCTGGCAGAACCCCGACGAGCATTTCTTCTTCCGCGCCGAATTCGTCGACGAGCTGCGCCAGCTGGCCGTCGGACCGCTGGCCCATCCCGAGCGCCTCATGGCCGTGATCGCCAAGGGCGACGAGGTGCTGGACTGGCACGAGATGCACGCCCGCTACGCCCAGTGCCGCATCAAGCTGCTGGAAGGCAGCGACCATGGGCTCTCGGACTTCGACGACTACCTCAACGAACTGACGGACTTTCTACAGCTATGAGACTCCAGAACAAGGTCTGCATCATCACCGGCGCCGCCCAGGGCATTGGCCTGGCCACCGCGCTGAAGTTCGCCCAGGAGGGTGCCAGCGTGGTCGTCTGCGACCTGCGTCCCGAGGGCGTGGAAGCCGCGGTCGAGGCCTGCCAGAAGCTGGGCGCCACCGCCCAGGGCCACACGGTCGACGTGACCGACCGGGTGTCGGTGGACCTGATGGTCGCCGCCGTGCTGGAGGAGTTCGGCCGCATCGACGTGCTGGTCAACAACGCCGGCATCACCAAGGACGCGCGGCTGCAGAAGATGACGCTGGCCCAGTTCGACGCGGTGATCGACGTCAACCTGCGCGGCGTCTTCCACTGCGCCCAGGCCGTGGCCGACACCATGGTGGCTCAAGGAGCCGGCGTGATCCTCAATGCCTCGTCCGTGGTTGGCATCTACGGCAACTTCGGCCAGACCAATTACGCCGCCGCCAAGTTCGGCGTGATCGGCTTCACCAAGACCTGGAGCCGCGAACTGGGGCCCAAGGGCGTGCGCGTCAATGCCGTGGCGCCGGGCTTCATAGAGACGCCCATCCTCGGCACCATCCCGCAGAAGGTGATCGACGAGATGCAGGCCCATGTGCCGCTGCGCCGGCTGGGCAAGCCGGAAGAGATCGCCAGCGTCTACGCCTTCCTGGCCAGCGACGAAGCCAGCTACGTCAACGGCGCGGTGCTGGAGGTGTCGGGCGGGATGACGGTCTGAGCGCCGGCCGGGCCGGGCAGACGGCCTCGTAGGTCGTCGCCGGGCTGCCCAGGAAGGCCTGCACCGGTCGCGGCCGCTCGACAAAGCCGGGCGACGCAAAGCTGCTGCCGGCGGCCTCGCCGCTCCAGCGCACGCCGGCCAGGTCCAGCGTGGTAGCGAACAGGTCCTGGTGGCTGATGCGCTTGTCGACATGGGCCCGCAGCGCGGCCACGGCCTCGCCGCGCTGCCGGCGGTAGGCCTCGTTGGACCAGATGATCAAGGGCACGTCCAGGTCCATGCAGCTGGGCACGGGCCGGCCGTGCATGAACAGCTTGCCGCCTTCGCCCTCGAACAAGGCCTCGCCATGGTCCGAGGTGTAGATCAGCAGGGCCGGGCCGGCTTGCGTGCGCAGTGAATCGATCAGGCGAGCCAGGAACTGATCCAGGGCGACCAGGGTGTTGTCGTAGGAATTGATCGTCTCCAGCCGGTGCGAGACCTGCGGCTGGCCCGAGATGCCTGCATCGGTCAGCGTGGGCCGGAACTGCCGGGCATCGGCCGCATAGCGGTCTTCGTAGGGGAAGTGGCTGCCCATCATGTGCAGCACCACGAACCGCCGGTCGCCACCCTGACGGACGAAGGATTCGAAGGGCGGCAGCAGGCTGATGTCCTTGCGGAAGTAGAGCTCGGCAGCGCTGGTGGAATGATCCAGCACGTCGGCCTGGCGGCTCAGGTCGGACACCTCCTGGTTGGAGAGCCAGGCGGTCTTGAAGCCGGCCTCGCGGAAGGTCTGCACCAGCGAGGCGCGGCCCTCAGGGGCCTCCCAGCTGACCAGGCGGGGCACGGCGCCGGCCGTCCATTGCGCGGTGGACACGGCGTCGCTGAACGAGACCAGCTCCTGCCTGCGACTGTCCAGGCGCGGCGTGGTGGGCCGGGCATAGCCGTTGAGGCTCAGGTGGTCGCGCCGGACGCTCTCGCCGATCACCAGGACCACCAGCATCGGTTCCGTGCTTTCGCTGCGGCCCTGCACGCTGGCCATGGCCCGGTCCTGCCGGTCGCGTTCCAGGCTGCGCTGCACCGACAGCACCAGGTTCAGCGGGAACACCAGGCTGGCCGCCTGGTTGTCGAACAGCGGCGGCAGCTTGACGTAATGCGCCAGGTCCTGGCGACCCAGCATCCCGACCATGGCATAGAGCAGCACGCCGGCCAGCGTGGCCCGGCGCCAGCGCCAGCGTGCCTCGGAACCCAGGCCGACGAGCAGCACCAGATAGACGACGACACAGGCCGGCACCCACAGCAGCATCCAGCCGAACGAGGCCACCATGGTCCAGGCGTCGCGCAGGCTGCTGTGCAGGGCCGCCGACACCAGCACGTCGCCCGGCACGCTGCGGTAGTAGGCGCACAGGAAGACATAGACCGGAATCAGCGGGATCAGCGGCAGCCACAGCAGGAAGTAGAGCTTGAGCCGCTGCAGCAGGCACAAAGGCACCGCCAGCACGAACAGGCTCAGGAGCAGCACGGCCAGCGATTCACCGAGGTCCAGGCCCTCGGCCAGCAGCGGCGTGGCCAGACCCGGCAGCCACAGCAAGAGGCCCAGCAGCAAGGCCCGGAGTCGATCGGCTGGTCTCATCGTGATGGCGGTGGCGACGGGGGCTTGGACGGGGTCCGCATGATAGCCACGGCACCCGGCCGCGTCGGCCGCGGCAGCGCCTACGGCGGACGGATCAGGCGCCGCCGCAGACCCGCGTCGCCAGCCGTTGCTCGTCGCGCGCCAGGGCCTGGGTCCGGGCTGCCTGGCGCAGGCCGGCGCAGGCCTCGCCGCGCCACCCGGCTTCGGCACCAGGCAGCTCGGCAAGCGAGCCGGTCAGGCGGCTGAGCACCACGCGCGCATCGCGATCCTGCGGCTGGCGCTGCACGAAGTCCTGCAACAAGGCCAGCTGTTCTCGGCCCAGCGCCAGGGCCCGGGCCGGCTGGCCGGTCTGGGCCAGCGCGCCCGCCAGGTCGGCCGTCAGCCAGCTGCGCCGCAGCAGGACCGACTTCCACATCGCCGGCGCCGCCTTGCCGGCATCGGGCTGGGGCGAGGCGGCCAGCGCGATCTCCAGCGGCTGCACCGCCGCTTCCGGCTTGCCCTGGGCCAGCAGGGCCCGCCCCAGGTGGGCGCCCAGCAGCTTGCGCGTCTGCACCCATTTACTCTGCGGCCCCTCGGTCTGGATGATGCTGTCCAGCAGCGCCAGACTGCGCCGGCTGCTGGCCTCGGCAGCCGAGGCGTCACCGCGCCGCCAGGCGGTGAAAGCCAGGTGCGACAGTTCCACCGCGAGGCTGCTCCGCGCGCCCAGGTTGTGCGACTCCTCCCTCAGCTCCGCCTCATGGTTCGCCACTGCCTTCTGTTCGAACTCGTATGCCTCGTCCAGCCGGCCCAGATTGACCAGGCTGCGCGAGCGGGCGCCGGCCAGCGTGCCCAGTTCGTGGACGATCTCGCGGTGGTGCTGCTCCGCCTCCATGGCCTCGAAGGCCGCGCTGGCCCGCTGGAACCATTCCAGGGCCACGGCCGGCTTGTTGAGACTGGGCCGGCCGCTGGCATCGTGGAACTGGCCGATGTAGAGCCAGGTCTGGGCCAGCGGCCCCTGGAGCTCACGCTCCTTGGGAAAGCGTTTGAGGCCGGTCTGCAGGATGTCCTCGCTTTGCCGGGCCAGGCCCAGGGCATCGTCCATGCGGCCATCGGCGCGCGCCTGCAAGGCCCGGATGATGTGCATGTTGGCGTAGCTCTGGATGAACTCGAGGTCGCCCTGCTTGGCCGGCCAGGCGCGGCGCGCATAGTCGATCGCGCGGCTGGCATTGCGCTCGGCCTCGCGGCCCTTGCCGAGGCTGAGGCCGGTGTCGTTGCCCTGGATCTCGGCAATGCTCTCGTAGACGATGGCCAGGTCGCCCAGCAGGTCCAGATCGCTCTCGGCCTGGGCCACCAGGGTTTCCAGGCTGTCCAAGGTGTCCCGCAGCATAGCCTCCTTGGCCTGCATGCCGCCAGGCAGGTTGCTCAAGGCCTGGCCCATGCGCCGCACCACGCCGCGGTTGAACTGCTTGACTGCGGCCAGCCGCGACTCGGCCAGTTCACGGGCATGCAGGGTCTCGCGCCATTGCCAGGCTGCGGCACTGCCACCCGCGAGCAGCCCGAACAGACCCACGACCAGAGCCGCCACGGCGGCACGGTGGCGGCGCATCAGCTTGCCGAGCACATAACGCCAGTCCTGGGCTCGCGCACTGACCGGCAGGCCGTCCAGCCAGGCGCGCAGGTCGTCATGCAGGGCCTGCACCGTGGGATAGCGCCGCGCCGGCTCTTTCTCCAGCGCCTTCATGACGATGTTGTCCAGGTCGCCGCGCAGCTCGGGGCGCTGCGCCACCAGGCTGGGTGGTTGGGGCTGCTCGTCGAGCACGGCGCGGGCCTGCTCGGCCGGGGTCGTGGCCTCGCGGCCGTAAGGGGACAAGCCGGCCAGCAGCTGGTAGAGCAGCACGCCCAGCGAATAGATGTCGGTGGCGGTGGAGACCGGCTCGCCGCGCACCTGCTCCGGGCTGGCATAGGCCGGGGTGAACGGCCGCTGGCCGTTCAGCGTCAAGGGTTCGGCCCCGGCTTCGAGGCGCATCTCCAGCGGATCCAGGGCCTTGGCGATGCCGAAGTCCAGCAGCTTGACCCGGCCCTCGCGATCCACCAGTGCATTGCCGGGCTTGAGGTCGCGATGCACCAGCAGCTGGCCATGGGCATGGGCCACGGCCTCACAGAGCTGCAGCATCAGGCCCACCCGTTCGCGCAGCGGCAGCGACCTGGCCGCCTGGTCCAGCGGCTGGCCTTGTATCCGCTCCATCACGAAGTAAGGCCGTCCGTCCTCGCTGAGGCCGGCATCGAACAGCTGGGCGATATGCGGGTGGTGCAAGCGCGCCAGCGCCTGCTGCTCCTGGGCGAAACGGCGCTGCACGGCGGCGCCGTCCAGGCCCTGGCGCAGGAGCTTGATTGCTGCCTCGCCTTCGAAGCGCCCGTCGACCCGGCGCGCCGCCCAGACCTCGCCCATGCCGCCCAGGCCGAGCAGCTCGGTCAGGGCCCAGCCACCCAGCCGCAGGCCGGGCCGGCCGCCGGGCGCCTGCGCCGGCAGCAGTGGATCGAGCAGCAGGCGGCCGGCTCCGGCATCGGTCTGCTGCGCGAGCAGCGACAACAGCTCGCCGCGCACCGCCGCGTCCAGCCCGGCCTGGTCGGCCAGTGCCGCCCTTTGCTCCGGCGGCAGGGCAAGCGCCTGCTCGAACAAACGGCGCAGCTCGGCCCATTGCTCGGGGCTCAGGGGCGAGGATCCGGTGGCGGCAGTGCTCACAGGGCGGTCCGTCAGGCGTGGGGGTGCATGGATTCTGCGGGTCGCCCAGCCGCCGACTACTTAGCGCTTGCCCGCATCGGCAGCGCTTCGGCCAGCATGCGGGCCACCAGCTTGAGGCCGGCCGCCATCTGCTCGGCATAGTCGTCGGCCGGCGTGACCTTGTAGCGGGCGCCCTTGCTGCCGCCGCCGGCCAGGGCCTTGAGGAAGCCGATGGCCGCCTCGCTGGTGCTCTCGCCCATGGCGGTGACGGACTTGGCGATGGGCTGCTCAAGATAGATGGTTCGCATCAGCGGCACCGGCACACCGCCCAGGGAAGTGAACATGTGCAGCTGGCTGGGGCTGTTGCCGGCCGGCTCGGTGGCAATGGCCAGGCCGACCTTGGCCTTGACGCCGGCATCGGCGCCGGCGCTGATGCGCTCGCCCAGGCCCATCTCCTGCAGCGAGGCGAAGTCCACGACCAGGATGATCTTGAGGAAGCCGACATCGGGGCCCAGGCGCTCGGCCCGCTTGATGTCGGACATGCCCATCATGAAGCGGCCCCCGTCGACGGTGCCGCTGCCGAAGGTCAGTACCTCGCCGCTCTTGCTGAAGAAGCCCGGCTCGCGCTGCGCGGCCCGCGGCGTGGCGGCGACCTGGGCGGCGAATTCGGCATCGGCCAGCATCTCTTCGTTGCTGAGCAGCTGATAGCCGCGCGCCGTCAGCAGCTCGCGCAGCTGGGCCTGCATGCCGTCGGTGAGCGCCTGGTAGACATCGGGGCCGGGTGCCTCCAGCTGGTACTGGACGCTGGCACGGGCCTCGCGGGTCTGGCCTATGCCGATGCTTCGCTTGGTCTGGGAGACGCTGTTGTCGGTGATGTAGCGCACTTCGAAGCTGCTGATGCCCAGGCGCGGCGGCGTCTTGTCGCGGAGGGTCAGCTGGGGCACGGGCTTCTGGGCCGTCTGGCTCATGGCCGCGGCGAAGTCGCTCTGCTCGGTCAGCACCAAGGGCTTCTCGGTGGGCTTGAGCAGGTCGAACAGGCCGGCATGGGCGGGAGTGGAGCCGATGGCCAGGGCCAGCGTCAGCAAAGTGGCTTGGGCCAGAATCCGGAAATCGGCGGCGAAGGCTTGCATGGGGTTCTCCAAACGGGGCTGTACTGGCCTACGCGGGAAAGGCCGGCCGCGCGGCTCACACAGGAGAAATGCTTGAGCGATAGGGCGCCAGTTCAACCGGCAGGCACGCAGACGCTGTTCGTCGAGCTCTATGCCGAGCTGCGTCGGCTGGCGCACGGGCGCTTGCGGCATGAGAGGCCGCAGCACACCTTGTCGGCCACGGCCCTGACCCACGAGGCCTATCTGCGCCTGGACGGCCAGAACAAGCCCTGGGAGAACCGCGAGCAGTTCATGGCCATCGCCGCCACGATGATGCGCCGTGTGCTGGTGGACCATGCCCTGGCCCGCCAGGCCGACAAGCGCAGCGCCGAGTTGGTGACCCTGAGCGCCGCCGAGCTGGAAGCCGCCACCGAGGCCGCGCCGGTCGAGGTGCTGGACCTGCATCGCGCGCTGGAACAGCTGGAGCAGCAGGACGTGCGGGCCGCCCGGGTGGTGGAGCTGCGCTACTTCGGCGGCCTGGAGCTGGAAGAGATCGCGGCGGTGATGGACATCTCGCTGGCCACGGTCAAGCGCGACTGGACGCTGGCGCGCAGCTGGCTGAAAAGCCGGCTCGGCAGCGGGTCCGGCTGATCGCTGAGCTGTTTGGCGGCGCTTTCCCGCGTAGACCCGTTGAGCCCGGTGACGGCCTTGGTCGGCCACCGCCCTTGACTCGACGGAGACCGCCATGCGCCTACTCGCCACCGCAGCCGCCCTGCTGCTGCTAGCCCTGCCCGCCCGGGCCTCGCTGCTGAACCAGCATTTCGACGCCCGCATCGACTACGCCGCCTACTACGGCTGGCAGCTCTATGACAGCGGCCTGCAGACCCGCAGCGGCACGGTCGGCGCCGGCTACGAGCTGGCCGGCGTGGGCTATGGCAGTGCGCCGCTGTACCTGAACATCGACCCGGCCAGCGGCCGCATCTTCATCGACATCTACACCGACAAATACGGCTACAGCTATGCGCCGCTGACCCTGGACCTCAAGTTCGACGACCTGGTCGGCGAGCGCTTCAGCGGCCTTGCCGTCAGCTACGACTCGGCCGCCTATGCCGATGCGGTGGCCAGCTTCACGGACAAGGCGTTGCATATCGAGCTGGCCGGTGCCTATCCCGGCTACTCCAGCGCGCTCTACCAGTTCGTCCTCGACTACCAGCTGAGCGCCCGCGAAGACGGCGGCGGCGTTGGCAGCAGCGTGCCGGAGCCGGGCTCGCTGGCCCTGACACTGGCCGGGCTGGCCGGCCTGGGCCTGTGGCGCCGCAGGATCGCCGGCCGCTGAGCGCTGAGCGGCCGGGCCGGGCGCGAGGATCGGCGACAATCGCCGACCTATGTTCGCCCTGTTCGATGAAGCCGGAAAATTCCTGGCCGGCCGCGTGATGTCCGAAGCAGAAAGCTCGATGCAGATCGAGCTGGAATCGGGCAAGCGCGTCAAAGTGAAGGCAGCCAATGTGCTGCTCAAGTTCGACAAGCCCAGCCCCGCCGAGCTGATCGCCGAGGGCCAGCGTCTGGCCCTGGAGATCGACCTGGACCTGGCCTGGGAGTTCGCCCCCGAATCCGAATTCGGCTTTGCCGACCTGGCGCGCGACTATTTCGACGCCAAGGCCAGCACCGCCCACCAGGTGGCGGCCTTGTTCCGGCTGTTCGAGGCACCGCACTACTTCCGCCGCGCCGGCAAGGGCCAGTTCAAGAAGGCGCCCGAGGACATCGTCAAGGCCGCCCTGCTCGGTATCGAGCGCAAGAAGCAGCAGGCCCTGCAGATCGAGGCCTGGGCCGAAGAGCTGGCCGGCGGCAGCTGTCCGGCCGCCATCAAGGAACAGATCTACAAGATCCTGTTCAAGCCGGACAAGAACGGCCCCGAGTACAAGGCCGTGGTCGAGGCCAGCAAGCGCTCGCACAAGGCGCCGCTGGACCTGCTCAAGGACGCCGGCGCGATCACCAGCGCCTACCAGTTCCACTGGAAGCGCTTCCTGTTCGAGAACTTCCCCAAGGGCACGGGCTTCCCGGCCCTCACGGCCCCCGAGATCAAGGACGAGCTGCCGCTGGCCGGCGTCGCCGCTTTCTCCATCGACGACTCGGCCACGACCGAGATCGACGATGCGCTGTCGGTCCAGGGCCTGGGCACGGGCACCGTGGTGTTCGGCGTCCATATCGCCGCGCCGGGCCTGGCAATACAGCCGGACTCGGCCGTGGACAAGGTGGCGCGCGACCGCTATTCCACCGTCTACATGCCGGGCTGGAAGCTGACCATGCTGCCGGACGAGGTGGTGCAGGCCTACACGCTGATCGAGGGCCGCGACTGCCCGGCAGTGTCGCTCTACGTCACCCTGGACGAAGCGACGCTGGCCGTGAAGGGCAGCGAGACCAGGCTGGAGCGCGTGCCCATCAAGAGCAATCTGCGCCACGACAAGCTGGACGGCGTGATCACCGAGGCCACGCTGAGCGGCGCCGAGCCGGCGAGCTACGAGTTTGCCGACGAGCTGGCCTTCACCTTCCGCCTGGCCAAGCATCTGAAGGCCCAGCGCGAAGTGGTGCGCGGCAAGCCCGAGACCTTCAACCGGCCCGACTACAACTTCCGCCTCGACAGCAACGGCGAGCGCGAGCCCGACGGCACGGAGCAGGTCACCATCTCGACCCGCGCCCGCGGCACGGCCCTGGACCTGATCGTGGCCGAGGCCATGATCCTGGCCAACTCGACCTGGGGCGGCTGGCTGAACGAGCTGGGCCTGCCCGGCATCTACCGCAGCCAGGCCAGCCTGGCGCCCGGCATCAAGGTGCGCATGGGCACCAAGGCCCTGCCGCACGCCGGCATGGGCGTGGCCCAGTACACCTGGGCCACCTCGCCGCTGCGCCGCTACGTGGACCTGGTCAACCAGTGGCAGATCATTGCCTGCGCCCGCCACGGCCGCACGGCCGCCCTGGTGGCGCCGTTCAAGCCCAAGGACGCGGCCCTGTTCTCCATCATCTCGGGCTTCGATGCCGCCTACTCGGCCTACAACGGCTACCAGTCGGCCATCGAGCGCTACTGGACCTTGCGCCACCTGGCGCAGAACGGCATCACCGAGCTGACGGCCACCGTGATGAAGGACGGCCTGGTGCGCGCCGACGCCCTGCCCCTGGTCTTCCGCGCCCTGGGCTGCGAAGGCCTGGACCGCGGCAGCCACGTCAAGGTCCGCATCACCGGCCTGGACGAGATGACGCTGGACGTCCATGCCTCGCTGGTCGAGCGCCTGGACGAGGCTGCTGGAGCAACTGGTGAAGAGGGCGAGGATGACGAAGCCGAGGTGAGCGGACCGCTGACCCTGGCCATCGACGTCAACGCCGAAGAATCACCAAGCACGACAGAAGGCAGCAGCGCCTGACGATGACGGCCAAGAAGCTCTCGACCCTGCACCTGGCCCTGCTGATTTCGGCAGCCGTGCATGCCGCGCTGCTGGCCCTGCGCATCGTCGATCCCGAGAGCTTCAACCGCATCTTCCAGGACACGCCGCTGGAGGTGGTCCTGGTCAACACCCAGGCCAACGAGGCGTCCGAGAAGCCCCAGGTGCTGGCCCAGGCCAACCTGGCCGGCGGTGGCAACACCGACGTGGGCCGCGCCACCTCGCCGCTGCCGCCCTCCAAGGTGCTGGAGATAGGCGAGGCCACGCAAGTCCAGCGCGCCCGCATCGATGACCTGCAGGTGCAACAGCAACAGCTGCTGGCCCAGCTGCGCCGCGACCTGGCCCTGCTGCCGGCGCCCGACCCCAAGCGCGACAAGGGCTCGGCTGAGGCCAGGGAGCAGGCCGAGAAGCGCCGCCAGCTGGTGCAGATCCTGGCCACCATAGAGAAGCGGGTGAACGAGGAAAACGCCCGGCCGCGCAAGCGCTACATCAGCCCGGCCACGCGCGAGGTGGTCTATGCCCAGTACTACGACGCCTTGCGCCGCCGCATCGAGGAGCGCGGCACCCGCGACTTCCCCGAGTTCCAGGGCCGCAAGCTCTATGGCGAGCTGACCATGAACATCCATGTGGACCAGCGCGGCCGGGTCATAGAAACCGACATCGTGTCCTCGTCCGGCAACGCCAACCTGGACCGGCGGGCCGAGGCCATCGTCAGCGCGGCCGCACCTTTCGGCAATTTCACCAATGCCATGCGGCGCGGCGCCGAGGTGCTGGTGATCACCTCGCGCTTCAAGTTCACCCGGGACGAAGGCCTGGAGACTTCGCTGTCGGGCCGCTAGGAAAGAACCCATGGATCGCTACGTCGTGGCCGGCAACCCGGTCGAACACAGCCAGTCTCCGCGCATCCACGCGGCCTTCGCAGCCCAGACCGGCCAGCTGCTGGACTACGGCCGACTGCTCTGCCCGCTCGAGGGCTTCGCCGCCACGCTGAAGCAGTTCGCCGCCGAGGGCGGCAAGGGCTGCAGCGTGACCGTGCCCTTCAAGTTCGAGGCCTTCGAGCTGGCGCCGCGGCGCAGCGAGCGCGCTCTGCTGGCCGGCGCGGCCAATACCTTGCGTTTCGACGCCGAGGGTTGGCTGGCCGACAACACCGACGGCATCGGCCTGCTGCGCGACATCGAGATCAATGCCAAGCGGCCGCTGGCCGGCAAGCGCGTGCTGCTGATAGGCGCGGGCGGCGCCTCGGCCGGCGTGCTGGGCCCGCTGCTGGCCGCGCGGCCGTCGGAACTGGTGCTGGCCAATCGCAGCGTGGACAAGGCCGAAGCCCTGGTCGCCTCGCATTCAAGCTGGGCTTCGATCCATGGCGTGCAGCTGAAGTCGGCTTCGCTGGCGGACTGCGGCCGCGGCTTTGACGTGATCATCAATGCCACGGCGGCCAGCCTGGCCGGCGCCGGTGTACCGGTCGGCCCCGATGTGCTGGTGCCCGGCGCCCTGGCGCTCGACATGATGTACGGCCCCAAGGCTCGGCCCTTCCTCGATTGGGCGGCAGCCCACGGCGCCGAGGGCCGCGACGGCCTGGGCATGCTGGTCGAGCAGGCGGGCGAAGCCTTCCAGCTGTGGCGGGGCGTGCGGCCCGAAACCGCTCCGGTGCTGGCGCAACTGCGCGCCGGACTGGGCGCCTGAGGCCGCCCCAATGCTGAAGCAAGCCCTGCGTCTGCTGATCCTGCTGCTGCTGGGCGTGCTGTCGCTGCAGCTGTATTTCGCCGGCCGCATCGCCCTGATGCGGGTACTGGGGCCGGAATCGACCAGCTTCCAGCGCTCCGAGATGTGGCGCCTGGCGGTCGAGAAGCACCAGCTGCTGTGGAGCCAGCAATGGGTGGACAAGGCCGAAATCTCGCCGCAGTTGCGCCGGGCGGTCATCGCCAGCGAGGACGCCGGCTTTGCCGACCATGGCGGGGTCGATTGGGACGCGATGGAAAAGGCCTGGGAGAAGAACCAGCGGGAACAGGCCCGGGCCGACAAGCGATCCGCCCGCAACCCGGTCGCCGCCGCCAAGCCGGCAGCCAAGGTGGTAGGCGGCTCCACCATCACCCAGCAACTGGCCAAGAACCTGTTCCTGTCCAGCGAACGCAACCTCGCGCGCAAGGGCCAGGAGTTCGCGATCACGCTGATGCTGGAGGCGCTGCTGGACAAGCAGCGCATCCTGGAGATCTATCTGAACAATGTGGAATGGGGCGAAGGCCTGTTCGGCGCCCAGGCGGCGGCCCGTCACTACTTCCATATTGATGCCCGCCAGCTGAGCCCCAACCAGGCTGCCCGGCTGGCGGTGATGCTGCCGGCGCCCAAGCGCTTCGAGAAGCGGCCTTCCTCGCCCTATGTGCTGGGCCGTGCCGCGACCATAGAGGCGCGGATGCCGGCGGTCGAGTTACCCTGAGCGCCGTCATGAGCAGCCAGCAGAGCCAGGAGATCGCCGCCACCGCCGCGCGGCTGGTGGTGGAGGAAGGTCTGGAATACGGACCGGCCAAGCAGCGCGCCGTCCGCCAGCTGGGCCTGGGCCGCCAGGCCGATCTGCCTGACAACGACGAGCTGGAAGACCAGGTGCGCGACTACCTGGCCCTGTTCTGCGCCGACACCCAGCCGGCCGAGCTGGCTGCGCTGCGCTCGCTGGCCGCGGTCTGGATGGAGCGGCTGGCCGAGTTCCGGCCCCATCTGACCGGCGCCGTCTGGCGCGGCACGGCCACGCGGCTGTCCAACATTCACCTGCAGCTGTTCTGCGACGACAGCAAGTCGGCCGAGATCGGCCTGATCAACCAGGGCGTGGACTACGAGGTTGGCAGCGCCACGGTCCGCGGCAAGCAGATCGACGTGCTGGGCCTGTCCGTGCTTTGCCGGGAACTGGGCGAACCGGTCATCCTGCAGCTGAGCATCCTGGACCACGACGACCTGCGCGGTGCGCTCAAGCCCGACTCGCGCGGCCGCAGCGAGCGCGGCGACCTGGCGGCGCTGCGCCAGCTGATCAAGAAGGAAGAAGAGCATGAGCAGCCCTGAATCCGGCCCCGGCCGGCGCAAGCTGGTGATAGGCGTAGGCTTGGCCGCCGCCGCTGCCGGCATCGCGGTCGCCTGGCGTCAGCAGGCCAAGCCGGCCCAGCCCGACCCGGCGCTGGAAGCCTTCTGGTCGTCCAGCTTCGACCAGCCCGGCGGCGGCAAGCTGGCCCTGGCCGGCCTGCGCGGCCAGCCGGTGCTGGTCAACTTCTGGGCCACCTGGTGCCCGCCCTGCGTCAAGGAGCTGCCGGAGCTGGACCGCTTCCACCAGGCCTGGGGTCCCAAGGGCTGGCGGGTGGTCGGCCTGGCCATCGACCAGGTCGAGGCGGTGCAGAAATTCCTGGCCAAGCTGCCCCTGGGTTTCGACCTGGGAGTCACCGGATTGACCGGTGCCGAGCTGGCGCGCACACTCGGCAACCCCAGCGGCGGCCTGCCGTTCAGCGTGGCTTTCGGCACGGACGGCCGGGTGTTTTGGCGCAAGCTCGGGCCCACCACGCTCGAAGAGCTGGCCAACATGGCCAGCTCAAAGGCCTGAACGCGTCAAGCGATATATTTCTGCCTAGTTGGCGGAAATGGCGTCTAAAAAGCGTAAAGTCCGGCCCTTCTCGCTTCTAGTGTCCACGCTCTAATGAGTCAGGACGCGTCGCTGATGCAAATTCTGGTACTTCACGGACCCAATCTGAACCTCCTTGGCAACAGGGAGCCGCAGATCTATGGTTCGCGAACTTTGGCTGAAATCGATGCCGATCTCGTGGAGATCGCAGCGAAAGCTGGAGTCCAGCTGGAATGCTTCCAGAGCAACCATGAAGGTGCCCTGGTCGACCGCATCCAGGCGGCGGGTCGGGACGGATGCCGCTTCGTGATCATCAATCCGGCCGCCTACACCCACACAAGCGTCGCGATCCGCGATGCGCTGGCCGGGGTGGCGCTGCCCTTCGTCGAAGTCCATCTGTCCAATATCCACAAGCGCGAGCCCTTCCGGCAGCACAGCTATTTCTCCGACCAGGCCGACGGTGTGATCTGCGGCCTCGGGGCGCTGGGCTACCGGCTGGCACTGCAGTACGCGCTCGAGAAGCTGGCCCGACCGGCCTAGGCCACAAGCCTGGTCTCGGGCTCGCCCGGCACTGGAAAACCAATACAACCTATCCCGTTGGAGATGACCTCATGGACCTGCGCAAGCTCAAGACCCTGATCGACCTGGTGTCCGAGTCGAATATTTCGGAACTCGAGATCACCGAGGCCGATGGCAAGGTGCGCATCGTCAAATCGGATGGCACGGTGATGGTGCCCATGGCCCAGGCCATGCCGGCCGCGATGGCCGCCCCCGCCATGGTCGCGCCGCCGCCCGCCGCGCCCGCGGCCGCTCCGGTGGCCGCAGCTCCGGCCGCCGAGACCGGCCACCAGGTCAAATCGCCCATGGTCGGCACCTTCTATCGCTCCAGCAGCCCCAATGCCAAGCCCTTCGTCGAGGTCGGCCAGCAGATCAAGGAAGGCGAGCCGATCTGCATCATCGAAGCGATGAAGATCATGAACGAGATCGAGTCCGACAAGACCGGCACGGTCACCAAGATCCTGGTCGAGAACGGTCAGCCGGTGGAATTCGGCCAGCCGCTGTTCATCGTCGAGTAAACGCGACGGACGATCGATCATGTTCAAGAAGATTCTGATTGCGAACCGGGGGGAGATTGCCCTCCGGATCCAGCGCGCCTGCCGCGAGCTCGGCGTCAAGTCCGTCGTCGTCTATTCGGAAGCCGACCGCGACGCCAAGTACGTGAAGCTGGCCGACGAGGCCGTCTGCATTGGCCCGGCGCCATCGGCCCAGAGCTACCTCAGCATGCCTGCCATCATTGCCACGGCCGAGGTGACGGATGCCGAAGCCATCCACCCGGGCTACGGCTTCCTGTCGGAGAACGCCGACTTTGCCGAGCGCGTCGAGCGCAGCGGCTTCACCTTCATAGGCCCGACCTCGGACAACATCCGCATGATGGGCGACAAGGTCTCGGCCAAGCAGGCCATGATCCGCGCCGGCGTGCCCTGCGTGCCCGGCTCGGAAGGCGCCCTGCCCGAGGATCCGAAGGAGATCATCAAGATCGCCCGCTCCGTCGGCTACCCGGTGATCATCAAGGCCGCCGGCGGCGGCGGTGGTCGCGGCATGCGCGTGGTCCACACCGAGGCAGCCCTGGTCAACGCGGTGCAGATGACCCGCGCCGAAGCCGGAGCGGCCTTTGGCAATCCGCAGGTCTACATGGAGAAGTTCCTGGAGAACCCGCGCCACGTGGAAATCCAGGTCCTGGCCGACAGCCACAAGAACGCGGTCTGGCTGGGTGAGCGCGACTGCTCCATGCAGCGCCGCCACCAGAAGATCATCGAGGAAGCACCGGCCCCCGGCATTCCGCGCCGGACCATAGAGAAGGTGGGCGACCGCTGCGCCGCCGCCTGCAAGAAGATGGGCTACCGCGGTGCCGGCACCTTCGAGTTCCTGTACGAGAACGGCGAGTTCTACTTCATCGAGATGAACACCCGCGTGCAGGTCGAGCATCCGGTCACCGAGATGGTCACCGGCATCGACATCGTGCAGATGCAGATCCGCATCGCCGCCGGCGAGAAGCTGCCCTTCACCCAGCGCAACATCGAGATGCGCGGCCATGCCATCGAGTGCCGCATCAACGCGGAAGATCCGGTCAAGTTCGTGCCCTCGCCCGGTCGGATCACGACCTGGCATGCGCCGGGCGGCCCCGGCGTGCGCGTGGACTCGCATGCGTACACGAACTACTTCGTGCCGCCCAACTACGACTCGATGATCGGCAAGATCATCTGCCACGGCGACACCCGCGAGCAGGCCATGGCCCGCATGCGCATCGCTCTGTCGGAGACCGTGGTCGAAGGCATCCAGACCAATATCCCGCTGCACCGCGAACTGATGGCCGATGCCAAGTTCATGGAAGGTGGCACCAGCATTCACTATCTTGAAAGCTGGATGAGCGAGCACAAACGCTGATGAGTGAACAGCAAGCCCTGCACGAACTGGTGCTGATCTGCTCGGAAGATTCGGTCGAGACGGTCAGCGATGCCTTGATGGAGGTCGACGCCCTGTCGGTCTCGGTCGAGGATGCCGATGCCGACACCGACGCCGAGAAGGCGCTGTTCGGCGAACCGGGCATGCCGGTCGCGCGCAGCGGCTGGCAGCGCTCGGTCGTGCGGGCGCTGTTCGCCAGCGAGGCCGAGGCCACCGAATGCGCCACGCTGCTGCTGGCCCAGGACTGGGCCACGGACGTGCATGTGCAGACCATCCAGCAGGTGCCCGAGCAGGACTGGGTGCGCCTGACCCAGTCGCAGTTCGCGCCGGTCGAGATCACGCCCGAGTTCTGGATCGTGCCTTCGTGGCACGAGGCACCGGCCCAGGCCGTCAAGGTGATGCGCCTGGATCCGGGCCTGGCCTTCGGCACCGGCACGCACCCGACCACGCGCATGTGCCTGCGCTGGATCGCCGGCCATGGCGACAACAACCAGCCCTGGAAGCGCGTGCTCGACTACGGCTGCGGCTCGGGCATCCTCGCCATCGGCGCGGCCCTGCATGGCGCACAGAACATTGACGCCGTCGACATCGATCCGGCCGCCGTCATCTCCAGCGAGGCCAATGCGGCCGCCAACAAGGTGTCGCTCAAAGCGGCACTGCCCGATGCTGCACAAGGCGAGTACCCGCTGGTGCTGGCCAACATCCTGGCCACGCCGCTGAAGCTGCTGGCACCGCTGCTCTGCGCCCATGTCGCGCCCGGCGGCCATCTGGTGCTGGCCGGCATCCTCGAGCGCCAGGCCGACGAGCTGAAGCAGGCCTATGCGCCCTGGCTGCAGCTCGAGGTCAGCGACAGCGAGGACGGCTGGATCCTGATGACCGCCCGTCGTCCGGGCTGAGCCTCGATGAGAGGACGGCTTGAGGGTCGCCCTGGGGTCTGGTCTTGCCAACCCCATGGCATGATTCGATCCCGATGAACCTTGCCACCCGTTGCACTGCCTGCGGCACCATCTTCCGCGTGGTGCAGGACCAGCTGCGTGTCTCCGACGGCTGGGTTCGCTGCGGCCGCTGCGCCGAGGTCTTCGACGCCCGCGAGCAGCTGTTCGACATGGACCGCGAGCCGCCGCCCCCCTGGCCGGCCACGCCGGCCGCCGCACCGGCTGCAACCCGGCGCGAGTCCGAGGCCCTCGAGCCTGAGGCACCACCGCCGGCACCACCACCTCAGCCCGCTTGGACCGAGGACGATTCGCACTACGAAGAGCCCGTCGAAGAGCCGGAAGCGCCGCCTCCTGCAGCGCCTGTGACTGCGCCTGCACCTGAGCCCATGACGGCAGGTCCGCGAGAACCGCATTTCGATGCGGACCCGGTGTTCGCCGATGATCCCGAGCCGTCGATGGATGCGCCGGTGATCGCCATCGATCCCAGGCCGGACGTGGTGCTGGATCCTCGGCTGAATGAGATCGCCGCCGAACCTGCGGTCACGACCTCGCCTGCCACCACGGCAACGGCTGCCGCGGCGCCAACGCCGGAATTCCTGCGCAAGGCCCAGGCCCAGGAGCGCTGGCAGCGACCGGGCGTGCGGATCTCGCTCGGGCTCGGTTGCCTGCTGATGCTGGGCCTGCTCGCAGCCCAGTTCACCTGGCAGTTCCGCGACATGCTGGCCAGCCAATATCCAGCCCTGGCGCCCACGCTGCGCACGGCCTGCGAAAGCCTGGGGTGCAAGATCCAGCCCTGGCGCCACATCGAATCGCTGTCGGTCGAGCAGAGCTCGCTCACGCAGGCCGGCTCCGGCAATCACTACAAGCTGGGCCTGAGCCTGCGCAACAAGTCGGACAGCGAGCTGGCCCTGCCCTGGGTCGAGCTGAATCTCACCGACGCCGGCGGCCAGTTGGTGGCGCGGCGCATGATCTCGCCGGCAGATTTCAATCTGAAGGCCGACCGCATCGCGGCCCGCGGTGAACAACCGCTGCAGCTGGTGTTCGGCAGCAGCCAGCGGGTCAGTGGCTACACGGTCGAGATCTTCTACCCCTGATCGTGAGCGGGAGGTCGGCGCCATGCCGGCCCGCCATCGCCACAGATCCAAGCGCCCATAAAAAAACCCGGCCGAGGCCGGGTTTCACAAGCGCCTAGCGGCGCTCCATTCAGGGCTTGTTGCCCGTCGGGAACGGCCATGCGGCTTGCGGGCTCAGTGCCGTCTTGGCAGCAGGAGCGGGCGCAGCAGCGGCAGGCTTGGCGGCCGGGGCAGCCTTCTTGGCAGCGGGCTTCGCAGCAGGCTTAGCAGCGGCAGGCTTCGCAGCGGCAGGCTTGGCAGCAGCCTTCTTAGGAGCAGCGGCCTTCTTGGCAGCAGGCTTCTTAGGAGCAGCGGCCTTCTTGGCAGCAGGCTTCTTGGCAGCGGCGGCCTTCTTGGGAGCAGCAGCCTTCTTGGCCGGTGCAGCCTTCTTGGCAGCGGGCTTCTTGGCCGGAGCAGCCTTCTTAGGAGCAGCAGCCTTCTTGGCCGGTGCAGCCTTCTTGGCAGCGGGCTTCTTGGCCGGAGCAGCCTTCTTGGGAGCTGCAGCCTTCTTGGCCGGAGCAGCCTTCTTGGCAGCGGGCTTCTTAGCCGGAGCAGCCTTCTTGGCCGGAGCGGCCTTCTTTGCCGGAGCAGCCTTCTTGGCCGCGGGCTTCTTGGCCGGAGCGGCCTTCTTGGCGGGAGCGGCCTTCTTGGCCGGTGCCTTCTTTGCAGTTGCCATCACAGTTCTCCTTGATCAAGGTAAGAAACACTGCCCGCTGCCGACGACGTCGGTGCTCGAACAGTCATCCACCACCCGAAGGTCGCCCAGGAGGAGCGCCCCGGTGCGGTGAATTGGTTTGCGTCCCGCCTTGCCCCGGCTTCTATCTAGGTGGCCGGAGTCTGGGGCGAATCGCCAATCTCAAGAATTCATTCGGAATGAGCGATGCAAGGGCACTGGCCTCGCTTCAACTCAATCCCAGGACAGTGCGCCACCGGATTGGTATTCGATGACGCGCGTCTCGAAGAAATTACGTTCCTTCTTCAGGTCGATCATTTCGCTCATCCACGGGAACGGGTTTTCCTCGTTCGGGAAGAGCTCCTCAAGGCCGATCTGCACCGCACGACGGTTGGCGATGAAGCGCAGATAGCCCTTGAACATGGAAGCATTGAGGCCCAGCACGCCGCGCGGCATGGTGTCCTCGGCATAGCGGTACTCGAGCTCGACGGCCTTCAGGAACAGGGCCTTGATCTCAGCCTTGAACTGGGCGTTCCAGAGCTGCGGGTTCTCGAGCTTGATCTGGTTGATCAGGTCGATGCCGAAATTGCAGTGCATGGACTCGTCGCGCAGGATGTACTGGTACTGCTCGGCAGCGCCGGTCATCTTGTTCTGGCGACCCATGGCCAGGATCTGGGTGAAGCCCACGTAGAAGAACAGGCCTTCCATCAGGCAGGCGAAAACGATCAGCGACTTCAGCAGCGTCTGGTCGTTCTCCAACGTGCCGGTCTTGAAGTCCGGATTCATGATCGCGTCGATGAACGGGATCAAGAACTCGTCCTTGTCGCGGATCGACTTCACCTCGTTGTAGGCGTTGAAGATCTCGCTCTCGTCCAGGCCGAGCGACTCGACGATGTATTGGTAGGCGTGGGTGTGAATCGCTTCCTCGAAGGCCTGGCGCAGCAGGAACTGGCGGCATTCGGGCGCGGTAATGTGCCGGTAGGTGCCCAGCACGATGTTGTTGGCGGCCAGCGAATCGGCGGTGACGAAGAAGCCGAGGTTGCGCTTGATGATGCGGCGCTCATCTTCGGTCAGACCGTTCGGGTCCTTCCAGAGCGCGATGTCGCGCGACATGTTCACTTCCTGCGGCATCCAGTGGTTGGCGCAGGTGGCGAGGTATTTTTCCCAGGCCCACTTGTACTTGAACGGCACCAGCTGGTTGACGTCAGTGGCGCCGTTGATGATGCGCTTGTCAGCGGCCTTCACGCGGCGCTCGGTGTGAGCGACGGGAGCCGAAACAGCGGGGGCGGAATGCGAGGGGGAGACTGAGGCGCTCGCGACCTGAGCAAGGCTCGGTGCGACATTCGGAGTGACTCTTGGAGCGGGCTTCAGTTCTTCTTCCCAATCAAGCATGGTGGGCTTCCTATCGAGGCGAATTATCAGAGTGTTGTGTTCAAACACCAAGGACTTCTTGACATCAATTCCGCTTCGCTGTTGCTCGAGTGCATCGACTTCTGATGCAGCTCGCGCCTCGCGCCGCGCTTCGAATCAAGCGTTCATCGATGCATCCACAAAAAGGGCCGTCGCCGTTTTGCATCGATGAACACTGGGTTCTCTCGCGATGAGGGAAAAACGTGGCCGCCCTTGCGGCCACGTTTCATCTCACCGATTTACTGGCAAGCCTCGCAGTCCGGGTTATCAATCGAGCAGAACTTGATATCGGTTGCAGGTGTGGCGTCTTGCGCAACAGAGGCCGTCTCGACAGCAGCCGGAGCCGCATGGATTGCGCCGCTTGAGCTCGACACCGAGTTGAGCTGACCCGACTTCGTGACCGTGCTCTTCTCGATCGAAGAGGCGCTGATGGTGCGCAGGTAGTAGGTCGTCTTCAGGCCGCGCAACCAGGCGAGCTTGTAGGTCTCGTCCAGCTTCTTGCCCGAAGCGCCGGCCATGTAGATGTTCAGGCTCTGCGCCTGGTCGATCCACTTCTGGCGACGCGCTGCGGCTTCCACCAGCCACTCGGTCTCGACCTCGAAGGCCGTGGCGTACAGGTTCTTCAGCTCTTCAGGCACGCGGTCGATGCGACGCAGCGAACCATCGAAGTGCTTCAGGTCCATCACCATCACGTCGTCCCACAGGCCCAGCTTCTTCAAGTCGCGGACCAGGGCTTCGTTGATGACGGTGAACTCGCCCGACAGGTTGGACTTGACCGAGAGATTGCCGAAGCAAGGCTCGATCGAGGCATCCACGCCGATGATGTTGGAGATGGTCGCGGTCGGAGCGATGGCGACGCAGTTGCTGTTGCGCATGCCGTGCTCGGCGATGCGGCCGCGCAGCGAGTTCCAGTCCATGGTCTGGCTGCGGTCCACCTCGACGTAGCCACCGCGGGCTTCGGCCAGCAGGTCCAGCGAATCGATCGGCAGGATGCCGCGGTCCCACAGCGAGCCGCGATAGCTGGAATAGCGACCACGCTCTTGCGCCAGCTCGGTCGAAGCCCAGTAGGCGTAGTAGCAGACGGCTTCCATCGAACGGTCGGCGAACTCCACCGCCTCTTGCGAGGCATAGGGCGTGCGCAGCGCGTACAGCGCGTCCTGGAAGCCCATGATGCCCAGGCCGACCGGACGGTGACGCAGGTTGGAATCGCGGGCCTTCTTGACGGCGTAGTAGTTGATGTCGATGACGTTGTCGAGCATGCGCATCGCCGTCGCCACCGTCTTCTTCAGCTTGGCATGGTCGATGCCGCCATCCTTCAGATGCTGCTTCAGGTTGACCGAGCCCAGATTGCAGACCGCGATTTCGCTGTCATTGGTGTTCAGCGTGATCTCGGTGCACAGATTCGACGAGTGCACCACGCCCACGTGCTGCTGCGGCGAACGCACATTGCAGGCGTCCTTGAAGGTGATCCAGGGATGGCCGGTCTCGAACAGCATCGAGAGCATCTTGCGCCACAGGTCCTTGGCCGGCATGCGCTTGAACAGCTTCAGCTCGCCACGGTCGGCCTTGGCTTCATAGGCGGTGTAGGCGGCTTCGAATTCCTTGCCGAACAGGTCGTGCAAGTCCGGGCAGGTGGACGGCGAGAAAAGCGTCCAGTCGCCACCGTCCATCACGCGGCGCATGAACAGGTCGGGAATCCAGTTCGCCGTGTTCATGTCGTGGGTGCGGCGGCGGTCGTCGCCGGTGTTTTTGCGCAGTTCCAGGAACTCTTCGATGTCCAGGTGCCAGGACTCCAGATAGGCGCAGACGGCGCCCTTGCGCTTGCCGCCCTGGTTCACGGCCACGGCCGTGTCGTTCACCACCTTCAGGAACGGCACCACGCCTTGCGACTTGCCGTTCGTGCCCTTGATGTGCGAGCCCAGCGCGCGCACCGGGGTCCAGTCGTTGCCCAGGCCGCCGGCGAACTTGGACAGCAGCGCGTTTTCCTTCAGTGCCTCGTAGATGCCGTCCAGGTCGTCAGCCACCGTCGTCAGATAGCAGCTCGACAGCTGCGAGCGGCGGGTGCCGGAGTTGAACAGCGTCGGCGTGCTCGACATGAAGTCGAAGCTCGACAGCACTTCATAGAACTCGATGGCGCGGGCTTCGCGGTCGATCTCGTTCAGCGCCAGGCCCATGGCCACGCGCATGAAGAAGGCCTGGGGCATCTCGATGCGACGACCCTCGACGTGCAGGAAGTAGCGATCGAACAGGGTCTGCAGGCCCAGGTAGTCGAACTGGAAGTCGCGGTCGGCCTTCAGCGCGCCGCCCAGCTTGGCCAGGTCGTACTGGGCCAGCTTCTCGTCCAGCAATTCGGCCTGGATGCCCTTCTTGATGAATTGCGGGAAGTACTCGGCATAGCGCGAATGCATCTCGGCCTGCGTCACTTCCTCGCCCAGGATTTCCTTGCGGACCGTGTGCATCAGCAGACGCGCCGTGGCCTGGCTGTAGCTGGGGTCCTTCTCGATCAGGGTACGGGCGGCCAGGATGGCGGCCTTGTAGACCTCGTCGATGGGCACGCCGTCGTACAGGTTGCGCTGGGTCTCGGCGAGGATGGGCTCGGCCTTGACGTCGGCACCCAGGCCTTCGCAAGACGAGCTGATCAGGGCCGAGAGCTTGGCCAGGTCCAGCGGCACGCGCTGGCCACCATCGACGACGAACAGCTCGGGCTGGACTTGCTTGGCAGCCACCGTCTCGCCCTGGCGCAGGCGCTCCTGCGAACGGCGCTCGCGGTACAGCACATAGGCGCGGGCCACTTCATGGTGGCCGCCGCGCATCAGGCCCAGTTCGACATGGTCCTGCACATCTTCAATATGGAAGGTGCCGCCGCTGGGACGCGAACGCAGCAGCGCGCGCACCACGCTCTCGGTCAGTGCATCCACCGTCTCGCGCACGCTGGCCGAAGCAGCACCGCTGGTGCCGTGCACCGCCAGGAAGGCCTTCATCAGGGCCACGGCGATCTTGCTTGGCTCGAACGAGACCACCGCGCCGTTGCGGCGGATGATCTGGTACGCGGCGTACGTCGACTGCGGTGCCGCGGCGCTGTCGATGCCGACCATGCGGCTGGCGCCTTCGGCGACGGCGGGCTGGGCGAGGTTGGTATGCATATCGGTCGAATTCCTTGTCTTGCTTCTGGTTCGAATCGGAATGGCAAAGCCGCGGCGGCACTGCGGCTGCAGCCGTGGCTTCATCTGGGTCTTGGTTCGGGGCCGCTCCCTGCGCCGCGCACGAGACGCGGGCAAGAGCCCCAGGGTTCCTGCAATCTGCCGTCAAGGATGAACAGCGGATCACCGGCCGATGCCTGGCCCCAGGATCCGCTCGCTGCGGGCGCAGCGTGGTCTGGAATGTCTCCGGGAACAGCTTTTGAGACGGGCATTGCGGTCTGGAACCGAGTCAGCAGGATAGCACGAAAGGACACTATATCTGGGGGTAGATGACCCTTCAAGCACTACCAATAGCGTGCGAACCCCGTTGACCTAGGGGTATGAAATCGCTAGCCGAGAGTCCGTTTGGCGGTCATTGCGCCAGGTCTTGCCTGGCTTGATCGCGAGCCATGCGCGTGCTGTTCGGCACCTGCGCGCTGCAGCCCGCGCCAATGCTGGCTTGCAGCGCGAAATGGCGTGCAAAGCCGCGTCAATCGGTGCTTTGCTTTCGCGGGTCCGGCCTGCGCCTGGGGCTGGGACAGTGCTCCCCGGATGTCTGTCGAGTGCTCACGCTGTAACAAGTGGCAAGCCACCACTAGGGATAGCCTGGGGCCCTCGCAAACCCTTGGGCTTCAGCTGTCGCCGCCGCCCTCGCCCACCGTGATGCCCAGCCGCGCCATGCGGTAGCGGATCTGCCGTAGCGACAGGCCCAGCGCGGCACCAGCCGCCGTGCGGTTGTAGCGATGCCGTTCCAGGGCACGCACCAGGATGTCGCGCTCGACCTCGTCCAGGAACAGGGCCAGGTCTTGCGGCAGCTGGACCACCTCCAGCGGGGCAGGCTGGGTTGGCGGCAGGCTGGCCAGCGGATCGTCAAGCGTGGCGAACTGCGAGTCGTCCAGCGCGGCGTCCGGCAAGTCCAGGTCCTCGGCATCGATGGTCTCGCCGCCCGACAGGGCCAGCGCGCGATGCAGCAGGTTCTCGAGCTCTCGCACATTGCCGGGGAAGGCATAGCGCGCCAGCTGGCCCAGAGCCTCGCCGGTCAGGCGCGGCGGTGGTGAGACGCCGGCGTCGCGGGCGATGCGCTCCAGTACCCGTTCGCTGATCGCCCCCAGGTCCTCGATGCGTTCGCGCAGCGGCGGCACGCGGATCTGGATCACATTGAGCCGGTAGAACAAGTCCTGGCGGAAGCGCCCCGCGGCCACCTCGGCACCCAGGTCCTTGTGGGTGGCGCTGACGATGCGCACATTGACCGGCGCTTCGCTGACCGCTCCTATCGGGCGCACCGAGCGCTCCTGGATGGCGCGAAGCAGCTTGCTCTGCATGGCCAGCGGCAGGTCGCCGATCTCGTCGAGGAACAGCGTGCCGCCATGCGCGGCCTTGAAAAAACCGTCCCGGTCCTCGTTGGCGCCTGTGAAAGCGCCCTTGCGGTAGCCGAAAAACTCGGCCTCAAGCAATTGCTCCGGGATGGCGCCGCAGTTCACCGCGACGAAGGGGCCCACGGCGCGGGCTCCGGCATCGTGGATCGCCCTGGACACCAACTCCTTGCCGGTACCCGATTCGCCTTGGAGCAGCACCGGCGCCATGCTGCGCGCGACCTTGCCTATCAGCGCCCGTACCTGGCGCATCGCCGAAGACTCGCCGGCCAGCCGCTGCAACGCCGACTTCAGCGCAGCACTTTCCTCGCCAGCCGCAGGCTCGGTCGGGATATCGACCACTGGCGTCGCGGGCTTGCTCGAACCGCGCACCGGACTGGGCGCCTCGGCCCTGGGACCACGGCCCAGCGCCGCAGCCACGACCATGCGGAACTGGCGCAGGTCCACCGGCTTGGTCAGATAGTCATAGGCCCCGGCCTTCAGCGCCTCGACCGCGTTCTCCGGCGAGCCGAAGGCCGTGATCACCAGGGTCTTCTCGTCACGAGCCTGGCGTTCCAGCCAGTTCAGCACGTCGAGGCCACTGCCATCGGGCAGCTTCATGTCGGTGATCACGGCGCTGAAGCGACGTGCCTGCAGTCGTTCCAGGGCGGCCTCCACCGTGCCGGCCGTCTCGAGTTCATAGCCCTCGCGCAGCAAGGTCAGCTCATAGAGCGTCAGCAGGTCGGGTTCGTCATCGATGACCAGCAGGCTTTGTTGGGCACTCATGCGGTGACTGCAGTGGAAGCGCTGATGCTGCGATTCAGGCTCAGCAGGAATTCATTGCCCGCCGACTTCGCGTCGCCATCGTGGCGGCGGTAGTCGATGCGGGCGCCATAGCGCTCGCAGAGCTCGCGGCAAATATACAAGCCCAGTCCGCTGCCCCGGCTGCGGGTCGAGAAGAAGGGCTCGAACAGGTGGCGCTCGACCTCGGGCGCGATGGGTGCGCCGAGATTGAAGACCGACAACACGACCGCACCATCGTTGCCGGACCGCAGGCTCACCCGCAGCGCCGCAGCCTGTCGCGGCGCATGGCGCAAGCCGTTGTCCAGCAGATTGATGACCACGCGCCGAAGATGCTCCGGCTCGAACTGCGCCCAGCAGCTGCTGGACGGCAATTCCAGTCTCAGCAGGCCGCCGACCTCGTGGCCCAGGCCATTGGTGCGAGCCCAGTCAGCACAGATGTCGGGCAGCAACCTGGCAAGGTCCAGCGGCACGGCCTGCGGTGGCCTTCCGGGCGCGAGCTCCATCACGTCATCGACGATTCGCTTCAGGCGGTCCACATTGGCCGCCACCATGCTGGTCAGCTTGCGTTGCTGGGCATCGTCCGCGTCTTCGGCCATCAGTGCATTGGCCTGTGCGATGGCGGCCAGCGGATTGCGGATCTCATGGGCGATGCCGGCCGACACCCGGCCCATGGCCGCGAGTTTCTCCTGGCGGCTGCGCGCCAGGACGGTGCGGTGGTCCTCGATGAAGAGAACGCAAAGATCTTCGCCGGCCTGGCTCTCGCGCGAGCGCGTGAAGCGCATGCGCAGCCGCAGCCCGCGCTGCGATTCAGGTCCGAAGCGCAGCACGATGTCGCGCCCCTCCTCCGGCCAGCTGCCTTCAAGGAAGGCCTGCTCCACCGAGCGCACCAGACCGTCCCAGGCTCCTACACCACGCAATTGAAATGGCGCCGTGCGTGCCGGCTGCCGCTCTCCCAACAAGGCCCGAGCCGATGGATTGGCGGCACGGACGCGGCCGCGCCGGTCCACCACCAGCACGCCCTCCTGCATCTCGTCTATCACCAGGCGGCTGAGCTGGGCCTGCTGACGCGCCAGTTCCAGGCTGCCGCGCGCAGCACGCTCCTCGCGCGCCAGGCGGCTCGCAAGCTCGCTGGCCAGCAGGCCGATCACGAACAGGCCTATGCCGGTCATGCCGGCCTGGGTCAGCCGCAGGTCGGGCTCGAGGCCAAATACATAATTCCAGCCGGCCGTGCCCAGCATCAGCAGGGCGGCGATGGCCGCGGTCGCCAGGGTAAGCAGTCGAGGCGTCAACACGCCGGCCATCAGCACTGGCATCACGAACAGGGCGCCGTAGTTGACGCTGGCCTGATGGTCCGTGGCATGCAGCAGGCCGAACAGCAGCAGGTCGAAACCAATGCTGGCCAGCCATTGCGGGCTGTTCAGCCGTGACAGCGTCTGGGCCGAGGCACTGCGCTGTACCCGTGGCAACAGCCAAAGCGCCGTGGCCTCAAAGGCATAGAAGCTGCAGACCAGCAAGGCCCAGCGCGGCGCCGTGGCACCAATCGCGGTGGCCAGCAACAGCGTGGCGACCAAGGCCAGGCCAAGTGCCATGCGCGCGCCCAGGAAGGCGCGGTAAAGCCTCAGGAAGGCGCTGCCACCGGCATTGACCAAGCGCCGCGGCTGCTGAACGAAGAACTGGGCATCCTCCCCTACCGTGCTGCTGCGTGGCAGGGCTTCATCCAGCGCGCCGGCTTCGCTGTCGCCCAGGCCCGGCCCGAACCATGAGGGGCGCGAATCTTCGCCCGCGCCCGGCAGGTCGCCGACCCGGGCGTTATTCGCCGCCATGGGCAGCCTCGTAGGCCGCACGATGGGCCGCGCTGCAGAACACCCCCCCGCGCCCCGGCATCGCTTCCGCCTCGGGCAGGTGCAGGCCGCATTGGGCGCAGGACACCATGTTCTTGGGGCTGGCCGGCTGGGGTGGCGGCGCTGGAGGCTGTACCGGGCCGGCGCGCCGCTTGGCGCCCAGCTTCCAGAACACCAGGGCCACCAGGGCGAGCAGGAGCAGGAACTTGAACATCGTCGGATTGAAGAACTTCGCTGCCTTCTTGATCAGCCGCCCGCCGAGCGCTGCAGCAGCACCTCGAGCACGAAACGCGATCCGGCATAGGCCAGGAGCAACAGGGCTGCACCGAAATACAGCCAGCGTGTCGCGCGACGGCCGCGCCAGCCCAGCACTTGGCGGCCGGTCAACAGGCCGGTCAGCACCAGCCAGCCGAGCACGGACAGCAGGGTCTTGTGGTCCCAGCGCCAATGCGGCGTGAACCACCACCCCAGCAGGATGGCCAGCGACAGCACGGCAACTCCGGCGGCCACGAACTGGAAGGTCAGGCGCTCCAGACGCAGCAGCGGCATGCCGGCGCCGCTGTTCACCATGGCTGCGGCCTTCTTGTCTCGCAGCTGACGTTCAGCGCGGTTCCACATCGCCGCATGCAGGACCGCCACGCCGAACAAGCCATAGGAGGCCAGGCCCAGCACCCAATGCAACGGTGCCCAGGGCGAAACCGCGGTCGGGCGGCTTTCACCGGGAAAGACCAAGGCCAGCACACAAGCCGCCGCAGCCAACAGCGCCAGCACACGGCGGGCGCCTGGCAAGGGCAGGAAGCGGCTCTCGACCAGATAGACCGCCAGCACCAACCAGCAGGTCATGGACAGCGCCGGCGCGAAACCAAACCGAGCCCCGGTGACTACGCCTCCCAGGCCGGAGATGTCCAGCAGCAAGGCCATCGCCTGCGCGACCCAGCCTATGGGAAGTGCCATGCGCAAACGGTCGGCGCGCGCCTCGTCGACCCAGGCCGCCACCCCGTAGGCCAGCACGGCGACCAGGCTGCTTGCGGCCAGGGCCAGAGTGGCGGGAGAGGCGGACGATAAAATCATCGCCACAGTGTACTTATCAGCGGCCGCCCGTCCGGGTGGCGCTAACCCCCGATGGCCTCCACCCTGACCGACCGCCTGAGCCAGCTCGTGAAGACGATGCGTGGCCAGGCCCGCATCACCGAATCCAATGTGCAGGACATGCTGCGCGAGGTGCGCATGGCCCTGCTCGAGGCCGACGTGGCCCTGCCTGTGGTGCGGGACTTCGTCGCCCGCGTCAAGGAAAAGGCGCTGGGCCAGGAGGTGGTGGGTTCGCTGAATCCGGGCCAGGTGCTGGTCTCTGTGGTCCACAAGGAACTCGCCGCGACGATGGGCGAAGGTGTAGCCGACATCAACCTCGCCGCCCAGCCGCCGGCCGTGATCCTGATGGCCGGCCTGCAGGGCGCCGGCAAGACCACGACCACCGCCAAGCTGGCCAAGCACCTGATAGAGAAGCGCAAGAAGAAGGTGCTGACCGTCTCGGCCGACGTCTACCGCCCGGCTGCCATCGAGCAGCTCAAGACGGTGACCAAGCAGGCTGGCGCCGAATGGTTCGCGTCGACCCCGGATCAGAAGCCGCACGACATCGCCCTGGCTGCCATCGACTACGCCAAACGCCACTACTTCGACGTGCTGCTGGTCGACACGGCCGGCCGCCTGGCCATCGACGAAGCGCTGATGGCCGAAATCCGCGACCTGCACGCGACGCTGAATCCGGTCGAGACCCTGTTCGTCGTCGATGCCATGCAGGGCCAGGACGCGATCAACACGGCCAAGGCCTTCAGGGAAGCACTGCCGCTGACCGGCATCGTGCTGACCAAGCTGGATGGCGACTCGCGCGGCGGCGCGGCGCTGTCGGTGCGCCAGATCACCGGCGCCCCCATCAAGTTCGCCGGCGTGTCCGAGAAGATCGATGGGCTCGAAGTGTTCGACGGCGAGCGCCACGCCGGCCGCGTACTGGGCATGGGCGATATCGTGGCCCTGGTCGAGGAAGTGACCAAGGGCGTGGACATGGCCGCGGCCGAGAAGCTGGCCGGCAAGCTCAAGTCAGGCAGCGGCTTCGACCTGAACGATTTCCTCTCGCAGATCGCGTCGATGAAGAAGATGGGCGGCCTCTCCAGCCTGATGGACAAGCTGCCCACGCAGATGGCGGCCAAGGCCGGTCAGGCCGACATGGACAAGGCCGAGCGCGACATGCGTCGCATGGAAGGCATCCTCAACGCGATGACCGCCAAGGAGCGCGCCCATCCGACACTGCTGCTGGACGGCAAGACCAAGGCCAGCCGCAAGCGCCGCATCGCGCAAGGCGCCGGCGTGCAGATCCAGGACGTCAACCGCCTGCTGACTCAGTACGACCAGATGCAGGCCATGATGAAGAAGATGAGCGGCGGCGGCCTCTTCAAGATGATGAAGAAGCTCGGCGGCATGAAGGGCATGGGCGGGATGATGCCGCCCGGCATGAAGTAAGCCCCGGCCTATTCCAGCAGCGCCTGCGCGAACTCCCGCGCATCAAAGGTCTGCAGGTCTTCCAGCTTCTCACCAACGCCGATGAAGTAGACCGGGATCGCACGTTCGCGTGCGATGGCGGCCAGCACACCGCCCTTGGCCGTGCCATCTAGCTTGGTGATGATCAGGCCGGTCAGGCCCAGCGCATCGTCGAAGGCCTTGACCTGGTTCAGCGCGTTCTGGCCAGTATTGCCATCCACCACGAGCAGCACCTCGTGCGGCGCCGAGGCCTCGGCCTTGGCGATGACGCGCTTGATCTTCTTGAGCTCCTCCATCAGGTGGAGCTGGGTCGGCAGGCGGCCCGCCGTGTCGGCGATGACGACGTCGCAGCCGCGGGCCTTGCCGGCAACGACGGCGTCGAAGGTCACCGCCGAAGGATCGCCTCCCTCCTGGCTGACGATCTCGACCTGGGCGCGATCCGCCCAGACTGACAGCTGCTCGCGTGCCGCCGCGCGGAAGGTGTCGGCCGCCGCCAGCAGCACCTTGGCATCGGCCGCTGCCAGATGTCGGGTCAGCTTGCCGATGCTGGTGGTCTTGCCAGCGCCATTCACGCCGACCACCATCATCACCGTGGGCTGGGTCGCGCCGATGGCCAGCGGCTTCTGCAGCGGTTGCAGCAGCTCGGCGAGTGCATCGATCAGCAGGCCGCGCACGGCGGCAGGCTCGGTGGCCTTGGCTTCCTTGACGCGGCGCTTCAGGTCGTCCAGCAGGAACTGCGTGGCCTTGACGCCGGCATCGGCCATCAGCAGGGCCGCCTCGAGTTCTTCATACAGCGCATCGTCGATCTGGGTGCCGATGAAGACCTGGGCGATGCTGGACCCGGTCTTGCGCAGACCCTGGCGCAGCTTGTCGAGCCAGGTCTTGCGCGGCGGCTCGATGGGCGTGATCACCGGCTCGGCGTTGGACTGCAACTCGGCGGCTGCGACCGCCGGGGCCGGTGCCTGCTGGGAAGGGACAGGTGTTGTCTCACTCGCCGAAGCACTGCCGCCGAACTTCTTCTTGAAGAAACTGAACATCGAGAAAACGCTTTTTTCAGGGCTGCCGCCAAAGGACTTGCATTGTCCTTCAAAAGTCCGCTAGAATCGCGGGCTCTTAGGCGCTTTAGCTCAGCCGGTTAGAGCGACGGAATCATAATCCGCAGGTCCGGGGTTCGAATCCCTGAAGCGCCACCAAAATCAGAAGCCCGCTGTCCTCCAAAGACAGCGGGCTTTCTCGTTTTCAAGCCTGGGGTGCAAACCATGTCCCTGCTCCGCCTCGACCCCGCCGGTCTGCGCGATGCCGAAGAACTGCTGGCCTTCGAGACCTTGAACCGCGCGTTCTTCGAGTCCATGGTCAACTCCCGGCCTGCCTCGTTCTACTCACCCGACGGCATCGCCGCTGCGCTGGCCCTGGCGGAGCGCGAGGCGTCCGAGGACCGTGGCTACCAATACCTGATCCGACACGCCTCGGACGGCCGGTTGATCGGTCGCATCAACCTGATCGCGGTACGGCGCAAGCATTTCCATTCGGCCGAACTGGGCTACAGGCTGGCCGAGGCCGAGCAGGGCCAGGGCTTCGCCAGCGAAGCCGTGCGGCTGATGCTGGCCAAGGCCTTTGGTGAGCTGGGCCTGCTGAGGCTGGAGGCCAACGCCCGCGTCGCCAATGTCGGTTCGCAGCGAGTGCTGCTGAAGAACGGCTTCGTCCAGTTCGGCCATTCGCGCCGCAGCTTCCAGCTGGACGGCGTCTGGCACGACCGCTTGCACTACGAATGGCATGCAGCCTAACGGAGGCCGGCAATCCGGCCGCTTGGCACTGCTTCAGTAGCGGTCGTCGAAAGCAAAGATCGGCTTGCGCGTCTTCCACTGGCCGCCGGTGAAGTCCGGGAACTCCAGCGTCTTGAAGCCGCTGGCGATGGACTGCTCGGACAGCGGCGTGATCGCGCTCCAGGCCACGGCGTCGTAGATGTCGATGGGCATGGGCGCCGAGGCCTTCAGCGCTTCGATGAAGGCATGGACCACAAAGAAGTCCATGCCCCCGTGGCCGGCACCTGCCGCCGTGGCCGCGTACTTCTTCCACAGCGGGTGGTCGAACTTGTCGCCGTACTTGTCGAACGGCTCCCACTGGTGGGACGGGCTGATGCCCTCGACATGGATGGAGCGGTTGACGTCCATCCACAAGCCCTTGGTGCCCTGCACCCGGAAGCCCAGCGAATAGGGCCGCGGCAGCGAGGTGTCGTGCTGCAGGATGATGGTCTCGCCGTTCTCGCAGGCCAGCGTGGTGGTGACGATGTCGCCCAGCGCGAACTTCACGCCGGCATTCGGATGCTGCTTGCCGCCCTGCGCCTCCACGTAATCGTGCAGGCCGCGCGCCTTGGTGGCGAAGGCGTTGATGTGGGTGAAGCGGTTGCCGCGATGGATGTTGGCAACCATCGCGCAGGGACCTATGCCATGGCTCGGATAGAGCTCGCCATTGCGTTTGACCGAATGCTCGGTGCGCCAGCGGGCCTCGCTCCAGCCCTTGGCACCGAACTCCACGCCGCCGCCATAAGGCTTGCCCGGGTCGCCCGAGTTGAACTTCACCGCGCGCAGGTCGTGCTGGTAGCCACCCTGCAGATGGACGATCTCGCCGAACAGGCCGGCCCGCACCATCTGCAGCACGGCCATCACGTCGCGGCGGTAGCAGACGTTCTCCAGCAGCATGTAGGGCGTGCCGGTCTTGAGCTGGGTGTTGAGCACCTCCCAGTGGTCCTGCAGCGTCACGCCGGCCACCACCTCGCAGCCCACGGCCACCTTGGCCTGCATCGCCGCAATCGCCATCTCGGCATGCCATTCCCAGGGCGTGGCGATGATGACGCCGTCGATCCTGGACGCGTCCAGCAGCTTGCGCCAGGCCTGTGGGTCCTTGTCGTCGCCGCAGCTGCGGGGCCGGGGCTTGCCGGCCTTATCGGCCATGGCCAGCGCCCGGTTCAGCATGATGGGCTCGATGTCGCACAGGGCCGCCACCTCGACGTCGTCGCGGCGCAGCAGCTCCTTGAGCAGCACCTGGCCGCGCATGCCGGTCCCTATCAGAGCGATGCGAACGCGTTCGCGCCCGGCGGCGCGGGCCGAGGCACCCATGGAAAGGGCGCCCGCCGCGCCCAGGGTGGAAAGAAAGTCTCTGCGTTGCATGGAGTCTCTTGCTTCCTTCTTCTATTCGATGGCCGCGGCTTACCAGAACTTGTAGCTGGCCGAGACCGAGTACGAGCGACCGAACAGGTTGAGGCCATGGTCATAGCCTTCCCAGCCGTTCGGATCGTAGTAGGGCTTCTTGTTCAGCAGGTTCTTGATGTTCAGGCCGAGGTTCAGGTCCTTGATCGGCTTCCAGTTGAAGCCCAGGTTGACCGTGTAGTGTGCCGGCGCTCCCTTGCACAGGTTGGCCGGTAGCGCCACATAGGCCGCCTGGCAATTCTCGGGCGTGTTGTCGGTGTCCCAGTCGCCGTAGCCCCACTTGGTCTTGCCGGTGTAGTTGACGAACAGGCTGGTCACCAGGTTCTGGTAGGTCCAGGCGGCGTCGAAAGTGCCGCGCAATTTGGGCGAGCCGTAGTAGCCCACATAGTTGCTGGAGAAGCCGTAGCCGTCGTCGCTGTTGTAGACCTCCCGCGCCCGGATCGACACGGTCGCGCCCAGGGCCAGCTTGCCGTACTCGCCCAGCGAATGCTTGGAACGGGCGTCGATGTCGAAGCCGTCCAGCAAGGTGCGGCCGCGGTTGAAGTAGCTGTTGGTCAGGCCGGCCAGGTTGCCCACCGAATACTTGGGAACGCCGCCGGCGCAGGCTGCTGCATTGGCAGGGTTGGCGCACATGGCGGTGGCGGCCGCCATGTTGGCGCGGTCTGCGTCGGTGATGGGCCCACGGGTCGCCTGATTGGTGCCGGCCAGGGCCGGGCCATAGGCCTCGACCAGCTTCTGGAACAGCTCGTTGAAGTCCTGGCGCAGGATTTCATTGCGGCGGTAGACGAACCAATAGTCGAAGGACAGGCTGAAGTCCTTCCAGGGCTGCAGCACGATGCCCAGCGTGGAGATCTTGGCCTTCTCGGGCTGCAGGTTCTTGTTCGGCGGCGTGAGGCCGCCGACCGTGCCGCTGCAGTTGGAGTTCAAGAGCGCCTTGCCCAGGTCCACGTCGGTGCTGCTGACCGACTTCATCAGCAGCTTGGCAATGGCATTGGTCTCGTTGCATCGCACCGTGTCGCCCACGCCACCCACCTGGGCATAGACGCCGCCCTCGCCGGCCTCGGCCAGGCTGGGCGCACGGAAGCCCTCGGAATAGGTGCCGCGCAGCAGCACCTCGGGGCTGACGCGCCACTTGAGGCCGATCTTGGGCGCCAGGTTGGCGGCAAAGCCCGGGTACTTGTCCAGGCGGGCCGCAGCGTTCAGCTCCAGGCTCTTGCTGAAAGGCACGATGACTTCGCTGAACAGCGCACCCACTGTGCGCTTGCCGTCGAACCAGGAGCCGCCCTGCTGGGTGATCAGGCCGTTGGCGGCATCGGTATTGCCCGGCGTGAAGAAGCTCTCGCGCATCAGGTTGGCACCGAAGGCGGCGCGCACCTCGCCACCCGGCAGCTTGGCCAGCGTGCCTTCGACCTTGCCGTCCCAGGTGATCAGCTTGGTCCAGGACTGGATGTCGAAGGTCGGATAGGCCTCGCGCAGCAGCGCGGCATTGGCCTCGCTGATCACGCCGAACTGGTAGGCCGGGTTGTCCGAGATGTACGTGCGGCCGGTGACCGGGTCCTTGGTGAACGGGCCGAAGGCCTTCTCGAAGCCCTTGAGGTTGACGTTGACCGTCTGGTACAGCACCGAGTGACTGCCGGCCACGCTCAGCGCGGTCTCGAAATCCCAGTCGCCCCACAGATTGCCGCGCAGGCCGGCCAGGGCACGGTAGTTGTTGTCGGTATTGGTCTGGCCGAAGTGGTCGTTGGCGTCCTGCAGCAGGTAGTTCAGGCCGGCGGCTCCGCCCATCTTGGCCGCCATGTCGGCATCGAGCCGGCCCTTCAGGTAGACGTTGTTGGGGCCCAGGTAGGGATAGCTGAAGGTGTTCAGCGTGGTGCCGGTATTGCGCGAGTACCAGTTCGTGGTGCCACCGCCGCTGTTGAAGGTGCGCGGGCCGTTGTCGCCGTGCATCTTGATGTGCGTGTAGGCCACCTCGGCAAAGCCTTCCAGCGTGTTGCCCAGGTCCACGCGGCCGTTGACGTAGGCCGTGGCGCGGTCCGAACTGGGGCCGGTGTCGAGCTGGTAGGGCAGCGTGTTCCAGATGCAACGCGTGCCCGAAGCCTCGGTCAGCGAGGTGGGGCAGCCCTTGACCGCGCGCTGGGTGCGGGCGTTGTTGGCGTTCTTGTCGAACACGAACAGCGTGCCCGGATTGAACACGCCCGGCTCGCTGCCGCTGCCGATGCGGAAGTTGGTGATGTAGCTGGGGTTGTTGACGTAGAACTGGTCCGGCCGCTTCAGGTAGGTGTCTGACAGCGCGATCGGATCGCGCTTGTAGAGGTTCAGCGAGCCGTAGAGGCTGTAGCCGTCCTGGGCCAGGTCGCCGCGACCGTAGAGCAGGCTGCCCTGGTGCTCGCCATAGGACTTCACCTGCGAAGCCCAGTCGGTGCTGATGCGGCCTTCCAGGCCCTGGTAGCCCTTCTTGGTGATCACGTTGATCACGCCGGCCACGGCGTCGGAACCATAGACCGCCGAGGCGCCGTCGGTCAGGATTTCCATGCGCTCGATCGCCGCCGCCGGGATCGCGTCGATGTTGACGAACATGGTCTGGAAGCCGGCCGGCGCGCCGTAGTACGACAGGCGGCGGCCGTTCAGCAGCACCAGGGTGCCTTGCGCGCCCAGGCCGCGCAGATTGGCCTGCGAGGCGCCGTCGGAGCCGGTGAACATCGAGCGGAAGTCCTGCTGGCCCGGGCGGGCCGCGGGCAGGTTGTCCAGCACCTGCAGCAGCGTGCGGGCGCCCATGTTCTCGATCTGCTTGGCATCGATGACCTGCAGCGGCGAGGCGGTCTCGGTGTTGATGCGCTTGAGGCTGGAGCCGGTCACCTCCACACGCTCGAGCTTGGACTTGTCCTCCTCGGGCGTGGCGGGCGCGGCGGTCTGGGCCTGGGCCCAGCTGGCCAGGCCCGCCGCGATGAGCAGGCCGGTCAATTGCTTGGTCTTCATCTGCTGTCTCCTGTTGGGGTGGGTGGCCGTTGTCAGAGCGACATCGGCGTTTGCTTGGTATCGCCGGGCAGGTTCAGCGGCCGGCCCACGGCCATGCCGCCGGTGCTGAGCCGGAACTTGCCGTTCTCGACGATGTGCTGGTAGTTGGCACAGACCTCGTTGTGCGTCGGCGTGTAGACCGCCGTGCCCTTGGCGGTCTTGACGTCGACCCAGGCGCCGCTGGCCTTGTCCAGGTACTTCACATTGCCGAAGTAGGCAGCGCGCGGCTTGTTGGCCAGGCAGCTGCCGGCCTCGGTGCTCCAGTCCTCGACGAAGCCGTAGGCACCCGAGTTGGTCTGCGGCCTTGGCAGGCGCATCGTGGCCAGCTTCTGGCGCAGGCCGTCGGTCGGGTCGGTGAAGAAGACCGTGTAGTCCTGCTTGTTGTTCGGCGCCGCCGCCACTTCCATCTCGAAGCGGTAGGCCACATTGGTCTTGGGCACAAAGGCTGACTCGCATTTGATGCCCGTGCCCTCACCGCCAAAGTTCGAGCATTTGCTGATGCCCGGGTCGATCACCTCGGGGCTGACACCGTTCACATCCCACAGCGAGAACAGGCGCTGGTGGCTCTGGATGCCGGTGTAGCCGCCATTGATGCCGATGACCTCGTAGTAGGTCGTCGGCTCCCAGGTGATGGGCGTGACCTCGGCGCTGAACTTGTCCCAGGCCGGCGTGCTCCAGCTCAGGTGGATGGAGTTGGCACGCGTGGTGTGGCCGGACGCGGTGCCGCTGATGGCGACCGACTTCACCGTGCCGTCCACGCCCTGGATGCTGACGTCCAGCGCCTGTGAGGTCGCCGTGCCGGCGGTCCACCAGGCCGAGACATAGCCATTGGCGTCGCTGACCGTGCCGTCCGGGAACACCCAGCCGCTGGCGTCGCCGGAGCGCGGCTGCCAGGCCACGTTGCAGCCAGCCTGCGCCTTGCCGTCCAGCGTGACGCGCACCTGCAGCTTTTGCGGCTCATGCGTGTTGTTGACGTCAGTCGGACCGGGGTCGTAGAGCGTCTTCGAGAACACCGATCCCATGCGCGCCAAACCGGCACTAGGCGTGATCGCGGTGATCACGGCGGCATTGGGACAGTCCTTGGTCTGCGGCCGTGCCTGCGTCGGATCGGTGGGCGTCGTAGGCGGGGTAGGCGTCGTGGGTGTTGCCGCTCCGGCGCCACCGCCGCCACCGCCACCGCAGGCGGACAGCAGCGCCAGGCTGGCGAACGCGGCGGCCACCGGCCGCGCACGCTCGCCCCCACGAGACCTTGTCGTGTGCTTGTTCATAGAGACTCCTTCGCTTGCTGCGGCCTCAGAACGCGTAGTTGTATTCAGCCGTCAGGCGCACCGAGCGTGGGCCCGTGCGGCCGGCCACCTGCAGATAGGTCTCGGTGACCGCGCCGCCGTCTTCACGGTTCTCGTTGTAGCGAGTGACCGAACGGCGGTTCAGCAGGTTGAACACGTCGGCTTTCAGGCTCAGGCCCTTCACGGCGGCCGGCATGTAGGCGAGGTTCATGTCCAGCTGCGCCGTCCAGGGCAGGCGGCCCAGGCTGCCGCGCGGCGAGGGCTTGCCGTTGCAGTAGAAGTAGGCGCCGCCGTAGCTGCCGGCAGTGCCGTCATGCAGGGCATCGGGCAGCTCGCCCAGGCAGTTGCGCGGGCCGCCGGAGATCAGCGAGACGTTCGCGCCGACGGTCACTTCCGGCGTGATCTGCACGAAGCCATAGGCCTTGATCGCGTGGCGATGGTCGCTCGGCAGATAGCCGTAGGCGTTGTACATCAGCTCCTTGTGGTCGTCGCTGACGGTCAGGGCCACGTCGCCGCCGCCGAGGGTGTCGGTCTGGCCTTCCATGTTGCCCTTGAGGGTGGACAGCGTGTAGGTCAGCTTGCCGTACCAGCCGTCACGGAACGGATGCTCCGCAAACAGGTTGAGCGCCGCGTACTTGCGCGCCGGCTTGGGCGTGCCCCATTCGGCGGCGCTGATGTCGACGCGGCGCAGGCCCTTGCCGTCGAGGAAGTCGATCCACAGGTTGTTGTCGCGACCCGGGTTCATGATCGCGCACTGGAAGCCGCCCCAGTGGCTGGCGTCCACATGGTTCTTTTCGGCCCAGGCGTCGATCGGGCGCTGGTCGCAGGTGTCGTCGTTGGTGTCGTTCAGGCGGCGGTACAGGAAGCTCGCACCGACCACCAGGCTCTTGTTCAGCGCCTTCTCCAGTCCCAGCGAGAACTCGTCCTGCGACAGCGGCTTCAGGTCGATGGCCGTGACTTCAAGCGCATTGCGCGACTGGCCGTAGGCGTTGTTGGCCGAGTAGGGTTTGCTGATCGCATGCAGGCCGGTCGGTGCACCGTTCGCGTCGACGCCGGTGTAGGTGAACAGCTCGCCGGTGCGCGTCAACGGCGCGGCCATGTTGCTGGACAGGTTGGAAGGCACCGGCAGGTGGTAGCGGCCGGCGTTGGCGAACAGCTTCAGCGAGCCGTCGCCGGCGAAGTCCCAGGTCGCGCCCAGGCGCGGCGCGATCATGTTGCGCTGGGAGATGAAGGCATCGCCGTTGCTGGTGTAGTTGGTGAACTGCTCGCGGCGCAGGCCCAGGTCCAGCAGCACGCGGTCACTCAGCTGCCAGTGGTCCTGGATGTACTGGGCCGCCTGCACACCGCTCGGGCGCGCCAGGTTGGTGTCGATGTCCTTGCTGACGTAATAGCCCTGCGTGCCGTAGCCACCGCCCTGGAACGGCGTCTCGAACGCGCCGGTGATAGCGCGGTTCGGATCGGTGGCCTTGCGGTAGGTCCAGCGATAGCCACCGGCCAGCGAGTTTCCGACCACCGAGTTCACGTTCAGGCGGTCGATGCCGCCGCGCAGCGAGTGCTGGCCCAGCTTGTACTCGATGTCCAGGCGCAGTCCCTTCTGGCGGTCGCCCGACTCCGGGTCCACCAGGCTGCCGGTCACGGTCTGCGGCTGTGCATAGCTCAGCCCGGGCACCCGGGCGCTGACGGCCGACGAGGTCTGCGCCAGGCTGGCGTTGTAGCCCTCCGGCGTGCGCGAATGCTTGGTGCGCGAATCGCCGTAGACGGCCGTGACCGTCAGGTCATCGCTCAGGTAGCCGGTGTACTTGAAGATCGAGATGTCGGCGCCCGGCGCCGAGCCGGAACCGCAGCAATTGACATAGGTCTGCCTGCCGTTGCCGGGGGTGTTGTCGTGCGTCAGCGTCGAGTAGTTGAAGCCGAAGGCCTGGCTGCGCGACGTGGTCTTGTCGTAGAGCTTGGTCAGCTCGAAGTGATGGTCGTCGGTAAGGTTGTAGTCCAGCTTGGCCAGGTAACGATCGACCTTGCTGTCGCTCTTGCTCCAGCCGGTGGGCGAGCTGACGCCCAGGCTGGTGGGCATGGCGATGGACTCGGACTCGCTGCGGGTCTGCTCCAGCGCCACGAAGGCGAACAGCTTGTTGGGAATCACCGGGCCGCCTGCATACAGGCCCACGACCTTGCTGCTGCTCTCGTTGCCCTGGTTCCAGTACTGCAGCTTGCCGTCGGTGGGCGGATGCTCGCCGGTGTTGGGGTAGTAGGTGTCGTATTGCTTGCCCTTGAGCGAACCCGGGATCCAGCTCAGCTTGCCGCCGACCTCGAACTTGTTGCCGCCGCTCTTGGTGGTGATGTTGACCACGCCGCCGGTGCTGCGACCGAATTCGGCGCCATAGCCGCCGGAGAGCACCTGCATATTGCCGATGGCGCCAAAGGGCAGCTCGGAAGCCCCGACCTGGGTGAGGATGTTGGTGATCGGGAAGCCGTTCACGTAGAAGGAGTTTTCGGACTGGCCCGAGCCGGCGATGCTGGGCGCGTTGCCGTACTGGCCGTTGGTGCCACGCACGACGCCGGGAGTCAGCTGGATCACGGCCGCCACGTCGGCCGCCACCGGCAGCGCCTTCAGTTCCTTGGCGGTGAAGACCACGCCGTTGTTGGTGTTGGAGACGTCGATGCGCTTGGCGGCGCCACTGACGGTCACCGTATCCAAGGTGTTGGTGACGCCGAAGTTGGCCTCCACGCCATTGCCCACCAGGGCCTCGACCTCCTGCGTCGCCTCGACCTTGCCATTGCGCATCAGGCGCAGCTGGTAGCGGCCCGGCGGCATGGAATTGGCCTGGAAGCGGCCGGCGGCATCGGGCGTCAGCGTGCGCTGCACGCCGGTGTCCAGGTTCTGGAGCACGACCGTGGCACCTGCGGCGAGCTTGACCTCGCCGTAGATCGTCGTCGTGGTGTTGGACTGCGCGACGGCCACCGGCGCGGCGGCCATCAGGCCCAGGGCCAGGGCAACGGCGCCGGCCGTGACGCTGAGGTGGGCGGGCAGGTTCTTCTTGCTCTGCATGGTTTCTCTACTCCAGTGATGTCTAGGGTTGGGGTCCGGGCGGCAAGGCTCCGCCCCGACCTGCCGGCGGGCAGGCCTTCAATGGCTGACTTGTTTGAACGAGGGTCTGGGGCTCAGTGCTGGACAGTGGCGGCGTCGCCCTCCATCCCGATCAGGACCGCGTTGGCCCAGTTGCCGCAGACGGCAGCTGGCTTGGATCCACGCGCTCCAAGCGTGCGCAGGCTGAGCTGGCTCAGCCCCCGCACATCGATTTCTGGTTTGACCACGGCGGGTGCCTGCACCAGGCCGCTGTCGTAGAGCAGCCGCGGGCCGCTCCAGATCTGGAACTGCAGGCCGCCGGCGGCCTTGCAGCTGTCGTCCACGCCCAGGTCGGCGCGCAGCAGCTGCCAGTCGCCTGCGAGCTTCAGGTCGACACGGCCGCTGCCACCCATGCCCAAGCCCTTGCGGAACAGCAGGCCGTTCATTCGCATCTCCTTGGCCGCGCCTTGCGGCTTGTCGCGCGCCACGCCGGCGGGCAGCTTGGGCAGCGCGGACAGGAAGCGCTGCTGCTCGGGGCGCTGGGCCGGCCGGTGCTCCAGCACGCGGAATTCCGACAGCGTGATCGGCGCCACGTCACTGGGCTGGGTCGCATCGAAGGCCTTGGCCGGCACGGCATTGCCCTGGGCCGCCGTGACCATGGGATCGACCGCGCCTGCGTCCTCGCCCTCGGGGTTGTGGGTGCTCAGCACGCGGAAGCGCAGCAGGCGGCCGGCCTGGGGCTTGGGCAGCTCGATGCGCTGCTCGCCCTGCTGCAGCTTGAGACGGCCGCGCAGCACCGGCTGGCCCCATTCGCCCATGTTGTCGGCGAGGTAGACCTCGTAGTCGCGGATCTGGCCATGCTGCCAATGCGCATCGCTGCGCGGTGCCAGCGCGAGACCCGCGATCAGGCGGCGCTCGGCAAAGCCCAGCACCCATTCATGCGGGCCGGCCTTGACCAGCTGGTTGCGCGAGGTGCGGAACCAGGTCTCGCGCTTGCCGTCGAAGGCGTTCTCCAGCGGCTGGCCCTTTTCCTCGGCCGGACGGGCCACGACCACGATGGCATCGGCCGGAATCTCCGGGCCCAGCTGCGGCGCCGACGGGAAGTCGTCGTCCTGGGCCGGCGCGGCCTGGATGCCTTGCAGGCGGATGGCCAGCGGCTGGCGGATGTCGCGCCTGGCCAGCTTCACATGGACCGTGCCGCGGCGCTCGGCGGCGTCGAAGTACCAGCCCTGCTCGGCCGCCTCGAAGGCCGCCGCTCCGGCCAGCTTGGGCAAGACCTGACCCGCGGCCGTGACCGACGAAGGCTCGCTGCGGCTTAGCACCCGCAGCGAATAGGCCCGCTGCGCCTCCTGGCCGGCGTATTCGCCGCGCACGGCATCGATCTGCACCGACAGCTGCTGCCCTTCCAGCAGCATCGCGATGCGCTGCTCGCTGAACGCACCCTGCTGGTATTTGCGGCTCAGGCCATCGTCCTCGTAGAGCGTGAACTCGGACTTGGCGGCCGGATAGAGGTCCAGGGTCAAACGGTCCTTGGGCTTCTGGCCGTCGAACAGCACCTCGGGGTACAGGGGCAGGATGGCACCGGCACGGACGAAGACCGGCAGCTTGTCCAGCGTGACCTGCAGGTCGATGTCGCGGCCGGCGGCCGGGCTGCTCGCCTGGCGGCCGTCCCAGTAGTCGATCCAACGGCCCTGCGGCAGGTGGATGTTCTTGCGCCAGCCCTGGCTCGCCGCCTGGCTGCGGTAGACCGGTGCCACCAGCAGTTCGCGGCCCAGCAGGAACTGGTACTTGTGGGCCTCGGTCCAGGCCGCCGGATCCTGCGGGTTGTCCCACATCAGGCCGCGAACCAGCGGTGCACCGCTGACCTCGGCCTCACGGGCCAGCGTGTACATGTAGGGCGTCAGTCGCAGCTTGAGCTTCAGGTAGTTTCGGTTGATCGAGCGATAGGGCTCGTCATAGGCCCAGGGATGCTTGCGCGCCGCGGCGGCCCAGCCCGACATGCCCATCAGCACCGGCGTGAAGCTCTTCCACTGCAGGTCGCGGGTGTAGGTCTCGGGACTGCCGCCGAAGATTGCGTCCACGTCGCCGGAGGCATAGGCCTGGCCCGACAGGCCCGAGCCGATCAGCGTCGGCACATGCCAGCGGATGTAGTCCCAGCTGGCGCTCTGGTCGCCGGTCCAGGTCACGGCATAGCGCTGCGTGCCGGCCCAGCCCATCACGGTCCAGATGAAGGGCCGCGCATCGGAGTTGTCGAGGATGCCGTCATAGGCCGCCTTGTTGGCATCGAGCGAGAACTGGTAGCCCTTGCCGGTCCAGGCCACGTCCAGCTTCTGGGCGCGGGTACCGGCCGTGCCGACTTCCCACTTGATCTTGTCGACGCCGTTCTCGGTCCACAGGCCGGTCTTGAAGCCGAGCGTTGAGAGGCCTTCGACGACCTTGGGCAACTCGCTGTAGCCGCAGCCATAGCCGTCGTTGGGCAGGATCCAGCCGCCGGGCATGTCGTGCTCGCGGTACTTCCTCGCCACCGACTCGACCACGTCGGGCGTCTTGCCCGTCGGGCCATCGCTCCAGCCCTGGGGCACGGTGCCGGGCTTCTTGACGTTGTCGCCGTCGTTGTAGCAATCGGCGTCGCCGTATTCCAGGGCCCAGCGCGGCAGCAGCCGGGCACGGCCGGTCCATTCGGTGTAGCGGGCCAGCACCTCGCGGATCGAATCGCCGACGAAGTAGTAGGCGTCGAAGCGGGCCTCCTGATGCGCGAGGGTGATCTGCTCGTTCTGGCGCAGGTCGTAGCTGCCGTCGCTCCAGGTGTTGCGCAGCATGCCCCAACCGCGCGAGCTCATCAGGAAGGGCGCTGGACTGGGCCGGTCGCCCTCTTCCCAGCCGCCCGAGTACGAGACCTCGAGCTGGCGGCCCTTGAATTCATAGCGGCCGTTTTGCTGGCCGCCGCCATAAAAACGCTCGGACGGGCTGCTGGCAAGTGTTTGCACGGCCAGCTTGTCGCTCAGGTCCAGCGGCTCAAGCTCGCGCCACAGCGGCTCGCTTTCGCTGGCGCGGTACAGCGTGAAGCGTAGCGGCTGCTTGTCGACTCGCAGCCGCAGGGCCGAGGTGGTGATCAGCCAATGGTCGGCCTGCTCCTCCAGCTTGGAGACCAGGCGCGGCTCGGGCTGGCCGACGACGATGGTCGCCGCCTTGTCGCCCGCGCCGGTCAGCGGGCCCTTGGCGCTGACCCAAAGCCGCAGCACATCGGCACGCGGCAGGCTGATATGGACCAGGGCGCCACGGTCGGTGCGCAGCTCCCATTGCGCGGCGCTGCCATCGCCGCCGGTGACGGCCTTCAGCGTCCGGGCGTTGCCGACCGGCGCTGCGGTGGCCGCCAGGCTCAGCAGCCCGGCCAGCAGGGCGCCGGCCAGATCGAAGGCGGGGCGGGAAAGAAAGGGATTCGTGGGGCGCTTCATCAAAGTCTCTGGCGGACCCGAGGCCTGAACGACGGGCTTGCGATTTCCATTTGTTGCGCAAACTTTATGCAGCGATTGGATGGCGGTCAACGAAAAGAAAGCAAAAACAAGCAAGTTTCTTGAAAGTTGAGTGAAAACCACTAGTAAATCACCTTGAAAACCTTTCGATATCAGGTTATTCACCGCAGCATTCTTTCGACTTCGTCGCAAATCCGCGGCTGATTTCCGACAAGACCCTCATGATTTGCCGAATATCCGGCTTGTTCCTTCGACAGCTGATGCCAACTTATCTTTCGTTATCTTTCTTTGTTTGACATTACGAAAGTTCGTCGTTATCGTTGCGCCGGACTTTGAATCCCGCAATGAACACCATCCTTCAGCGTCCGTCGCAAGACTGGCGCCAACTCGGCGGCCTGGACACGGCCGAAGAAATCACCCAGCAACCGCGGCTCTGGCGCCAGCTGGCCCAGCAGCTCGATCAGTCACAACAAGCCCGCGTCGCCGCCTTCCTCGGTGACTGGCTGAACCAGCCCACGCATCGCGTCATCCTGACCGGCGCCGGCAGCTCGGCCTTCGTCGGCGAGATCGTGGTCGACGAGCTGAACAGCGCCTGGCCGGCCCAGGTCCGGGCCATCGCCACCACCAGCCTGCTGACCCATCCCGAGCTCTATCTGGAAGAAAGCGCGCCGACCCTCTTGGTCTCGTTCGCCCGCAGCGGCAACAGCCCGGAAAGCCTGGCGGCCGTTGAGCTGCTGCGCCGCCGCCTGAAGGCGCCGCGCTTCATCAACATCACCTGCAATGGCGAAGGCCAGCTGGCGGCCCAGGCCGAAGGCCGCGCCGACAGCCTCAACCTGCTGATGCCGCAAGGCAGCTGTGACCGCGGCTTCGCCATGACCAGCAGCCTCAGTTGCATGCTGCTCGCTGCCCTGGCCGTGCTGGGCAAGCACGGCGATGCGGCGGATCGCATCCAGCAGTTGGCCACGGCGGCCGAGCAGGCCCTGGCGCAGTGGACTGCCCCGATCGCGGCGCTGGCGGCCCAGCCCTTTGATCGCATCGTCTACCTTGGCAGCGGCCCACTGGAGTCCCTGGCCAAGGAGGCGGCGCTCAAGGTGCTGGAACTGTCCAGCGGCCGCGCCCTGGCCCTGGCCAACACGGCGCTTGGCTTCCGCCATGGCCCCAAGTCGGCACTGAACCCGGCTTCGCTGGTGATCTTCCTGCGCAGCAGCAAGCCGCTCGCCCAGCGCTATGAGCAGGACCTGCTGGACGAGCTGCGCCGCGACCAGGTCGCCGGCCACTGCCTGTCCGTGGGGCCTGTCGAATCCGGTGCCGAGCTCGCCGTGGCCGCGCCGGCCGGCCTCGGCGACAGCTGGCTCGCCCCGCTGTGGCTGATCGCCGCCCAGCTGTTCTCGCTGCACAAGTCCGCGGCCCTGGGGCTGACGCCGGACAACCCCTTCCCGGACGGCACGGTCAACCGCGTGGTCCAGGGCGTCACCATCCATCCGCATGACTGAGGTCTCTTCCATGCGCGCGGTCCACGGCATCGACATAGGCGGCAGCAAGATCGAGCTGGTCGGCTATGCCATCGAGCCCGACGGCGCCCTGGTCGAGCGCCATCGCCGCCGCGTGGCCACGCCGCGCGAGGACTTCGCAGCGTTCCAACAAGCGATTGCCGAGCTGGTGAACGAGGCCGACGCGACCCTGGGTCTGCAGGCACCAGTGGGCCTGGGCCTGCCCGGCATCGTCGATGCCGCCAGTGGCCGCCAGCTCAGCTCCAATGTGCCCGCCTTGAACGGCCGGCCCGTGGCGCAAAGTCTGCGCGAGCGGCTGCAGCGGCCGGTGGTCGTGGGCAATGACTGCCAATGCTTCGCACTCTCCGAGGCGCAGGGCGGTGCGGCCGATGGCCTGCCGAGCATGTTCGGCGCCATCCTCGGCACCGGCGCGGCCGGTGGCTATTGCGTGGACGGCCGCCTGATACGCGGGCTCAACGGCATCGCCGGCGAATGGGGCCACTGGAGCCTGCCGGCCTCGCTGCTGGCCCGCCACGGCGTGCCGCTGATTGACTGCCCCTGCGGCCTGCGCGGCTGCCTGGAGCGCTATGTCTCGGGAACCGGGCTTTCCAACCTGCACCGCCATTTCGGAGGCGAAGGCAGCGAGGCCGTTGCCATCGCCGCACGCGCCGCGGCCGGCGATGCGCTGGCTCGCCAGGTACTGGACATCCACGTAGACCTGCTGGCCCAGGCCTTCGCAACTCTCGTCATGACCATCGACCCCCATGCCATCGTGCTGGGCGGCGGCCTGTCCAAGCTGGGCCATCTGTACGAGCAACTGCCGGCGGCCATGGCCCGTCATCTTTTCCAGGGCCTGGCCATGCCGGCCATCCTGCCTCCGCATTTCGGCGATGCCGGTGGCGCCCGCGGCGCTGCCCTGCTCGCCTTGCAATCGCATCCATGAACACCGTCGTCGAATCGCTGTCGCCCGTCCAGTCCATCCTGAAGGCCCACCGCCGCGGCGAGGCCGTGGGCCTCTACAGCGTCTGCTCCAGCCATGAGCTGGTGCTGCGCGCCGCGATCCGGGTCGCGCTGGAGATGGGCACGCCGCTGCTGGTCGAGGCCACCTCCAACCAGGTGGACCAGAACGGCGGCTACACCGGCATGCAGCCGCATGATTTCCGCGCCTATGTCGAAGGCCTGGCGGCCGAGCTCGGCCTGCCGCTGCACGAGCTGGTGCTGGGCGGCGACCACCTGGGCCCCAACAGCTGGCAGAAGCTGCCGGCCGCCGAGGCCATGGCCCATTCGCGGGTGCTGATCCACGACTACGTGACCGCCGGCTTCCACAAGATCCACCTGGACTGCAGCATGAGCTGCGCCAACGACCCGCTGCGGCTGGACGACGAGACCGTCGCTGCCCGTTCGGCCGAGCTGGCCGCCGTGGCCGAGGCGGCGGCCCAGGCTGCCGGCCTGCCGCCGCCGGTCTACGTCATTGGCACGGAAGTGCCCGTGCCCGGCGGCGAAGCGTCGCTGGAGCAGGCCTTGTCGGTCACCCGGCCCGAGGCCGCGGCACGCACGCTGGAAATCCATAGGCAGGCCTTCGTCGCCGCCGGCCAGCGCGAGGCCTGGCAGCGCGTCATCGCCATGGTGGTGCAGCCCGGCGTCGACTTCGACCACAGCCAGGTCCAGCACTATGTGCCGGCCGCGGCGGCCGAGCTCTCAAGCTTTGTCGCCGGCCAGCCCGGCCTGGTGTTCGAGGCCCACTCGACCGACTACCAGCTGGAGTCCTCGCTGCAGGCCCTGGTGCGTGACCACTACGCCATCCTCAAGGTCGGCCCGGCCCTGACCTTCGCACTGCGCGAGGCGCTGTTCGCGCTGAGCCGTATCGAAGAGGAACTGGTCGCCCCGGCCGAGCAGGCCCGCCTGCCCGAGGCCCTGGACCAGGCCATGCAGGCCGAGCCGCGCCACTGGCTCAAGCACTACGCCGGCACGCCGGACCAGCAGCGCCTGCTGCGCCGCTATGCACTGAGCGACCGCTGCCGCTACTACTGGGGCGAGCCGGCTGTGAAGGCAGCCCAGGCCCGCTTGTTTGCCAATCTGCAGGCCAGGGGCATTCCGCTGCCGCTGATCAGCCAATACCTGCCCGAGCAGTTGCCGGCCGTCCTGCAGGGCCGGCTGGCCAGCAGCCCGCAGGCCCTGGTCGAACACAAGATCGGCCAGGTCGTTGCCGCCTACGCACGAGCCACCACGCGCCCCCAGATCGAAAGTCCGCATGCGGGCCGGGTTTCGTCCCTATAAGCTTTCGCCGTCATTCGAAAGACACCCAGCCCTTCCATTGCCATGAGAAACACCAGCCAGCGCCGCGAACAGATTCTTGACCTGCTGGTCACGCAGGGCAGCGTCCAGGTTTCCGACCTGGTGCCCAAGCTGGGCGTGTCCGCCGTCACCATACGCACCGACCTCAGCGCCCTGGAGAACCAGGGTCTGGTGACGCGCAGCTACGGCGGTGCCACCCTGGTGCGCACGCCGCCGCCCGAGCAGAGCATCCGCCAGAAGGACACGCTCAACACCGGGCTGAAGGAGCACATTGGCGCGGCCGCGGCCCGCCTGGTCGAGCCCGGCGACAACATCATCATCGACAGCGGCACCACCACCTTGCACATGGCCCGCCATCTGCAAGGCCTGGACCGGGTCACGGTGATGACCAACGGCCTCAACATCGCCTGGGAACTGGCCGACACGCCCGGCGTCGAGCTGATGCTGACCGGCGGCCTGCTGCGCAAGCAGTCGCTGTCGGTGCAGGGCGCCCAGGCGGAGGCCTGCCTCAACGTCTACAACTTCGACAAGCTGTTCCTGGGCGTGGACGGCTTCGACCTGCAGTTCGGCGTCACCACCCACCACGAGGCCGAGGCCAGCCTGAACCATCGCATGGTCGAGCGGGCCAAGAAGGTCATCGTGCTGACCGACGCCTCCAAGTTCGGCCGGGTCAGCCTGCACCGCATCGTGCTGCTCGACCGGGTCCATGCGGTGATCACCGATGCCGGCATCAGCCCGGAGTACCGCGAAGGCCTGCAGCGCCTGGGCATAGAAGTGATCATCGCCGAGTGACTGACCACGCCATGCTCAGCGGCCGCATCCTCACGCCCCAAGGCTGGATCACCGGCCGTGTGAGCTTTGGCGAGCGCGTGGCGCGCATCGAGGAAACGGCGGTCGAAGGGCCGCTGCGCCACATCCTTCCCGGCTTCGTGGACCTGCATGTGCACGGCGCCTCGGACGTGGACATCATGGCCGGCGGCGATGCCGGCGAGGTCGTGGCCCGCACCCATGCGCGGCACGGAACGACCAGCCTGCTGGGCACGACCATGACGGCCCGCATCGCCCTGATCGAGCAGGCCCTGCAAGGCCTGGCCGGCGTGATCGCCGAGCGCAAGAAGGGCTGCGCCCGCATGCTGGGCGTGCACCTGGAAGGCCCCTTCATCAGCGCCCAGCGGCTCGGCGCCCAGCCGCCCGAGGTGATGCTGGCGACACTGGACAAGGTGAAGCGGCTGCACGAGATCGCGCCCATCCGCGTGCTGACGCTGGCGCCCGAGATCAGCGGTCACCTGGAATTGATCCCCGAGCTGAACCGCTTGGGCATCCGGGTCCAGGTCGGCCACAGCGCCGGTACCTACGAGGACGGCGTCGCCGCACTGCAGGCCGGCGCGGCCGGCTTCACCCATCTATTCAACGGCATGACCGGGCTCAAGCACCGCGAGCCCGGCATGGTGGGCGCGGCCCTGGCCCATGCGGAATACGCCGAGCTGATTCCCGATCTGGAGCATGTGCATCCCGGCGCCATGCTGGCCGCCTTGCGCAGCATCCCCAGGCTCTACTGCGTCAGCGACGCCACGGCTGCCACCGGCATGCCCGACGGCGAATATGCGCTGGGCACGCAACGGGTCTTCAAGTGCCTGGGCTGCGTGCGCCTGGCCACCGGCTCGCTGGCCGGCAGCGCCCTGACCATGGACATGGCCCTGCGCAACCTGGTGTCGCTGGGCCTGGACCTGGCCGACGCCTCGCATCGCCTGTCGCGCAACCCGGCCGACTACCTGGGCGAAGGCCAGCGCGGCCGCATTGAGCCGCAGGCCTTTGCCGACCTGGTGGTGCTGGACGAGCAACTGCAGGTGGAGCAGGTGTTTGTCGAGGGCGAGCCGGTGGACCTGCTATCCGATTCTTCATCCTGAGACGACGAGACAACGAGGGAGTGTTGACGATGACCGTTGAAGCCAAGCCTGTCTGGGCCATGCGCTACCTGCTCTTCATTGCCGGCCTGGGCGGCCTGCTCTACGGCATCGACGTGGGCATCATTGCCGGCGCCCTGCCCTATCTGGAATCCACCGCGTCGGTAGCCTGGAAGCTGTCGGCCCAGCAGCTGAGCTTCATCGTCGCCGCCGTGCTCTTGGGCAGCGTGCTGTCCTCGCTGTTCGCCGGCGCGCTGGCCGACCTGATAGGCCGGCGCTGGGCCATGTTCCTCAGTGGCGCGCTGTTCACGCTCAGCATCCCGGTGATCGCCTTGGCCGAGGGCTACACGCCGCTGTTGCTGGGTCGCCTGCTGCAAGGCATCAGCGGCGGCCTGATAGGCGTGGTCATTCCGCTCTACCTGGCCGAATGCCTGGGCGCCGACAACCGCGGCCGCGGCACGGCCATGTTCCAGCTGCTGCTGACCATAGGCCTGGTGGTGGCCGCGCTGATCGGCCTGTACCAGGCGCAAAGCGTGGAATCGGCCAGCGTGGCCGCCCGCCAGCTCGCCGACACCTCGGCCCAGCAGGCTGCGCTGTTCGCCGCCAAGGACCAGGCCTGGCGCAGCATCTTCTGGATGTGCCTGACCCCGGGCCTGGTGTTCAGCGCCGGCTGCCTGCTGCTGGCCGAGTCGCCGCGCTGGCTGCTGAGCCGCGGCCGCGTGGACGCCGCGCGTGCCGCCCTGCTGCGCACCCGCAAGCCCGAGGTGGCCGAGGCCGAGCTGCGCGAAATGCAGCAGGTCGCCGATCCCGCCAAGGCCGCTGCCAAGGACGCGCTGCTGAGCCGCCGCTATGTGCTGCCCTTTCTGCTCGCCTGCCTGGTGCTGGCCTGCACCCAGGCCACCGGCATCAACTCGGTGCTGGCCTATGTGGTCAACATCCTGAACCAGGCCGGCCTGCCCGGCTCGGTGGCCAACCAGGCCGATGTCGCGATCAAGCTGCTCAACGCCCTGATGACCGTGGTGGCCGTGCTGCTGGTGGACCGCAAGGGCCGCAAGTTCCTCTTGATGCTGGGCAGCGGCGGCATCGTGCTGTCGCTGGTCACGGCCGGCCTGCTGTTCCGCCAGGCCGAGAGCGGCCGGGTCGATGTGGCGCCGGCAGTCCAGGCCCGGGTGCAGGGCGAGGCCCTGGCGCTGACGGTCGATGCCACGCTGATCCAGCAGTTCGGCCGCGCGGCTGATGGCTCGGCCCAGCAGCTCACCTTGTCTTATTCCTACGGGCCCTTCACCAATGTGCAGAGCCGTCGCACGGACGAGGCCGGCGGCACGCCGATCCGCATCAGCCGCGAGGACACGGTCCAGGCCGACAGCGTGATCGGTACCTTCTTCCGCCGCCTGCACCTGAACCCCTTTGCCGATCCGGCCGCGGCGACCAACGCGCCGCTGAAGATCGAACAGGCCCTGATTGGCCCGGTGCCGTCCGAGAACCATGGCTGGGCCGTGGCCGCCGCCATCTTCGCCATGGTCGCGTTCTTCGCCGTGGGGCCGGGCGTCTGCGTCTGGCTGGCCTTGTCCGAGCTGATGCCCACGCGCATCCGATCCAACGGCATGAGCATTGCGCTGCTGATCAACCAGTTCGTGTCGACGGTGATCGCCGCGGTCTTCCTGCCCACGGTGGGCCAGCATGGCTATGCCGCCATGTTCTTCTTCTGGGCCGGCTGCACCCTGGTCTACTTCCTCGCCGCCAGCTTCCTGCTGCCGGAGACCAAGGGCAAGACGCTGGAGGAGATCGAGGGCCACTTCGCGGGCGGCCGCGCATGAGCGGCCTGAGCCGACGCGCGCTGCTGCTCAGCGGCAGCGCCCTCGCGGCCGTTCCGGCGCTCGGAAAACCCGCGCCGCGCTTCGCGGTGCAGGGCTCGCAGTTCATGCTGGACGGCAAGCCCCTGCAGATCCGCTCCGGCGAGATGCACTACCCGCGCGTGCCGCGCGCGGTCTGGCGCGACCGCTTCCGCAAGGCCAGGGCGCTGGGCCTGAACACCATCACCACCTACGCCTTCTGGTCGCAGCATGAGCGCGAGCCGGGGCAATGGGACTTCACGGGCAACAAGGACCTGCGCGCCTTCATCCGCACGGCGGCCGAGGAAGGCCTCTACGTGATCCTGCGGCCCGGGCCCTATGTCTGTGCCGAAGTCGATTTCGGCGGCTTCCCGGCCTGGCTGCTGCGCACGCCGGGCCTCAGGGTGCGCAGCCTGGACCCGCGCTTCATGGCCGCCAGCCAGCGCTACCTGAAGCGTATCGCCAAGGAAGTGGCCGACCTGCAGAGCAGCCGTGGCGGGCCGCTATTGATGCTGCAGGTGGAGAACGAATACGGCTCCTATGGCCGCGACCATGACTACATGGCAGCGATGCTGAAACAGATGCGCGAGGCCGGCTTCGATGCGCCACTGTTCACTTCTGACGGCGGCGCCGAGCGATTGTTCGAGGGCGGCACCCTGCCCGAGCTGACGCCGGTGGTGAACTTCGGCGGTGGCAAGTCCGACGCCCAGGCTTCGTTCGAGGCCCTGGCCGCCTGGCGGCCGCAGGGCCCGCGGATGGCCGGCGAATACTGGGCCGGCTGGTTCGACCACTGGGGCGGCCCGCACCACACGCAGCCACCCGAGCAGGCGGCCGAGACGGTGGACTGGATGATGGCGCAAGGCCATTCCTTCAACCTCTACATGTTCCACGGTGGCACCAGTTTCGGCTGGCTCGCCGGTGCCAACAGCTCGGCCAAGGAGCCCTACCAGCCCGACACCACCAGCTACGACTACGACGCCGTGCTGGACGAGGCCGGCCGCGTGACGCCCAAGTACCGCCTGGTGCGCGAGCGCATCGCCAAGCACCTGGCGGCCCGCGGCGAGACGCTGCCACCGCTGGTGGCCGACGGGCCCGGACCTCAGGCCATCCCGCCCTTCGCGCTGGAGCGCATCACCGGTCTCCTCGATGCCTTGCCGCAGCTGGGCGCCGCCATCGCCTCGCGCTTCCCGAGTCCGATGGAGGCCTTCAAGCAAAGCCATGGCCTGATCCTCTACCGCAAGCGCTTCGAGCAGGCGCGCAAGGGCATGCTGCAGATCGACGAGGTCCGCGACCTGGCCACGGTGCTGGTGGATGGCCGGGTCGTCGGCACGCTGGAGCGCCGGCTGGGCCAGCGCGAGCTGGCGGTCGAGATTCCGGCCGGCGGCGTGCTCGACATCCTGGTCGAGAACCTGGGCCGCATAGGCTTCGGGCCCAAGCTCGATGCCGAGCACAAGGGCATCAGTCGCTCGGTCAAGCTGGCCGACCAGGAACTGCTGGACTGGCAGGTCCATGCGCTGCCGCTGGATTCGCCGACCGGCCTCAAGCCGGTCCAGGCCCAGGCCGGCGGCCACAGCTTCCACCGCGGAACGCTGGAGCTGAAGGCGCCCGTCGACAGCTTCCTCGACATGCGCGGCTGGGGCCGCAGCCTGGTCTGGATCAATGGCCAGTTGCTGGGCCGCAGCTGGGCTATCGGCCCGCAGCAGACCTTGTTCCTGCCGGCCTCCTGGCTGAAGGCCGGCCCCAACGAAGTGCTGCTGCTGTGCGACAAAGCACCGGCCAGCGAGGCCCGCCTGCAGGGCCTGGCCGAGCCGGTTTTCGACACGTCGCGGTAAACTCGCGCCACTTCGCCGGCCCGCCGCACTTGTTGCAGCGGGCCGTTCCCTTTGACGCAGCCACTGGACAAATACCATGTACCGCTGTGCCCTCACCGCCGTCATCACGGCGGTTGCGCTGCATGCCAGCGCCTTCGCCCAGACCCACCGCTTCTTCCCCGCCACCGCCCTGCGCGGTGACCTGGTGGTGCTGCAGACCCCCGACGTGAGCCTCAATGGCAAGCCGGCGCGCCTCGCGCCCGGTGCCCGCGTCAAGGGCGACGACAACATGCTCAAGCAGCCGGCCAGCCTGATGGGCCAGAAGCTGGTGGTGCACTACACGGTGGACCCGCAAGGCCTGCTGATGGATGTCTGGGTCCTGAACCCGGTCGAACTGGCCAACAAGGGCTGGCCGCGCAGCCGCGAGGAAGCGGCCCGCCTGCAGTTCGAGCCCGGCACCCAGACCTGGAGCAAGCCATGAGCGGCGCCAGCGACACCAAGAAGGTCTACATCAAGACCTTCGGCTGCCAGATGAACGAGTACGACTCGGACAAGATGGCCGACGTGATGGGCGCCGCCCAGGGCTATGAAAAGACCGACGACCCGGAGCAGGCCGACCTGATCCTTTTCAACACCTGCTCGGTGCGCGAGAAGGCGCAGGAGAAGGTGTTCAGCGACCTGGGCCGGGTCAAGCACCTGAAGGCCAAGGGCGTGAAGATCGGCGTCGGCGGCTGCGTGGCTTCGCAGGAAGGCGCAGCCATCATCGAACGCGCGCCCTACGTGGACGTGGTCTTCGGCCCACAAACCCTGCACCGCCTGCCGCAGATGCTGGCCGCGCGCGACGAGCAGCGCCGCCCGCAGGTCGACATCAGCTTCCCCGAGATCGAGAAGTTCGACAATCTACCGCCGGCCAAGGTCGAGGGCGCCTCGGCCTTCGTGTCCATCATGGAAGGCTGCTCCAAGTACTGCAGCTATTGCGTCGTTCCGTACACCCGTGGTGAGGAAATGTCGCGCCCCTTCGAGGACGTGCTGACCGAGATCGCCGGCCTCGCGGACCAGGGCGTGATGGAGATCAACCTGCTGGGCCAGAACGTCAATGCCTACCGCGGCAAGATGGGTGATAGCGGCGAGTTCGCCGACCTGGCCCTGCTGCTCGAGTACGCGGCCGAGATCCCCGGCATCCAGCGCCTGCGCTTCACCACCAGCCATCCGAACGAGTTCAGCCCGCGCCTGATCGAGGCCTACGGCAAGATCCCGCAGCTGGTGAACCATCTGCACCTGCCGGTCCAGCATGGCAGCGACCGCATCCTGATGGCGATGAAGCGCGGCTACACCGCGCTGGAGTTCAAGAGCATCGTGCGCAAGCTGCGTGCGATCCGGCCGGACATCCGCATCGCCAGCGACTTCATCGTCGGCTTCCCCGGCGAGACGGAAGAAGACCATGCCAAGCTGATGAAGCTGGTCCATGACGTGGGCTTCGACGCCTCGTTCAGCTTCATCTTCAGCCCGCGCCCCGGCACGCCGGCCGCTGCGCTGGAAGACACCACGCCCTATGAGGCCAAGGTCAAGCGCCTGCAGGAGCTGCAGGCCGCGATCGAAGCCAATGCGGTGAAGATCAGCGAGACCATGGTCGGCACGGTGCAGAAGGTCCTGGTCACCGGCCATGCCCGCAAGGACGCGACCGAGCTGATGGGCCGCACCGAATGCAACCGCATCGTCAACTTCAAGGGCCAGCCGCGCCTGATGAACCAGCTGGTCGACCTGACCGTCACCCAGGCCTTCGCGCATTCGCTGCGCGGCGAGGTGGTGACGGTCGGCGAGGAAGCGGCGAGCCTGCCGGCCTGAGCCGGGTTCAGCGGGCCTGCTGCCTTTGCATCAGGCGCAGGCCCTCGGCCAGCTCGGCCGTCGTGCCCGAGCGGCCGTGGACGCCGACTATCCAGTCCACCTGCAGTGCCTGGTCCTTGATCAAGGCCTGCAGCTCGGCAGCCATGGCAAAGGCCGGCGGCACCGGGCCCACATCCGGGATGTAGAAAAGATCGCCCTGGAACAAGGCCCTGGACGCGCCGTCATAGGCCACCAGCATGTCGCTGGCATGGCTGCTCGGCAGCGGCATCAGCTTGATGCGGCGGTCGCCCAGGTCCAGCTCGCGCGCCTCCAGCACCTCGACCACCTTGGACGCCAGCTCGGCACCATGCTGGCGCTGCAGGGCCAGGCGGGCATTGCGGCCGGCCAGGATCTGCACGCCTTCGCCGAAATAGACCGGCAGGCCGGCCACATGGTCGCGGTGCGCATGCGAGACCACGGCATGGGTGACCGGCCGGCCTGGCGCCAGCTTCTCGATCAAAGCCCTCACACGACGCGCCTCATCGGCGCTGACCGGCGCATCGAAGACGACGATGCCCTGGCTGCCGATCGAGAAACTGCTGTGATAGCGCGAGGCCGAGCCATCTATTCGGTAGCTGCCCGGCGCTATCGGCGTGGCGCGCAGGCCTTGTGCATCGACCACGGGCTCCACGTAGCCGGCCGGCAAGTCGAAAGCGCGACCATCACTGCGGTCTAGGTCGCTGGCCGTCACCTGCCATCGCACCCGCAGGACCTCGCCACGCTTTTCGCTGATCTGGCGCGGCTGGCTCAGGCCCGAAGGCAGGCCCTGGTAGTCGGCATATTCGTAGAGCACGCCGCTGGCGCTGCGGGCGCTGAGCAGCTCGCCGGTCGCTGGGTCGCGCCTCAGGCTGGCGCGCCGGCCGGCCGAGTCCAGGACCTCGATCTCGGCGCCGCTTGCGCTCGCCTCAATGCGTTGCTTCAAGAGCGCCGGCGTCAGGAACTGCAGTTCGGCCAGGTCAGCCTTCAGCGCCTCCGGCGTCTTGCGCGTGATCTCGGTGCCGTTGCGCCACTTCAGGAGGTCCAGCGTCGCGCTGCCGGTGGTGGCCGCGCCCAGCTCCATGAAGTTGAAGCGCACCGGACCGGGATAGACGCTCTCGGTCGTCAGCCGGAAGCGGCCATCGCTGTCCAGCAACAGCCGCATCTGCCGCTGTACCAGTTGGAAGGCCTGGGCCGGATCGCTGGCCTGCTCGGGCACCGGGCTTTCGCCGCGCAGTTCCAGGCTCAGCCGTTGCCAAGACGTCTGGGCCTGCGCCGCGCCCAGGCCTACACCCAGCCCAAGGGCCAGGCTTGCCACTCGTTTCATCGCTCCACTCCCGTTCTTGTTGACGGGCGCGACTGTGCGAGCTGCGCGCACGGCAGCCGAAAGTAAGAACTCAGCTTCGGGGACGCAGGGCCAGCCACCACTGAGGCAGAGCGATGGCGAGGATCATCAGGCCGTAGCCCGCCATCTTGCCGTCACGGCCCAGCAGGGCCAGGGCCGCAACCAGGCCGGCGCTGCCGGCGATGCCGCCCCAGAGGGCCAGGCGGCGCCAGGCCACGGCCTTCAGCTCCTGGCGCCAAAGCAGCTTGGCCAGGCCGGCCATCAAGGCCGCCACGACCCAAGCCGGGGCCAGGAAATTCAGCAGATGCCAGAGCGCGTCAAGGGGGTTCAAGGTCTTGTGACCGATGTCAGGGCGGGTGGTGGCGCGAATTTTATAATCGCGCCCCTATGAGCAGCGTCTTCGCCCTCGGCCTGAACCACAACTCCGCCCCGCTGGACCTGCGCGGCCGGTTTGCGTTCTCGCTCGAGCAGCTGGCGCCCACGCTCTTGGGCCTGCGCGAGCAGCTGTCGCGCCGCCAGGCTCAGAGCCAGCCGGAAGCCGCGCTGGTCTCCACCTGCAACCGCACTGAGCTCTATGTCGCCGGCGCACCGGCCCTGGTCAAGCCGACCATCGCCTGGCTGGCCGAGGTCGGCGGCGTGGGCAGCGATGCGCTGATGAACCATGCCTATGTGATGGAAGGTGGCGCCGCGGCGCGCCATGCGTTCCGCGTGGCCTCGGGGCTGGATTCCATGGTGCTGGGCGAGCCCCAGATCCTGGGCCAGCTCAAGCAGGCGGTGCGCGAGGCCGACCAGGCCGGCACCCTGGGGACCACGCTGCACCAGCTGTTCCAGCGCAGCTTCTCGGTGGCCAAGGAAGTGCGCAGCTCGACCGAGATCGGCGCCCATTCGATCAGCATGGCCGCGGCCTCGGTGCGTCTGGCCAGCCAGCTGTTCGAGGACCTCAGCAAGATCAAGGTGCTGTTCGTGGGCGCCGGCGAAATGATCGAGCTGGTCGCCACCCATTTCGCTGCCCGCACGCCCAGGCACATGGCCGTGGCCAACCGCACGCTGGAGCGAGGCGAGAAGCTGGCCGGCCGGCTCGGCGCCGAGGCGATACGCCTGGCCGAGCTGCCGCAGCGCCTGCATGAATTCGACGCCGTCATCTCCTGCACCGCCAGCAGCCTGCCGCTGATCGGCCTGGGTGCGGTGGAGCGCGCGCTCAAGACCCGCCGCCACAAGCCCATGTTCATGGTCGACCTGGCCGTGCCGCGCGACATCGAGCAGGAAGTGGCCCAGCTCGACGACGTCTATCTCTACACCGTGGACGACCTGTCGGTCGTGGTGCAGAGCGCCGGCGAGAAGCGCCAGGCGGCGGTCCAGCAGGCCGAGGCCATCGTCGAGGCCGGCGTGCAGAGCTTCGTCCACTGGCTGGACCAGCGCCACACGGTGCCGCTGATCCAGGCCCTGAACCAGCAGACCGAAGACTGGCGCGCGGCCGAGATCGCCCGCGCCCGCAAGCTGCTGGCCAAGGGCGAGGACGTGGACACGGTGCTGGAGGCACTGTCCCGCGGCCTCACGCAAAAGATGCTGCACGGCAGCCTGGCCGAGCTGCACGCCAGCGAAGGCGAGCAGCGGCTGCAGCTGGCCCAGACCCTGTCACGCCTGTTCCTGCGCTCCAGCAGCAAGCCTGTTTCCGGCGAGTCCGGCGAGTCCGGCGAAGAGCATTAGCGGCCCTTCTTCGCGCCGCCTTGTCGGCTGACGCGGCATCATCGCGTCGGCTCCTCGCCCCCGCTACCGGATTCCTCCTGAATGAAAGACACCCTGCGCCAGCAGTTCGAACGCCTGGGCTATCGCCTGGTCGAACTGGACGCCACCCTGGCCGACGGCTCGGTCGCCGCCGACATGAAGCGCTACCGCGCGCTGACCAAGGAGCAGAGCGAGGTCTCCAGCCTGGTCGAGACCTACCGCCGCTACCTGCAGCGCGAAGCCGACCTGACGGCCGGCAAGGAGCTGCTGGCCGACCCCGAGATGGCGGAGATGGCCAAGGAAGAAATCGCCGCGGCCGAGGCCGACCTGCTCAGCCTGCATGAGCAGCTGCAGCTGGCCCTGATTCCCAAGGACCCGGACGACGAGCGGCCGGCCTTCCTCGAAATCCGCGCCGGCGCCGGTGGCGACGAATCGGCCCTGTTCGCGGCCGACCTGGCCCGCATGTATCTGCGCTTTGCCGAGCGCCAGGGCTGGCGCAGCGAGATCCTGTCCAGCAACGACTCCGACCTGGGCGGCTACAAGGAACTGGTGGTGCGGCTGGAGGGTGACGGCGTCTATGGCCGGCTCAAGTTTGAATCGGGCGGCCACCGCGTGCAGCGCGTGCCGGCCACCGAAAGCCAGGGCCGCATCCACACCAGCGCCTGCACCGTGGCCGTGATGCCCGAACCCGACGAGGCCGAGGAGATCCAGCTCAACCCGGCCGAACTGCGCATAGATACCTTCCGTGCCAGCGGCGCCGGTGGCCAGCACGTCAACAAGACGGACTCGGCGATCCGCATCACCCATTTGCCGACCGGCCTGGTGGCCGAGTGCCAGGACGACCGCAGCCAGCACCGCAACAAGGCCAAGGCCATGGCCGTGCTGGCCGCGCGGCTGCGCGACAAGGACAAGAACGAGCGCGCCGCCAAGGAAGCCGCGACCCGCAAGAGCCTGATAGGCACCGGCGACCGCAGCGACCGCATCCGCACCTACAACTTCCCCCAGGGCCGCTTGACCGACCACCGGATCAACCTGACGCTCTACAAGCTCGGCGCCATCATGGACGGCGACCTGGAAGATGTGATCCAGGGCCTGCAGCAGGCCCAGGCGGCCGAACAGCTGGCTCAGCTGGAGGGGCGCTCGTGAACCTGGCCCAGGCCCAGGCTCAGGCCCAGGCGGCTGGCCTGGACCGACTTGAGACTCAACTCCTGCTCGGCACCCTGCTGGAGCGCGACCGCAGCTGGCTGCTGATCCATGGCGAGGACGAACTGGCCCCAGAACAACAGGCCCGCTTCGAAGACTGGCTGGCCCGGCGCCTGGCCGGCGAGCCGTTGGCCTACCTGGTCGGCGAGAAGGAATTCCACGGCCTCAGGCTCAAGGTGGACCGCCATACCCTGGTTCCCAGGCCGGACACCGAGGTCCTGGTCGACTGGGCGCTGGAGTTGGTGCCCGAGCAGCAGGCGGCCCACGTGGTCGACCTGGGCACGGGCAGCGGCGCCATCGCCCTGGCCCTGGCCCATCGCCGGCCGCAGGCGCAGGTGGCGGCTGTCGATTTCTCGGCCGGCGCCCTCGCCATGGCCCAGGCCAACGGCCAGGCCCTGGGTTTGAGCGTCGAATGGCTCGCCGGCAGCTGGTTCGCTCCGCTGGCGGGCCGGCGTTTCGACCTGGTCGTCAGCAATCCGCCCTATATCGCCGGCGACGACGAGCACCTGGCGGCGCTCAGCCACGAGCCGCTCAGCGCCCTGACGCCGGGCGGCGACGGCCTGGAATCGTTACGGGAGATTGTTGCTTACGCGCCCGAACACCTGGCTCCAGGTGGCTGGCTGCTGCTGGAACATGGTTGGGATCAGCCGGCGGCTGTGGCCGATCTGCTACTCGCACGGGGCTTTGTCGACCTGGCCTGTAGGCGCGACCTCGGTGGCCAGGCCCGCGTCTCGGGGGGGCGCTGGCCGGGCTGAACACAAAGCCACAAACGAGGCGTTGTTTCCGCTCAAAAGTGGACCCACAAGCGGCCGGCGGCGGCGTAGTATTGGCCGAAAACAGCGGGTGATATTGCCCCGCCAAGGAGACCGCCATGAACCGCCTGCTGCGCCTGAGTACCGTGAGCCTTGCCCTGGCCCTGACCGGCCTGGCCGCACAGGCCGAGGGTCTCCAGCTGCGCAGCAAGCCCATGGACGCGCTGCGCTGGCAAGCCCGGTTGCAGCTGAACCAGCTCGATGCCTCCAGCCCCATGGGTTCGCGCCTGCTGGGCGCTAACCTGCTGGGCGACTACTACCTGACCGGCTCCATGGAAGGTGGCCTGCGCGCCACCGGCGGCCTGCTGCTGGGCCCGCTTTCGCTGCTGCAAGGCAATGGCGGCCTGGCCCTGGGCAACAATGCCATGAAGGCCAGCCACCTGGCCGTAGGCCAGCGCCTGGTCAGCATGCCGGGCCTCGGCGGCGCGCTGGGCAACGACTATGGCTCCTCGCTGTCCTATCTGGGCATTGGCTACACCGGGCAGTCGCTGCGCAGCGGCTGGGGCTTCAGCGCCGACCTGGGCCTGGCCATGAGCGGCCTGGCCGACGGCCTGCGGCTGGGCAGCAGCCGACCGACCGCATTGGACGATGCGGTCCGCACCGCGCGCTTCCAGGCCGTGCTGCAACTGGGCCTGAGCTACCGCTTCTGACCCTGCGCGGGCAAGCGCACCAGGCCTCGCCGATAATTGCGCCCATTGCAAAGAACCCTGGGCGAATTCCTATGAGCGACGTACAACAGCGCATCGACGATCTGGTCAAGAACAACCGTGTGATGCTGTTCATGAAGGGCACGGCCCAATTCCCCATGTGCGGCTTCTCCGGCCGCGCGATCCAGATCCTCAAGGCCTGCGGCGTGGGCGACCTGAAGACCTTCAACGTGCTGGAAGACGAGGCAGTGCGCCAGGGCATCAAGGACTACGCCAATTGGCCCACCATCCCCCAGCTTTACGTCAACGGCGAATTCGTCGGCGGCTCGGACATCATGATGGAGATGTACCAGGCCGGTGAGCTGCAGCAGGTGCTCGGCGGCCAGGCCTGATTGATGTCCAAGCCTCGGCTGGTCGTCGGGATCACGGGTGCAAGTGGCGCTGCCTATGGTCTTCGCCTGCTGCGCCGGGCGCGTGAACTGGGCGCCGAGACCCACCTGATTGCCACGCCGGCCGGCGTCCTCAATGTCCACCATGAACAGGGCCTGAGCCGCGCCGCCTTGGAGGCCGAAGCCGATCACAACCACGCACCGGGCGACGTGGGCGCCTGCGTGGCCAGCGGCAGCTTTGCCACGGCCGCCATGGTCGTGGCACCCTGCTCCATGAAGAGCCTGGCGGCCATCGCCCATGGCTTTGGCGACAACCTCCTGACTCGCGCCGCCGACGTGACGCTGAAGGAGCGCCGCCGGCTGATCCTGATGGTGCGCGAGACCCCGCTTAACCTGGCCCATCTGCGCAATATGACGGCGGTGACCGAGATGGGCGGCATCGTGTTCCCGCCGCTGCCGGCCTTCTACCACCGGCCGCAGACCATTGACGAGCTGATCCACGAGAGCTGCGAGCGGGTGCTCGAACTCGCCGGCCTGGCGGGCGCAGCTCCGCAAGCCTGGGAAGGCCTGCGGAACCGTCCCTGATCAGCCCAGCATGCGCTTGCTGGTCTCCTGGCCGCAGCCGCGCTGGATCTCTACGCCGTTGCGGTCGAGGGCCAGGAAACTGACCTCGCCCTGTCCGGTCGTGCCGTCATGGCCCAGCTTGAGCTGACGCCGCACCAGGCGGGTGGACACCCGCTGGCCATTGGCGTCGTACTCGTAGATGCGCTGCCAGATCAGATAGCTGCGCTCGGACTCGGCCGTCCGCCCCCATTGCCCCATGCCGACGCCGCGCGAGGCCGGCGGGGCCTCGTTGGTATCGGTCAGCGCGCCGCCGCGGCCGAACAGGTTCATGCCGACGAATTCGCGCAGCACCTGGCCGCTGTTGCAGTCGCGGATCTGCACCCGCGACTCCCAGACGCCTTCGATCGGGTCGGCTTCTGACAGCGGCGTGACTGCAGCGAACTCGGCCTGGGCCAGCACCGGCAGGCTGCCCGCCCCGCCGCCGCAAGCCTGGATGAGCAGCGTGGCCACGGTCGCCGGCAACAAGGCGCCGGCCACCGATCTGAGAGAACTCGGTATCTGCTTGTTCATCAGCATGCTCCTGAAATTGAAGGACTGCCGCCGTGAAGCCCCCCTTGGAACCGACGCGGCGGCAAGGGCAGAATCGGCGACGCCTTGCTCAAAAGTCTTGAAATTCAGGTGAAGAAGCCTGAAAAACAGGGGCCTGAAGCGATGAGCCCACCGCTAGCGTTCGGAGACTTCCTGATCGACGTCCAGCAGCGCCGCCTGGTCCGCCAGGGCACCGGCGAGGTGCTGGCGATCACGCCTCGCGTGTTCGACCTGCTGCTGGCGCTGATAGACCGGGCTCCCGAGGTGGTGTCGCGGGAAGAGCTGCTGAGCCAGGTCTGGCCCGGCCTGGTGGTCGAGGACAACAACCTCAGCCAGCACCTGTCCATCCTGCGGCGGCTGCTGGGCGACGAGGCGGAATCTCCGCGCTACATCCAGACCGTTCCGCGGCGCGGCCTGCGCTTCATCGCCGAACTCCGCCCGTCCATCGATCCGGCGCCGGTGGCAGCCCAAACTCCAAGGCGCAAGGCCTTGCTGCTGGCCGGTCTGGGCGGCGGGCTTGGGGTCGGCGCCCTGCTCTGGTGGAAGCTGGCTCGCGTCGGCGAAGGCAGACCCGACAGGATCCGCTCGCTCAGCGTCCTGCCCTTCAAGCCGCTGGTCGAGGGCTCGTCGAATCCGGTGTTGGAAATCGGCCTGGCCGATGCCTTGATTACCCGCCTGGGACGCCTGAAGGACCTGCGCGTGACGGCCATTGCCAGCAGCCGGCGCTACAGCGACCCGCAGCAGGATCCGCTGGCCGCCGCCCAGGCCCTGGACACGGACAGCGTGCTGGATGGCACCCTGCAGCGCCAGGGCGACCGGCTGCGCGTCACGGTGCGGCTGCTGCGCCGGGCCGATGGCGCCTCGCTCTGGAGTGCCAGCTTCGACGAACAGGCCGGCGACCTGTTCGCGCTGCAGGAGCGCATCGCCCAGCAGGTCGCCAACTCCCTGCAGCGCGAACTGGGCCTGCCACCGCGCAGCTTCGGCCGCGGCGGCCAGGCCCAGGAGCTCTACATGGCCGGGCGGCTCAACATCATCACCATCAAACCGGCCCATGTGAGGCGCGGCATCGAGTTGTTCCAGCGCGCGATCGAGTTGGACCCGGAGCATGCGCTGGCCCATTCAGGCCTGGCCGAGGCCTGGCGCCGCCTGCCGGTCACCGAGGACTCGCCGCCTCAGCAGGCCTTTGCGACGGCGCGTCGCTACGCCCTGCGGGCGCTGGAACTGGAGCCGGAACTGGCCGAGGCCCATGTGGCCCTGGGCTGGGTCTATCTGTGGCACGACTTCGATTGGCCCAAGGCAGAGGCTTCGTTCCGGCGTGGCATCGCGCTGAATCCCAGTCTGGTCGAGGGTTACACGGCCTATGGCCACCTGCTGTCCCACCTTGCCCGCCCCGAGCAGGCCGTGGAACAGCTGCAGCTGGCCCGTCAAGTCGACCCGCAATCCCTGGTCGCGATCTTTCTGATGGCCTGCTTCCTGGTACCGCTGGGCCGGCTCGACGAGGCGCAGCGCTATGTCGACCTTGCGCTGAACATAGACCCGCAGTTCTGGAACGCCTACTTCGCCCAGGGCCTGATCTCCAGCGCCCGGCGCGATCCTGCGGCCGCCATCGCTGCGCTGCGCAAGGGCCTGACACTGACGGACAGCAGCCAGATCAGTTCCAGCCTGGCCTGGCTGCTCGCAAAGACCGGCCAGGTGCCCGAGGCGCGTCGCATGCTGGCCGAGATGATGCAACGCCAGCAGGCCGGTCGCATGCTGCCCAGCTCCCTGGGCTTGGTGCATCTGGGACTGGGCGAGGAAGACCAGGCCATGCAGTGGCTGCAGGAGGCTCGGCGAGTCGGAGATCCGCGGGTCAGTTTTCTGCGCGTCGATCCGCGCTGGTGGGCCCTGCGTCGCCGGGCCGATTTCATGCAGCTCTACGAAGGCCTGAAGCTGCCGCCTTTGCCACAGCCGGAAGCAGCGGCCAAGCCTGGCTAATCAGCGCTCGCCCGCCAGCAGCCACTGCCGACGCGCACCGAGCACGGCATTCGGATACTCGGGTCGGCCACGGCTGCCGTTGTAGCGGCCCAGGGCCAGGAAGAGGTCGCCCTTCTCGATGTCGAGGTAGTGGCGCAGGATCACGCAGCCGAAGCGCAGGTTGGTCTGCATGTGGAACAGGCGCGAGGACTGGCCGTCGCCGATCAGGCGGGTCCAGAACGGCATCACCTGCATGTAGCCGCGCGCGTCCGCAATGCTGATTGCGTACTTGCGGAAGCCGCTTTCAACCTGAACCAGGCCGAGCACCAGGGCGGGCTCCAGGCCGGCCCGCTTGGCCTCGTACCAGACCGTCTCGAGGAATTCGATCCGGGTCAGCGCCTCGCTCTTGCGCTTCTTCAGCCGCTCGCTCATCGTGCCCAGCCAGCTCATGTAGGCCAGGCGGTCATCGAGATTGTCGAAGCGTGGCTTGGGCGGTGCGCTATTGCCTATCGAGGCCGACAAGGCCGAGCGCACAGCATCGGCCAAAGGCTCCTCGACCTGGGCACCGGCTCGTGCCCAACCCGGCACGAGGCCGGCGGCAGCGGCTCCGATCAGCAGCTTGCGCCGCGATGCCTGCATCGTCAGTTCAGGCCCAGGCGCTGCTTGATGAAGGCGACGGCCTCGCCCGCCGCGACCTTGGTGGCCTCGGCGTCGCGACGGCCCTGGTACTCCAGCTGGCCTTCCTTGAGGCCGCGGTCGGAGATCACGAGGCGATGCGGCACACCCACCAATTCCCAGTCGGCAAACATGGCGCCGGGGCGCTCGCCGCGGTCGTCCAGCAGCACGTCGACGCCCAGCGCCTGCAGCTCGTCATGCAGCTTGTGGGCTGCTTCCTTGACCGCTTCGCTGCGGTCCATGCCAATCGGGCACAGCACCAGGGTGAAGGGCGCGATGGCGTCGGGCCAGATGATGCCGCGCTCGTCGTGGCTCTGCTCGATGGCAGCGCCCAGGATGCGGGTCACGCCTATGCCGTAGCAGCCCATCACCATCAGCTGGGGCTTGCCGGTCTCGTCCAGGTAGCTGGCGTTCATGTCCTTGGAGTACTTGGTCCCCAGCAGGAAGACATGGCCGACCTCGATGCCACGCTGGATGGCGAGCACGCCTTTGCCATCCGGCGAGGCATCACCGGCAACCACGTTGCGGATGTCGGCCACCAGGTCCGGCTCGGCCAGGTCACGGCCCCAGTTGGCGCCGGTGTAGTGGAAGTCGGCCTCGTTGGCGCCGCAGACGAAGTCGCTCATCTGGGCGACGGTGCGGTCAGCGATGACTTTGACCGGCTTCTTCAAACCGATGGGACCCAGGTAGCCGGGCTTGCAGCCGAAGTGCTCGTCGATCTCGGCCGTGGTCGCGAAGCGGAAACCGGCCTTCAGGCCTTCCAGCTTGCCGGCCTTGACCTCGTTCAGCTCATGATCGCCGCGCACCAGCAGCAGCCAGACCTGGGTCTTGGCAATGTCGCCCGCCTCGTTCTTCTCATCGGTGGCCAGGACCAGCGACTTGACGGTCTGCGTGAGCGGCAGGCCCAGCAACGCGGCCACGTCTTCACAGGTGCTCTTGCCCGGCGTGGGCGTCTTGGTCAGTGCTTGCGCGGCAGCGCCGCGAGGCTGTGCAGGAGCGACCGCTTCGGCCAGCTCGATATTGGCCGCGTAGTCGCTGCTCGGGCAGTAGACGATGGCGTCCTCGCCGGTATCGGCGATGACCTGGAACTCGTGCGAAGCCTCGCCGCCGATGGCGCCGGTGTCGGCATTCACCGCCCGGAACTCCAGACCGAAGCGCTGGAAGATGCGCTGGTAGGCCTGGAACATGGTCTGGTAGCTGAGCTTGGCGCTGTCGATGTCACGGTCGAAGGAGTAGGCGTCCTTCATCGTGAATTCGCGGCCGCGCATCAGGCCGAAGCGGGGACGACGCTCGTCGCGGAACTTGGTCTGGATGTGATAGAAATTTTTGGGCAGCTGCTTGTAGCTGCGCAGTTCCTGGCGGGCGATGTCGGTGATCACCTCTTCCGACGTGGGCTGGATCACGAAGTCGCGCTCGTGCCTGTCCTTCACGCGCAGCAGTTCGGGGCCCATCTTGTCGAAGCGGCCGGTCTCCTGCCAAAGCTCGGCGGGCTGAACCACCGGCATCAGCAGCTCGACGGCGCCGGCCCGGTTCATCTCGTCGCGGATGATGCCCTCGACCTTGCGTATCACCCGCAGGCCCATGGGCATGTAGTTGTAGATGCCCGCGCCCAGGCGCTTGATCATGCCGGCGCGCATCATCAGCTTGTGGCTGACGATCTCGGCGTCGGCGGGGGCTTCCTTCAGGGTCGAGACGAAGAACTGCGAGGCTTTCATGGGCGGAACGGGGACAAGCAAAACCCGGCCCTGAGGCCGGGTCGGGGTGTGAGGGTTAGCGAGGGGAGCGCCGGGGAGGCGGCCCGATGCAATAATCGATCCAACTATAGATTCGAGGTTGATTATGCTCGACCGGGAAGGCTTCCGCCCCAACGTCGGCATCATCCTGCTCAACCACAGGAACGAGGTGTTCTGGGGCAAACGCATCCGCACCCATTCCTGGCAGTTCCCGCAAGGGGGCATCAAGTACGGCGAAACGCCCGAGCAGGCGATGTTTCGTGAGCTCCACGAGGAAGTGGGTCTCACCAGTGACCATGTGCGCATCATTGCGCGAACGCGCGACTGGCTGCGCTATGAGGTGCCTGAGCACTTCATCCGCCGCGACGCGCGCGGACATTACCGCGGCCAGAAGCAGATCTGGTTCCTGCTGCAGATGATGGGGCGCGACAGCGACATGAACCTGCGCGCCACCGACCATCCGGAGTTTGATGCCTGGCGCTGGAACGAATACTGGGTGCCGCTGGACGCGGTCATCGAGTTCAAGCGCGGCGTCTACGAGATGGCGCTGACTGAGCTGGCCCGCTTCCTGCCGCGCATCAACCACCACAACCGGTACCTGCGCTCGGGCATGCGTCCGCAGGGGCACCGTGAGCAGCGGGAGCCTGAGAGCGAAACCGCGGCCGAGCAGCCGGCAGAAAAGCAGGGCGAGTGACGCTGAGACAACGGGGGGCTCGCTAGGCGAGAACCATGTTGTCCCTGTGGATCAGTTCCGGTTCGGCGGCGTAGCCCAGCACCTGTTCGATCTCGAACGAGGGCTTGCGGGCGATCAGGCGAGCCTCGGCGCTCGAGTAGTTGGTCAAGCCGCGGGCCAGTTCCTGGCCGCCGGCGTCACGAACAGCGATCACATCGCCGCGATGGAAGTCTCCCTGCACCTCGACGACACCGATCGGCAGCAGGCTCTTGCCCTCCTCGCGCAGCTTGATGGCGGCGCCGGCATCCACACCGACCGAACCTCGAAGCTGCAGATGGTCGGCCATCCACTGCTTGCGGGCGGCCAGCTTGGCCGTCGATGCAAGCAAGGCTGTACCGATGGCCTCGCCGCGCGCCAAGCGCAGCAGCACGTCGGGCTCGCGCCCCCAGGCAATCACCGTGGAAGCACCGCTTCCGGCGGCCCGCTTGGCAGCGAGGATCTTGGTGATCATACCGCCGCGACCCAGCGACGATCCGGCACCGCCGGCCATTTGCTCAAGCTCGGGCGTGCCTGCGACAGCTTCGTCGATGAAACGAGCATTGGGATCCTTGCGCGGATCGGCCGAGTACAGGCCCTTCTGATCGGTCAGGATGACCAGGGCGTCGGCCTCGACCAGGTTGGCCACCAGAGCGCCGAGGGTGTCGTTGTCGCCGAACTTGATCTCGTCGTTGACGACGGTGTCGTTCTCGTTGATCACCGGCAGCACCCGGTGCTGCAGCAGGGTCAGCAGCGTGGAACGGGCGTTCAGGTAGCGTTCACGATCCGCCAGGTCGGCGTGGGTCAGCAGCACCTGGGCGCTGCCCATGCCCTGCTCCCGCAGCTTGGTCTCGTACATCTGGGCCAGGCCCATCTGGCCGACGGCCGCAGCGGCCTGTAGCTCATGGACTTCCTTGGGCCGCGTGGCCCAGCCCAGGCGCTTCATGCCTTCAGCGATGGCACCGCTGGACACCATTACCAGCTCTCGCCCCTCCGCAGCCAATGCAGCCAGCTGCCTGCACCAAGTGGCGATGGCTTCGGCATCGACGCCCCGACCTTCGTTGGTCACCAGGCTGGAACCAACCTTGACGACGATGCGGCGTGCGTCCCTGAGCGCAGCGGCCATTACGCCGCCCCCTTGCCTGCACCCTCTTCGACCGGCCCATCGAAGCGCACGTCGCGCTCGACATGGTGGACCTGCTGAGCAGCCACGTGGTCGTAGATCGCGTGGATCAGCGGCTGACAGCCTTCGCGGGTCAGGGCCGAGATCTCGAACACCGGGCCCTTCCACTTGTAGCGCTTGATGAAGTCCTTGACTCGTTCGGCGCGCTCTTCTTCGGGGACCATGTCCAGCTTGTTGAGCACCAGCCAGCGAGGCTTGTCGTACAGCTCCTGGTCGTACTTCTTCAACTCGGCGACGATGGCCTTGGCCTCGACGACCGGGTCGATCGCTGGATCGAACGGAGCCAGGTCAACCACGTGCAGCAACAGGCGTGTGCGCTGCAGATGGCGCAGGAACTGATGACCCAGGCCAGCGCCTTCCGAGGCACCCTCGATCAGGCCGGGAATGTCGGCGACGACAAAGCTTTTCTCCGGCGCGACGCGGACGACGCCGAGATTGGGATACAGCGTGGTGAAGGGATAGTCGGCAATCTTGGGCCGCGCATTGGACACGGCCGTGATCAAGGTTGACTTGCCCGCGTTGGGCTGCCCCAGCAGGCCCACGTCGGCCAGCACGCGCAGTTCCAGCTTGACCTTCTTCGCTTCCCCAGGCCAGCCGGGCGTCTTCTGACGCGGAGCCCGGTTCGTGCTGCTCTTGAAATGCAGATTGCCGAAGCCGCCATCGCCGCCCTTGGCGAGCAGCACCGGCACACCGGGCTCCAGCAGTTCGGCGATGACCTGCTCGGTCTCCAGGTCCTTCACGATGGTGCCTACCGGCATGCGCAGCGTGATGTCCTCGGCCGCAGCACCGTACTGGTCGGAACCGCGCCCGGCTTCGCCATTGCGGGCCTCGTGGCGGCGTGCGTAGCGATAGTCGATCAGCGTGTTGAGGTTGATGTCCGCAACCGCAAAGACGCTACCGCCCCGACCACCGTCGCCGCCATCCGGGCCACCGAAGGGGATGAATTTCTCGCGCCGGAAGCTGGCACATCCGGCTCCACCATTGCCGGCCACGATGTCGATGGTGGCTTCGTCGACGAACTTCATAGGGATGCTTGCTTTTCGAGCCCGATGGGCCATGGTAAGCCAGACCAGAGAATGGCCAGGCCTGTCGGCAGCCGCAAAAAACAAAGCCCCGGGCAATGCCGGGGCTCTTGCATCACGACGCGGCCGGCTGCTGCCACCGCGTCATGTCCGCTGAATCTCGGGGATTCAGACCGGCGTGACGACGACCGTCTGGCGGTTGTTCTCGCCCTTGACGGCGAACGACACCTGACCGTCGACCAACGCGAACAGCGTGTGGTCCTTGCCCATACCGACGTTGTTGCCAGCGTGGAACTTGGTGCCGCGCTGACGGACGATGATCGAGCCAGCCGAGATGGTCTGGCCGCCGAACACCTTCACGCCCAGCATCTTGGGCTTCGAGTCACGGCCGTTCCGTGTGGAACCGCCGCCCTTTTTCTGTGCCATGGATTAACTCCTTGAACTGTTGGCGAAAGCCGGTTTAGCCATTGACCGCGCTGATTTCCAGCTCGGTGTAGGTTTGGCGATGGCCTTGGCTCTTCTTGTAGTGCTTGCGACGACGCAGCTTGAAGATGCGCACTTTGTCGTGCTTGCCCTGGGCCACAACAGTGGCCTTGACGCTTGCGCCAGCAACCAAGGGAGTGCCGACCTTCAGCTCAGCGCCGTTACCAACGGCGAGAACTTGGTCGATCACGATCTCTTGGCCAACATCCGCAGCAATCTGTTCTACCTTGATCTTTTCGCCAGCAGCAACCTTGTATTGCTTGCCACCGGTTTTTATGACCGCGTACATATCAGCCCTTTCAGCAGTGAACGCCTGCGCCCCTCGCCTGACCGTTGCCGGCCTGGCCCCAGGACGCAAGACCCGAACTACGCCCGAACGTCGAGCGCAGAGCCCGCGAGTGTAGCAGTTCTGCAAAACAAGGGCAAACCCTACACAAGCGGCGCCTCGGCGGAAGCGACTCAACGCACCACCTCGCAAGAGCATCCAGGAGCTGTTTCTATAATTCCGTCTTCATTTCACAGTGAGCCAAGATTGCAAGCCGCGTCTGCCTCGTCCCAATCCCCTGTCGCCGAGGTCCTCGCGGCATTGAACGCCGAAATGCTCGAGGTCGATGCCGTGATCGCGCGTCGACTGCAGTCGGACGTGGCCCTGATCAACCAGATCGGTCACTACATCGTCCATGCAGGCGGCAAACGAATGCGGCCAAAGCTGGTGCTGCTGTTCGCAAATGCACTGGGCTTTCGGGCCCCCGCGCGATTCGAGCTTGCCGCGGTCGTCGAATTCATCCACACGGCAACTTTGCTGCACGACGACGTCGTCGATGAATCGTCGCTGCGCCGAGGCAAGGCAACGGCCAACGCCCTTTTCGGCAATGCCGCCAGCGTCCTGGTCGGCGACTTCCTGTACTCCCGCGCCTTCCAGATGATGGTGGCAGTCGATCGCATGCGGGTGCTCGAAGTGCTTGCCGAGGCCACGAATGTGATCGCTGAAGGCGAAGTGCTGCAGTTGATGAACATGCACGACCCTGACGTTTCGGTGGAGAGCTATCTACGCGTTATTCGCTACAAGACAGCCAAGCTATTCGAAGCCAGTGCACGCCTTGGTGCGGTCCTGGCGAAAGCCAAGCCGGAAGTCGAGGAAGCCTGCGCAGCCTATGGTCGCAGCCTAGGCACTGCTTTCCAGCTGATTGATGACCTGCTGGACTATGAGGGCGACTCCCACGAGCTCGGCAAAAACGTTGGCGACGATCTGCGCGAGGGGAAACCCACGCTGCCGTTGCTTGTAGCCATGGAGCGAGGCAGCGCCGACCAACGCCAAATGATCCGCCATGCCATCGAGCATGGCGAAGTTGAACGTCTCGGAGACATCGTGCAGATCGTGCGAGCCACGGGCGCCATCGAAGCTACGCGCGATGCGGCGCGAACAGAAGCGCAGAAAGCACGCGAAGCACTGAACGCACTCCCACTTAACAAGTGGCGCGAATCTCTGCTAGAATTCGCCTTTCAGTCAGTTGAGCGAACTTCTTGATCGCTTGATTGAAGAGAGCTGACGCCTCGCGCCCTCCCGGGCCAAGAGGCTTCGGAAATCGGGGTGTAGCTTAGCCTGGTAGAGCGCTACGTTCGGGACGTAGAGGCCGGAGGTTCGAATCCTCTCACCCCGACCAAATCCTCTCTTCAATCCAAACCCTGGCACATTCGTGCCCCAGCGGAAAATCCTGGTTTCAAGCCCAAAGTGTTGCGTCGCTCATGCGCAGGACAAGGCTGCGCCATGTGCGCACACCGTCACAGCGCGCGCTCGCCCCGGGAAAAAGCTCGGTTTACAGTGTGAAATCGATGGGTCATCATGACCCGCCCTCACGGAACATGCGGGTTGCTATTGCCCGCCTTGAGATCGCATTCACGTGGACACCACCTTGGCCGAGTCGACCCATTCCTCCCTGTCAGGAGTTGCGCGCGTGCTCGTCCATGCTGGCAAGCTGCCGGTCAAGACGGTGGAGGACTTGGTCCGCCAGGCCAAGGAGAAAAAGACCAGCTTCGTCGGTGCCCTGATGGCGGCTTCTGCCCTGCCTGCTGCCGACCTGGCGCACACGCTGTCGCATGCCCTGGCGCTGCCGGTGCTGGATCTGAATTCCATCGACCAGCAGAAGTTGCCGCAGAACATCATCGACGCCAAGTTGATGCACCAGTACAACGTGGTGGTGCTGGGCCGTCGCGGCAGTCGCCTGTTCATTGGCGGCGCCGATCCCACCGACCAAGAGGTCGTCGAGCGGATCAAGTTCGCCACCCAACTGTCGCCTGAATGGGTGATCGTCGAGTACGACAAGCTTGGCAAGATGCTGCAGGGCACTGGATCGAGCGCAAGCGAAGTCCTTGAATCGATCGCCGGCGGAGACTTCGAATTCGATGTCTCCGAAGAAGACCCGACCGCCCAACAGGAAGCGTCCGACATTTCGGCCGACGTTGAAGACGCCCCTGTCGTGCGCTTCCTGCAGAAGATGCTGATCGACGCCATCAACATGCGTGCGTCCGACCTGCACTTCGAGCCCTACGAATACCACTACCGGGTCCGCTTCCGCGTCGACGGGGAACTGCGTGAGATCACCCAGCCGCCCGTGGCAATCAAGGACAAGTTGTCGTCGCGAATCAAGGTGATTTCGCGCCTGGACATTGCTGAACGTCGTGTTCCGCAGGACGGCCGGATGAAGCTGAAGTTCGGCGCTAAGGCCATCGACTTCCGCGTCAGTACGCTGCCGACCTTGTTCGGCGAAAAGATCGTGATTCGTATCCTCGACCCCTCGTCAGCCAAGCTCGGCATCGAGGCCCTAGGCTACGAAAAGATCGAGAAGGAGCGGCTGCTGGGATGCATCAGCCGCCCCTATGGCATGGTGCTTGTCACCGGACCGACCGGCTCGGGCAAGACGGTGTCGCTCTACACCTGCCTGAACATTCTGAATCAGCCCGGCGTCAATATCTCGACAGTCGAGGATCCGGCCGAAATCAACCTGCCCGGCATCAACCAGGTCAATGTCAATGACAAGGCCGGACTGACCTTTTCCGCAGCCCTGAAGTCCTTCCTCCGCCAGGATCCGGACATCATCATGGTCGGCGAGATCCGCGACCTGGAAACCGCCGACATCGCGATCAAAGCGGCACAGACCGGCCACATGGTGATGTCCACGCTGCACACCAACGACGCGCCGACGACGCTGACCCGATTGATGAACATGGGCGTCGCACCATTCAATATCGCGTCAAGCGTGCTGCTGATCACCGCCCAACGTCTTACGCGACGCCTGTGCGAAAGCTGCAAGACCCCAGCCGACTATCCACGCGATGCCCTGATACGCGCCGGCTATGCTGAAGAAGACCTGGACGGCAGCTGGAAGCCTTACCGAGCCGTCGGCTGCAGCAGTTGCAACAATGGTTACCGGGGCCGGGTCGGCATTTACCAAGTGATGCCAGTGACCGAAGCCATCCAACGCATCATCCTGACCCAGGGCACGGCCATGGACATCGCCGCCCAGGCGCAAGCCGAAGGAGTACGTGATCTGCGCCAGTCCGGGCTGGTCAAGGTGCGCGTTGGCGTGACAACGCTGGAAGAAGTGCTCGCGGCCACCAATGAATAATTCGCAGGCGCATACAAGCAGCCTGCCAGGGCCCCTGCCCAGGAGTATCTATGGCAACTAGTGCATCGGCGGCAGCCAAGGTCAAGGACTTCGTCTTCGAATGGGAAGGCAAGGACCGCAATGGCAAGGTGGTCCGCGGCGAGATCCGAGCCGGCGGCGAAGCCATGGTCAGTGCCACCTTGCGCCGCCAGGGCATCCTCGTCAGCAAGGTCAAGAAGCGCCGTGCCAGCGGTGGCAAGTCCATCAGTCAAAAGGACATTGCCGTCTTCACCCGTCAGTTGGCCACCATGATGCGAGCTGGCGTACCGCTGCTGCAGGCCTTCGACATCGTTGCGCGCGGTAGCACCAACCCAAGGCTGACCCGACTGCTGAACGACATCCGCCAGGACGTGGAGACCGGCACCAGTCTGTCTGCCGCTTTCCGCAAGCACCCGATGTACTTCGATGCGCTGTACTGCAACCTGGTCGAAGCCGGCGAGTCGGGCGGTATCCTGGAAGCCCTGCTGGACCGCCTGGCCATCTACCAGGAAAAGACGGTTGCGCTGAAGAACAAGATCAAGTCGGCCCTGACCTATCCCATCGCCGTGATGGTGGTGGCCTTCGTGGTCGTGGCCGTGATCATGATCTTCGTGGTGCCGTCGTTCAAGGACGTGTTCACGTCTTTCGGCGCCGATCTGCCTGCGCCGACGCTGGCCGTGATCGCCCTGTCCGAGTTCTTCGTCAGCTACTGGTGGCTGGTCTTCGGCACGCTGGGTGGTGGCATCTACTTCTTCCTGCAGACCTGGAAACGCTCCGAGAAGATGCAGAAGGCCATGGACCGGCTGTTGCTCAGAATCCCGGTCTTCGGCGACCTGCTCTACAAGTCGGCCGTGGCGCGCTGGACCCGCACCCTTTCAACGATGTTCGCCGCCGGCGTGCCGCTGGTGGAGGCGCTGGATTCGGTCGGAGGCGCCTCCGGCAACGCCGTGTTCACCGAAGCAACCGAGAAGATCCAGCGCGACGTGTCCACGGGCGCGGCGCTGACGACCTCGATGCAGACCACGGGCATCTTCCCGACCATGGTGCTGCAGATGGCCTCCATCGGCGAAGAATCCGGCTCGCTGGACCACATGCTGGGCAAGGCGGCCGAGTTCTACGAGGACGAGGTCGACGAGGCGGTCAAGGCCCTGTCGAGCCTGATGGAGCCCATCATCATCGTGTTCCTCGGTACTGTCATCGGCGGCATCGTCGTTGCCATGTACATGCCTATCTTCAAGCTCGGCCAGGTGGTCTGAGCAAGCGCTCTCCTCTTCATGATTGCAGACTACGGCTGGCTTCTCACCCCCTGGGCCCTAGGCATCCTGGGCCTTTGCATAGGCAGTTTCCTGAACGTCGTCATCCACCGGATCCCGTTGATGCTGGAGCGTCAATGGACGTCGGATGCTGCTGCGCAGCTGACCGAATCGGACGATGTCCAGAAGGCCTCTGGCCTTGCCAAGGCCGATGCCGACAAAGTCGCCAACGCGGCCAACATGCTGGTCAAGCAACTCGACCAGCAAGCACCGCTGAGCCTGTCCAAGCCACGCTCGCGCTGCCCGCATTGCGGCCACCAACTGGCCTGGCACGAGAATATTCCGCTGCTTGGCTGGCTGCGCCTGGGCGGCAAATGCGCTCACTGCAAGGCGTCGATCTCCAAGCGCTACCCGCTGATCGAGCTGACCACCGGCTTGATGTTCGCTGCCCTGTCGTGGCGTTTCGGCGCACAGCCGACCACCTTGCTGTGGTGCGGATTCGCGGCCACGCTGCTGGCGCTGGCCGCGATCGACTGGGACACCACCCTGCTGCCCGACTCACTCAATCAGCCTCTGCTGTGGGCCGGCCTGTTAGCCGCCCACTTGGGCTGGACCGTGCCCATGCACGTCTCGCTGGCCGGCGCAATGCTCGGTTATCTGTCGCTCTGGTCGGTCTACTGGCTGTTCAAGCTGGCGACCGGCAAGGAAGGCATGGGCTATGGCGACTTCAAGCTGCTGGCCGCCCTGGGGGCCTGGTTGGGCTGGAAGATGATCCTTCCCATCGTGCTGGGCGCCTCGGTCATCGGTGCCATCGTCGGCATCGCGATGAAGATGTCCAGCAGCCTGCGTGAAGGCCGCTATGTGCCGTTCGGCCCCTTCCTGGCGGGTGGCGGCTTCGTCGTGCTCTTTGCCGGCTCGGAGCGCGTGCTGGGCTGGCTGGGCTGGGTCTGAACCCTGCTTCTTCTGCCATGCGAATAGGCCTGACCGGCGGCATAGGCAGCGGCAAGAGCACGGTATCGCGCTGCTGGGAGCAGATGGGCGCCACCGTCATCGACAGCGACTCGATCGCCCGCGAACTGACCCTTGCCGGCGGTGCGGCCATGGCACTGATCGTGGCCGAATTCGGCCCAAGCATACGGTCCGCCGATGGCTCGCTGGACCGGCAGCGCATGCGCGAATTGGCCTTCACCGAAGCCGATGCCAAGAAGCGCCTGGAAGCCATCCTCCATCCGCTAATTGGCGCCCAGACGGAGGCGCGTGCTGCCGCGGCGGGCACCGAGTTCATCGTGTTCGATGTGCCCCTGCTGGTCGAATCTGGTCGCTGGCGAACCAAGGTGGACCGGGTGCTCGTGGTCGAATGCCTCGAAGCCACCCAGATCGAGCGCGTCGTCCAACGATCAGGCTGGACACGCGAAGCCGTCGAAGCCGTGATGGCCCAGCAAGCCAGCCGCGCTCAACGCCGTGCCGCTGCCGATGCCGTGATCTACAACGAGGCCGTGAAGCTGGCCGAACTGCAGCGCCAAATCAAGGCCCTGGCGCGGCATTGGCGGCCAAAACCCTAGAGTTGTTATGAAACAATCGGGCCCTTCGCGAACGAGCATCCGCTTGCCGCCGCACCGCTGCTGTTGAGGAATGGCCCCCTTGGTCCTATACGAATACCCGTTCAACGAGAGCATCCGCACGATGCTGCGTCTGGAACATCTGTTCGACCGCCTGGGGCAACTGATCCCTCGCGAAACCCCGCTGGACCATCATTTCGCGCTGACGACCATCTTCGAGATCATGGACGTGGCCTCACGGGCCGACCTCAAGTCCGACCTGATGAAGGAGCTGGAGCGCCACAAGGCCCAGTTCAACAGCTACCGGGGCAACCCGGCCATCGCCGAAGCCGCGCTGGACGAGGTGATCGCCCGCATAGACCACGCCTACGCCGGCCTCAACCAGCTGCAAGGCAAGGCCGGCCAGGCCCTGACCTCGAACGAATGGCTGATGAGCATTCGCAGCCGCATCAGCATCCCCGGTGGCACCTGCGAATTCGACCTGCCGGCCTACTACAGCTGGCAGCAGTTCCTGCCGGCGCGCCGCCGCAAGGACCTGATCACCTGGACCCAGTCGCTGATGCCGCTGGCCGAAGGCCTCAACGTGCTGCTGGGCCTGCTGCGGGATTCGGGCACGCCGCACAAGGTGGCAGCCCAGAGCGGCCAGTACCAGCAGAGCCTGGGCGCCGGCCGTTCGTTCCAGCTGCTGCGCCTCAAGATCGACCCCAGCCTGGGCCTGATCCCCGAGATCAGCGGCAACCGCCTGATGGTGTCCATCCGGCTGATGCGTCAGGACGAGGAAGGCCGCCTCAAGTCCGCCCAGCAGGACGCCAGCTTCGAGCTGACGCTGTGCGCATGAGCGACGACGTCAAGCCCCGCATCGTCAGCTGCCCCAGCTGTGGCGGCGACAGTGTGTTCGCGCCCAGCAATCAGTGGCGCCCATTCTGCAGCGAGCGCTGCCGCCATATCGACCTGGGCGCCTGGGCCAGCGAAAGCTTCCGCGTCGAGGCCAGCCCGCCGGCCGAAGGCCAGGACCTAGAGCAATAGCAGGCCGCGGGCCTGCAAGGCCAGCCGTGCCGATCCCGCATCGGTGAACAGCTCGGCCTGCCAAGCGCTGGCGCGAGCGGCCTCGATGTTCGCCGGATGATCGTCCAGCAGCAGCAGCGTTTCAGGCGCAACACCGAATTGCGCAGCCGCCAGCTGGAACACCTCGGCCGAAGGCTTGGACTGCTTGACCCGGCTGGAGAACACGCCGGCCTCGAACCACTGATGCAGCGGATGAAGCTGCTCCAGGTGATCGGCCAGCGGCGCCGGCATATTGGACAGGAAGAACAGCCGGTGGCCGGCTCGCTTCAAGTCTTCCGCCAAGGCCAAGGTGTCCCGTTGCAACTGCAGTTCCTCGGGCACGGCATCCACGACTGCCCTCACCTCGGCCTCGGGCCAGCCGGTGCGCGCTGCGATGCGGCGCACGACCGTGTCTTCGTCGATAAGGCCCTGGTCGAAGGCCCCCCAGTCACCGCCATAATTCTGGAAGAACTCCGCCACCACAGCCTTGCCCGCCTCGGCATCCGGCACGCGATGCGGCCAGACCCGTGCCAGGAAACTGGGCGGGTGCCAGCGAAACAGCACGCCGCCAAAGTCAAAGACGACGTTCACGCGATCAGGCCCGCAGATGCGCAAGCAGGCCAGCGGTCGAGCCGTCCAGGCCCGTCGCGTCGCCTGAAGTCAGGCGCGGCAGCAGGCTGTTGCACAGCGCCTTGCCCAGCTCCACGCCCCATTGGTCGAAGCTGTTGATGCCCCACAGAGCGCCGGTGACGAAGACGCGGTGCTCGTACAGCGCGATCAACGCGCCCAACGAGGATGGCGTCAGGCGGTCCAGGACGAAGGTCGTGCTCGGCCGGTTACCAGGGAAGCTGCGATGGCGTGCCACAGTCTCTGCATCCAGAGAGGCCGAGGCCGTGGGTGCCTTTTCCTGCAGCGCCGCCGCAGTCGTCTTGCCCTGCATCAGGGCCTGCGACTGGGCCAGGCAGTTGGCCAACAGCTTGCAATGCTGGTCAGCGAGTCGCGCGGCCAGCTCGCCCTCGAGCTGGCCGTGATTGGGATGCTTGACCGCGATGAACTCGACCGGGATCACGTCCGTGCCCTGGTGCAGCATCTGGAAATAGGCATGCTGGCCATTGGTGCCGGCCTCGCCCCAGACCACCGGGCTGGTGCCATAGGGCAAGGACCGACCCTCGCGGTCCACGCCCTTGCCGTTGCTCTCCATCTCCAGCTGCTGCAGATAGGCCGGCAGCCGACGCAGGCCCTGGTGATAGGGCGCGACGCTGCGGCTGGTGAAGCCATGGAAGTTGCGGTACCAGAGGTCGAGCAGACCCAGCAGCACCGGCAGGTTGCGCTCCAGCGGAGCACTGCGGAAATGCTGGTCCATGCCATGGGCACCCGCCAGAAGCGCGCGGAAGTTGGCGGCCCCCACGGCGATGGCGATGGGCAGGCCTATCACCGACCACAGCGAATAGCGGCCGCCCACCCAGTCCCAGAAGCCGAAGCTGGTCGTGATGCCGAACTCGCCCGCGGCCCGGGTGTTGCTGCTGGTCGCAACGAAATGCTTGGCGATGTCGGTGCCGCCGGCGGCCAGGAACCAGGCCTTGGCGGCCAAGGCATTGGCCAAGGTCTCCTGCGTGGTGAAGGTCTTGGAGGCGATGACGAACAAGGTCTTGGCCGGGTCCAGGCCCTGCAGCACCGGGGCCAGGTCATGCCCGTCCACGTTGGAGACGAAGTGCAGCTTCAGGCCCGGCCGGCCATAGGCCTGCAGCGCCTGCACCACCATGGCCGGGCCCAGGTCGCTGCCGCCAATGCCGATATGGACCACGTCGCTAAAGCCACGCGCCGGCACGCCTTCGGCGAACTCCAACATGCGGGCCAGCGAGGCCTGGACCTCATCCGAATGCAGGCCAGCGCCAGCCGGCGCCCGCAGTGCGGTGTGCAGCACGGCGCGACCTTCGGTGTGGTTGATGGCCTCGCCATTGAACATGGCCTCGCGTTGCGATTCGAGCCCGCAGTCCCTGGCCAGTTGCACCAGCAGCGCCAGCGTGGCGGCGTCGATGCGGTTCTTGGACAGGTCGGCAAACACCTCGGGCGCCTGCAGCGACCATTGCTCGAAGCGCAGCGGCTCGGCCGCAAAGGCCTCGCGCAGGTCGAAGCGGCGGCCGCTCTGTTCGTACTGGGTCTGCAGGGCGCGCCAGGCCGGGCTCTGGTCGCAACGCGGATGGGACATCAAAGACTCTTTTCGATCATCTGATCCAGCTTGCCGGCATCGACGGCAAACAGGCGGATGCCCTCGGCCAGCTTCTCGGTGGCCATGGCGTCCTGGTTGAGGGCGAAGCGGAAGCCCGCCTCGTCGAAGGAAACGGCAGGGATGTCGGCAGCGCGCGCAGCCTCAGCATCAAGTGCGCGCGTCAGCGGCGCTTCGCTAGCCTGCAGTTGGGCCAGCAGGTCGGGACTGATGGTCAGCAGGTCGCAGCCGGCCAGGGCCGTGATCTGGCCCACGTTGCGGAAGCTGGCGCCCATCACCTCGGTCGCGATGCCGTGCTTCTTGTAGTAGGCGTAGATCTGGGCCACGGACTTGACGCCCGGGTCGTTGGCGCCCGCCATCGCTGCTTCGTCCCAGGCAGCGCCGGCCGACTTCTTGTACCAGTCGTAGATGCGGCCGACGAAGGGCGAGATCAGCTGCACCTTGGCGGCGCCGCAGGCCACGGCCTGGCAGAAGGAAAACAGCAGGGTCAGGTTGCAGCGGATGCCCTCGCGTTCCAGCTCGGCGGCCGCCTGGATGCCTTCCCAAGTCGAAGCGACCTTGATCAGCACGCGCTCGCGGGAGATGCCGGCGGCTTCGTAAAGCGCGATCAAGCGCTTGCCGCGGGCCACGCTGCCTGCCTTGTCGAACGACAAACGGGCATCGACCTCGGTCGACACGCGGCCCGGCACCACCTTCAGGATCTCCAGGCCGAAGCGCACCAGTACCTGGTCGACGATCTGGTCCAGCGGCTTGCCCTTGTGGGCCGCCACGGTCTCGGCCAGCAGCGGCGCGTAGTCGGGCGACTGGACGGCCTTCAAGATCAGCGAGGGATTGGTCGTCGCATCGCGCGGCGCGAACTGCGCCAGCTGCAGGAAGTTGCCGGTGTCGGCGACGACGGTGGTGAAGGACTTCAGTTGTTCGAGCTGGTTCATGGCGAGACTTGCGTTCCGGCGAGAGAGGAAGGGAAGGCGCAATTAGAACCGCTGAGGCGCTCCTGATTGACCCTTGCAAGAAACTCGGGCATCATAATTCCCGTAACTTCGTTACATCAAGAGAACATTTCCAAGCGTACTTTTCAAGGGACCACCCTGACGGTGGCTGAGCGCATGTCTTTCGATCTCGTCTTCTTTGGTGGCACCGGCGACCTCACCTGGCGCAAGCTGATGCCGGCGCTGTTTCAGGCCTTCCGCCACGGCAAGCTGCCCGCGGGTGGCCGCATCCTCGCGGTGGCCCGCGACGAGATGCCCGACGAGCGCTACCGCGAGTGGCTGAAGGAACGCTTCCGCGAGGTCGATGGCCCCAAGCGTCCCAGCGACGAGGAGTTCGAGAAGTTCGCGGCCCTGGTGCACTACCGCCGCATGGATCTGTCCCAGCCCGAGCATTACCAGCGCCTGAAGGAATGGCTGGGCGAGCGCCAGGCCGACACGGTGGTGCTCTACCTGGCCACCAGCCCCCACCTTTTCACCCAGATCTGCGAACAGCTGGGCGCCGCCGGCCTGAACGAGCCGCGGATCCGCGTGGTGCTGGAAAAGCCGCTGGGCCACGACCTGGCCAGCGCCCAGCAGATCAACAAGGTGGTGCGCTCGGTGTTCGCCGAGTCGCAGGCCTTCCGCATCGACCATTACCTCGGCAAGCCCTCGGTGCAGAACCTGATGGCGCTGCGCTTCGGCAATGCGCTGTTCGAGCCGCTGTGGCACCGCGAGAGCATCGCCAACATCCAGATCACGCTGGCTGAAGGCCTGGGCGTCGGCACCCGCGGCCCGTTCTACGACGGCACCGGCGCGCTGCGCGACATGATCCAGAACCATGCGCTGCAGCTGCTGACCATGATCGCCATGGAGCCTCCGGCCACCAACGACGCCGATGCGATCCGCGATGAGAAGCTCAAGGTGCTGCGTTCGCTCAAGCCCTTCACGGCCGAGTCCGTGGCACGCGACGTGGTCCGTGGCCAGTACCGCGCCGGCAGCGTGGACGGCAAGGCCGTGGTCGGCTACTTGGACGAGGCCAAGATTCCGGCCGAAAGCCATTGCGAGACCTTCGTGGCCCTGCGTACCGAAGTGCAGAACTGGCGCTGGGCCGGCGTGCCCTTCTACCTGCGCACCGGCAAGCGCCTGGCGGCACGCGACGCGCAGATCGTCGTCAACTTCCGCCCCGTGCCGCACCCGATCTTCCCCGGCACCAACCAGCCCAACCGCCTGGTCATCAAGCTGCAGCCCGAGGACGGCCTGGAGCTTCAACTGCTGGCAGCCAAGGGCGGCGCCCATGGCGAGTCGCTGGCGCCAGTCTCGCTGGACCTGGACTTCGACAAGGCCTTCGGCAGCGCCCGCGTCGGCGCCTATGAGCGCCTGCTGCTGGACGCCATCGCCGGCCGCCTGAACCTGTTCGTCCGCAGCGACGAGCAGGAGCAGGCCTGGCGCTGGGTCGAGCCCATCCTGGACAGTTGGAAGCAGGACAGCACTGGCCCGCGCCCCTACAACGCCGGCTCCTGGGGCCCGGCCGCCGCCAGCGCTCTGGTGGCGCGCGATGGATACGCCTGGGCGGAGGAATCCTGATGAGCAGCATGTTGGAACGCGTCCGGGCTGCCCTGCCCGCCCTGCCGCCCGCCGAGCAGCGAGTGGCCAAGCTCCTTCTGGCCGATGCCCGCGCCTTTGCCAATCTGCCGGTCAGCGAACTGGCAGACCGCTCGCATGTGAGCAAGCCCACTGTGGTGCGCTTCTGCCGCTCGGTCGGCTATGACGGCCTGGCCGACTTCAAACTCAAGCTGGCCGGCAGCGTCAACGAAGGCGTGCCCTTCGTGCACCGGGCAGTGGATGAGGACGACAAGCCGGGCGACCTGATCGTCAAGGTGGTCGACAACGCCGTGGCCGCCCTGCTCCACTACCGCAACGACGCCGCCAGCCACGCGTTCGAGCGCGCCATCGCAGCGCTGGCCGAAGCTGGACGCAACGGTCGCCGTATCGAGTTCTATGGCGTGGGCAATTCGGGCATCGTGGCTCTGGACGCGCAGCACAAGTTCTTCCGCCTCGGCGTCAACACTGCAGCCTGCAGCGACGGCCACGTGCAGCTGATGAGCGCCACCATGCTCAAGCCGGGCGACTGCGCGGTCGTCATCTCGAATTCGGGAAGAAGCCGCGACCTGTTGGACGCGGCCGAGATCGCGCGCAAGAAGGGCGCGACGACCATCATCATCACGGCCAGCGGCTCGCCGCTGGCGGCCCTGGGCCAGAGCCCGGGTCAGGTTTTGCTAGCGGTGGATCACCCCGAGGACTTCGACCGCTACAGCCCTATGGTGTCGCGGCTGCTGCACCTGATCGCCATTGACATCCTGACCACCGGCGTGGCCCTGCAGCTGGGGCAGAACCTGCGGCCGGTGCTGCAGGAGATCAAGCGCAATCTGCGCAGCAAGCGCTACGCGTCCTGAGCAACAGGATCAGGCCGTGAGGCCGCTCCACAGCACCTCGTCCACGCCGTAGACGCGGGCCAGTTCCTGCAGCTTGGCCGGCACCTGGCGTACCTGCAGACGCAGGCCCTGCTGTTCGAGCAGGCGAGCCGCGCTGAGCAGCAAGGTCAGTGCGCCGGAGTCGAAGTCCTGCAGGTCGCCGGCATCGAGTTGCACCACCTTGCCGGCCGCACTGCCCACCTGAGCGCCCTCGGCCCGCAGGCTGGCCTGGATCTGCGGCCACAAGGCCGGCAGCTGTGCCATGCGCACCGATTCCGGAAGCTTCAGCATGCCGTCCGCCATCACTTGGCCGGCGCGGCGGCGGCCTTCTGGTTCTTGTCGGTCAGCGCCTTGATCAGGCCGTCGATGCCGTTGGCACCGATCTCCTGGCCGAAGCTGCTCTTGTACTGATCAGCCAGCCAGATACCCAACACGTTCACGTCGTAGATCTTCCATCCGGCCGACGTCTTCTCCAGGCGGTAGTCCAGCTGGATCGGGTCGCCCTTGCCACGCACCTCGGTGCGCACGACGACCTCGGTGTCCTCGGCTGCGGCGCGCAGCGGACGCAGGGCGATGTTCTGGTCCTTCACCTGGGTCAGCGCACCGGCATAGGTCCGCATCAGCAGGGTCTTGAACTCGTCCTGCAGGCGCTTCTGCTGCTCGGGCGTGGCCTGGCGCCAGTAGCGGCCCACGGCCGTGGACGTGATGCGCTGGAAATTCACGTGCGGCATGATGGTCTTGTCGACCAGGGCCACGATCTTGCCCACATCACCGGCCTGGATCGCCTTGTCGGCCTTGACCGCCTCTATGGTCTCCAGCGAGAGCTGGCGGATCAGGCCGTCGGCCGTGCTGTTGTCCGCGGCCTGGGCCAGGTTCAGCGCCAGGATGGTGCTGATGCCCACCAGGGCCTTCTTGAAGATTGACGTCGTCATCGTCATCGTTCCATTCCTTTGTTCACGGGCGCTGCAATGCGCCTGTTGCCGGCAACGCGCCGGCGGGTATTTCGGTTCACAGGCCCGGCGCCGAAGCGGCCGAGGCCGCCGGTACCACGGTTGGGGCCGATGCAGCCGATCCGGGTGTCAGGACCTCGAAGTCATCATCCTCATCGCGCGAGATGCTGCCGCGGCGGGTCAGGTAGGCATCGCGGATGAAGGTGTACTTGTCCAGCGCGATGCCATCGAGCATCTCACCAGCGCGCAAGAAATTCGAGCGGGCATTCACAGTCTGCAACACATAGATGGTCACCTTGCTGCGACCATCGTTGAACGCCAGGGCCGGCGATGCGACACGATCCCAGGGCAGTGCCAGCGAGTCACGCACCGACGAAGGGCCGAACAGCGGCCAGACGATGTAGGCGCCGGTGCCGAAACCCCAGCGGCCGAAGGTCTTACCCAGGTCCTCGGTCGTTCGCTCCAGCCCGACCTCGGTGCCCACGTCCAGCAGGCCGCCAAGGCCGAAGGTCGTGTTCACCGCAAAGCGCATGGTCTGCTGCAGTCCGGTCTTGAAACGGCCCTGCAGGAACAGGTTGACCGCCGACCAGGCGTCGCCGACGTTGGAGAAGAAGTTGTCAACGGCCTGACGGACCGGCGAAGGCACGACATCGCTGTAGGCCGTGGCCACGGGCTTGAGCACTTTTTCGTCCAGGGCCTCGTTGAAGCCGAAGACCTTGCGGTTCCAGCTTTCGAACGGGTCGAGCTTGCGGCCGGCGCTGGGCCCTCGCAGCGTGGCGCAGCCGCCCAGTACCAGCAGGCTGAGCAGCAGAACCAGCACGCGGCGCCAAGCAAAGGCAGAGGCTGGGCTCACTTCTTGTCTCCCGCGGGAGCCGTTCCCATGTCGGCTGCCTTGCTGTTGAGGAACTGGCCGATCAGGTTTTCCAGCACCACGGCCGACTGCGTTGCCTTGATCTGGTCGTTGTGGGCCAGGTTCTTCTCGCTGGCACCCGGCTCCAGGCCGATGTACTGCTCGCCGAGCAGGCCGGCCGTGAGGATCTTGGCCGAGCTGTCGGTCGGGAACTGCACGCCCTTGTGCAGATTGATCACGACCCTGGCCTGGAAGGTCTTGTCGTCGAACGTGATCGACTCGACCCGACCCACCACCACGCCGGCGCTCTTGACCGCCGCACGCGGCTTGAGGCCGCCGATGTTGTCGAACCGTGCCGAGACCTGGTAGGTCTCGTCGAAGTTCAGGCTCAGCAGGTTGCCGGCCTTGAGCGCCAGGAACAGCAGCGCCGCGCCACCGATCAGCACGAACAGGCCGACCCAGGCGTCATGACGAGAGGATTGCATTTGGGTTTCTCTCCCTCAAATCGAAAACATCATGGCGGTCAGCATGAAGTCCAGTGCCAGGACCGCCAGAGAAGAAATCACCACCGTCCGGGTCGTCGCCTGCGACACGCCCTCGGGGGTGGGCGAGCATGCATAGCCCTGCTGCAAGGCGACAAAGGTCACGGTGATGCCGAACACCAGGCTCTTGATCACGCCATTGCCGACATCGGCGAACACATCGACGCCGCCCTGCATCTGCGACCAGAAAGAACCGCCGTCGATGCCGATCAGTGGCACGGCGACCAGCCAGCCGCCGATCACGCCCACAGCCGAGAACACGGCCGCGAGCAAAGGCATGGCGATGAAGCCGCCCCAGAAACGCGGTGACAGCACGCGGGTCAGCGGGTCGACGGCCATCATCTCCATGGCTGTCAGCTGCTCGCCCGCCTTCATCAGGCCGATCTCGGCAGTCAGCGAGGTGCCGGCGCGGCCGGCAAACAGCAGGGCCGTCACGACCGGCCCCAGCTCGCGCACCAGGCTCAGGGCAACCAGCAGGCCCACGGCCTCGGCCGAACCGTAGCGCTGCAGCGTGTAATAGCCCTGCAGCGCCAGCACGAAGCCGACGAACAGGCCCGAAACGCCGATGATGGACAGCGAGCGATTGCCCAGAAAGAAGACCTGCTCGCGCACCAGCGAGAAGCGCTTCAGCGCCGGCAGCGTGCGGGCCAGGATCTGGAAGAACAGGCGGGCGCCCCAGCCAATGCCGTCCAGCTTGTTGCGCAGGCCCAGGCCTAGCGATGAACAGAAGGCCATGATCATGCGGCGGCTCCCAAGCCGAAGTCCTCGGCCACCGGCGCGGCCGGCTGGTGGAAGCGGACCGGGCCGTCGGACTCGGCATTGACGAACTGCTTGACCAGCGGATCCTCGCTGTGGCGCAGTTCGTCGGGCGTGCCCTGGGCGACCACGCGGCCGTTGGCCACCATGGCCACGCGGTCGGCGATCTCGAAGGTCTCGTGCAGGTCGTGCGAGACGATGATGCTGGTCAGGCCCAGCGCATCGTTCAGGTCGCGGATCAGCCGGGCGGCCACACCCAGCGAGATCGGGTCCAGGCCGGCGAACGGTTCGTCGTAGAGCACGACGTCCGGGTCCAGGGCGATGGCGCGGGCCAGGGCCACGCGGCGGGCCATGCCGCCGGAGATCTCGGAAGGCATCAGGTCGCGCGAGCCGCGCAGGCCCACCGCATTGAGCTTCATCAGCACCAGATCGCGGATCATGGGCTCGGAGAGCTGGGTGTGCTCGCGCAGCGGGAAGGCCACGTTCTCGAACACCGACAGGTCGGTGAACAGGGCGCCGAACTGGAACAGCATGCCCATGCGGCGGCGGACGGCATAGAGCTGGTCCAGATTGAGCGGCGCCAGGTCCTGGCCGTCGAACAGCACCTGACCCGTCAGCGGCCGGATCTGCCGGCCGAGCAGGCGCAGCACCGTGGTCTTGCCGCCACCGGACGTGCCGATAAGGGCCAGCACCTCGCCGCGCTGGACCTTCAGATTGACGTTTTCGAGGATGACCCGGCCGCCATAGCCGCAGGTGACGTTGCGGAGTTCAATCAGCGGGGGGTCGGACCGTGTGGGCTGAATTGTGGTGGGGGCCATTTGCCTCGGGGCTTGGATCGGAGCCCGCGAGACCGGAGGTTCTGCGGACGGAAGGCGCCATCATAGGGGAAACACCTGATATGCGCCGCCGACCCCTGTCACAAGCCTGACCCACCTTTTCTGACACGACCTTCGGCATCGAAGGCGACCTGGATGCGGATCCGCGATTTCACCGGCTTCCCATCCAACTGGCCGGGGCTGAAACGCGAGCCCAGGAAGGCCTCGCGCGCCTGCTGCTGAAGCAGGTCGGGCAGGCCGTCCCCCTCGAAACGAACCTTGCGGACCAGACCGGCTTCATCGATGAACAGCGTCGCAACTTCGCTGTAATGTCCAGCGAGCACGCCCTCGGCCGGCCAGACCAAAGGCACCTCGACCACCAAGGCGGGCGCCACACTGAGTTCGCGGCGTGCAAGGTAGTCCTGCTCCTCAAATCGTTCGAAAACCGGCTTTCCAAACACGGCCGCACTGCGAGCCGCCGGCTGCGCCTTGGGTTCGGGACCGGCCTCGACCTCGCCTGGCACCGCCTGGACAGGCGGCTCCGTCGCGGCCTTCGCGTCGGCCGCCAGCAAGCGCACATTGACGGCACCATGCACGGCCGGCTCGGCGGGCTGGGCCCGCCATCCCGGCAGAGCCAGCAGCAGGTGGCCTCCCACCGCCAGCGCTACGCAGAACAGCAGCGGGGTGGCCCGCCCCGCTGCTCCGCTCAATCGATCAGCTCGCGCCACGAACTGCGCCGGGCCTTGCTGTTGGTCGTCGCTGACGGGGGTACGGTCAACGGATCCGGAGAGGAGGCATCGGTCTTGGTGACCACCGTCACGCCGGTGCCGTCGGCCAGCTGCACGGTACTGAGGCCGGCCACCATGGAGCTCAGTGTCTTGGCGCTGCCACGTCCACTGATCACGTTGAGCTGATAGATATACGAGGTGCCGTCCTGTGCCTTGTCGCAGTCGGTTGCCGTATTGCCCGGAATATTGCCGGCCGCCGTCAGCATGTTGAAGGCCAGCTGCATGTCCACGTTGATGCGCTCTCGCGTGGATGGCAGGTCCAGATACCAGCCGTTCTTGCTGCTCCAGTCCACCGGATTGGTGTCCTTGACCTTGCGCAACGTCGCGTCCGGATCAACGATTTCCTGCTGCACCAGCTGACCATCCTTGCGCAGGTCACCCAGGCTGACCGAGCCCAGGGCGTCCTTCACCGCATAGATGCTCTGGACATCGGCGTTGGTCACATCGGTCTTGCCCAGGTACCGGCCCGTACCGAAATAGACGACGGCATGCTTGCCGCCATTGGCCTCGATCTCGGCAATCTGCGGCGCCGTCGTGATCGGCTGAGGGATTTCATTCTTGATGGCCTGGCCCAGCTTGAAGGCGCTGTTCTTGGGCTCGAGCAGACCATCGACGTCGAAGCGCCAGATGTTGCCGTACAGGTCGCCGGCGTAGTAGCGCAGGGCCGTGTTGTCGGTGTCGGCATCGACCCAGGCATTGAGCTTGCCGAGGCCGCTCGGATTGGCCGCCGTCCCCACGCCGGTGCTGATGTCCTTCAGCTTCTCGCCGGTCGCAGCGTCAACGACGAACAGGTGACCTGTGCCATCGGCATTGTTGTAGCCCGACGTGAAAGCCACGACCCACTTGCCGCTCTTGAGCTTGGTGATGATGGGGTTGCCATAGCTCAGGCCTTGATTGGCATCGGTGAACTCCCACAGAGCGACCGGGCTGGCCGGATTCGTCACGTCAATCGCGTAGTAGCCCGATCCACCTGAATTCAGACCACCGACCAGGATGGTCTTCCAGGCGCCGCCCACATAGATATCACCGACGACCGGCGTGGCATCAACGGTGTAAAGGTGCTTGGACTCATAGAAGGAATCGCCGAGTCGATACACCTTGTCCATCACCAGGCGGGGCATGTAGGCCCAACGCTCATTGCCGTTGGTCGCATCAAAGGCATGCAGCATGCCGTCGTTCGCTCCAACGTACAGCGTGACCGCCCGGCTGGCATTGGAAGACTTGAAGGTGGCGTAGCTGTTCTCGGTGTAGGAGAAGCCGGGCTTGCCCACATAGACCGGAGACGAGTTGACGATATCGCCGAGGATCTTGTTGCGCACGCGGTACTGCGTCTGAGCCTGGCCGCGCAGGAAGCTCACCATGTTGGCGCCGGAATTGAGACTGCTCAGGAGCGCCGCGCCGGCGCCGGTGCACTGGGTGAGCGACGGTGACTTTGAGCAGGCATTGTCGAAGTAGCCATTCATGGCATCGGCCGTCAGATTGGCATAGGTGAACTCGCGCAAGGTGCCCGTGTTGCCGGTGGCCCCCTTGAAGTAGTAGATCTTCCGCTCGTAGGCAGCCGTCAGCTGCGTGCTTGCCGACCAGGTCGAAATGTCATTGCCAGCAGCGTCCGTGGTCGGCACGGCGCCGGTCTTGACGTTCATCGAATAGGCCTTCAGGTCGCCGGTCCACTCGGAGGACATGAACTGGGCGATGAAGACGCCGTTGTCGCCTTCCACAGGCTGCAGCGTGCTGGTCGCAGCTGCCGACGAGGCTCCAAGCACGGCCTTGATGGAGTTCAGCGCTGCCGACAGGCTGGCGGCCAGCGTGGTCGGATCGGTTGCACTGAAGTAGCGCCCCCGCCCGTTGACGGCGGCGTGCCAGAGGTCGTCGATGTTGGCGATCGCATCGCTGGACGGCGTCGGCCAGTTCTTGTTGCCGCCCTTGATTTCCTTGTAGTCGCCGGTCTCGGCCGTGTCGTAGTCCGCCTTGTAGGTCAGCAGGCCATTCACGCCCAGGCCCAGCGTGTAAGTGCTCATGTGCTGCCAGGTGGCCGTGTCCTCACCGAGCGACTTGACATTGTTCTCGCAGATCGAGGTGCCCAGGGCGCCAGTGCAATTGCCAAGTGCGCTGTCGCGCAGGTCGCTCTTGTAGTAGTACATGGCCACGTCCGCCAGCGAGTCCGTGCTGCCGCCGCTGTTGACGACCGTGCTCGACTCCGTGACCGCGCCGTTGGTCGAGGTCGGATAGCTGTCGGTATTGGTCGTCGCGCCATTGGTCGTCGTCGGGCCGGTACTGCCGGTCTGCGTCGGACCCGTGGTGGCGGTCGAACCCGAACCGGCGGTGTCCGTGTCCGCCGGTGCAGCCGTGGTGCTGCAGGATCCGTAGGTCGGGTAGCCGGCGGTGGTCGCCGGCGTGCTGTTGCTCGAGCTGTTGCTGACGCTGGAAGATGAGGTGCTCGCGGTCGCGCCGTCGACGACGGTCGGCCCGCTGACCACCGAGCCGACCGTCACGGTGGAACTGCCTGAGGACGTGGTGTCGGATTGCAGCACGCCGTCAAGGTAGACAAGCACCTGCGTCATCGGCGTGGTTCGCGTCAGGTTGTAGACGGTGGTCGAGGTACCAGGCGTTGTCGTCGACACCGTCGTGTCGGTCGTCTTTGTCGCCGTGTTCGTGTAGGTCTGGCGAACCGTAATCAGCTGCCCCTGTCCAACCGTGGCGCAGCTATGACTGGACGGCGCCACCGAACCCGTCAGGCTGCTGGGGCTGCTCGGGCGGCTTGGCAGCACATAAGTGAAGGTGGTGGAGTTGACAACGGTGATCGTGAAGGTGCCGTTGTAGGCCGAAATGTTGGTACTCATGGTGACGCTGTCGCCCGTCGAGTAGCCATGGTTGCCTGAGGTTTCAACAGTGATCGTGCACGATCCACCGCCGCTGCCGCATCGATTCACGTCGCTGATGGTGCGGGTGTACAGCTTGCTGTAGGACAAGGTCGTATGGGGCGTCGTCGTCGTCTCGATCTTGCGCGTCGTCGTGGAGCCCACGGTGGTCCGCGCCGTCGAAGCGCTGCGCGTCCCCGTTTCGGTCTTGGTCCAGGTCTTGGTCGTCGTCGTGCGGTCCACGCCACCGTCGTAGTACGGCCGCGTTACGCCCGAGCCGTCTTGCTGGCCAATGGCTGAGCTGCCGTCCAGCTTGTAGCCGGCATTGCCGTTCCAGTAGCCGTCGGTCGACAGGATGGTGAAGTTCTTCTGGCAGGAATACTGCACCGGGTCATAGGTCTGGCCGGAGATCTTCTTCGCGTAGTACAGACCCGCCTGAGACAGGGCGGCCCGCAGCGGCGTGCTGTTGTTCGGGTTGGCGCCATTCACCCGGGAATAGAAGGTGGTCTTCTGGTCGCTGTCGAAGTCCTTGACGTCGAGGATGCCCCCGGTGTTTCCGTTGATCGTCATGAAGCCGATCCGGTACTTGTCGTCCAGCGGTGAGAAGGCCCGGGTCAGGCTGGTCTTCATCATCCGCATGCGGGTGCTGTAGTAGTAGTACCAGTTCGCGTAGTTCTGAGCATCGCTAGACGAGGGCAGAACCAGGTTGGCCGTGAACACCGACTTGCCAGGGTCCGACCCCAGCGATGAGGAGCATTCGTTGTAGAACGTATTGGCGGTGACGCCACTGCTCGTGTAGACGTAGCCCAGCTTGGTCTGGCTGCCGCTGTAGCTGTAGTAGACGTTGTCGATTGGCGAACCCATGCCAACGTAGACGCTGTCGATGTTGTTCGAACCGACCGACATCTTGATGTCGACCTTCAAGGTCTTGGTGCCCGAGTTCCAGCTGGTGACCTTGCCGATCATGTAGGCATTGCTGCTGTAGTACCGACGCCCCCCGCTCGTGTAGCTACCGAACAAGCTGACCACCATCCCCGTGACGTAGGACTGGGTGCTGCTCACCACCACCGTCACCTCGCCACTGCTGACGACGGCATAGGTCGTGGTCCCCGTGGCGGCATTTCGATTGATGGTGTTGTAGACGTCGCCAGTGGTCAGGAAGCTGGCCGAGTCGACGTAGGTCCCGGACAGGAAGTCCTTGCTGGCAGCGCTGCCGTCGGTTCCGGAGGCCGTCAGCGGCAGCACGTAGGTCTTGCTAGGGTCGAAACCCAGGCCATTGCACTGAGCCGCGCGGCGGCCATAGACCGATGTGTAGTCCGAACTGCCGAACTTGGCATCGTCCGGCATGAAGTCCCAGGCCATACTGCCGGAGTCGTCCAGCACGAAAAGCACATTGGGCTTGACCACCGTCGTACTCGTGGTGAACAGCGGCGCCGTCGCAATGTCGGTCGTCCCGGCATGCACTTGGCCAACTGCAGGCCAGAGCAAGCTCAGGGCCAGCGCCGAGATTCGGCGGGAAAGTTTGGGAAACTTGGATTCGGTCATGACAGCCTCACGAATCAGGGCTCGCTACGCCGGGATCAGAAATGGACGAGAGTTTCGGTGTACGAGACCGTGCCGCGGACACCTTCTACCCGCGTGATGATGCGGAAATAGGTGCCGGGGCTCAGGTCGGTGAACCGGATGTTGGAGCCGTAGCCCAACGACCCGCGCTGGGTCGTGGTGCCCGTAGTGGACAGCACCACCGGCTTCACGCAATCGTTGGTCGAGTCGGGCAGACCTTCATTGGCACAAAGTCGGGTGATGAAATAGCGGATCTTGTTGTTGCCCAGGTCGGGCGCATGGGCGGGGGAACTGCAGATCTCGATCGCGCGACCATTCAGGCCCGGCACCTGACAGCCGTTGTCCAGCCAGTCGATCAACACGGCCTTGCTGCCGGCATTGGCATCGGCCCGCGGGCCGACCGGCTCCAGCGCCGTCATGGCCACGGCGGAATAGCCCATGGCCGCTTGAGGCTTGCTCAAGGATTCCGTGGTCGAGCCCTGGATCCAATTGATGGCCGTTTCCGTTCCCAGCGACGAGGCCGCCAGTGCATCCTGCTTGAAGCCCAGATTGCCGAGAACCATCAGCCCGGTATCCACTGAGCGCAGCAGCGCCACCGCACCCAAGGTCAGCACCACGAGGCCCATCAGCGCGAACAGCAGCGACACGCCTTGCTGGGCGCGGCGGGCCTGGACAGCCAGGCGTTGATACATCGGGGTCCTAGTCATAGTGAGCCTCACAGGGACGCCGGCACCGAAGGCGCGGATGCCGCCGGCGAGAAGTCGGCACGCCAAAGCTGGTTGCGCAGTGGCACCAGCAACTCGAACACCTTGTATCGGTAGTGACGCCAGTCTTCGGTCACGTCGGCCTTGAGCGCTACACACTTGCTGGTACCGCAGGTGGTGCTGCCACTCACGGTGGCGAAGGTACCCACGTCCCAACTCGGCGCAGCAGCGGTCACCTCGTCTTTCTCGAACTGGCCGCTGCGGGCCAGCAGGGCAATGCGGACCGCCCTCACCTGCAGCCAGCCTGCGGTCGAGTTCGGCGTGGTGGTGTCGAAGGTGTCCACGACATCATCAGCATTGGTGTCCTTGCCGTAGAACGCCTTCAAGTTGACGATGTTGGGCTGCAGGTCCTGCGTCGTGGTCGTTTGGCTGCGCAGCAATCGTGTGGTCTGGCGCAGCTTGTAGTCGTCAGTGCGCGAGATCGTCACATCGTTGAGCAGGCCGAGGTTGACGACGAAGGCGCCCTCGGCAGCCGCTCGGTCGGGGAAGCCGATCGGATTCCAGGCACCACCAGTCTGGCGCGCCACCTCCTTCAGGCCGGGGTCGGCAGAAATCTGGAACACCTGGCAATCCCGCTGCGCTGCCGCCGGCACCGTGTCCTGGTAGACCAGGACCAACAGGTCGTTCAGCGTCATGCCCAACGACGAGGTCAATGCCAGACGGCGAGCCTTGTCGCCGACCACGTCGGTAGGGTCGTAATAGGGGGCCGTCAGCTTCGCAGGGACGGCGAAACTGGTCTTGGAGCTGGACAGCATGCGAATCGTGTCCGGCGCTCCGTTTGCGCCAGCCGTGATCAGCACGGGCGCCAAGGTGGGGGGCAAATCGGCCGGCGCCGCACCGTTGAATCGGGCACTCAGGTTGCAACCCAGCGCCGCGCCTTCCACGGTCAGGCCATAGCCTGCCATCTTGAGCTGCCGCTCCAGCGAGTAGATCGCGAGGCCGCCGCTGACCTGGGCGTCCGAACCCGATGTCGAACTGCGCCGCTGGCCCTCGGCCAGTCCCAGGATCTTGGCGATCATCAGCGTCGCCAGCAGGCCGACCAGCACGCCGACCATCAGTTCCACCAGCGTGAAGCCGGCCTGTCGGACGGAAGGGCTCTTGAAGATTGGTCGCTTCATTGCTGCCACACCATGGTCGAGCTGTACTGGTTGCGTGTTTCCTGGCCTTGCTGCCAGGAAATCTTGACCTCGATCGAGCGCGCGGCCTCATTGGTGGTCAAGGTCACCTGGGCACTGGGCAGAGCCGCAGTCACCTTGGTCTTCCAATCCGCACAGCGTGGATAGCCGGCACAGTTGGCCGTGCTGTACTGGCCCAGCATGGTCGCGTGATCGGTCTGCACCAGGCCGAAGAGGTCCGAGGCCAGGTTGGCCGCATCGGCCCGGATCTTGCCGGTGGTCTGGGCGCGGGTCATGGCGGCCTGCAGGCCGACCAGGCCCAACACGCCGAAGGCGAAGATCAGGATGGCAATCAGAGCCTCGATCAACGCGACGCCGCGCTGGCGCCGGGACGGGCTGCTGGCCTGGAAGCGCTGGATCTGCTTCATCATGGACCTCACAAGGCCGGGCAGGCGCGCGGGTCGTCGGACGCCGCACCCCGATCGCACATCCGGATGGCGCCGCCACTTTCGACGACCACGCGCAGGCGACGGCCACCACCCGCACTGGCCTCGACATCGACCGTCTGGATGCTCTTGTTGCCGGTGACCGGCTGGACCTGACCCAGGCCATTGAACATGACCCGATCAGCGGCCGCACCGGCCGAGTCCAACGCACTGACGCTGAGATTGGACGCGTTCTCCTGCGCTGCGGAGCGCTGCACCAGTTGCGGTGCCGCAGTCAGGGAAGCCTCCTGGCCGCATTTGCCGGCAGGATCTGCCACGCTGACCACCCAGGCGGGCGAGGTCGACGAAAGCACACAGTTGTCGGTAGGCACCTTGGAGCTATCGCTCACCAGCCACAGGCCAACGGTGGAGTTGCGGCGCAGCGCCTCCATGCGGGCCAGTTCCAGGCCGTTCTTGACACCTTCGGCCGCGTTGCGGACCCGCAGCCCACGCAACCAGTCGGCGGCCTGAGGCAAGGCCACAGCCAGCATCACGCCCAAGATCACCAGCACCACGGCTGTCTCGACGAGGGTGAAGCCGCGAACGGCCTGGCGGCTCAGCATTCGTCCCCCTTGACCAGCCAACAGGCCTTGGCCGAGGCTGCGCCCTTGAAGGTCGTGGTGGCCTGCACGTTCTGGTCGGTCAGCGTGTAGACATGGTCGTTCGCAGCCTTGATCGAGCCCTTGGCCGTCAGCTTGTAGCCCTGGCCCAGGTTGGTCAGCTCACATTCGTAGGTCCAGTACTTGGAAGCCGGCGTATCCGTCAGCGTCACCGTTCCCTCAGAACAGTTGTTGGTACCGAACTTTCGGTTGTCCTGGTAGTACTGTTCCAGCTTGATGCGCAGCGTCGCCAGGCGCGAGCTGCCTTCCGGCAGGCGGCTGCGGCGCACGTAGTCGGTATAGGCCGGCATGGCCACGGCAGCCAGGATGCCGATGATGGCCACCACAATCAGCAGCTCGACCATGGTGAAGCCGGTACTCCGGTTCATCGAACCGGCACTCCGGACAGCCAAGCGACGCTGGACCGGGGAGATATTGAACTGAAGAGCTTGCATGACCAACCCTTGTCGAATCGTGATGCCGGGATTCTGTCCGGTGGCAGGGAAAACAGAAGGCACTGATTCCCGAACTCTCATGCAACGGTATTCTGGGCGCATGATCCCCCAAAAGCTGTGCAATATTGCTCTTGCCAAGTCCGCGTTCCGATGGGCGCGACGCTACAAGCGATGAGTGGTCGGGCCAGGTAAGTACTTGATACCAAGCCCCGCAATGCAGAAGGCCGCCCCTCGGGGCGGCCTTCAGTTTCTGGGGCAGGAGGACCGGCTCAGCGCGGCAGCCGGCTATCGCCCATCAGGAACTCATCCACCGCCCGCGCTGCCTGCCGGCCTTCGCGGATCGCCCAGACCACCAGGCTCTGGCCGCGGCGCATGTCGCCGGCGGCAAACACCTTGGGCACATTGGTGGCGTAGCCGCCGCTGAAATCGGTCGTGGCCTTGGCATTGCCGCGGGCATCCTTGTCCACGCCGAAGGCCTCGAGTACGGTGGCGACCGGCGCCACGAAGCCCATGGCCAGGAAGACCAGGTCGGCCTTGAGCACCTGCTCGCTGCCGGGCACCTCGACCATCTTGCCGCCCTGCCACTGCACCCGCACCGTCTTGACGCCGGTCAGCTTGCCCTTCTCACCCAGGAATTCCTTGGTGGCGATGGCGAATTCGCGCTCGCAGCCTTCCTCGTGGCTGGACGAGGTGCGCAGCTTGATAGGCCAGTAGGGCCAGGTCAGCGGCCGGTCCTCGACCTCGGGCGGCTGCGGCATCAGCTCGAACTGCACCACGCTCTTGGCGCCGTGGCGGTTGCTGGTGCCGACACAGTCGCTGCCGGTGTCGCCGCCACCGATGACGATGACGTTCTTGCCGTCGGCGCGGATCTGGCCCTTGAGCTTGTCGCCCGCATTGACCTTGTTCTGCTGCGGCAGGAACTCCATCGCGAAATGGATGCCGGCCAGGTCGCGGCCCGGCACCGGCAGGTCGCGCGAAGCCTCGGCGCCGCCGCTCAGCAGCACGGCATCGAACTGGCTCTTCAGGTCCTCGGCCGACACGGTCTCCTTGGCCCAGTTCGTGACCTTGGAGCCCTCGCCCAGGCTGGCCACCAGCACGCCGGTGCGGAACACCACGCCCTCGGCCTGCATCTGCTCGACGCGGCGGTCGATGTGCGACTTCTCCATCTTGAAGTCGGGGATGCCGTAGCGAAGCAGGCCACCGACACGGTCGTTCTTTTCGAACACCGTCACCTCGTGGCCGGCGCGGGCCAGCTGCTGGGCGGCGGCCAGGCCGGCCGGGCCGGCTCCCACGACGGCAACCTTCTTGCCGGTCTTGACTTTGGCCGGCAGCGGCTTGACCCAGCCCTCGGCCCAGGCGCGGTCGATGATGGCGTGCTCGATGGACTTGATGCCCACCGCATCGTCATTGACGTTCAGCGTGCAGGCCGCCTCGCAGGGCGCGGGGCAGATGCGGCCGGTGAATTCGGGGAAGTTGTTGGTCGAGTGCAGGACCGCGATGGCACTCTTCCAGTCCTCCGGACGGCCCTTGTAAACCAAGTCGTTGAAGTCCGGAATGATGTTGTTGACCGGGCAGCCGTTGTTGCAGAACGGCGTGCCGCAGTCCATGCAGCGGGCACCCTGCTGCTTGGCCTGGTCGGTGTTCAGGCCGATCACGAACTCCTTGTAGGTCTTGACCCGCTGGACCACGGGTTCATAGCCCTCCTCGAGGCGCTCGTATTCCATGAAGCCGGTGACTTTTCCCATGATGGCTACTTCCTAGTGTTGGGCTTCAGGCCTTGACGGCGGGCTTGGTGGTGCTGGCCTTGACCACCTCGATGGTCTGCGCCGTCTGCTTGGCTGCATGGATCTCGCCGAGTGCCCGGCGGTACTCGTGCGGGAACACCTTGACGAACTTGGCACGCGACTCGGCCCAGTGGTCCAGGATGTCGCGGGCACGCTGGCTGCCGGTCCAGCGGTGGTGGTCCTCGATCAGCTTCTTCAGGATGGCCTCGTCGGTCTGGGCTTCGGCACCGGCCAGGTGATGCCAGATCGCCTTGTCGACGCCGGCCTCTTGCTCATGGGCCGGCAGCACCTTCTCCAGGGCGACCTGGGCGGTGTTGCAGCGCTTGGCGAAGTGGCCGTCCTCGTCATAGACATAGGCGATGCCGCCGCTCATGCCGGCGGCAAAGTTGCGGCCGGTCTTGCCCAGCACGACCGCGGTACCGCCGGTCATGTATTCGCAGCCATGGTCGCCCGTGCCCTCGACCACCGCCGAGGCGCCGGACAGGCGCACGGCAAAGCGCTCGCCGGCCACGCCACGGAAGAAGGCCTCGCCGCGGGTCGCTCCGTACAGCACCGTGTTGCCGACGATGATGTTCTTGGTTGCATCGCCGCGGAAATCGATGCTCGGCCGCACGACCACGCGACCGCCCGACAGGCCCTTGCCGGTGTAGTCGTTGGCATCGCCTATCAGGTACAGGGTGATGCCCTGCGCCAGGAAGGCGCCAAAGCTCTGGCCGCCCGTGCCTTCCATCTGGATGAAGATGGTGTGGTCCGGCAGGCCCTCGGGCCGGTGGCGAATCAGCTCGCCCGACAGCATGGCGCCCACGGTGCGGCGCACATTGCTGACCTCCTGCATGAACTGCACCTTCTCGCCCTTGTCGAAGGCGGGCTGGCACTTCTCGATCAGCTTGACGTCCAACGCGCGGTCCAGGCCGTGGTCCTGGCGGTCGTTGTGCAGGCGGGACACCTCGGCCGGCACGCTGGGGCGATGGAATACGCGAGCAAAGTCCAGGCCCTTGGCCTTCCAGTGGCTGATGCCCTTGCGGGTGTCCAGCAGGTCGGAGCGGCCGATCAGCTCGTCGAACTTGCGGATGCCCAGCTGCGCCATGATCTGGCGCGCTTCCTCGGCGACGAAGAAGAAGTAGTTGACGACATGCTCGGGCTTGCCGGAGAACTTGGCGCGCAGCACCGGGTCCTGCGTGGCCACGCCCACCGGGCAGGTGTTCAGGTGGCATTTGCGCATCATGATGCAGCCCTCGGCCACTAGCGGCGCGGTGGCGAAGCCGAACTCGTCGGCACCCAGCAGCGCACCGATGACCACGTCGCGGCCGGTCTTCATCTGGCCGTCGGCCTGCACCCGCACACGGCCGCGCAAGCGGTTCAGCACCAGGGTCTGCTGCGCCTCGGCCAGGCCCAGTTCCCAGGGCGTGCCGGCATGCTTGATCGAGCTCCAGGGCGAAGCACCGGTGCCGCCATCATGGCCGGCGATGACGATGTGGTCGGCCTTGGCCTTGGCCACGCCGGCCGCAATCGTGCCGACGCCGACTTCCGACACCAGCTTGACCGAGATGTCGGCCTTGTCGTTGACGTTCTTCAGGTCGTGGATCAGCTGGGCAAGGTCCTCGATGGAATAGATGTCGTGGTGCGGCGGCGGCGAGATCAGGCCGACACCCGGCACCGAGTAGCGCAGCATGCCGATGTACTCGGACACCTTGCCGCCCGGCAGCTGGCCGCCCTCGCCCGGCTTGGCGCCCTGGGCCATCTTGATCTGGATCTGGTCGGCGCTGACCAGGTACTCGGTGGTCACGCCGAAGCGGCCCGAGGCGACCTGCTTGATCTTGGAGCGCAGCGAGTCGCCTTCCTTCAGCTCGTAGTCGACCGCGATGACCTTGTTGCCGATCACGTCCGAGACCTTGGTGCCGGCCGTGATCTTGATGCCCTTGAGCTCGTTGCGATAGCGGGCCGGGTCCTCGCCGCCTTCGCCGGTGTTGCTCTTGCCGCCTATGCGGTTCATGGCCACGGCCAGCGTGGCATGGGCTTCGGTGGAGATCGAGCCCAGCGACATGGCGCCGGTAGCGAAGCGCCTGACGATGTCGGCAGCCGATTCGACCTCCTCGACCGGGATCGCCTTCGTCGGATCGAACTTGAACTCGAACAGGCCACGCAGCGTCATGTGGCGCTTGCTCTGGTCGTTGATGATCTGGGCGTATTCCTTGTAGGTGTCGAACTTGCCCGAGCGCGCGCTGTGCTGCAGCTTGGCAATCGCGTCCGGCGTCCACATGTGCTCTTCGCCGCGCGTGCGCCAGGCGTACTCGCCGCCGGCTTCCAGCATGTTCTCGAGCACCGGGTCGTCGCCGAAGGCCGCGGTGTGAAGGCGGATCGCCTCTTCGGCGACCTCGAACACGCCGATGCCGCCGACCTGGGTCGGCGTGCCGCGGAAGTACTTCTCGACGAAGTCTGCCTTCAGGCCAATCGCCTCGAAGATCTGGGCACCGCAGTAGGACATGTAGGTCGAGATGCCCATCTTGGACATGATCTTGGACAGGCCCTTGCCCACGGCCTTGATGTAGTTGTAGATCGCCTTCTCGGACGAGAGATTGCCCGGCAGCTCGGCCGTCATGCTCTGCAGCGTCTCCAGCGCCAGGTACGGGTGCACCGCCTCGGCGCCAAAGCCCGCCAGCACGGCGAAGTGGTGGACCTCGCGGGCCGTGCCGGTCTCGACCACCAGGCCAGCGGTCGTGCGCAGGCCCTCGCGAACCAGGTGATGGTGGATGGCCGACAGCGCCAGCAGGGCCGGGATCACCACGCGCTCGGCGCTGAGGTGGCGGTCCGTGATGATCAGGATGTTGTGGCCGGTCTTGATCGCGTCCACGGCCGAGGCGCACAGAGAGGCCAGCTGAGCCTCGACGCCGGCACGGCCCCATTCACGCGGATAGCTGATGTCCAGCTCGAAGGGCTTGAACTTGCCGTGCGTGTGCGACTCGATGGAGCGCAGGCGGGCCATGTCCTCGAAGTCGAGCACCGGCTGCGAAACCTCAAGCCGCATAGGCGGGTTGACCGCATTGATGTCCAGCAGGTTGGGCTTGGGGCCGATGAAGTTGTTCAGCGACATCACGATGGCCTCGCGGATCGGGTCGATCGGCGGGTTGGTGACCTGGGCGAACAGCTGCTTGAAGTAGTTGTAGAGCGGCTTGTCCTTGCTCGACAGCACGGCCAGGGGCGAGTCGTTGCCCATGGAGCCAATGCCCTCTTCGCCATTGGCGGCCATGGGCGCCAGCAGGAACTTGACGTCTTCCTGGGTGAAGCCGAAGGCCTGCTGGCGGTCCAGCAGCGAGGCCGGGAATTCGGCCGGCGCCGCCGCCTCGACCGGGATGTCGTCCAGCTTGACACGGACGTTCTCGATCCACTGGCGGTAGGGACGCGCGTTGGCGTACTGGTTCTTGAGCTCCTCGTCGTCGACGATGCGGCCCTGTTCCAGGTCGATCAGGAACATCTTGCCCGGCTGCAGGCGCCATTTCTTGACGATCTTGCTCTCGGGGATGGGCAGCACGCCGCTCTCGGAGGCCAGCACGACCAGGTCGTCGTCGGTGATGCAGTAGCGGGCCGGGCGCAGGCCATTGCGGTCCAGCGCGGCGCAGACCTGGCGGCCGTCGGTGAAGGCCATGGCGGCCGGGCCGTCCCAGGGTTCCATCATGGCCGCGTGGTACTCGTAGAAGGCACGGCGGCGCTCGTCCATCAGCTCATGGTTCTCCCAGGCTTCCGGGATCATCATCATGGCCGCATGGGCCAGCGGATAGCCGGCCATGGTCAGCAGCTCGATGGCGTTGTCGAAGGTGGCCGTGTCGCTCTGGTGCTCGAAGCTGATCGGGTACAGCTTCTTCAGGTCCTCGCCCAGCACCGGCGACTTCATCACGCCTTCACGGGCACGCATCCAGTTGAAGTTGCCCTTGACCGTGTTGATCTCGCCGTTGTGGGCGACCATGCGGTAGGGGTGGGCCAGCGGCCATTCGGGGAAGGTGTTGGTCGAGAAGCGCTGGTGCACCAGAGCGATGGCCGAGGTGACTCGGGTATCGCCCAGGTCCTTGTAGTAGGCGCCGACCTGGTCGGCCAGCAGCAGGCCCTTGTAGATCACGGTGCGGCAGCTCATGCTCGGCACGTAGTACTCGCGGCTGTGGGTCAGCTTTAGCGCCTGGATGGCGCTGCTCGCGGTCTTGCGGATCACGTAGAGCTTTCGCTCCAGGGCATCGGGCACGATGATGTCCGGGCCGCGGCCGATGAAGATCTGCCGGATGATGGGTTCCTTCTCCCGCACCGTCGGCGACATTGGCAGCTCGGCATCCACCGGCACGTCGCGCCAACCCAGCAAGACCTGGCCCTCGGCCTTCACGGCACGCTCCAGCTCCTGGACGCAGGCCAGCCGGGAAGCATGTTCCTTGGGCAGGAAGATCATGCCGACGCCGTATTCGCCGGGGGGCGGCAATTCGACGCCCTGCTTGGCCATCTCCTCGCGGTAGTACTCGTCCGGGATCTGGATCAGGATGCCGGCGCCGTCGCCCATCAGCTTGTCGGCCCCGACCGCGCCGCGGTGGTCCAGGTTCTCCAGGATCTTGAGACCCTGCTGGACGATGGAATGCGCCTTCTGGCCCTTGATGTGGGCGACGAAGCCGAGGCCGCAGGCGTCCTTTTCATTGGTCGGGCGGTACAGGCCCCGGGCGGTCAAATCCTCGATCTCGGCTTGAACCTGTGCGGCCTGGCTGATCTTGCTGTTCACGGCGCTCTCCAACTACTGACTACTGACGCGAAGAAAGGAGCCGCGAGATTACTGCGCTGCAGCATTACATACAAGAACGAACAATAGGGGTCAGACTCCTTTTACTGCGATGAGTCAGATTGCAACTGCGTTAATTGGGGACACAGTCATTCGACGGCCGCTGGCAGTGCGCGGCGACCAGCCGGTCTTCCCCGCTTGCGCGGTTGAACCGGCCGGTCGGTCTCATCGGCCAGTCCCTTCAGGAAAGCGGCCGAGCCCAGCGGCCAGCCCTTGTGGGCTGCCTCGGTCAGAGCCTTCCATTCCGAGGCCGCACAGCCCTGTTCCAGCCACTGCCTCCAGGCCATCTCGCGCTCGAACGGCGTATTGCCCATCGCCCAGAACAGCGCGTGGTCGTAGACCAGGGGGTCACGCCTCAGCCCCAGATGGTGGGCGGCGCTGGACCAGAGATAGTCGGCCGGCTGTCCGCCGAGCTGAGCCCGCTGCGGATTCAGCTCCAGGTAGCGCATGCACGCCAGCAGGTAAGTGCTGGCTTCGATAGGTGCGGCTCGGAAGCGGCCGTCCCACAAGGTCCCGCTGCGGCCATGCCGCTTGTTGAAGGCCGCCACATAGCGGCGACCCAGGGCCTGCATCATGCGGCTGAGACCGTCCCCGGTTTCCGGCGTGGCCAGCAGGTGCAGGTGGTTGTCCATCAGCACATAGGCATGGACCTGCACCTTGTAGGTCGCCGCGCATTCGCGCAGGTCGTCTAGCAGGCGCTGGCGGTCCTGGTCGTCGGCCACGATGGGCTGGCGATTCAGGCCGCGCTGGATCAGGTGATGGGGCAGTCCTGGGACGGCAAGTCGAGCAAGTCGGGCCATGGAAGGGGCAGACAGATTGAACCTGTCCCCATTATTGCGCCTCAGCCCGGCCGCTCGTATGGCGTCCGGGCCTTCGTCAGCCACAGGCTCCTACCGGAGCCTGTGCACGGACTCAGACCTGGATCAGTTGCTGCCCGGTCAGGCGCTGGTGTTCCTTGATCGCATAGCGGTCGGTCATGCCCGCGATGTAGTCGGCCACGGCACGCGGCTTGTCGGGAGCGGCCGAGAACTCCTCGGGCATCTGGGCCGGGTCCGTCATGTAGAGCGAGAACAGGTCGCGCAAGACCTGCTCCGCCCGGGTCCGGGTCTGAGCGACCTGGGGATGGCGGTAGAGGTTGGCGAACAGGAATCGCTTGAGCTCGGTACTGGCGGAGCGCATTTCTTTGCTGAAGCGAAGCAGCGGAGCATCGGCGGTGCGGACGGCTTCGACGTCGGCCGGGGCCGCTTCCTCCAGCCGGGTGCGGCTTGCGTCAATGATGTCGTAGACCTGGTTGGACAGCATGCGCCTGATGGTCTCGGCCAGCAGGCGTTTGCCGACCAGTTGGGGATACTCGGCCAGGGCCTCGCGCAGGTAGCGCTGCACCAGCGGCACGGCTTCCAGTTGCTCCAGCGTGACCAGGCCCGAGCGCACGCCGTCGTCGATGTCGTGGGCGTTGTAGGCCACCTCGTCGGCCAGATTGCAGAGCTGGGCCTCGAGGCTGGGCTGGCCGCCATTCAGGAACCGAGCTGCTATGCCGTCGGGCTCCACGGCTTCTATGGCTTGCGCGTTGCGGCGCGAGCAATGCTTGAGGATGCCCTCGCGCGATTCGAAGCTGAGATTGAGCCCATCGAAGGCTGGATAGCGCTGCTCCAGCAGGTCCACCACGCGCAGGCTCTGCAGGTTGTGCTCGAAGCCGCCGTAGTCCTTCATGCAGTCGTCGAGCACGTCCTGGCCCGCATGGCCGAAGGGCGTGTGGCCCAGGTCGTGGGCCAGGGCGATGGTCTCGATCAGGTCTTCGTCCAGGCCCAGGCTGCGGGCGATGGAGCGGCCCAGCTGGGCCACTTCCAGCGAATGGGTCAGCCGGGTGCGGAACAGGTCGCCCTCGTGGTTGAGGAAGACCTGGGTCTTGTAGACCAGGCGACGAAAGGCCGTGCTGTGGACGATGCGGTCGCGGTCGCGCTGGAATTCGCTGCGCGTTGGCGCCGGAGGCTCGGGGAAGCGGCGGCCTCGGCTGCGGTTCGGGTGGCAGGCGTAGGCGGCGCGCATCTTGGGGTGTCCCGGGTCAGGCGGCCGTGCAGTGTTCGAGCACCTCGGCCACCAGGGCTTCGGGCGCGCTTCGCATCACGGCCTTGCCCAGGGCCTCGATCAGCACGAAGCGGATCTCGCCGCCCTCGGCCTTCTTGTCGACCCGCATCAGCTCCAGATAGCGTTCAGTGCCCAGTCGCGGACCTATCGTGGGCAGCCCCGCCCTCTGGATGACGCGGCGCATGCGGCTCGCAAATTCGGCCGGCATCAGGCCAAGCCGTACCGACAACTCGCTGGCCATCACCATGCCGCAGCCAACGCCCTCGCCGTGCAGCCATTCGCCATAGCCCAGGCCGGTCTCAATGGCATGGCCGAAGGTGTGGCCGAAATTGAGGATGGCGCGCAGGCCGCTCTCGCGCTCGTCCTGGCCCACGACCCAGGCCTTGATCTCGCAGCTGCGCTTCACGGCATGGGCCAGTGCGGTCTTGTCACGCGCCATCAGGGCATCAAGATTGGCCTCGATCCAGTCCAGGAAGGCGGCATCGGCGATGGGGCCGTACTTGATCACCTCGGCCAGGCCGGCGGACAGCTCGCGCTGCGGCAGGGTGTCCAGCGTGTCCAGGTCGGCCAGCACCCGCACAGGCTGGTAGAAGGCTCCGACCATGTTCTTGCCCAGCGGATGATTGATGGCCGTCTTGCCGCCCACCGAGGAATCGACCTGCGAAAGCAAGGTGGTGGGCACCTGGACGAAGGGCACTCCGCGCATGTAGACCGCCGCGGCGAAGCCGGTCATGTCGCCGATCACACCGCCGCCCAGGGCGACCAGTACCGTCTTGCGGTCGCAGGCCGTGGCCAGCAGCTGGTCGATGATGGCGTTGAGAGAGGTCCAGTCCTTGTGCTCTTCGCCGTCCGGAAGGACCACGGTCTCGATACGCTGGAAGTGCGACGCCAGTTGCGCCCTCACCCGCTCCAAGTAGAGCGGTGCCACCGTTTCGTTGCTGACAATCAGTGCCGCGGCCGCCTTGGGCAGGCCCTGCCAGCTGGCGGCTTGATCGAGCAGTCCGGGGGCGATCAGGATGTCGTAGCTGCGCTCGGCCAGCGCGATGGGCACGGTGATCAGGGACAGCTGGGAACTCATGCCCGGAGTGTACGGGCCGCTACTGCATGCCTTAGACGTCTCGCTCGGCACCGACCGAGGCCTTGACACGCGTGGGGCTGACCAGGCCGGCGAGTTCCAACTGCATCAGCACCATGTTGACCAGGCCGTGGACCGAGGGTCGGCCCGTTTCCAGCACATAGTGGGCGGTGCGCCGATACAGCGGGTCGCGCTGGCCGAACAGTTCGCGCAGCTTGCCCATCGGATCCTTCACCTGCAGCAAAGGCCGGGTCGTGTCATGGCGAAGCCGGCGGAACAGCTCTTCCGGCGTGGAGCGCAGATAGATCACCGTGGCCTGTTCGTGCAGGCATTGGCGGTTTTCTTCGCGCAGCACAGCGCCACCACCGGTGGCCAGCACCATCTCCTGCTCATGACTCAGCAGCGTGGCGATGACTTCGCTCTCGATCAGCCGGAAAGCCTCTTCGCCCTCCCGGGCAAAGAACTCCTTGATCGAACAGCCGATCCGCTTCTCGATTTCGGCGTCCGAATCGACAAAAGGCACGTCGAGTTGACGTGCCAGTTGTTTGCCGACGGTGGACTTGCCACCGCCGGGCATGCCTACGAGAGCCAGTCTCAGGGGCACGAGGCCTTTTTGACGACGTTCAGCGTCACGGTCGTGGTCAGACCACCCGGCGACTTGAACGCGATCGCCACCAGCCCTTCACTAGCCGTATCGAAGGCATAGCTGACCGTTGCCCTGGAGGCATCCAGCGTGCTGGCGACCGGGCTGCCTCCAATCACCGAGCTCGCAAAACCTTGGGTCGGCGTCGACGACGAAATCACCGTCCCTGCCGCCATAGGATTGAGTCGATAGGCATTGGCGTCGGCCGCCAGAATCTGGAAGCTTCCCGTCTTGGCAGTGGTGCAAACCACGTCGAGACTGTCCACCACGCTGAAGGTCGTCTTCGGCCTGGCCGGGTCGCCATCGGTCGCAAGACTGATGGTCGGCCCGTTCTTGGCAATGGTTGCAGATGCATCAGTAGGCCAGAGTGGCCGCGCTTCAGAGGTCGACAGCACCGTCTCGATAGCACGCCGCACATAGACCTGGCCGGCACCGCTCCAGACCCCGTCGCACGTGCCTGCCACGGAAGGCGTGAAGGCGCTCAGCAACATGGTCGCGGGAGGTGCGACGCAGGCATTCTTGTTGTTGATGGTCAGGCTGATGAACTCGTTGCCGGTCGGGTCGTTGTTGTAGTACCTATCCTTGAAGATATTGCCCAGGTCCTGGAACGGTTCGCCCAGGTCGTAGACGTTGTTGCCGTTGAGGTCGATGAAGGATTCTTCACCCAGCGCGTAGGCGATCACCGTGATACGACCATCGTCAGGCTTGGGCTGCGAGGTCACGAAGTTGGCCGTGAGACGGGCGATGCCATTGACCTGCTGGATCTGCTTGACTGCCTCGATCTGGCCGCCTTCGGTCACGAAGTTCACCGAGGTGCCCGCCGGCACCGGGTTGCCGCTGCGGTCGGAGGCGATGATCTGATAGGTGTTGGGCGTGCCGTCGATGCCATAGCCCTCGATGTTCTTGGTGCCCTGCGACAGCGAGAAGTTGGCCTGCGAGGGCAAGCCGACTGCCACACTGAGATTGCTGGACACCGTAGCGATGGCCGGCGACGAGCCCTGGAGCTTGGCGTGGATACGCACAGGCGTCGGCTGGGTGCCCGAGTTGACGCGGGCCGACACCCGACCCAGGGCGTTGGAAGTTTGCGTGAACGGATTGGCCGAAGGCGGTTCGACGGCCTCGACGCCATGCCCCTCCATGATCACGCCACCAGCACCGGTCTGCAGCCGCATCTCGACCACGCGGTTGGGCAGGGGGTTTCCTGCAGCGTCACGAACCTCGAAGGTCACCAGCGATGACTCCGTGAAGCCGGATCCTTTCAGATAGATGGCTTCGGGCAGCGCCTGGACAAAGGCCAGGCTGGCCGCGGCCGGCGCATCGATCGGCAGGGTCAGCGACCTGGTCGCCGCCGTGCCGTCAATCACCGCCTGGATCTGGTCCGAGGCCTGGACCGCACCGCAGCCGTTGTCGCGGAACTGGATGGTGACGGTATTGCTGGTGGCCGACAGCGTCGACGGCGACAGGCTGGCCTTGCCCTGAGCGGTACACGAGGAGCTGAGCGTCAGCTTGACTGGCGAGGTCACGCTCGCCCCGGACAGGCCCAGCGTCAGCGTGGTCTGACCGTAGGCCGAGAGAGGGCTGAGCAGCGGCGTCAGGCTGTTGATGGATACATCGGTCGCCTGGACCTGGAAGCCCTTGGTTGCCTGCAGATTGGTGCCTGCATAGGTCGCCGTTGCATTGATCTCGTCGGCACCAGCCGACGAGGTGCTGGTGGGCGACATCACAACGATGGCGTCGCCATTGGCGTCGGTCAGTGCAGTTGCAACATTGGTCTTGGCCAGGCTACGGATGACCGTGAAGGTCACGACCTGACCGGCCACCACGGCGCCACGGCTGTCCGTTAGATGGGCGGTCACGGTGGCGGGCACGGCCGCGCTGATGGAGGCCGAGCTGAGCGTCAGCTGCAGCACCGGAATGCCTGAGGAACCGCTGGTCGCCAATTGCAGGGCCGCTTGCGCCAGCACGGCGACGCCACCCACGGTGACGCGGGCCTCGACCACGTCACCCCCGCTGGCACCTACACGCGGACTGATGACGACCGAGCCTGCACCGGTGCCGTCGGTCTTGGCCGTCGAAGCATCAAAGCTGACGAGGCCGTACTGGGATGAGAAGCTGACCACTGCGTCCTTGACGATGGCGCCGGTCGGATCCTTCACGACGGCAACGGCCGTCGCAGGCTGCGTGCTCGAAATCAGGGAATTGCTGAGCGTCAGCGTGACCGATGGCTTCTCGCCGACGATCTGCACACCGAGTTCGGTCAGGAGGTCCTTGCCGGACACCGACGCGCTGGCCTGCACCACGTCGGCCGAGGTGGTCGCGCCGTCCTTGGGCAGCATCGTGGTCGATGCGACACCCGAGGCATTGGTCAGAGCGCTTGTGTTGCCGAAGCTGACACCCCCGGTCTTGGAGACGAAGCTGACCAAACGGCCGGCCACCGGCTTGGCTTGAGCATCGCGGACCGTTGCCTGCAGTGCCACCGCGCCCGTGGAGGTCTTGAGCGTGGTCGTGGTGGCGCCCAACGTCAGGGTGGGCGCCGCCCCCTCGACGGTGAAACCACGCTGGCCGCTGACCTGCACGCTGCTCACCGTGGCCGATGCCAGCAGTTCGTCGGCCCCGGTCAGGCCTGAACTGCCGGCAGAAACCGTCAGCGTTGCCACGCCACTGGCATTGGTCAGGACGGAGCTGCTGGACAGCTGCGCCAGGTTGCCGCGGGCCGTCGCCAGGTTGACCACCACGTTGGGCAAGCCGACGCCGGCGGCCGAACGAACCGTCACCGTGGCGGTACTCGGGAGCAAGGCAGTCACCGAGGTCGAGGACATCGCCACATCGAGCACAGGCCCTGCATTGCCGCCGGGCGTCGGATCCACGACGTCGATCGTGGCCGTCCGGGTGATGGACCCGCTGGTGGCCGTGACCGTAATGGTCCGCTTGGACTGGTCCGAGCCAATGCTGATCGAGGCCGTCATTGAACCGGTCGTATCGGTCTTGGTGCCGCTGGGCGTCGCGATCGCGTTGCTGTTGACGCTGATGGTCACAGGAACATCGGCCACCGTGTTGCGCTTCGAATCCAGCGCAGATACCGTGACGACCGACTTGACCGAGCCGTCGGTCGGCAGGCTGGCCGTGCTCAGCACCAGGGCCAGGTCCGTGGCGGTCGCGCCGGTCCCGCCAGTACCACCGCCACCACCCCCACCCAGCACCGGCGTGCCCGCCGATCCTCCGCCTCCGCCGCAGGCAGTCATCAATACGGTCAGCAGCAGCAGCGCCATGCGCGCAAACCAGCCTCGACCCAGTGCAGCGACCATCTTCATCTCATATCTCCATCGGAACCGACGCACTTGCCGTCGGAATCTCCCTCAAGCCATTGGATTCACTTGCCATGCCGCGTCGCCGTGCCGACTCACTTCACCACGGCTCGTTCCGTCACCACCTTGGGGGTGAGGAAGATCAGCAGTTCTGTCTTGCTCGAAATCCGCGACTTGTTCTTGAACAGGTTGCCAATGATCGGAATGTCTCCCAGCAGCGGCACCTTGCTTTCGTCGATTCGTTCGTCTTGCGTGAAGATGCCGCCGATCACGACCGTGCCGCCGTTCTCCACAAGCACCTGCGTCTGCACATGCTTGTTGTTGATGGCATAGCCCTGGGGCGTCAGCGTGCCCCGGCTGTCCTTGTTCACGTCGACGTTCATGATCACATTGCCTTCCGGCGTGATCTGCGGCGTGACCTCCAGCTTGAGCACGGCCTTCTTGAACGCGATCGACGTGGCACCGCTGGCCGTGGCCACCTGGTAGGGCAGTTCCTCGCCCTGCTCGATCAGGGCCTTCACCTGATCAGCCGTGATGACACGCGGGCTGGACACGATCTTGCCCTTGCCGTCCGCCTCCAGGGCCGACAGCTCCAGGTTCAGGAAGCGGTTGGACGCCGCGCTGAACAGAGACAGCGCAAACGAGACCGGGTTGGCGCCGCCGAAGGTATCGGACGAGACATTGGCCGGCAAATTGACGAACTGGCTGTTGGCATAGCTTTGCGCCACGCCTTGCCCGGTTTGCGCGCCCACGGCGTTGTAGTTGCCGCCGAGCGTCAGGTAGTTGTTGCCGGACAGGTTGTAGCCGGGGATGCCACCCTGGATGCCGCGCAAATCCTGGCTGCCCAGCTTGACACCCAGCGCACGACCGAACTTGTCGTCCGCCTCGACGATGCGGGCCTCGATCAGGACCTGGCGCACCGGGATGTCGATCTTGGCGATCATGGCCTGGATCTCTTCCAGCTTGGACGGAATGTCGCTGACGAAGAGCTGATTGGTGCGCGTCTCGTAAATGACGCTGCCGCGGGGTGACAGGATGCGTGTCGTAGCGGCACCGCTGTTGCCACCACTGCCACTGGTGGATTGGCCCGTCAGCCCCTTGGCCACTTCCTCGGCCTTGGTGTAGTTCAGCTGGAAGGCCTGGGTACGCACCGGTTCGAGGTTTGCAATTTGAGCCTTGGCCTCGAGCTCCATCTTTTCCTTGGCCGCCAGTTCGTCCTTGGGAGCGATCAGCAGCACATTGCCGGTCTTGCGCAGGCCCAGGTTCTTGGCCTGCATGATGATGTCCAGCGCCTGGTCCCAAGGCACGTCCTTGAGTCGCAGCGTGACGCTTCCGGTCACGGTGTCACTGGTCACCACGTTGAAATTGGTGAAGTCGGCGATCACCTGAAGCAGGGCTCGCACTTCGATGTTCTGGAAGTTCAGCGACAGCTTGTCGCCAGCAAAGCCAGGGCCCTGCACCAGCTTGTTGGGATCGACCTTCTGAGGCCGCACTTCGAGGACGAACTGGTTGTCGGTCTGGTAGGCGCTGTGTTCCCAGGCCCCCTTGGGCTCGACCACCATGCGAACCCGGTCACCGACCTGGTTGGTCGAGATGGCTTGCACCGGCGTGCCGAAATCGGTGACGTCGAGGCGGCGACGCAGGGCCTCCGGCAGGGTCGAACGCAGGAACTCGACGACCAGGGACTGGCCTTGCTGCTGGATGTCCACGCCCACCTGGTTGCTGGGCAGGTTCACGATGACTCGGCCCGTGCCATCCTGGCCGCGGCGGAAATCGATCTCACGCAGCGATTGCGGGCTGGCGTTGAGCGACTGCGCAAAGTGCACCGGCTCGCTGGTACCGGAGGCGGTCACGGCCGTCGGCGTGCTGTTCTCCAGAAACAAAACCAGGGCATTGCCCTGGATCTCGGCGCGATAACCTGCCGGCTGACGGAGGTTCAGCACCAGCCGGGTCCGCTCACCGGCCTGCGCGACCGCAATGGTGCGCAGATTGCCCTGGTTGATCTCGATCAGCGATCGGCCCAGATCGTTGCTGACGCCCGCCAGGTCGATCGCGACCCGCGGCGGCGTCTGCACCGTGAAGCCGCGTGGCACCTCGGTCAATGGCTGCGCCAGTTCGATGCGAACGACCTCGGTCCCGGCTTGCTGGACGCTGTTGATCGACTTGATGCTGTTCTGTGCCCAGGCCTGGAGCGGCAGCAGCATGCAGGTAGTGAGCGTCAAGGCCCATGCGCGCCAACG